>NZ_RSFW01000013.1 GCF_003937825.1 Mesobacillus subterraneus | reverse complement strand
GGGCGGCGGGCTTGGCGGGATAATCTTATTGGTGATCATGACATTCCTCGGCGGCGGGGATTTGGGTGATGTTGTCGATAACATGTCCGGTGTGGGGACGCAATCTCCTGCTCCTTATCAGCAAACTGCTGAAGAAGAGGAGTTGGCCCAGTTCGTATCGGTTGTACTGGCCGATACAGAGGAAGTGTGGACGAAGATTTTTGCAGAGGAAGGCATGCAATATCAGGAGCCGACTCTTGTCCTTTATTCAGGAAGTGTGCAGTCGGCCTGTGGTATGGCAGGCTCGCAGGTAGGTCCGTTTTATTGTCCGGGTGACCAGAAATTATATATTGATTTGAGTTTCTATGATGAACTGCAGAGGAAATTCCAGGCTCCGGGAGACTTTGCGATGGCGTATGTAGTGGCCCATGAAGTTGGCCACCATGTCCAGACTTTATTAGGGCAGACACAAGAGCTGAACTCACTTCGAGGGCGTTTCAGCCAGACGGAATTTAACAAATATCAGGTCCGCTTTGAGCTGCAGGCTGATTATTTAGCAGGTGTTTGGGCGCATCATGCCGAGGGAATGGGCGTGGTCGAAGAAGGCGACCTTGAAGAAGCATTGAATGCCGCCAGCGCGGTCGGTGACGATACAATCCAGAAACGTTCACAAGGCTATGTCGTACCTGAAAGTTTTACACACGGGACATCCGAACAACGGAAAAGCTGGTTCTACAAAGGCTATAAAGCAGGCAATCTGAGAGAGGGAGACACGTTTAACACACGTGATTTCTAGGTACAGTTAAGTGTGGGCTGATTTAGTCCATGCCATCGAGTGAACATTAGTGGGTGGCACCAGCTTTTAGCTTTTTAAAAAGAAGGCTGTTTTCGCTTTTATTTTGCTTTTCGAATCTATGGGGCTCTTTACGAAGATGCTTTCGAATTCGATAGCGTAAATATTCGTAAAAACCCAGAAGCCGTTTTTTACTATGGATGTGAAAGCAACAAAGTTTACGAAAAGAGCCTAAAAGAAAGGAGCAGATTCCACGATGGGAACACAAGTCCAATCTTTTTTCCTGAGCGATGCAGGGGATATTCCGAATAACCCAGATTTGCCAGTAATTGTCTATCAAGGTGTTTTTGAAGACAATCTGAAGATGGAAGATCAGTTTCAGCAGCATAATTGGACCGGGACATGGTCCGGCGATGTGTATGATTATCACCATTACCATACCAATACCCATGAGGTGCTGGGGGTAAAATCAGGGAGTGCGACGATTCTGCTTGGCGGTGACGCTGGAGAACGGCTCGATGTAAAAGTGGGAGATGTCGTTGTTCTGCCAGCAGGAACGGGCCATAAGAAAATTGAAAGCAGCGAGGACTTTGAAGTTGTAGGTGCTTATCCGAATGGCAGCAAACCCGACTTGAAGGAAAAGGATCCAGGTGACCGCGCGCAAGCCGTGTCACAAATTAAAAATGTCCCCGTGCCGGAAACAGATCCGGTATACGGGGACTCTGGGCCGCTCCTGGAGAAATGGGTAAAATAAAGAACCTTAGCAGGCAACAGCTAGTATTAAAAAATACAAGCTGTTGCCTACTTTTATGAGTTTCTAAAATACCGTAAAGGGTATATAATAAAAGTGTAATCTGTTCATATCTGCTGGGCAAACTAAATAGCTATGAAAGTTTTAAAGTGAAAGAAGGGGTCACTTTGGCGAAGAAAAAGCTCGTTTATTTCGTTTCACTGAGTTCGAATGTTCCCTTTGTTCTAAAACAAGCGCTGAAAAATGCAGAGCAGGAAAATGAGGTATCGATTTTTTTCGATTTGGATGGTGCACGGGTTCTCGATAAACGGTATTTAAAAGTCATGGAGAGGACCCATAATATGGACCTCGAAAAAATGATGAAGCAGGCATTGGCTCAGGGTGTTCAATTCTTCGGATGCCAGATGAATGTGCTGATTGCCGATGGGCTGGAGCTAATCGAAGGTGCGCAGCTTTCTGGTGTCGCAACCTTTTTGGATACCGCTTATAAAGCGGATGCAGTGTTAAGTTACTGATGGAGGTGGCTGATGGATGGAAAAGAAAAAGGTAGTAGTGATGGCGCTTCACGATGAACTTGAATCTGCATACCCGCCCTTGAATGTGGCAGTAGGAGCAGCATCTTCGGGGGCCGATGTGATCCTCGCTTTTTCGCGCAGAGGAGTCAATATTTTGGATAAGCGGTATGTGTCGGTTCCATCAGATGACCTGGAATACCTGTCGAATGCTATCAATGATTTTGGGGTGGCCTCAGTCCATGATCTCCTTGGTATCGCAGTTGAAATGGGTGCGCAGCTTTATGTAGTGGATTTGGATGTGAAAGATGATTTTGAATTTATTTATCCAGCTGAACAGGTGCCGATCAAATGGCTGCTGAACGAGGCCGCCTCCGCTGATTTGTTTATGCATTTTTAAGGGAATGATTCAAATGGCTCTATCAAATTTGGTTAACAGAGCTATTCAATAAAAAAGACAGAGAAATTGCTTCTCTGTCTTTTTCATATGGATCAGCCTGTCTGGCGGGAAAGCTCATCTTTGTACGTGACTTTATTTTTGCCAAGCTCCTTCGATTGGAGCAGGAGCTGGTCCGCATAGATGTAGCCTTTTTCCATTGAAGTATATTGATTGACCTTGAAATAATACAATCCGAAAGAAGAGGTGATCGTAATTGGATGTATGACAGATTGATATTCGACCTCAACAGAACTTGTTTCGATCCCTTTGCGGATTTTTTCGACGAGCTTAATTGTATCGTCGAGTGAGCGATTACGGATAATGAGCGTAAACTCTTCTCCGCCGCTTCGAAACACGTAATCCTCCTCTGCCAGGTAACTCTTCAAGGTGTTGGCGACATGCTGGATGACCCGGTCACCTACTGCATGATTGTACGTATCGTTGATTCGTTTGAATTTATCGATGTCTGCTACTACGATGCCCAGCTTTTCCCCTGTCTGGTTCAGTTCCGACATTTTCAGATCCATGAAGGCCCGGTTTGGAATGCTGGTAAGGAAATCGGTATATGCCATTTGTTCGAACTTGTCCCGTTCAATCTTATTCTTGATCATTTGCGATTTCGATTGGAAGGAACGGCTGACCAGGTAGTTTAGTATGAACAAGGCGACGATCATTTCCCATTGCTGCTGTTCAAGCAACAACAGGAGCAGACCATTCGTGAAGGCGGTTTTCCCTTGGTCCAGCCAGTTGATGCTTTGCCTTAAAAACTGGACCATCTCCTGCAGGCTTCTGATCTCTCCGAGGATATAAAAAGCAGTTGACAGCAAGGCAATAGACGTCATGATTGTCACGACAGCAAGGATACAAATCAGAATCCAGAATCCGAATGGAATCTTCTCAAAAAACGGGTAACCAAGATGGAAAAGATAATAACCAAATGAGTATATCAGTACATGCGCGCCTATATTGTAGAAGGTATCAAAAAATTCATTTTCATCGGCTGTTTTGGTGATTTTCTTTAGAAAATAAACTGAAAAGCGATAGATGCCTTCAAAAATGAAAAGGCCAAGCGGACCGGCAAATATCCCGAATGATAGACTATAATTGATGCCATAATCGAATTTCGTTGTCCCGTTTTGCGCAATGATCCGTAAATGGTTGTACAGCATGGAAAACAACCAATAGAACGATAAAGCTATGAAAAAAGTGTTTTTATCCTGAATGAAAGAACCTAATCCAAAAGCCACGGCAATAGCAGTGAAAAATAGCGAAAAATCATATAACCTAGCTTTCAGCATAGGCAGAAAATCCCCTTTCCCAAACTCTACCATCTAATTTTAGCTTATATATAAATCTAGTTGCAAAACAATTTTTTGATTTGTAAAAATTTTTGTGTCATTTATTTTGTCTCTCGCGTATCATAAAGGGCTATAATGGAGTTAGGCACTTATCCAGTGTGGAAAAATCATGAGTAGATGGTAATTCATCCGTTTGTCGAATAGTATATATTATATATTCCGAATTTTTAATTAATAAGAAAGAGGGGTTGCAAATGGTATGGATTTATGGCGGAATTCTTGTTCTGATTTTGCTGGCAGTATTGGGCATGTCAGTTTATTTTCATCGGAAAAATAAGCTCAATCAGCTTCCTGCCAATAACCCTGCGGTCTTTTTGCAGAAGGGCCTGCGGCAGGAGGGCAAGAAGATAGTCGCGGTGCTGGGCGGAGATGTTGTTCATGGCAATATCAGCTATAATTTTGTCGACGACGCTGCCAGAAGGAAGAGCTGCAAGGATTATCAATTTATCAATGGCGGGATGAATGGTAGCACGTCATTTGATGTACTCCGGCGCCTGGATGAGGTGATTGCCTGCCATCCGGACTATGTCGTCATTTTGGTCGGAATGAATGATGCCACAGTAAAAATAGCTCCCGAGCTGGCAAAGAGGAAAATTAACCTCTCTGAACGGAACGAAAAACCCTCCCTCCTGGTCTATGAGCGCAACCTCGCGCAAATCGTCAGCAGGCTGAAAGCTGAAACATCAGCATATATTGCTTTGATGTCCCTCCCGGTAGCGGGGGAAAACCTTTTTTCCAAAGCCAACAAGGAAATCGATCAGTACAATGAAGCCATCAAAAAAATCGCGGAAATGAACAATATCTTCTATCTTCCGTTTAACGAGAAACTTAAAGCGTATTTGAAGGGGAAGGGCCGGACGCGGGGCAGGTCGTTGAAAAATGAGGCAAAGCTATATGAAAAAGCCATCGTCGAACACTTCGTTTATGGATACAGCCTCGACAGGATTGCACACAGAAATGGCTATCTGCTGCTCACCGACGGAATGCACCTGAACAGTACGGCAGGCATGATGGCGGCTCATCAAATCGAGCTTTTCCTGAAAAAGAATGAATTGAAGGCAATTCAATAAAAAGGATACTGAATTGACAGCAGTATCCTTTCATATTATCCATTAACCTCGCTCATGAAAGCCAGGGTATTCTCTTCCGAATCCCTGAAGAACACCATCCATGTCTCGGTGTCACCGATTTTGGCGACAACGTGTGGCTCACCTACAAAGTTTACTCCCTTTGCAAGCAATTCCTCATACTTTGCCCGGATATCTTCTATCTGAAAATAAATGACAGAACTTGCGTGTGCGAACTGCTCCTTCTCAGGAAGACTTAGCAACAGGCGGACACCGCCACAATCAAAAAATGCCATGGTATCCGTGTTGAAAAGCAGCGGCAGCGCTAAGTCATCCCTGTAAAAGGCAAGCGCCCTATCCAGGTTTTTAACCGGTATGCCAATCTGGCCAACCTTCTGTATGCTCATGTTTTCCCCCTATAAATAATATTTTTTCAGAAATGCTTTGATATCAGCATCGATTTTTTCTAGAAAAGCACCTGATGGAAAATGCCCCATATCATACTCTTTTAGTTCAAGATTGTCACCGAAGAGTCCTGCTGATTTTTGGGAAATCTTGTCTCCTGGAAAAAATATATCGTTTGTCCCAGTTATCAAGAGAGTGGGCGCCCGATAATTCTCCAGTTCCTCCATCGTTGTGATTTTCGGCATTTCCTGCTCGAGCAACGTATGTTTAAAGATGTTGCCGATTATGCTTTCATCGAGGCTGCCCATGGTTTTCGCCGACATCACATCAGCGATTTGCCTCATGCTTTTTGCCGAGCCATTCATTTTGTACAAAAGCATCGGGATGAGGATGTCCTTGATCATCTTGAGCTTCGAGCCAAGGATTATTCCTGCCGGAGCTACCAGTACTGCGCAATGTATTCTCTCCGGCTGGAAGGCAGCAAGCCTTAAAATAATGCCGCCACCATAAGAAGGGCCGATAAAAGCACAGCTCTCAATTCCGTAAAAATCCAACAAATCCTGAATCCACAGAGCAAAACTTTCATCAGATGCCGAGATCCTCGTTTCATCACTATAACCAGGGTGTCCGATCGTATCAGGGGCGTAAACCTTGTATTCTTTCACCAGCCCTTTGAACCAGGATAAGGTCACAGGATTGATGCAATTTCCTCCCTGGAAAATGAATAATGGTTTTCCGTCCTCTTTCCCCATTTTCAGCACATGTGTCCGTCCAAACCTTGTCTCGACATACTCCCGCTCAATTGGAGTTTCGAACAGGGTAAGGTACTCTTCATACTGGCAGAGGATTTTGTCTTTGCCATCGAGACTTCGATAAATGGTTTTCATAGATTGATCACCTCTTTTTCTAAATGTCTTAGTTCATTAATGATGTGCTGTTCAATCAGTTCTGTGTCATCAGGATGGAAGAGATGGGCTGATTTTTCTGCCCATATAAATTTCTTTTCTTGTGCCGTTTTTACCGTGTTGAAGTACTCCTGGGCTAGAGAGCCGTGGACGTGCACATCCTTTCTGCCGTGGATGAAGGTGATGGGAATCTTCACTGCCGGAACGTCCTTTTGCACGTCGATTTTCGGTATATTTTTAATGAAATCGTCTGTATAAATCAACTTGAAACCACTGTAAAAAGAGTGGAAAACATCTGCAAGTGTATAATCCTTCGAGGCCAGCATCCCAAGGGACACTTTGGCAAGACCAGGATGCTTGATACTTTCATCGTTATAGACCATCGTGCTGTACTTCATCTGCCATTTGCGCAGTACGCCCCATTGCTTATAGCCATCTGTAAAAGGAGGATCGCCTGCTGCTTCGAGCTCGTTCAATGCCTTATAATCTCCTCGCCGTTTTGCTTCGTTTTTCATCCATGCCATTCCTGCACGGTCATTTTCACTCCAGCTGATAATCTGGGATAATCCCACATAAGAATGGTATTTTTCAGGGTGCTCCTTTACAAGGTACATGCCAATCAATGTTCCGAATGAATGGGCTGTGAGAAAGATTTTTTCCTGTCCGAATGTCTCTCTTAAATAATCTGTCAGCTCAGCTGCATCATAAACCAGTTGTTCAAAGGTCATCGACTGTGCAGGTATATCTTTGTGATAGGATTTTCCTGTACCTCGCTGGTCCCAAAAAACAACGGAAAAATTCTTCACAAGCTCCTTTGTATTGGTCGCTACGGTGTAGTTTTTTCCTCTTGATGATACGCCGGGCAGGGGCATGGAAGGTCCGCCATGCAAAAATAGAAGTACGGGATTCTTTGGGGAGTGCGACTGGATGAGGATGCTCTGTTGGATTCCGCCAATTTTGATTTTTTCAATAGAGTCGATTCCATCTTCGGGAATAAGGAAATCGGGATTGCGAGAGAAAAAGCCCATATCATCACCTCGTTCGATATACTGAAACATATTAAGGTTAATAATTCCATTTATTACTATATTACTTTAGGACTAGAAAAATTTCCTGGAAAATATGAAACTTTTTTTCGCTGATTCAGTTCTAAAGAGTGAAAGGAGGTCAGGAAATGAAGGAAACACGGCTTGTGAGGAAGGCAATCAAGGGGAATGTGAAGGCTTTTGAAGAGCTTCTGATTTTACATAATGAGCAATTGTACCGGACTGCTTTTCTTTATGCAGGAAACAGGGAGGATGCCCTGGATATTGTCCAGGAAACTTCTTGTAAAGCGTTTCTTGCGATTGGGCAATTGAAGAATGAGCAGTATTTTTTGACCTGGCTTACGCGTATTTTGATTCATTGTGCGTATGACGTGTTGAAGCGAAGAAAACTGGAGAAACCAGTCGAACAACTTACGGAACTGCCGGCTGCCGGCAAGGATGGGACCGCCGAAAAACTGGATTTGATGGAAGCGGTTGCTCAATTGAAAGAACAACACCGGGCTGCGATTATCCTGTTTTATTATCAGGATCTGGCCATCAGTGAGATTGCGAGAATGATGGACATACCCGAAAATACGGTGAAAACCTATCTGCAGCGAGGCAGGAAGGAATTGAAGATAAAATTGGGAGGCGGGCAAGATGGACAAGAAAATGTTTCATGACTCAATGGAAGAGATTGAGGTGCCAAAGGAAGATGTAATCAAAGCCATCCAGGGAGGGATCAGGCAAGGAAACAATATGAAAAAGTCTCATCCCCCCCGCAAAAGAGCAGCCGCAGTGTCGGCCGCAGCGGCTGCAGTACTTTTTATATCATCAGGTTTCCTGTTCCCGTCGGTCCCGAACGTGCTGGCAGACATCCCGTTTTTAGCAAAGCTGTATGAGCAGGACCAGGTTGCAGTCAATCTGGCCTCCCAACAACTAATAGCGGAATTGAACGAAAAAGCGAGCTACGATGGTGTGGATGTGACCGTGACGGAGGCTTATTTTGACGGAGCGGTGATCGGCGTTACCTTTGATGTGAAGGGAGATGTCGAGGGGGCGGAGGATGAGGTTTATGCCTTTTACGAAATCTTCGATCGCGACCCTGAAATAGAGGAAACCATGGAATTGGTCAAATTGCTGCCGACTGAAGAAGGCTTTAAAGGGCATATCCAGCTTAGTTATCCAAAAGCACAATTGCCTGACGAAACCAGATTGCCGTTGAACTTTATCGGCATTGGTGAAATAAAGGATCACTGGAAGAATGAACAGGGAAAATGGAATTTTGACGTCCCAATCAAGCAGCTTCCATTCGAAACAGTGGCTTTAAATAAGACAATGGAACTTGATGGTCTAAAGGTGACATTTGAAAAGCTGATATCCGGGAACTCCTCGACGGCGCTTGAATACACAGTGAAGGGCGCCGGGGAAAATAGAGTGGATCTCGAGTTGTTTGATGATGAGGGCAACAGAATTATTGGCGGAACATCGGACGCGAGAATCGAGAAAAAGACTGTAGATGGATCGATCCTTGAGAAAAGAAGATTAACGATACCAAGGGGATTTGAAAACAGGTGCCTTGAGATTCGCATATCTTCGGGAGAAGAGCAGGAATTGGCAGAATTGAAATGGTAAAACAAAGGCGCTGGAGACAATCCAGCGCCCTTTTACTTTAGCCTGTATTTTAAAGTGGCGATCTGTCCGAGCCGCCCGGTGTCTGTCAGTTCGAAATCAACTGGTGGCGTGCCATCCGGGAACAGCGGGATTCCTTCGCCAATCAGTTTCGGTATCACATAAAGTTCAATTTCATCGATCCATTTCTTCTCAAGGAATTCTCGAAACTAGCCACGTTGAGGAAGTAACCTTGATTCCAATTTCAAAAGAGCCCATCCTAACCGGATGGGCCCAGACCATTATTTGATTTTCTGAAGTTCATCCAGGAACGCCGGGCGCCTTGGATACTTCTTTATCAATTCATCTGAAGACGAGCGCCTCCTTTGATTCCTGCGTCAGCAGCCGCTTTAAATCACTTTCTGGCTCCGCTTCCGGGGGACCTGGTGTATCACCTTCCCTGATAGCAAAGAAAACGGCAGCCTGGTGCTTAGCCAGAAAATAACCTTTTCTCTCCTCCTGTATAAAACTATATAATAGATTCACACACTGCTTTTACCAATATTAAGAAAATCTTAAGATTTATCGTCAGTGAATGTTAAGGTTCGCTGTCTAGAATAGGAAACATCAAGGCTTGCCTTATGGGAAAGGGGGTTTTTCACTTGGATCAGTACAATGTGCTAGTGGTCGATGATGAAAAAGAAATACGCGACGCGATTGAGATTTATTTGAAAAATGAAGGGATAACAGTGATCAAGGCGGCGGATGGGATCGAGGCGATCGAGAAGCTAAACGAACAGCCAGTCCACTTGATCCTTCTTGATGTGATGATGCCGCGCCAGGACGGGATTACGACTACTTTTCGGATTCGTGAGGATAAGAACATTCCTATCATCATTTTAAGCGCGAAAAGCGAGGATACGGATAAGATTCTCGGGCTTCAGGTCGGTGCCGACGATTATGTCACGAAGCCGTTCAATCCGCTTGAATTGATTGCTCGAGTGAAATCACAGCTTAGGAGATATGTCACGCTCGGTACATATGAAGGGAAAGTGAAGGTGATCGACCTGAATGGACTGACATTGGACCAGTCGTCAAAGGAAGTCACCGCGCATGGCGAGCCCGTCAAGCTGACTCCTATCGAATACAAAATCCTTGAGCTGCTGATGACGAACGCAGGCAGGGTGTTCTCGATCAACGATATTTATGAGCGAGTCTGGAAGGAACCAAGCTACAATGCCGAAAACACAGTGGCGGTCCATATCCGCAAGATCCGCGAAAAAATAGAAATCGATCCGAAGAATCCAAGATTTTTAAAGGTGGTGTGGGGCATTGGATATAAAATCGAAAAGTAAGCTGGTGTTAGTGGCGTGGGTGATGCTCATTACGATTGGGATTAGCGGAGTATTCGCCTTTTTTAATCACGCACCTCGTTATTTGGATGGGTATATTGATACACCCGGCTTCCATGACGAAGTTGAACGCTTTAAAGAATTCTTATATGTGTATGAATTGAACACCATGTCGAAAGAAGACATGAAAAAGGAGATAACGGTATCAAAAGAAGAAATTGATGAACATCGCAATCGATATGGAAGTCTCACTGACCAAGTGTCGAACATCAATGTACAGTATGAACAGCAGCTTCAGGATGCAAAAGATTCGGGGAATAAAGCAGTAGAGGAAGCGATCACAAAGGAACGAGATGCAAAGATTGCGGATATCACCGAAAACTTCAAGAGCGATGAACATGTCCGTGCAAAGATCATCAAGGAAAAAGAAGAAAAAATCGATGAGTTTTATGAGGATTTGGAAAACAACAGGGCGGAGTATAGAAGGATTTCACGGGCATTCAATTACTACCTGACAGAAACAGAGACGGGAGAAGTTTTTACAAACCTGAATATACCCAAGGGTGAAGACGCTGATGATTTCATCAATAAGCAGAAGATGCTGTTCACAGAAAGTTATCCAAGCAATGCTTATGGTTATTTGCAGGCGGGCTTAACGAACCGGTATTTTCCGTCCAATGAACCTGTGCAGGAGATTTTAAATGAGAGGAACAAGGTGTATGAAGGAAAGGTGGGGCTGCTCAAGAATGCCCCTGGCTCATCCATCATTTCCGACTATCAGCAATTTAAAAGGCAACAGGTGGTTTTCTTTGTTTATATACTCATAAGCATCCTCGCAATCGTGGCAAGCATAAGGATGGGCAGGAAAAAGGAAATCAAGTCGATGCTTGGCGTGGAAAGGTGGAGGCCATTCTACAGTAAAGTCCCATTTGATTTACGCGTCATATTGTTTGGCTTGACCGGAATTTTTACGTTGATGTCGCTATTCTGGATGAGCGATGAAGTACATTATTTTTCTGGCAACCCAGTCAGGTCAGGTCTGGATTTTCTAATGGCCTTGATTACAGCGGCTGTTTTCCTTGCTGGACTGTATGTTCAGGGCAGATTTTTCTGGGAATACAAGGACGACTTTAAGAGGCTGAAAAGCGATTGGAACGACTCTTTGTTTGTAAGGACATTCGGCTTCATCATGGATGCCTTTACGATTAAGAGCATCAGCATTATCCTTTTGATCATTTTGGGAATCGTCTTCATTTCCGGATTTATTTTCGGAAGGACTTATTTTGATTTCAGATGGTATTTGGGTCATTACCTCTTTGGCCTTGTGTTTGTCGGCTTGCCAATCTTGATTATTGTGCTCAGGAATGCGGGGTATTTTAATAAAATCGCCCTGAATGTGGAAGAGCTGGCAAAGGGGAATATGGTGAGCGATCTCCCTGTGCGGGGCAGGTCCGTTTTTGCAAAGCTGGCCGCTGATATCAACACACTCCGCAATGAGGTAAAGGTCTCGCACAAGGAGCAGGCGAAAAGCGAGCGCCTGAAAACCGAACTGATCACGAATGTGAGCCATGACCTGAGGACTCCGCTCACATCGATCATCACCTATACAGAGTTGCTGAAGACACCTGATCTTGCGCCGGAAGACCGGGATTCCTATATCGAGATCCTTGACCGGAAATCGAAGCGATTGAAGGTACTGATTGATGACCTGTTCGAGGCAACGAAAATGGCGAGCGGCAACATTGAGCTTCACAAGGATAGAGTCGACCTCAATCAGCTGCTTGAGCAGGCACTGGCGGAGCATAACGAGACACTGGTTCAGTCCTCCCTGCAGCTTCGCGTCTCAAAGCCAGATCATCCTGTCTATGCATTCGTCGACGGCCAGAAGCTTTGGAGAGTATTCGATAACCTGATCGGGAACATCCTCAAGTATTCGCTCGAGAATACGAGAGTGTATATTTCGGTGAAAGAAGAGCTCAACAGGGCTGTTCTCACGTTCAAGAATGTCACCAAGTACGAGCTGGGGGATGACCTGGATGAATTGTTCGAGCGCTTCAAACGAGGCGACCAGTCACGACACACCGAAGGCTCCGGCCTCGGACTGGCAATCGCCAAATCAATTGTCGACCTCCACGAAGGGTCACTCGACATCGAAGTCGACGGCGACCTGTTCAAGGTAACGGTTATTCTGCAAAAAGTGAATTGAAAGGGAAGCATGAATGAAGCTTCCATGCTATTGGGGCACATAGAACTTATCTATGTGCCTTTTTTGTCAGGCTTACAAGAAATCTCGATTGGCTTTATGTGTTCTCCAGAGTGCTCCGAATAAATCTTTATATATAAGTATCTGGAAATGAAAACTATGAAGACGTGAAATGGAATGTTGCCCCATAGTTGTGTCAGCTTGATTTTTAATAGGCCGATTTTTTTCAGAAAGAGATCCGTAAGAACACGATACAGCAGCATGCAAAGCCGGGGCTGTAATCCTGGTTTGGCGGAATTTTTCACAGCAAAGAAAGAGTGAACGATACTATACAACGGGGCGATCGCAAAATGTTCCCACCAGGAATGATACATGCCCCGGCCAAATCTAATCTTTCGTCCTGCTGCAGAAATATACAGCAGTGTTATTCCGATTACCTCGATTGATAGGTAATGGGCAAGAGACAAAGCCCAGTCTTTACGGGCTTGGATAGCTTTGTAAAACCAGTCACTGATGTGGAAATAAATATTCATAAAGAGTAAGGTATAGACCGGTTTCCACCAATGGGTATTATATATTTTCAGGCGCAGGAAAGTGTGCTCAATCAGATAGTAAATCAGTGTACTGCCGAGTTTCCAGTAGCCGTTTTTGTGAAAAATGGTTAAAAGAGTCGCTGTCACAGGCACATAAAACCCCTGTGATAAAACCGCACCCAATACCTGGTCGTGGGCTCGTTTTTTCATGATGGAGGGTTTATAGGAATAGCCTTTGAACAGGTTCAGGACAGGATACTCAAAGAAGTAAGCGAAGCCAATATTGGATAACAGCAGGATCCAGATAGTTTTTTCCTTGCTGCGTTTGGCAAATAGGAAGAGAAGCATTAAATGGATAATAGCCAATAGGAGAAAAGGAATTGAGTTCCTGTTGAATGCCTTATTTTTTCTCATCACACGCTCCATCCTTACAGTAGGTTAGTTACTGTTAATGTCCGCGTTTCCTCTAAAATTATTTATCTGTTTGCCGGACTTTTATCATGACTAGTGTAAAGACACATGCTAATATTAAGAAGCCATTCAATTATTATGTTAAAAATAACTAATTTAGGGAAACTATCTGTATCGCTTCAAGGAATCAGGAGGATTTTATGAAAAAAACACAGGAAATTTCGGAAAGGAAACTGCTTGGGATTGCCGGGCTCGGGTGGATGTTTGATGCAATGGATGTGGGAATTTTAGCCTTCATCATTGCTGCTCTTCAGGTGGACTGGAATTTGACCGCCAAGGAAATGGGCTGGATTGGCAGTGTCAACTCAATTGGTATGGCAGTCGGGGCGCTAGTCTTTGGTCTGCTGGCTGACCGGATTGGTCGGAAGAATGTCTTTATCATTACATTATTGCTATTCTCGATCGGCAGCGGGGTTTCTGCCATGGCAACCACTCTGTCTTTCTTTTTGCTGTTAAGATTCTTTATTGGCATGGGGCTTGGCGGGGAATTGCCTGTTGCCTCGACACTCGTTGCTGAGAGCGTGCCTGCAGAAAAGCGCGGGCGTGTCGTTGTCCTGCTTGAAAGCTTCTGGGCTGCCGGCTGGCTGGTAGCGGCGCTGATTTCGTACTTTGTCATCCCGAGCTTCGGCTGGCAGACCGCGTTAATCCTGAGTGCGCTGCCGGCGTTATATGCGCTTTATCTGCGCGTGAATCTGCCGGATTCTCCCAGGTACCTGGCTGTTGATAAAAAAGAACGGCTGACCATTATGGAGAGCATTGCCGAAGTATGGTCCAGGGAACATGCCAAAAAGACAATCATGCTCTGGGTTCTCTGGTTCAGTGTCGTATTTTCCTATTATGGAATGTTCCTCTGGCTGCCAAGTGTGATGGTCATGAAAGGATTCACATTAATCAAGAGCTTCCAATATGTACTGATTATGACGCTCGCTCAGCTGCCGGGCTATTTTACCGCGGCATGGCTGATTGAAAAAGCAGGCCGGAAATTTGTACTCATCGTTTATCTAATTGGAACAGCGCTGAGTGCCTATTTCTTTGGGACTGCCGATTCGCTTGGACTGCTGATCACAGCTGGTATCTTGCTGTCGTTTTTCAACCTTGGTGCCTGGGGTGCTCTCTATGCATACACTCCGGAACAATACCCAACGACCATTCGTGGATCTGGTGCCGGAATGGCTGCCTCGTTCGGAAGGATTGGAGGAATTATCGGTCCGCTGATGGTTCCGTACTTATCTGCACAAAATCTATCGATCACCGCGATTTTCACGATTTTCTGCATCGCGATTTTAATCGGTGCTGCAGCCGTGTTCTTCTGGGGTGTGGAAACAAAGCAGAAAGAACTGGCATAATCTGTACCTGTTAGGTCCGCCATACTGAATGGCGGGCTTATTTTTTTGGAAAAAACAGGTCCTTTTTACCATAGAAGGAAACAAAAAAACTGGAAATTTAGTAATATATTCACTTATTTCTGAAAATTAAGCATGTTAAGATTTTTGGTAGGTATTTCGGAAAGCGAAAGGAGAACAAGCATGAAAACGAAAATTCTATCAATCTTAACAACAGGCGCGCTGGCTCTATCCCTGGTCGCGCCAACGGTATCCGTACCGCAAGCAGACGCTGCGACAACAGCCAAATGGGATATTGAAAGATACGGAGACAGAGTCGACATTGACAGCCGTCTGGATCAGCTTTCAAAAGACGAAGATTTCCTGAAGAAAGCAGAGCAATCCATCAAGGAACAAGCGAAAGGCATTCAGCTGGATGAGACCGCTGGGTCAGAAAGTGGTGCTGCTGACAGCACTTTTACCTATGATGGAGGAACGAAAAAGTTTTTGGACAGAAACCTGAAATTTAAAGACTTTACACTACGAAGTGTAGGGGAAAATGTTGAAATTTGGGTAGCAAACAATCTTGCATTCCCTGAGGGCGATCCAAGGCCTGCCCATGTCGTGACACAGGAACAAGTGGACAAGCTGCGGGATGAGTTTGACAGCAATATTTATCCAAAGGCAACTGAGTTCTTTGGCACTCCTGACCATCATGATGGTTCGCATTCTCCGTTGATTGAATGGGGCTATTTCCCTGAGGGATACTATGAAACTAGCGATAAAGTTGTCATGCTGGTGGATAATGTTCAAGATGATAACTACTTCGATCCTAGCTATCCGTTCTTTGTAGCTGGATTCTTCTGGCAGACGCTAGAAAATTATATGGACCGCAACATTATTACAATCGATACAAACAGCTGGGAGACTCGCCTGGAAAGCACGTTCTTTGGGACAACAATCCATGAACTTCAGCACTTGATCCATGCCGATAATGACCCTTCAGAAGAAACATGGATCAATGAAGGAATGTCTACATTCTCTGAATATCTTGGAGGATACGGACATGATGACCGTTCCATCAATTTTTATCTTGACCACCCGGAAAATTCACTTGTGAACTGGGATGACCACCGTTCAGCAACAACTGGACCAGAAACAATTGCGGATTACGGACAGGTTTATCTATTCACCCTTTATATGAACGACAAATACGGCAAAGAATTTATCCGTGACCTTGCGACAAGTGATGTAGTCGGCATTGACGGTGTGAACAAAACGCTTGCGAAGCATGGTTATCAAGAGGATTTTACAAAGGTATACCAGAACTTCATTACAGCATTGGCGCTTGACAGCAACCAGCCGGGAGAAGGAGTGTACAATTTCGACAGCATCAACCTCCGCGACCTGGTGGTAGACAACGAGGGAACGAAGCGTGGCTATACAGTTGATTATGAAGGCGCACTTCAATTTGAAAAAGATGGCGTTCCTGCATGGGGCGGGGATTTCAAAGAGCTTAAATTCCAGGATAAAATCGATGGCATTTCCTTTGACGGTGTCGACTTCCTGCCAACATTGTGGAAGTCCGTTGCGGATCCAACTGATGCAACAAACAAGGTGCTTTGGGGCAATACAGGCGATGAAGCAGACAATACTTTGATTTTCGAAGCGGACCTTTCCGAGGTTGCAAATGCTACATTGAATTTCGATCATTACCTTGATATTGAAGAGCATTGGGATTTTGGTGTTGTGCAGGTGTCCAAAGACGGCGGACAAACATGGACAAGCCTTGAAAATGAAAATACTACAACTGATGTAGTCGAAGAGGGTTATCCGAAAATCAAGGAAAATGTACCAGGATTCACTGGAAACACAAAAGAATGGACAAATGAAAGCTTTGATTTAAGCGAATATGCAGGCCAAAAGGTC
This sequence comes from Mesobacillus subterraneus, assembly GCF_003937825.1. Lineage (GTDB taxonomy): Bacteria > Bacillota > Bacilli > Bacillales > Cytobacillaceae > Mesobacillus > Mesobacillus subterraneus. Next base: position 360,482 of record NZ_RSFW01000013.1, on the reverse strand, counting down.
CTTGTATCTTTCCGTTATCTGACTGACTGGGGCTACAACGACTCTGGCTGGTTCATTGACAATGTATCAATTCCGGAAATCGGCTTTAGCCAAGATGGCTCATCTACAGATGCGTTCACGTCAATGAATGAGATTTTAGGCAAGTACGTGGAGTACACAGTTACTTTCATCAATGAGAAGCAGGCTGCCGGCAAGAAGCCTGTATACAAAGTAGTAACGGTCGATCCCTTCAATGTGACAGAAGAGAATGCGCTTCAGCTTAGACAGCTATTCAAGGATGGCAAGAACTACATGATCACGAGCTATGCTGCACCTGCAGATGATAAGAATCCGGTTGGCTTCAGCTATGAAGTTCAATTAAGAGAGAAAAAAGGAAAGAAATAACCTGAAAAGCTGCGGCCATGATTGATGGCCGCAGCTTTTGTCTGTTTTTAAATATTACGCCTTAACATGCTTGAAAACATTGACCATGAATAAAATGCCCCCAAGAACGACAACAAGTGATCCGATGATGGCAAAAATGGTAAAGAATCCATTCGCTGTCAGCATGGAAAGCGTAATCCCGCCCTGCATGACTGGCACTCCGATGTTATGGAGCCAGAAATGCGTGGTGGCAAGCTTGCTTTTTCCTGCAGCCGGGAAGAGATGATAAATCGCCCCAAAAAGGGCCATGGACACCCAGCCTAGCAGGTTCAGGTCGGCATGAACCGAGCTCAGGGTGAAATCATGCGCGATCCCCATAACAATTCCAAGAATAATAGCAATGACAAAATAGACCGCAGCAATTTTAAAAAAACGTATACTCAAATCTTTTTCCTCTTTTCATTTAGTCCTTTTAGATTATATAAGGTTTCTGAAAATTTATAACATATGTACTAGCGAAATAGATAAAATTTTTTCAAACCGGATTACAATAGTAAAATAATAATGAGTTTCAGGATGACACAAAAATATCACCTTTGGTTTTGTCATTTTTGCGAGAATTCATGATATAATAGTGCAAACGTTTGTACAACTTCTTAAAGGGAGATTGAAGCTATGAAAAGATTATTTGGGATTGATAGCTGGAAGATCATCGAAACCGAATTGCATAAAGAAGATTTCCGCCTTGCAGAAAGTATCATGAGCCTCGGGAATGGCCACATGGGCATGCGCGGAAACTTTGAAGAATCATATACAGGGGACTTCCACCGAGGCTCTTATATCGCTGGCGTATGGTTCCCGGACAAGACACGTGTAGGCTGGTGGAAAAACGGATACCCTCATTACTTCGGTAAGGTCATCAACTCCACGAATTTTATCGGCATTAAAATTTTAGTTGATGGCGAGGAGCTCGATCTTCACAAAGCGGAAGTGAAGGAATATTACCGTGAGCTTGATATGCAGCATGGTGTCCTGACGAGGAAATTCACGGTCAACCTGAACGGCAAGGAAACTGAAGTCGAAGCAGTGCGCTTCCTGTCTGTCGCAGACCGTGAACTGGCGGCAATCCGTTATTCTGTTACTGCTAAAAACTATAATGGAAACGTTACCTTTGTTCCATATCTTGATGGCGATGTGCGAAATGAAGATTCAAACTATGACGAAGACTTCTGGTATGAAATCAGCAGGGATGCAGCGGAATACACAGGCAGCCTTGTGATGAAGACGAAAGACAACCCATTCGGAACTCCGACTTTCCAGGTAGCGACGACAATGCAAACGGTTGTCACCGGCAATGTTGCGAAAGTTGAAGTGAACGAAAAAGAAGAATATATTGAAAATAGCATTGAAGTAAAAGCTGAGCAGGGCCAAACTGTAACCCTCTACAAATATGTTGCTGTCACAACAGACCGTGACTATGATGCAGGAGAACTTGTTTCAAAAGGCCGTGAAGTGCTTGAACGCTCGATTGAAAAAGGCTTTGAACAGCTGCTGGAAGAGCACCGCAATGGCTGGCTGAGCCGCTGGGAAATCGCTGACGTAGAAATCGCAGGAGATGACTCTGCACAGCAAGGTATCCGTTTCAACCTATTCCAGTTGTTCTCAACTTATTATGGCGAGGATTCTCGTCTGAACATCGGTCCTAAAGGCTTCACTGGCGAAAAATACGGCGGCGCGACTTACTGGGATACAGAAGCTTACGCAATCCCGCTTTACTTGTCAACGGCAGAATCAGAGGTTGCCCGCAATCTGCTGATTTACCGCCACAATCAGCTTGAGGGTGCTTACCACAACGCGAAGCAGCAAGGACTTAATGGTGCGTTGTATCCGATGGTTACTTTTACAGGCGTGGAGTGCCACAACGAGTGGGAAATCACGTTCGAAGAAATCCATCGTAACGGTGCGATGGCTTATGCAATCTATAACTATGTGAACTATACAGGAGATCAGGATTATCTCCATGAATATGGGATTGATGTGCTGGCAGGCATCTCCCGCTTCTGGGCAGACCGAGTCCATTTCAATAAGGCGAAGAACGTCTATATGATGCATGGCGTTACTGGTCCGAACGAGTATGAGAACAACGTCAACAACAACTGGTACACAAACCGGATTGCTGCCTGGACACTGCGCTACACGCTTGAAGTCATTGAGTACCTGAAGCAGAACGGCCATGAAGACCGTGTAGCAGGACTTGGATTCAATGATGAGGAGCTTGCGAAGTGGCAGGAGATCGTCGAGAAGATGTATTATCCTTATGATGAGGAGAGAGAGGTCTTTGTCCAGCACGATACTTTCCTTGATAAGGATCTGATGACAGTGGATCAGCTATCTGCTGAAGACCGGCCGATCAACCAGAACTGGTCATGGGATAAAATTCTGCGCAGCTGCTTCATCAAACAGGCGGACGTCCTTCAGGGACTTTACTTCTTCAACCATGAGTTCACAGAAGAAGAGAAGCGCCGCAACTTCGAGTTCTATGAGCCAATGACCGTCCATGAATCATCCCTGTCTCCAAGTATCCACGCAGTTCTTGCGGCAGAGCTTGGCATGGAAGAAAAGGCATACGAAATGTACAACCGCACGGCCCGCCTTGACCTGGATAACTACAACAACGATACAGAAGACGGCCTGCACATCACAAGCATGACAGGTGCCTGGCTGGCCATCGTCCAGGGCTTCGCAAGCATGCGTACGGCTGACGGCACATTATCATTCGCGCCGTTCATTCCGAATGCCTGGAACCAGTACAGCTTCAACATCATCTACCGCGACCACTACATCAAGGTAGAAGTAAACCAGGAAAACGTCGTCCTATCACAACAAGGACCAGAACTAGCCATGAAACTGTACAGCGAACAAGTTACCATTCCTGCAGACGGACAGCTATCTGTAAAATTGAAATAAACATGCTGGAGAGATCTTCGGGAACCCTGAAGGTCTCTCTCATTGGGCAAAACAGAGGGACGGTTCTAGTGTTTTCACCAAAACAGGGGGACGGTTCTTGTGTTTTGCCGATCGCAAAGAACGATTCAAGAAAGGAGTATGAACATGACAAGACCCCTAAAAGCGTTCATTTTTGACCTTGATGGTGTCATTACTGATACGGCGGAATACCATTTCCTAGCGTGGAAAGCGCTGGCTGAGGGTTTGGGCATCACTTTTACCCGTGAGGACAATGAGGAGCTGAAAGGCGTCTCCCGAATGGATTCTCTCGAGAAAATCCTTGAAATTGGCAACCGTTCAGGTGATTTTACAGCCGAGCAAAAAGAGGCATTGGCAGCGAAGAAAAATGATCATTATCTAGAGCTGATTCAGGACATCACTCCTGCAGACCTTTTACCGGCAATCAAAGAGCTGATTGCGGATATCAAGGCAAAAGGGCTTAAACTTGGTATGGCATCTGCGAGCAAGAATGCCTTCACCGTCATGGAGTCGCTTGGGATGAAATCCGAGTTTGATATTATTGTTGACGCGAAGACTGTTGAAAACGGCAAGCCGCATCCTGAGGTGTTCCTTCGTGCTGCAGAAATGCTGGGCGTTGAGCCGGAAGCATGCATCGGCGTCGAGGACGCTGCAGCTGGTGTCCAGGCGATCAAAGCAGCAGGCATGTTTGCGGTAGCTGTGGGGCCGAAAGAAAGCTTTGAAAACGCCGATCTCGTCTATGCGAGCACTGCGGAGCTTTCCCTGAAAAAGATTTTAGAAGAATATCATGCGTAAAAAAATCAACCCGGCCTTGGATTTGCGGCCGGGTTTTTTGTTATTTCAATGACTGCTTTACTGCTTGAAAAAAACTCTCCGGTTCATCGACATTGAGGACAACCCGGGTCACTTTCCGCTTAAAACCATAGAGGAATTTGACTTCCACTGGTTCATGGAGCAGAATCTCGAACATCGGTTTTTCCTGGATTAAATCCGGCACCCTGGCATCATACACTTCTTTTCCACTGATTTTCTCAGGGCCATCGTAATACCTAATCTCCTTTATCTTGCTCAATGGAAGGTACATTGACCTAGAGAAACCTGTCTGCAGAAGCAAATGGTCATTTGCCAGCAAGAAAGGCGTCAAACGGGTTGCCTGAAGCTCTGCCAGGATAAAGAGGATTCCGTAAAGGTTCAAGAATAGCAGGATGTACGAAACGATGGCATTCCAGCTGTGCAGGAAGTAATGCAGGCCGACCGACTCAAGCACAATCGCATGAATGATCATGATATAAACGGCATTGACACTTGTTTTTTGATGGTAGGTAAAAGGCTGTCCCTCATCAATCTGAAGTTTCTTTTTCCATGAGAAAAGAGAATAATGGAACATGGAAAATTCGGTCACAAGGACTTGTGCCGCATTATTCCCATGGAGGCTTCTTTCGACAGCTGTCCTGATGTTAAAAAGAAAAAAAGAATCCTTCTTGGCCAAGCTCTTATATTCTTTTACCAGTTTCGGCAGCCTCGTTACCACTGTATAAGCTATGTAAAGCTCAAATAGGAGAAAGGCTCCTTCGGAAACCATCAAGAGATAGGGCAGGAATGGGTACTGAGATAAATGCTGCTGCGGGACGATGAAGTAAGCGGCCGCAAAGCCTGCTAGTATGACGATGCCCATATACTTTAAGGAATGTCTTCTTCGGATGATCAGGAAGTACGTCATGAGTGGCAGGATTAGAAGCAGGTCCAGCAATGAACCAATGACCGCACCCTCGGGTACAGGCCCGAACATCAATGTCCGGTAAACGGTGTAATTCGATAAAAGGATCAATGAGGCTAATATTACATATAGCATCAGTCTTGGCTTTGTTATCGTTGTATTTGACATAAATATCCACCTCGCTTTTATTATAAATGAATTCATAGTGCGAAAGTAGTAATTTACAGGTGTTCGACAAAACTAGTGTCTGTGTTCCATACAAACTGCTGAGCCGCAAAAACCGGATTATCTGCCCTATAACAGGGAAATATGCTATTATGGTAAATTTTTTAAAGGACGGTGTAGAGTATGTATGATTGCCTTATTATCGGAGGAGGGATTGCCGGGCTTCAGGCAGCGATCCAGCTTGGTCGTTACAATCATAAAGTGCTGGTGCTGGATTCGGGGGATGGGCGTTCGGCGATTTGCCAGAGCTATCACAATATACTGGGCTATCCAGATGGTGTCAGTGGCCCTTATTTGCGGGAGGTTGGCCGCCAGCAGGCAGAGAAATACGGAGTGGAGTTCGTAATGGGCAAGGCAGTCAATGCGAAAAAGCTGGAGGGCGGGTTTGAAATCCAGTCGGAACACGGTGATTCCTATCAGGCGAAAAGGCTGCTGCTGGCCACAGGTGTCATGGACCGGATTCCGCCATTCCCAGAACTGATGCCGACACTGGGAATAACCGTATACGTGTGTCCGGACTGCGATGGCTATGAAGTGAAGGATAAGTCGACAATCGTGATGGGTTCGGGGAAGGCTGGTGCGAATATGGCACTGACCCTGGCCTATTTTACCGATAAAATCACCTATGTGAACCACGAAAACAAAGAAGTGGAGCAGGAAAAATTGGCAGCCATGAAGGAGAAGGGCATCACTTATGTGGAATGGCCGATTGAAAAGGTGCTTGCAGATGGACCTGACTTCAGAGGTGTGGTCCTCGCAAACGGTGAGGAATTGACATCTGAGCGCGGCTTTATTGCCTTTGGCGGCAATGAGGTAAAATCACAGCTGGCACAGCAGCTTGGCGTCGACCTGCATAAAAACAAGCATGTACTTGTCGATCCGCGTACTAAAATGACTAACGTTGAGAATGTCTGGGCCGCAGGCGACCTCGTTGCCCATTCAGAACAGACAACCATCGCGATGGGAGACGGAATGCAGGCCAGCATCTGGATTCATAAGACAATTTTAGCTGAGGGGAAGCGCTGATGGCTGGGTTTTAATCCCCGTTGAGGCGGAGATATTCCCTGTTGGCGAGAGTTTATTCCCCGTTGAGGCGGAGATATTCCCCGTTGGCGGAAGTTTATTCCTCGTTGGAGGGGTTTTATTCCCCGTTGAAAGCAATATATTCCTCGTTGGGACCGATATATTCCCCGTTGGACAAAATGAAAGCCGCCATTCACAAGACTGAATGGCGGCTTTATTCTATTCGAGATCGACTTTTTGCAATGGCAGCTCGGCTGGTCCTTCGACCACGTCTCCTTTATAGGAGAAGCGGGAGCCGTGGCATGGGCAGTCCCATGTGCGTTCGCCATTGTTCCAATGAAGTTCGCAGCCCATGTGGGTACAGGTGGTATCGACGACATGCAGCTGGCCATTTTCGTCACGATAAGCGCCGGCACGCTTTCCGTTCACGGTAACGGCACTGCCTTCATCGTTCCCAAGGCCTTCAGGATCTGTCGATGGACGATCGAACTTTCCTTTAATCAGTTCTTTGGCAACCGTAGCATTATCAGTAACAAATGTCGCAATATCTGGTTCTGCATGGAATCTTTGCGGTTCAAATACATCCTTATATGGGTTATCTTTTTTCAGAACAAGGTCAGACATCAGCAAGGCAGCATTGATCCCATTGCTCATGCCCCATTTACGGTAGCCTGTGGCAACGAAGATATTTTCCGTGCTGGAGGAATACTTGCCGACGAAAGGAATCTTATCCAGCGTAGTCGGGTCCTGTGCCGACCACCTGAATGGAATCTCCTTCACACCGAATGTTTGCGCAGCGAAGGCTTCAAGTGCCTCGTAATATCGATGGGTATTTTCCTCCTGGCCAGTGATATGGCTGTCGCCCCCGAAAAGCACAAGCTTCTCCCCGTTCCAATCCGTATAACGCAGCGAGCGTGACGGTGTTTCTGCATTGATGTACATGCCTCCCGGAAACTCCTTTTCAGTCCTGACGGCAAGCACATAGGAGCGGTTAACCTGCATACGTGAAAAATAGAACCCTTTTAAATCGTAAAATGGGAAGTGGGTGCTGATGATCATCTGTTTGCAGCGAACTTTGTGTCCATCACGAGTGGTGACGACCGGCTCAGATCCTTCCTCCATATCGACGGCAGTTGTATTTTCGTAAATTTGGCCGCCCATTTCTGTAATACGCTCGACTAAATGCTTTAAAAATTTGAGCGGGTGGAACTGTGCCTGGTTGCGCATGACAATCGCAGCTTTTGCTTCTACAGGGATTGGCACCTCAGAGACATACTCGCTGCCGACGACGCCAAGCTTTTCATATGCTTTGAACTCCTTCAGGAGATTTTCCATTTCTTTTTCTGAATTCGTGTAAATGTAGGCATCCTCTTCGGTCAAATCACAGTCAATCTGCTGCTCTTTCACCAGGTTCTTGACGAATTGCATTGCATCGTAATTGGCCTGGTAGTAAAGCCGAGCTTTCTCCTCGCCAAAGTGGCTGATGAGCTCATCGTAAATCACGCCGTGCTGTGCGGTTACCTTTGCGGTCGTATGCCCTGTTGTGCCGTTCAGGATGGTTCCTGCTTCAATGACGGCCACCTTGGCGCCTGCCTTGGCAAGCAGGTAGGCCGAGGTCAACCCGGTAATCCCGCCGCCCACGACGGCGACATCGACGTGCAAATCCTGCTCCAGTTTTGAAAAAGAAGGCAGTTCAGCAGTTTTACGCCAAAAAGGTTCTGGGAATCGAGGCAGCTTGGAAGTATAATCGTTCATCAATAATCCTCCTTAAAAATCTTCATACTAACTAATTTTTCCTTTTTCCTGAAAAACATGCTAATTTCCTTTACCCTGCCCATAACTTTAATAGACAAGTTTTTACCAAATGAAGCGGTTGAAATAGGCAGGAGGCTCGCTCATGATAAAATAGAGGCATGAAGAAGGAGGGCCAATATGGAAATCACAGTAGTAGGGACAGGCTATGTTGGCCTTGTCACGGGTGTTTGTTTTGCTGACATTGGGTACAATGTGACCTGTTTTGATATAGATGAAAATAAAATCAGCACGCTTTCTGAAGGGAAATGTCCGATTTATGAGCCTGGGCTTGAGGAAATGCTGCAGAAGAATTTGGCGGAAGGAAGATTGCGTTTTTCAGCCGATTCAAAAAGTGGCTGCAGCTTCGCTGACTATATTTTCATAGCAGTCGGGACACCGGAAAATGAAGATGGCTCGGCAAACCTCGAGTATTTAGAGGCTGCAGTTGCTGACATTGCCGCGAACCTGTCGAGGGATGCAGTGCTCGTCATTAAAAGCACGGTTCCGGTAGGCACAAATGAAATGATTCAAAAAAAGCTGCATGCTAGCATTCCGGAGGGCATCACGGTAAAAGTCGTTTCCAATCCTGAATTCCTTCGCGAGGGCTCAGGCATCCTTGATACGTTCCATGCTGACAGGATTGTCATTGGTGCAGATGACCGTGAGGCGGGCCGCGCGGTCGCCACGCTGTATGAACCATTCGGACGGCCGGTTTTACTGACGGACATCCGCAGTGCCGAACTGATCAAGTATGCTTCCAACGCGTTTCTGGCGACAAAAATCAGTTTTATCAATGAAGTCGCCAACCTGTGTGAGCACACTGGCGCGAATATTGAGGATGTTGCCAGGGGAATGGGCATGGACGAGCGGATCGGCAGCCAGTTTTTAAAGGCGGGAATCGGCTATGGCGGTTCCTGTTTCCCGAAGGATACGAAAGCACTTGAAAAACTGACGGAGTATTATCAGTATGATTTTAAAATCCTCCGCTCAGTCATCGAGGTGAATAGCAGGCAGAAACAGCAGCTCTTCCATAAGGCGAAGGAAATGTTCGGCAGCCTGAAAGGAAAAAGGGTGTCGGTACTGGGACTTGCGTTCAAGCCCCATACCGATGATATCCGCGAAGCTCCGGCGCTGGAGCTGATCGCCCAGCTGCTTGAGGAACAGGCAGATATATCTGTGTATGATCCGGCTGCACTGAATAATGTCAGAGCTGTCTACGGCAGCAGGCTCTACTATGCGGATCATCTGGATGCTGCGGTCAAAGGCGCGGATGTTGTGTTCATCATGACAGAGTGGCCGGAGATTACGCAGTATGACCTTAAAAATTTTAAACTTTTCATGCGGGAACCCGTTGTATTTGATGGGAGGAATTGTTACGAGTTAGACAAAGCTAAGCATGAAGGGATATGCTATGTTTCAGTTGGAAGGATGGCCGTAAGTGCAGGTTGGTATCTAAAGAAACTAGAACATTAAAGTGTAACAAGTCAATAGGGATTTTTATTTATTCATATAAAAGAGAGGATTTGGGAGGATCACCATCAGTAGGATGGTGGTCCTTTTGCTTAGAGAAATTTATTACACGTATCGCAAAAAATATTCTTTTCCAAAAATAAATTAATGTCATTTCAGCTGATTATTTAGAAGGATTTTTTAGTCAAACTATCTCTTATTACTATATCAAGAAACCTTAAATAATTTGAATATAAATAATTTTTTGAATATTGTTGACAACCTAAGTTAATCACGTTAAATTTAGTGTTAAATGGTAAGACGTAAAATCTTAATATCGGTAAAATACCGTTATATTATGGTTGTCCTAGAACCTGAAGATCTTAGGAGGGATGCGTTTTTTTGTAATCGTTTCCATTATTATTTACAACATTAGAGTAATTACTATGAATACGTTGTTAACTTAAAAGCTTGAAAAGTTAAGCTAATGAAAACAGAGTCCCGGAATTAGTCCTGGAATATTTGGTCGTAGGATGAATATATGACATTTTTTATTAGTCCGTATATTTTAAGTGATGAAAATCATCGTTAAGAAGGGTGGCTCCAATGAACGATTCTATTCAATTTTTAATCTCTGGACTAACAATAGGCAGCATCTATGCAATCGTGGCACTTGGTTTTGTCACTATTTACAGTGTCACAAAGGTTATCAATCTAGCGCAGGGTGAATTTGTGATGCTAGGTGGAATGACGATGTTTTCTCTTATTAAATTAGGAATTCCATACTTCATTGCGTTTTTATTGACTGTTGTAATCGTAATGGCGATTGGCTGGCTCGTGGAGTGGGCAGTCATCCGTAAAGCTAAGGGAGCAGACCCGCTTAGCTTGATCATTTTAACAATAGGTACCGCCATATTCATCCGCGGCATCGCCGGAATGGTATGGGGGAAAAACTCTGTTAAAGTTGAACCTTTTACAAACGATGTACCGATCAATATTCTTGGTGCTTCCATCACACCCCAAAGTGTATGGGTCATGGTTTTTATGCTGCTTGTTGTCCTTGTACTTTATTTCTTGATTGAAAAAACGATGCTGGGGAAGGCATTCCGTGCATGTTCTGTAAATCCGACGGCCGCCAGGCTTATGGCAATCAGTCCTAAAAAAATGTCCTCCTTATCCTTTGCCCTGAGTGCCGGTTTGGGTGCAATCGCGGGTCTAGTAATCGCCCCAATCATGTTCCCATCCTATGATATGGGGATCATGCTTGGAATCAAAGGGTTTTCGGCTAGTATATTAGGTGGATTGGGGAGCGCTCCAGGTGCAGTCATTGGCGGACTTTTATTAGGGGTCATTGAATCCTTAGGGGCTGGCTACATTAGTTCAGGAATTAAAGATGCAATTTCATTCGGGGTTGTACTTATGATTCTATTAATCAGGCCCTTTGGTTTACTTGGGGAAAAGAATGTTGGGAAAGGAGGACTGTAATCGTGCGTAAAGGTGTCCAGTCTTTTAGCTGGAAAGGGATTGCCGTTTTTTCTGCATTGGTCATATCATTTCCGTTCCTTTTTTCTTCTTCTTTTTATCTCACAAAGGCAACATTTGCAGGGATTTACACCATTGTAGCCGTCGGCCTGGGATTATTGATGGGTTTTGCCGGCCAGATCTCCCTGGGTCAGGCTGCCTTCTATGGAATAGGCGCTTATTCAACTGCCATTTTATCGACGACCTTCGGCCTGAACCCTTGGCTCACTCTTGTTATTTCACTGGCAGCTCCTGCCCTGCTGGCCTACTTGTTGGGCCATACGATGGCAAGGCTTCACGGTTATTATTTAGCCATGGCCACACTGGCATTTGGCATTGTGATCCATGTTCTTTTAACCGAGTGGAAATCGGTCACTAAAGGAGCTTCGGGATTCTTTGGCATCCCTAAAATTGAATTATTCGGCTTTACGTTCCGGCAGGGAATCTCCTATTACTATTTAGTCTGGGCTTTTGCCTTGATCGTTATCATCTTGTCTCTAAATATCATCCATTCACGAATCGGCCGCGCATTGAGGTCCATCCATGACAGCGAAGTAGCGTCAGGTGCCATGGGGGTTGATACCGGAAAGTACAAAATGCAGGTTTTTATCATTAGCTCAATGTTTGCAGGACTTGCAGGCTGGTTATTTGCCCATATGTCTTACAGCATATCTCCGGGATCCTTTGGATTGAATGGTTCCATCCTGTTTTTGACCATGGTTGTTTTAGGCGGGGGTACGAGTATTTGGGGTGCTGTCTGCGGAGCGCTTTTGATTTCAGCAATCAGTATAATTGTTCACACAGCTGGCTCCCATGTTTCATTCATTACCAGTGATTTTGAACAAGTTCTTTATGGATTCATCATGATGCTTATTGTAATTTTCCTTCCTCAAGGCCTGGTTCCTGCTATCGCTTCCAAACTGAAAAAACAAAAGCAGAAATCTGCCAGGGCAAATAAGGTTCCGGCGATAGGAACAGTGAAGGGGGATCAAAATGTCTAGCTTGCTGCAGGTAAAGAATGTGACGAAACGGTTTGGCGGGGTGGTGGCCAATCGGAATGTCTCATTTACAATTGAGGGAAAAAACATAACTGGATTGATTGGGCCGAACGGAGCAGGGAAGAGTACATTGTTTAACATGGTTTCAGCTGTTTTTCCTCCATCGGAAGGAGAAATCTGGTTTGAAAATAAAAGAATCGACGCGCTGCCTTCCTATAAGATTGCGCCAATGGGAATATCCCGGACGTTTCAAAACTTACAGGTGTTCAAGAAAATGACCGTGATCGAGAATGTAATGGTAGGTTTGCATACGAGAACTGCATCCAGTTTGGCCGCAGCGGCGTTTCGACTTCCACGTTCAAGAAAAGATGAAGAATTCATTTACGAAAATGCTATGGAAGTAATCAAATTCATTGGCTTAGAAGATCTGATCGAAGTCGATGCAGGCAATCTGCCCCTGGGAAAGCTGAGATTGCTTGAATTGGCTCGGGCACTCGCGACGAAACCAAAACTTTTGCTGCTTGACGAAATTGCTGCTGGCCTTAACCATCAGGAGACCCTGGAAATGAGTGAACTAATCTTGAAAATAAGAGATCGGGGTATCTCCATATTCGTTGTCGAGCATGATATGGATTTAGTGATGAGGATATGCGACAAAATCATTGTCCTTGATCAGGGTGAGAAAATTGCTGAAGGGACTCCGAAAGCGGTACAGAATAATCAGCGTGTGATTGAAGCCTATCTTGGAGCGGCTGATGAGAAGGAGCTGACCGTATGACTTCAAGTATTCTGGAAATTAAGAACGTATCCTTCAGCTACGGTCCCATCAAGGCATTGGACCATATCAGTTTTGAGGTGAAAAAAGGGGAAATCGTTGCTCTGCTGGGGGCAAATGGAGCCGGAAAAACGACAATGCTGAATAATATCTCAGGTCTTCTTAAGCCAGCGAGTGGTCAAATCTATTTTAAAAATGAAGAGATTACCAAACTGGAAGCCGAAAAAATAGTTGAGAAGCGGTTAATTCTTGTCCCGGAGCATCGGCAGGTATTCAGTACCTTAAGTGTGATTGATAACTTGTATTTAGGTGCCTTCCACCATTTTAAAAAGACGGGCAAAAAAGAAGTAGACCAGGATATCGAAAAGATTTTTGACTTATTTCCCATTTTAAAAGAGCGGAAGGAACAGCTTGGCGGCACACTTTCAGGTGGCCAGCAGCAAATGCTGGCGATTGCAAGGGCAATCATGGCCAAGCCGGAGTTATTATTGCTGGATGAACCTTCTCTGGGGTTAGCACCGTTAATTGTCAAAGAGGTTTTGGAATATGTAAAAAAGCTGCGAGATGACTTTGGAGTTACCGTATTACTGATCGAGCAAAATGTGAGCGCTTCCCTAAAAATTGCCGACCGTGGTTATGTGATGTCACACGGCAGCATCATTAAACAGGGAAGTTCTATTAACCTGCTGGATGATCCTGAAATTAAAGAAGCTTTCCTTGGCCATACCGTTTCTTAAACGCTTTTTCATAGATTATGAGAAAAATAATTATATCATGAGGGGGAATTAGTTTGAAAAAGTTACTGGCTGGAATGATGGTAGCAGCACTGGCTGCGGGGCTGATTGGATGCAGTTCGGATGTAGATGGAGAAGGGAAGAAAGAAGTTTACAAGATTGGCGCAATTTATTCAAAGACGGGGCCAGGCAGCCCGCTTGGAGAACCGGAGTGGAATGCAACAGAATTATTGGAAAAGCAAATTAATGATCAGGGCGGAATCAACGGTGTGCCGATCGACATTATTCTGGCAGATGATGAGTCTACGCCAGAAAAAGCAACAGAAGAAATGAACCGGATGATCAATGATGAAAAGGTTTTAGCTGTACTTGGATCGACGACAAGCGGAGCGAGCCTGGCCATGAAAGGGATAGCAATGGATAATGAAATCCCGTTGATTTCAGCAGGAGCAGCTGTAGGAATCGTTTCACCTGCCGAGGAATCAAAATGGGTATTCAAAACTCCCCATTCAGATGCCCATGCGGTTGAGCGAATCTATATGTACTTAAAAGATCAAGGTCTGAAAGATGTAGCGATTTTAGCAGATTCCAACGCATTTGGTGCCAGTGGGGTTGAACAGCTGGAAGCATTAAAGAGTGATTATGGCATAAAAATAGTCGCGAATGAATCCTATAACACAGACGATGCGGACATGAAAACACAATTAACGAAAATCAAGAGCTCAGGAGCTAAAGCAGTCATTGTCTGGGGAACGAATCCAGGACCTGCGATTGCGGCGAAAAATATGAAAGAACTTGGGATGGATATTCCGTATATCGGCAGTCACGGTATTGCGAATCAATCGTTTATCGAGTTAGCCGGCGATGCTGCTGAAGGCGTCGTGATCCCAACAGGAAAGCTTTTGTTCCCGACGCAGATCCCAAATGATGACCCTCAATATAAGGTAATCTCCAGCTTCTATGATAGCTATAAGGCAGAGTTTGGGGGAGAGCCGACAAACTTTGGGTCATATGGCTACGATAACATCATGCTGGTGGTCGAAGCTTTGAAATCTGGAGCAAAAGACCCTGAAGCAATACGTGATTATCTGGAAAACAAAGTCAAGGATTACGTGGGTGCAACCGGTATTTTCACATTCAGCGCTGAGGACCATAACGGTCTGAAGGCGGATAGTATGGTTTTGGCAGAAGTAAAAGGTGGAGAGTGGACATTTAAGAAGTAACTTAGCAAAGGGCTGGCCATGGCTCTAACGCTTCACTTAATGGAGGTGTACGTTTGAAAGATACCATAATGGAGAGAGTAAAGGCAGATCCATACGCCAATTTTTTAGGGATAAAAATAGAAAATATTGAGGAAGGAAAAGCAGTAGTTTCCATCTCAGTAAAGGAAAATATGCTGAATTTCCATGGTGCTGCAAATGGTGGACTGATTTTTTCCCTGGCTGATGTTGCATTTGCGATTGCAAGCAACTCATATGGCCAGACCTCGGTAGGTATTAATGTAAGTATAAATTATATGAAAGCCGCCATGCTTGGGGACTCTTTGACTGCAACAGCCGAAGAAGTATCAAAAAACCCTAAACTGGCACTCTACAGATTGACAGTATGCAATCAGCATAATGAGATCATCGCTGTGGCTGACGGCATGGTCTATCGCAAAAAAGAACAATTTGCTTGAAGCAGGTATTTGTGCAGGATTGCTGACGTCTCCAATAATAAGGTAAACTATTTTTAAGAACCTTCATTGGAGGAACCAGGATGGCCAAGGTGGTAAAAACGAATGCGATGCGCATTCTCGATAAGCAGAAGGTGCCATATGAGATTCTTACGTATGATTCCAAGGATGGCAAGATTGATGGAATAGCCGTCGCTGGGAAGATCGGCCGCGAACCGGCACAGGTCTATAAAACACTTGTCGCGGTGGGCGCAAGCAAGAACCTGTATGTATTCGTCATCCCTGTGGAGGCTGAGCTGGATCTGAAAAAGGCAGCAAGGGAAGCGGGCGAAAAAAACGTGGAGATGATGCCGGTCAAGGACATCCAGAAATTCACCGGCTATATCCGCGGCGGCTGCTCGCCGATCGGCATGAAGAAAGATTACCCGACTTTTTTGGACCGCAGCGCGGAAGGGCTTGAGACAGTTATTGTGAGCGCCGGGAAAATCGGTTTCCAGGTCGAGCTTGCACCAGAGCAGCTGATTCAGGCGACAGAAGGCAAATATGCAGATTTAACAAAATGAAAAAACACAGCCATCGAGGGCTGTGTTTTTTCTATTCAGGTCATCAGGGAAATTTTTTATAATAAACAACCCTGAATGTGGGCTGGGCATTCACCCAGAAACAATCACCTGCATATAGTATGGGGGAAGCGAAACTTGCCGTTTTGCATAGCGGCTGGAGGGAGTGGATTTTTATGGCAGGAAAAGTCCTGAACTATTTTGCCGGCGGCAACACTGCACGCGGGTTTTACAGCTTATATGATTCCAGCTTGGAGGGATTGTCCCGATTATTTATATTGAAGGGCGGACCAGGGACAGGAAAATCCTCGCTCATGAAAAAAATCGGCAATGAATGGCGCGAGAAAGGGTATGACATCCAGTTCCTGCACTGTTCATCTGATACGAAATCGATTGATGGGGTGCTGATCCCTTCCCTGAACGCAGGGATTGTTGACGGAACCGCTCCGCATATCATTGAACCGAAAGCACCTGGAGCGGTGGAAGAGTACGTGAACCTGGGGGAAGCATGGAATTCGGAAAAACTTCAGCAGCATAAGGAAACCATTCTCCAATTGAGCGGTAAAATCAGCGAAGCATTCAACACGGCTTACAGCCTTTTCGCTGAAGCGCTGAGGATCCATGACGAATGGGAAAAAATTTATATTGAGAACATGGATTTTAAAAAGGCGAATGAGCTGACAAACAACTTGATTGAAAGATTCTTCGGAGACAGCAGCTCGACTGCTGGAAGCGGCCGCGTTTATGATCGATTCCTTGGCGCAGCGACACCGGTCGGAGCGGTGGATTTTGTCCCGAACCTGACCGAGACAGTAGGCAAGAGATATTTCATTAAAGGGCGTCCTGGGTCGGGAAAATCGACGATGCTGAAAAAGATTGCCGCAGAAGCACAATCACGAGGCTATGACGTCGAGGTTTACCATTGCGGTTTTGACCCTCACAGCCTGGATATGGTCATCGTCCGTGAACTGGATTTTGCGATTTTTGACAGTACCGCGCCGCATGAATACTTTCCAGAACGGGAGACCGATGAAATCATTGATATGTATGTGGAACTGATCACTCCTGGTACGGATGAGAAATATGCTGCAGAAATTGCCGATGTCGGCAGCCGCTACAAGGCAAAAATGAATGAAGCGATTGCCTCGCTTGCGAGCGCAAAAGAGCTGCGCGATCAATTGGAGTCCATCTACATCCAGGCAATGGATTTCGCCAAAGTGGATGCGCTGGCGGGACAGATTCGTAAAGAAATCGAAAGTTTAGGCGTAAATTAGCACCGATGTGGGCGACTCGCATACATTAAATCGAAAACAACTAGAGAGGGGATATGAGTTTGTCTTACTATAACTTCTACCCAAATGGATCCTATCAGCAATTTGCCGATGAGTATGGATACGATGAAAATTACTATTATCCGCAAGTGGATCAAAGGATGTTCCCGGGGCCAGGCGGCGGACCGGGTGGATTTCCGGGGGGACCAGGTGGATTTCCAGGCGGCGGACCGGGTGGATTTCCGGGAGGAGCGCCGGGCGGGTTTCCAGGCGGAGCACCTGGCGGGTTTCCAGGCGGAGCACCTGGCGGATTCCCAGGCGGACCGGGCGGAGGCCAGGCGGGAGGACCACCATCTTCACCGCCGCCAGCATTCGTTCCGCAAGAAGCGCAGGCGAGCGCCTTTGCGGTTGACCCGGGCGGGATCAGGAGATGTTTGTACCGTTACACCTATGTGTGGCTGAACAATGGCAGCAGCTTCTGGTTCTATCCAATCTTCGTCGGCAGGACTTCCGTGGCAGGCTGGAGATGGCGCCGCCGCTGGGGATGGGTCTACTTCGGCATTGATTTGAGACAGATCCGGTCATTCCAGTGTTTCTAAGTGAGTTTGTAAAACATGAAAAGAGAGCCCCTGTTGCCAGGAGCTCTCTTTTCACGGTTAAAAAATCATATGAGCGACCAATACGATGATTGGCAGTGTGATTAGGGTACGTTGCAGGAAGATAATGAACAGTTCCCCAAAGCTTACAGGGATTTTTGATCCAAGCAGCAAGCCGCCAACCTCTGACATATAAATCAGCTGGGTAACGGATACAGCTGCGACGATGAAACGTGTCATCGGACTTGCGATGTCGGCACCGATGACGGAAGGAAGGAACATGTCCGCGAAGCCGACGATCAATGTCTCGGAAGCAGCCTTTGCTTCAGGAACCTGCATCAGTTCAAGAAGCGGAATAAATGGCATGCCAAGCCATTGGAACACTGGCGTATATTCTGCTACAACCAGCGCCACTGTACCAAGCGCCATAACAATTGGTGCAACGCCCATCCACATATCTAGGATGTTGCGGACACCGGCAAGGAAGAAGTCTTTAAAGCTCTTATTGCCGCTTGCTTTTTCTACAGCTTGAGCCATGCCCCAGGAGAATGGTGTGTGGCCTTTTGGAATATCTTCTTCAGAATAGTCATTGCTCTTTTCAACAAAGTACGTATCGTCTTTCCTTGATAGAGGCGGAATTCTTGGCATGATGATGGCTGCGATAATGCCCGCGCCTGTTACAGTCAGATAGAACGGCACAAACATACGAGCAAGATCTACCTGTGAAATGACGACAAGGCTGAAGGTGATCGATACAACAGAGAAGGTTGTCCCGATGACAGCCGCTTCTCTCTTTGTATAATACCCTTCTTCATACTGCTTACTTGTCAGCAGGACACCGATCGTACCGTCCCCAAGCCATGATGTCAGTGTGTCAATGGAAGACCGGCCAGGCAATGTAAAAATCGGGCGCATGATCTTTGCCATCAGCGTGCCGAATAATTCTAGTAAGCCGAAGTTCAACAATAGCGGCAGGAACAAGCCTGCGAACAGGAAGACGGAAAACAGGATTGGCAGGAGGTCATTGAGCAGAAGACCGCCTGTATTTTCAGACCAAACTGCCTCAGGACCTATTTGGAACAATGTCATCACGGCGAAAATGGCAGCCAGGATCCTGGCGACCAGCCAGATGACCGGAACATCGAAAAGTGCCTTAAGGAAAGAATTCCGGTTCAGTACTTCAGGTCTGACAGTTTTAATCAATAGAGTGCCGATCAAAGTCAGCACGATGATCACCGTCATGATTGCCGGCAGTGCACCCCCCAGCAGGTCCTGCAGCCATCCGGACAGGACAGCGATCGGGATCGTGATTTCTCCTTTATAGGAGATTGGTAGCATAAAGAAAAATATACCGATTAATGATGGAACAATAAATGCTAAAAGATCCCCAGTGGATCTCGTTTTACGCAATGGTTTCTCCAAAACAACTTCACCCTTAAATACATATTTATAAACCAAAAATAATTTTAATGCATAAACCCTGTTTTGCCAACACTTTTTCCGCGCCAATTCCTTCCTGACTTATATTCTCCTAAAGCAAGCAAGCTAAACTGCAATCAGCCATCTTATTTTATAAAATTCAATTTTTTAAGAAGGAATCCTTCAAAAATATTTGAATTCTAATAGGACTATTACCCTATTTTACGAATCGAGCAGGCAAATGAAGGAAGGTCTTTCAATTATATGGAAAAATAACGAGTAATCTACCTATTTCATGATTCAATTACATCGATATTGGCGAAAAATCGATTTTATTGGCGAAGTTCACAACTTTATTGGCGAAAAGAAAAACTTATTGGCGAAGTTCACAATTTTATTGGCGAACTGGAAATTCCAATCGATTTTTTCCAGTCCAGAACGCAAACGATAACCGGAGAATGAGCAGAGGGAGTGCCCTATAATGGCACTCCCTCGAATAATTATTTGATATATACTCTTGTTTCATAAGGCTTCAGGGTCAAGGCTGTTACTGGTCCGTGTTCTTCAACCTGGTAGTTGTTGAGCAGGAGCTTGCCTGATTCAAGCGGGAATACGCCGAATTCAAAGGCTGCTGGCTCTGCGGAAATGTTGGAAATCACAATCGCCTGCTGATTGTCCAGTGTACGTGTATAAGCATAGATTTGCTCGTGATCTTCGAGAATCAAATCGTATGTGCCGTAAGTGAATACTTCATGCTTCTTCTTCACTTCAATCATCTTTTTATAAAAATGAAGGATGGAGCCAGGGTCTTTCAGCTGTGCTTCGACATTGACCTCTGTGTAGTTCGGGTTCATGCCAAGCCATGGTTTGGCTGTTGTGAAGCCTGCGTTTGGTGCATCAGACCATTGCATTGGCGTCCTTGAGTTGTCGCGGCTTGTCGCCCAGATGAAATCCATGATTTCCTGGTGCGGCACTCCTGCTTCCCGGCGGATTTTATACAGATTCTTGATTGCGACATCATCATAATCATCGATTGAAGGGAACTGGACATTCGTCATGCCGATTTCCTGGCCCTGGTAGATGAAAGGCGTACCCTGCATCAGGAAGTACATCGAAGCAAGCGCAGTGGCACTCTCACGCCAAAACTCCTTATCATCGCCCCATGTCGAAACGATTCTCGCCTTGTCGTGGTTCTCGATGAACAGTGCATTCCAGCCGTGGCCTTCGAGGCCTTTTTGCCAGCGGGTGAACGTCTTTTTCAGCTTGGCAAGGTCAAGGGCTTTCTTTTCAGAATCCCACAAATCAAGGTGTTCAAACTGGAAGACCATGTTGAACTTTCCTTGCTCTTCACCAACCCAGAGATCTGCTTCTTCGATGCTGACGCCATTTGCCTCGCCGACTGTCATGATGTCGTATTTAGAGAATGTCTCCTCTTTTAATTCCTCAAGGAAGGTTTGGATCCCGTCAACATTCATATGCTTGTCAAAAGAAGAAACATACTGTACTCCTTCAGGATTCTGCATGTCCTTCAGGCCTTCTTCTTTTTTGATATGGCTGATTGCGTCCACACGGAAACCGTCGATGCCTTTATCTAGCCACCAGTTGATCATATCGTACAGTGCGGAGCGAACCTCTTTGTTTTCCCAGTTCAAATCAGGCTGCTTGCGGGAGAAGATGTGCAGGAAGTACTGATCCGTTTTTTCATCATATTCCCACGCGGAACCGCCAAAAATACTTTCCCAGTTGTTTGGCTCTGCGCCATCCTTGCCGTCGCGCCATATATACCAGTCACGCTTCGGGCTGTCCTTGGACTCGCGGGATTCGATGAACCATTGGTGCTCATCGCTCGTATGGTTGATGACGAGGTCAATGATCAGCTTCATGCCGCGCTTGTGCGTTTCCGCCAGGAGCTTGTCGAAGTCCTCCATCGTCCCGAATTCGTCCATGATGTCCTGGTAATCGCTGATATCATAGCCATTATCGTCATTAGGGGATTTGTACATCGGGCAGATCCAGATGACATCGATCCCCAAATCCTTTAAGTAATCCAGTTTTGAAATCATTCCTTGTAAATCGCCGATGCCATCGCCGTTTGAATCCATGAAGCTTCTCGGATAAACCTGATAGGCAACCGCTTCTTTCCACCATGTGTGTTTCAATTTTAAACCCTCATTTCTTGTTGTGGCTGCTTTACGTATCATCTTTGCCAAGGAACGCGGCTAAGTTTACGTAAAGAGCCTTTATGATAGCCCTGATGTGTCCCGTTTATTTACACTAGTCATTTTGCTCGTTCGCAGACTTACTTATGAATCGGACTGCACGATTTCCGTTCGATCATCCTTGCTGGAATCGTGATCCTTTTTGGCAGTGTGTCTGGATTTTTAATCATCTCTATTAAACAGTTAGCCGCTTCGAATCCTAACTGGAAGATGTCGATATTCACGGAAGTCAGCTGCGGCCTCATATGCTCCGCAAGTGGTACATCATTGAAGCTCACAATTGAAATCTCCTCGGGCACCTTGATATTCAGTTCCTCTGAGTAGCTCATGAGCTCAATAGCGGTAAAATCATCTGCCACTACCAG
This sequence comes from Mesobacillus subterraneus, assembly GCF_003937825.1. GTDB lineage: Bacteria > Bacillota > Bacilli > Bacillales > Cytobacillaceae > Mesobacillus > Mesobacillus subterraneus. The sequence continues at coordinate 338,793 of NZ_RSFW01000013.1, read as the reverse complement.
GGCAGTGGGCGGCTCATGGGAGGAAAGGAACTTGGTGATGCCTTCTTTTCCTTCAGATTTTAAGCATTGCTCGTGGATGATATATTTATCATCATATGGAATGCCAGCTTCCTTGAAGGCTTGTTTGAAACCCTCCAGCCGGTCAATGGTAAAGACATGTTCCAGGTTGACACCAATGAAAGCAATTCTTCGGTGGCCTAACTTGATTAAATAATCTGTTACCTGCTTGGTGATATATATATTGTCATTATCAACATAGGTGATCCGTTCGGCATCCCTGTAAGGCCGGCCTATGACGGTAAAAGGGAACTTCTCTTCAAGCAGGTATTTCATGATCCTGTCATCCGTCTTTGAGTAAAGGAGGATGATGCCGTCGACTCTCCGTCCCTGGACCATCGACACCACCTGCTGAAAAATCTCTTCATCTGTAATGCCAGTCGTCAAATAAACTCCGAATTGGTCCTCGTGGGCCTTCATGCTGATTCCCCTGATGACCTCGGGGAAGAACGGGTTCTGCAATGCCTGTGTAGCTGAATTGGGCATGACGATCCCGATTGTTTCCGTACTCCTGACCACCAGGCTCCTTGCCTGGAAGTTCGGATGGTACCCCAATTTATCCATTACTTTCCGTACACGCTTCTTTGTTTCTTCACTTATATGGGGATGATCTGCAATCACCCGTGAAACAGTTGAAGGTGACACACCGGCTGCCTTGGCAACATCTTTGATTGTGACTGCCATTGGTCGTCTCTCCTATAGTATCGATTATTTTACCGATATAGTATCGATTATTTTACCGAACCTTCTGAAACTCCCTTGATGATTTGCTTTTGAAGGAAGAAGTAAATAATGATGACTGGAATGATCGCGATCGTCAATCCGGCCAATGCTAAATGCCATTGCTTTGTATATTCCCCAAAGAAGAAGAACATCTTTAATGGTATTGTCTCCATTCCTTGCTGATTGATGACCAGGGAAGGAAGAAGGTAGTCGTTCCAGATCCATATGATATTCAGGATGGCGACTGTGACCGAAACCGGTTTTAACATCGGGAAAATGATGTGCCAGAAAATCTGGAATCGGTTCGCTCCATCGATTGTTGCGGCTTCATCAAGTGATTTTGGAATCCCGCTCAATGTTCCGTGGTAAAGGAAGATCGATAAGCTTGCGCCAAATCCTAGGTACATGAAAATCAATCCGCCCCTGTTGAGCATCTCCAGTTTACCAAAGATGGACACTAGCGGAATCATGACCGATTGGAACGGAATCAGCATCGCTGCTACGAACAGCATGAAGATGATGCCGCTCGTTTTTCCGCCACGTCGTGACAGGGCATAGGCAGCCATCGAGGAAAACACGATGATCACAGCCACAGCAAGCACTGTAATCAGCAATGAATTGAAGAATGTCTTAAGGAAATCGAGGCGTTCGAATGCGACAACATAGTTATCGAACGTGAACACATCCGGAAGCTTCAAAGTATCCTCAAACATCTCTCTTTTCGTCTTGAATGAGTTCACGATCATCAGATAAAAAGGGGAAAGCCAGATCAGGGCCAAAATGACGCCGAGAATTTCTAAAATAAGTTTGCCGCGTTTTTTTCTCTTCATTACATTTCGACCTCCCGCTTTTTATTGATATATACCTGTGTCAATGAAATCGCCGCGACAATCAGGAAGAAAATGACGGCTTTCGCCTGTGCAAATGCCATCGCATTTTCCACGAACGCGGTTTTGAAGATTTCCATCGCCACCATCTGTGTGGAATTATACGGTCCGCCGCCAGTGAGCGACAGGTTTTGGTCGTAAAGCTTAAATGAGTTCGAAAGGGTCAGGAACAAGCTGACTGTGAATGCAGGCATGACCAGCGGGAAGGTGACGTGATAAAAACGCTGGAAGCTGTTCGCTCCGTCAATTTCAGCGGCTTCAAGCAATTCCTGAGGCACTCCCTCCAGGAATGAAATATAGATAACCATGATGTATCCGGCCATTTGCCAGCTCATCAGGATCGCCATTGCCCAGAAGCCTGTTGCTGGAGTGGAAAGCCAGCCTTGCAAGGCTTCAACACCGATCAATTCACCAATGCTAGCGAACACTTTTATAAAAATGAACTGCCAGATGAATCCCAGGATCAGGCCGCCAATCAGGTTCGGCATGAAGAAAATCGTTCTCAGCAAGTGGCTTGTTTTCATTTTTTGCGTCACAAGCAAGGCTAACGAAAGACCAAAGAAGTTGATCAGGAAAACTGATACAACGGTGAACTTCGTTGTGAACCATAAAGCATCCCTGAATTCTTTTTCAGCAAATAATGCTTTGTAATGTTCAAGGCCTACAAATGATGGTGTTCTGATCCCGTTCCAATCCGTAAATGAGTAGTAAACTCCGAACGCTAGCGGCAGGATTACCACTACAGCAAGCGCGAGAAGGGCTGGCGCCAGGAATAGCCAATACCATAGGTTCCGGTTTCGCATCTGTAAATCCTCCAATCTTTGTGTGTCACAGAAGCACGGTTTTTGGGAAAAGCTGTTTTCGTATTTTTAACTTTTGATCCAGAAAGCAACAAGATTTCCGAAAAGAGCCTTTGGAAAAAAGATAGGAAACAAAACAGCCGGGGCCGTTCTGTTTCCCTCTCTTCGGAAAATCTATTACTTACGAGTGTCTTGCCAAGCTTTAGAAGATTCCTTTACAAGGTCATCCCAGCTCATCTCGCCGCTCACATATTTCTGGATGTTCACGCCAAGCTTTTCTTGGCCCCAGCCCGTAGGGTATCCCATGAATGTCCAAGCAAGTGTTTTACCAGCTGAAGAATATTCATAGATTTCTTTCGCTAGTGGATCAGAGATCTTGCCAGCGTCATATCCTTCATAAGCAGGAATGAATTTGAAATCTTCGATTACAGCTGTTTTACCTTCTTCAGAAGTATATAACCAGTCAAGGAATTCCTTAGCTGCTGCTACTTCTTTGTCATCTTTGTTACTGTTTACAGCCCAGTACATTGGAACGCCGACTGGGATTGAATCTTCTTTGTAGCCTTCAACTGGAATAGGAAGGATGCCTACGCCGCTGTTTGCAAGCTCTTCGTCGATGCCTGCGATTGAACCTGATACCCAGTTACCTTGCTGGATGATGGCTGCTTTGCCAGTAGAGAATAGTTCTTCTACCTGCTTTGCATAGTCAAGGCTTACAGTAGGCTGATCAGAGTATTTGTTTTGCAGGTCAAGAATTTTCTTGAATGCATCACCATGCTTGAATGTTACTTCTTTCGCTTCGAAAGCGTTGATTACGTTCTGGTCGAATTCAGGTGCAAGGAACACGTTTGAAAGGTGAAGTCCTGTTACCCAAGTTTCTTTAGCAGGAAGAGCAAATACAGATGTAAGACCAAGGTCTTTCTTCTTGCTGTCAAGTGTCTTCACAGCTTCTTCCAACGCGCTGTAGCTTGTGATGCTCTTAGGGTCGATGCCCGCTTTTTCAAAGATTTCTTTGTTATAGATGAAGCCATAGCCTTCCTGGTTGTATGGAAGTCCAAGTACTTTGTCGTCTTTTGTTACGCCTTCAAGTGTTCCGCTGAGGGCCGCTTTTGCTGCAGCTGTGTCAGAAAGGTCTGCTAGCTTATCTTCCCAGTCTGCCACGTCCTGAGGGCCGCCAACGTTGTAGATTGTAGGTTCATTGCCTGAAGCGAATTTTGATTTAAGTGCTGCACCGTAATCTTCGCCGCCGCCGACAGTTGTGATGTTGATGTCGACATCTTTATTTGCTTCCTCATACGCTTTTGCAAGGTCTTCGAATTGGTCCTTGAACTCTACTTTGAATTGGAAAATATCGACGGTTACTTTATCGCCGCTTTTTCCGCCTTCGCCAGATGTCTTGTCATCATTTGATGAACATCCTGCCAGAACTCCGCCAATCAAGAGCCCAAGAGAAAGAACTGCTGGAAATAGCTTTTTTGCTTTCATTGCTGAGATACCCCCAAAAATTTTGTTTTTTTTTGGCATGCAATCACGTGCGTTTCCGAAAGCGTTTGCATATATTTGCATAGATTCTGAGAGGATTTTAAACATATACAACACCTTTAAAACGCTTACATAAAAACGATGATAACAAGGAGAATTCCGTATTTATCAGGTATATCGATGATGTCTTCCTAATGCCATCAGTCTATGCAAACGATTGCAGCTTTGGCTACATAATAGCATATGATTTTCAGAATGACAATATGAAAGTTTGAGAGAAAATTTAATGGCAAAAAACTATTTTTATAGGATGTTCGCGTTTTGGAACTAGTATATACACGTATTATTTGAAGTGAAATGTTTGAAGGTCTATGATGGATGATAATACTGAAAAATAATGCAGAAGGTGAAAATAGATGATTAAGTGTATAGCTACAGATATGGATGGAACATTATTGACCGCAACCCAGGAAATCACAGCAGAAAACCGGGAAGCAATTTTAAAAGCAAGGGAGCAGGGCGTGGAAGTGGTTGTCGCCACTGGACGCTCCTACCAGGAAGCCAGGTTCGTGCTTAAGGAGGCAGGACTCAACCTTCCGATGATTTGTGTGAATGGAGCCGAGGTCCGCTCCGAAGACGGTGAAATACTTTCGTCCAACCCGCTGAGCAAAGAGGAGGCACGACGGGCAGCAAGGAAGATGGCAGAAAACGGGGTATATTTTGAAGTGTATACAAGCAAAGGGACATTCACAGAGGATGAGGACAAGGCTATCTCCATCATTGTTGATATCTTTTCTACGGCCAATCCGGAGGTCCCGATCGATAAGATTGCTGAAGCGGCAGAGGAAAGGATCCATAAGGGGCTGGTCAGGACGGTCGAAGATTATGAGCGGTTGTTCGAAGACGACCAGCATGAAATCTACAAGTTGCTTGGTTTTTCACTCGATGATACCAAGCTCGAAGCGGCGAAATCGGGGCTGAAGGAAATCGAGGGCCTGGCGATCAGTTCATCTGGTAAGGAGAACATTGAAGTCACCAGCGAGAATGCGCAAAAAGGGATCGCACTCGAAAGGTTCGTGACATCAAGAGGTATCAGCCTGGAGGAAACGATGGCGCTCGGCGACAATTTCAATGATGTATCGATGCTGAAAAAAGTAGGCAAACCAGTCGCAATGGGCAATGCAGCAGAAGAAATCAAACAAATCTGCGGAGAAGTGACGCTTACGAATGAAGAAAGCGGCGTCGGCAAAGCGATTATGAAGATATTGAAAAACTGATTTTTCATGATAGGCTTCGGATTCAATGCTACCTGTTCCTAGCTTCAAGAAGCCATTTTTTAAAAAGAAAGGACGGGGGTCATGCGAAGAATTTTGTATCTGATGTTAGTGGTGGTTTTGACAGCTTGTACAGGTGGCGAGGAGCCCAAGGTAGTGGAAAAAGGACAGGAGCAGCCATTGGAGCAGGAGGCTTCTGTCCAGGTTGACCAGCTTGAGGTGCTGGCAGAGAATCTGCAGGTTCCGTGGTCGATCAATAAGCTCGGTGAAACGTACTACTTGAGTGAGCGTCCCGGTTCGATTGTGAAGGTTGAGGACGGTAAGGTGACTCGCCAGAAGGTTTCGTTAAAGAAGGGACTGTCTCAGGCGGCTGAGGCAGGATTGCTCGGATTCGTGCTAGCGCCTGATTTTGAACAATCCAATAAGGCATTTGCCTATTACACTTACGAAAACGGCTCAGGCCAGTTCAACCGGATTGTTGAACTGACACTGAATGATGAGGAGTGGACAGAAGGGAAACTTTTGCTCGACAAGATTCCAAGCGGGCGCTTCCATCATGGCGGCAGGCTGAAAATCGGGCCGGATGGCAAGCTTTACGCGACCACCGGCGATGCGGCAACCAATCCGGAAATCGCACAGGATTTGGATTCCCTCGGCGGCAAAATCCTGCGCCTGAACCTGGATGGCTCAGTCCCGGAGGATAATCCATTCGAAGGCTCCTACGTATACAGCTATGGCCACCGTAATCCGCAGGGAATTGCCTGGGCGAAGGATGGGACGCTTTACGCGAGTGAACACGGGCCATCAGCAAACGATGAAATCAATGTAATTGAAAAAGGAAGTAATTACGGCTGGCCTGAGATACAGGGCGATGAATCGCAGCAGGGGATGGAAACACCGCTTTTCCATTCCGGCAGCGATACATGGGCGCCATCAGGAATGGCCGTGCTTGACGGGAAATTGTATGTGGCGACATTAAGAGGAAATGCCCTGCGTGAGTTTGATGTTGCGGGGAAAACAACAAGGGCAGTCGTCACCGATCTAGGCCGCATCCGCGATGTGATGGTAGAAGGTGATTATGTGTACTTCATCAGCAACAATACCGATGGCCGCGGTACCCCGGCAGAAGGCGATGACAAGCTTTATCGCGTAAAGCTGGAGGAATTGCGCTGAAAATGAGAGAAGGAGCACCAGAAAGGGCGCTCCTTCTCTTTTTTAGTTGGGGGAAATACCTTTTTTCAAGTTTTCAGGACCAATTAACGTGTCCGTTTTTTGATCTTTAACGGTTATTGGCGAAAAAGCGATTTTATTGGCGAAGTTCACAAGTTTATTGGCGAAAATTTGAATTTATTGGCGAAATTGAACACTTTATTGGCGAACTGGAAATTCCGGGCGTTTTTTTCCAGTTTCATGAGCCATTACTTCTCAGTTATTGTTAGGAATTGTTATTTTTTCACATTGGGGCCAGCCAATCCATGCAGGATGAACTCAACTGTTCGTTTTGTTTCTGCTTCGTCATCCCAGTCGGCTTCCGGCAGGATCATGTACCTTGCGATCAAATAGCCGAAAATGGATGAAAACATCATACGGAAGACACTATAAGCCGGTATTTCGATGATTTGCCCTTTTGCTTGATAATGGACAACGATTTCCTCGAAACGGTCATATACTTTGCGTCCGATATGTTCCTTGAAAAGATCCTTCAATTCAGGATGGAACGGAATTTCCTGCACCAAGATTTTTACCGTTGAAAGGTTTTTAATCAGAAAATCCCTTCGATTCTCAAGCATGGCGGTCAGGAAGTCTTCCACATGCTCATAATCCTGGTCCAGGACCTTCTTCAAATCTTTTATGATAAAAGGTGCCACAAACCTTGTCATCACTGGAGCGACGATGGCGAGCAGCAAATCCTTTTTCGTTTTATAATGCCTGAAGATGGTTCCTTCAGCGACTCCGGCCTTTTTGGCGATTTCGCTCGTTGACGTGGCGGAATATCCTTTTTCGGCGAAGGACTCGATCGCAGAAACAATGATTTTCTTCTGTTTCTCTGTCAATTCTTCTCCATCCATTAATTCATCCATTTTTAAATTGTGATCAGTCATGGTTAACTCCTTTCGCCCTGTTAGACAGAGCGGTGCTTCCGCAAAGCTAAAATATTCAGGAAGATAAATAGAGCCGAGAATCCGGCCAGCATCATCATATTACCATAAATGGCATCCCATCCTTGCCCTCTCACCATTATATCCCGTAAAGCATCTGCGGCATAATAGAGCGGTGTGATTGGCCCAAGCCAGCTCAGCCAGTCAGAAATCGTATCCAGATTAATCAATCCGGAGAAGAAAAATTGTGGCACGATGATCACTGGAATGAACTGGATCATTTGGAATTCATTATTCGCAAAGGCGGATAACAGAGTGCCGAGCGTCAATGCAGTCATCGACAGCAATAAGGTGATCAGCAGTACATAGATGAAAGAACCTTCCATCAGCATTCCCAATACGTAAATCGAATACCAGGCGATCAAGGTGGCCTGAAGCATCGTAAATATACCAAAACCCAGCACATAGCCCACGACAATTTCCCATTTCCGCAGCGGGCTGGATAGCAATTTTTCAAGCGTGCCACTCGTTCTCTCACGCAAAAATGAAATGCCCGAAATGATAAAAACAAAGAAGAAGGCGAAAAAGCCCAACAAAACCGGGCCGAAAAAATCGAACTGGCCCATATCCTCCGAACCATGGATGTAATCGATCGTCAGTTCCATTTGCCCCTGAGAAGGCGACAATTGCTTTTTAGCCTGCTGAATCCACTTCATAAGGGCACCGTTCACGGACGGGTCGCTTCCTTCTAGAACGATTTGCTTCGGAATAGGCCCATCAAAAACAAGATAACCATCTATCTCCTGCTCTAGCGCACCCGCTTCTGCAGCCTTTTCAGAATCATATTCCGTCAGTTTCGTATCATCTGAATCGAGTTTTTCCATTACAGCGGCCGGAGCATTGACCAACCCAACCTTGGGAATATAGGATTCTCCGTTAAAAACAAGATGCAGCAATGTCATGATGAGGAGAGGGGCAACAAGCATCATTGCCAGCGTCCTCTTGTCCCGGAGGAATTGGCGGATAATCCTGATGACTAACGCTCTAATTCGCATACTGAACACCTCCATAAGCTAAAAAAGCTTCCTCGACGGTGGACGAACCTGTCTGGGTTTTCAATTCTTCTGGAGTCCCGACTGCGATCAGCCTTCCTTCACGGATCAGTCCAAGTCTGTCGCATTTTTCGGCTTCATCCATGACATGGGTTGTGACGATCAGCGTTTTGCCTTTCGCTTTCAAATCGTAGAATCCCGACCAGATGCTTTGTCGCAGTACAGGGTCGATTCCAACCGTCGGCTCATCCAGGATCAGCAGCTCTGGCTCATGCAGCAAAGCCGCAGCCAGGGATAAACGGCGCTTCATGCCGCCAGAATAATTGGATACCAGTTTAGTAAGATGATCTGATAAGTCCACTAATTCCATGACTTCTGCGATTCGTTTTTTCCTCTGCGCGGTTTTCATGCCGAACAAGGAGGCGAAGAACTCAAGGTTTTCTTTTGCTGATAATTCTGTGTAAAGGGCATCAGATTGAGCCATATAGCCAATCCTTTCAATCAGCTGGAGTGAAGGCATTTTTTCGCCGAAAAGATAGTTTTCCCCTTCACTTGGCACTTCCAGTCCGACAAGTTGGCGGACGAGAGTCGTTTTGCCTGCTCCAGAAGGACCGAGCAATCCGAAGATTTCCCCGCTGTTAATTTCAAGATTGATATCTTTTAAAACTTCATTCTTGCCATACCTTTTGCTGACATTTTGAATAGAAACGATCATTGTAACTTCACCGTCCTTTTAAAAGTGAGTAATCACTCACTTTTAGTTTAACGCACCTGAATAGATTTGTATAGTGAGTAATCACTCACAAATTTTAACGAAAAACGACAAATAATAAAAAGCCCTCAAGAAAAGAGGGCCTACATTATTTTAATTTCCAAAGAGTTTACCTGGCTGACCAAAAGTTCTTCGTACTCCTTTTCGGCGGTGAAGAGTATTTCTTGTTCGCCTGCTTTTGGATTTTCCTTTTTCACTTTTTCAATTAAATCGTTCTGAACCTTTTGGGTTAAAACAATCCGTGTATATTGCTGCTGCTGGATCCTCCAGAACCTTTCTTCGCCGAATTCGGCAATCAGCTTTTGGGCTGCTTCTGAGCTATTGTATTGCCCGCGGACTTGTTCGATGGCATTGTTCACTTCCTGATCAGTTGCCTTGTGTCCTTTTTCAGTACCTAGCATAGCCATGGCTCTTAGCCTGATGATTTGTGTTAACAGTTGATTTTTATCACTATTCAGCTTCTCCTGGTTATCCCAAAAGACAAGTGCTTCATCGAGTTGTTCACCAGTATATTTTTCTTTGTCAGCTTCACGGTTTATTGCGATATGAAGAGTATTGATGAATTGATAAAATTCCAGGTCTTCATCTGTAATCCATTCATCGTTGATAGAAGCAACCCCTTCAGCTTTTTTTACATTAAGGTCAACGACTTCTTCTTGCTTTAATCCGTCCTTTTCAAGGGTGAAGGCAGCTTCCCATTCTCCGGGCATTGAAAAGTTGGCGTCTCCAGAATAAATTCCATCCGACATCTCTTCTAATTCAACATTAATTGTTCCATGGTCCATGCTGGCCATCGCGAATTCAGACGCGATATTGAGATCCTTTACGGGCTTCCCGTTTTCCGTCACCTTTATTTCAAAGTTGGATTCCTTTCCGTTTGCAAAAACTGGTTCCCTGGAGACTTCCAGTTTCCAATCTGGCTCTTGACTGCAGCCTGCTAACTGTGTTGCTAGCAGGACAATTAGTGATATGAATAATTTCTTCATATTCCCACGCCTCCTAATTCTTGATTTTTTAAAAAGTCATCGACTGTGTATTTCGTCATTTTTCCATTATCTAAAAATGCCACATGTGTACAGATTTGTTTGATTTCATCTAAATGATGGGAAGAGAGCAGGATGGTTTTACCCGATAATGAGTGGAGGATTTCTAAAATTTCCTTGCGCCCCATCGGATCAATGCCGCTTGTAGGTTCATCAAGAATTAGAATGGAACACTCCTGATAAAGCGTGATGGCAAGCCCCAGTCTCTGGAGCATTCCTTTTGAATAGCCCTTAATGAATCTGTTCCGGTCTTCCCAAAGTCCGACGGATGTTAAAACCTGCTCTATTTTTTGAGTGTCAGCTTTTCCTGTGCCAGCCTGGGCAAAGAAAACGATATTTTCATAACCTGTCAAAGCAGGGTATAACATGAATTTCTCGGGTAAGTAAGCAATCTCATTTTTCCAGCGCTTACCCCTTTTACGAGCCTTGCCATTCACTAGTATTTCACCCTTATTGATGGGAATCAGGCCCAGCAGACTATTAATAAAAGTAGACTTGCCAGCTCCGTTTCTGCCTACAAGGGCACAGACTTCGTTTTTTTCGATTGACAGACTGATATTGTTCAAGATTTCTTTATTGCCATATGATTGTGTCAGGCCAGAAACGCTGATCATTCAAACCCCTCCTTGCGATGCAACAATCCAGAACTGATAAATGCGATAGCCACCCAGAACATAAGGCTGGCTCCGAGAAAGGCTCCAGGCTGCAGCCACATGAACGACTTTAATAGACGCGACATGTGACCGAATGAGTAAATTCCTACCCCGGTCTCAAGGTACAACCTTACTGCCTGTATGGGATTTAAGAAGTAGGCTATTGAAAAAAGCTTGACATTATCATGGTTGACACCCTGGATCATGGAAAGCAGGGCAAAGTCATGCAAGAAAAAGAAGTAGAACCAGATGATGACAGCCATTCCGGCAATCTGCATTCTTGACCTGCTTATGCTGCCAACCAGGGCACCGATCTGAGTGAAGACCAGCATGAGTGCAACCATGGATAGGACAAAGACCAAATACGTTCCTATATCGGCTTTAAAATATAGTTTTAAAGGCACTAGGAATAAGAAGAACCAGATCATGACCGGAACTATCAGCACTAAATGCATCCCAAGGCTTTTTTTAGCAAGGAATGTCCAGTAACTTTCCTGCCTTGTCAAAAGCATGACTAGTGTCTTTTGCTCTTTTTCCTGGAATATGGAGAAGGCGCCCATGAACAGGTACAGAATCGGGATAAAATAGATCAGCGTATCGAACAGGTTGATGAGCAAAATGTATAAACCCTGATCATAGGAAAGAGAAGTTGATCTTACAAGTAGAAGAGCAGATACCAGTATGATAGTACCGATTGCAAGCCAAAGTCCTTTGCCTCTTATATTTTCCTTCCATTCCTTCCAAACGAAATACATAGCAGTTTTCTCCTTTTTACGATGATGGCCGAGATGATGACGGCGAAGATCACTAGCCCGGACAAGTAGAAGTTTGGTTTTTCGCTGTCAGTCAGCGGATGCTGATCCTCAAACATGGTTTTTTCGTTATCCATCAGCTGGTTCATTTTTTCGTAGACTTTAATCGCAGGACTTTTTAAGAAAAGATAGACAAGTTCCTGATCCTCAATCAGTTCATAGAGTGAGGATTTATAGATTGCGGGGCTGTCTCCTACACCATTCTGGTCAAGGTCGAGTAAAGGGAAGGAGGTGCCCCAATTGTTGCCTGTTCCTTCCTGGCTCCAATCATTCCGGCCTGATCCGCCCAGCGTGACAGCTGGAATGGTATTTTCTTCTATTTTATTTTCAGTAAAGACCTGTTCGTTGGAGCTTGCCCATAGCTCGATTCCGATCTGATTTTGAAAAATCTGATTTGATTTAATCAGGTTGTCAGTAGATTGATCTATATATAACCCTCTTTGATTCATGTAGAAAGTATTGTTCTCAATGTCATTTTGGTTTGCTGATAACAACATCAATCCAAAGGAGCGATGACCATAATTAAAGATAAATTGGTTGTTTTTCAGCTTAAGCTGGTTGGAGTGCATGATAGCTGCTCCACCTGTATTAAAGGTGAATATGTTGTTTTTGAATTCGTTGCGGTCTGAGTACATAAAATGCAGACCGTAACGGGTTTTTGTTATTTCATTGCCTATTACCTTGTTATCATTGGCATAATCGAAAAACATTCCGTCTCTTGTTCCTACAACATAATTGTTTATTAATAGATTTCCGTTTGAATAATATACATGCAGGCCGTTGCCCTGGGCCGCTATTTCTTCTTTGCCTAGCCCTTTTACCCGGACATTTTCAATCGTGTTGTTATGAGCTTTACTTAAATAAATTCCGTGGAAGGATTCATCGATCCCGATATTCCGGAGGACGTTCCCATCTGTATAGATCTTGATTGCTGCGTATTCTTCAGCGCTGTTCCGATCCATACCTCCTTTACTGACTTTAAGATCCGAGATTGTGACACCAGGGGCACGAACAGAAATGACATTGCCTTTGCCATCCCCTTCAATAAGTGTTTCGTTAGTGCCCATAAGCGTTAAAGGTTTATCAATGACGATGTTGCCTGCATAGATTTTATCTTCAAGCTTAATCACTGAACCGTCTTTGGCTGAGTTAATGACAGCCTGCAGGTTTTCTGCTGCCGTCCCCTTTTCCGTAAAAATAAAAGCGGAAAAGAGCAAGAGCAGCCAAAGGATTTTTTTCATGATCAACGATCCTTCCAAATCGGAATGATAAGCAGGATGAAAGCTGCTATGATTAAATAAGAGCCAAATCCAAGGTAGCTGTTTGTAATAAAGTTTGCCAGGGTGTTTTCCCCGATAATTGGCGGCACAAACGGATCTACTTTAATAGGTGCGGTCGGGCTTAAGTCGGTTCCAAAGTCATGAAGCCAGCGTCTCAAGTCCCATACTCCAAGCGCTCCGCCGACTGAAAAAATCCCAATCAGTATATATAGAACACTTCTTCTTCTGAGGATGGCAGTGAAAAGCGCAAGTACGGCCAAACCGCCAATCAAATACTTAAGGTAGCTGAGTTCCGGGAAGTTTTCTTCGCTGAAGCCTTTCATGCCTATATAATGGTTCAGGCCATTAACAATATCTATTTCGCCTTCGAGTTTGTCAGGGTAGACAATGATATTCAGACCTTCGGGATACTGAGGTGCAAAGAACTCCATGCCCCACCAGGGGAAAAATAAAGAAGCGGCAATCAGTGCCGCAGCTGCAGCAACCAATCCAGATGATAGAACTGAAAGTCGTTTCAAACTAATCACGCCTTTCTAAATGCCGTATGTCAGTTTTGAAAAGGAGGAGGGTATCAGCATTTGATGATACCCTTTATTCCTATTGCAGATTATGGTTTGACAAGGAAGTAACCAGTCATTTCCTGGTGCAGGGCTGAGCAGAAGTTCGTGCAGTAGATCGGGAAAGTTCCTGCTTTATCTGCTGTGAACTCCACTGTATTCGTTTGTCCTGGCTGCACTTCAATATTTAAGTCGTAGCCATTGATTGCGAAGCCATGGGTGATATCCTGGTCGAAGTCAATGTTTGTAAGATGGATGAAGACTTTATCGCCTTTTTTGACTTCAATTTCGTCAGGTCTTTTCGCTTTAGCATCAAAAATAAATTTTGAACGCATGGCAATTCCGTAGATATGGACTTCATTGCCCTTTCGTTCGATACGTGTATCTTCCTGGTTATAAACAGCGTAAGGATTCTTTTCATCCTTAGGGTAAACAGAAATTGTTTTGATTTTGTCTGCCTTGATCATTTGAGCATAGTGTGGTTCCGGATTTACTGGTGCTGACTGGATGACTTCCATCTTGTCTCCGCGCAGGTCGATCAGCTGCATGGATTCAGGATGGGAAGGTCCTACAGACAGATAGCTGTCTTTCGCAATTTTGTTCAAAGCAACAAGATATTTTCCATCAGGTGCGACGGTATCACCCTCAGCTGCAACTGAGTGTCCTGGAGAGTACTGGACAGGTACCCGGTCTAATGTTTCTCCTGTTTTAGGATCCCATTTCAGGACTTCTGATGAGATGAACATCGTTGTGTATGCCATACCCTTATCATCAAATTGAGTATGCAGAGGTCCTAACGCGTTTTCTGGGTTAACTTCTCTTTCCATGATCGATTCATATTTAATAATAGGAATCCCGTTTCGCTCGCCAGCAAATTCTTTGTTTTCAATTGCCTTGAATGCTTTTTCGAAAGAGAATACAGTCATTGCCGGAGCCAATTTACCCGATGCAATAAAGTGTTTTCCATCTGGAGTTACGTCCACACCATGAGGCGACTTGGCCACTGGCACCAGGTACATGCCGCCTTTGTGCTTTTCAGGGAAGATCATTTTCTGGCCGGTGACTTCATCATACTCTCCGTCTTTGACCATCTGCTCAAGCTCTTTCCAGTTGAACAGGACGATAAAGTCACGGTCTGCCTGGGAGGCATTAATTTCAAGGTTTGTCGTTGCTTCTTCAGTGTTATATGTGGTCATGACCGCCCAATCAGCAGAAACTTTTTTCCCTGCATCAGACAAATCGTACGACCATGGCGGAAGAGCGACCTGGTAGGCGATATTCAATTTCTCATTTTTCTCATCGAAAGTGACAGCGGACATGACACCGCGGTATTTTTCGCTGTATTCATCAAGCGGTGCATACTCACTTCCAATAGGCACTGCAAATCGGGTAGGAAGGAACATGTATTCAGTGTTTTCCGTGACGAACGCTGCACAGTGAGGACCGCTCGTGTTTGGCACATTAATGATATCCCTCACGGTGAACGTTTCAAGGTTCATGACTGCAGCTCGGCTGTTGCCGACATCGGTCGCAAACATGTATTTACCATCATAATCACCATTCGTTTCAGAAAAGGCCGGATGGTGAAGATCGCCCCAAGTAAAGCCGCCCATCATTTCTTTTGAGTGTTTATCAAATCCATATCCAGTAGCAGAATCCGGGCTGAACACCGGTACTGTCCTGATATGCCTCATCGAAGGAACACCATAAATGAACATCTGTCCTGAATGGCCGCCTGAAGCGAATAAGTAGTACTCATCTTTTTCACCAAATGGCACATAAACTTTTTCGGCATTCGTCTTGTTTTTGGTGCTTTCCGCGATGGCTTCTCCTTGATTTCCAGGAGAAAAATCAGCGAAGAAAACCGTTGCGGCCAGAAGCCCGGTTGCTAGCCCCGAGGCAATTGGAATCCATTTCTTCATTAAACTTGCACCGCCTTTTTATTTTTTTGAAGCTTCTTCTAGGATTTTTACTAGTTCAGTAATTTCTTGTTCTGACAGTGGATTTCCACCAATAACACCGGACATTACCGCCGAAGTAGGTTCTTTTAAGAACTGATCAATTGGTTTTCCGTGCTTCCCTTCCACATTTTCAAAGGCTTTGGATAAATCAGGACCTGTTGCGCCGCCTGTGAGATTCAACGCTGATACGGAGTGGCAGCTAAGGCAGCCCTTCGATGTTAAGATGTTCCCATCTGCAGATACTGTTTCAGCAGCGGGTTGTTCCTTCTTTTCTTCCTGCATGTTGTCCTTCTCCGGCTTAGAATCATCCGGACTTTCGGAAGCGCTTTCGCCAGGAACTGCATCCTTGCTCTGACCCACAACCTCGAATGCGGCATAACCGAGTCCCAAGCCAATTAGTGCGCTTATGATAAAACTGATTAAAGCTTTTTGCATGGACTTCATTACCCCCCTTTATTCATTTTCACTAACATCGTACCTTGTGATAAGCAGTGAAAAGTGTGATGCAGTTCACTTTACAAGAGAGTAAATGTGAAAGGTCTATGAACAGGGTGTGTCTAAATTTTGAATGACTTTAAGTTGATAGATTCATTTGCTTAAGGAGAGAGGGCATGAAAAATAAAGGGTGAGGGTATTAAAAAAAGAATATAAAAAGGGGTTTTAGTGGGACTTGGTGAATTAACTTCTTAAAGGCTTGTTTTTGCAAGCAACAAATTTTTTGAAATAAGCCATTAAAAGATTTACTGAGCAAAAAGCGGGAGTGATAGTTTGATTAAGATGAAAAAAAGGTTAATTCTGATTTTGGCTCCAATATTATTGGCAGGCTGTCTGTTTTTCTATGATGCGAAACTAGATGTTTATACAAATACAGGGGATGGTGTCCTGGTCTTTAAGGACAATGAGTTTCACCGTGGTTATGAGACGTACCAAAAGTATTATACGAATGGTGAAAAGAACTTTGAGATCGGCCGCATGATTGGCAAAACGGATAACAGCAAGTTCCTTGGCTTCAAAGAGTCAGTCTGGCAGATCAAAGGGGTGCCGGACGATGAAGTCGTGTTTGTGAAAGGCTTGATGATTGAAGGCGTATATGAAAGGAAATAAAAAATCCACCATGAAAGGTGGATTGATCACGAAAATTTATAGGTCCAGAAGCGTTCGTTATTGATCCAGGCCAATGTTTGTGGATCTTTTTCCTTCAGTTTATCCGCCATTTCCTCGAGCATGAGCTCTGTCTGGGAGCGGTGTGCCTTGATTGCATCGAGCTTAATATCCGCTACGGCGCTGATGTCATGAACGATATCCGGCTGTCCCAATTCCTCAACACAGTTGCGGGAAAATGCTACCAGTTGCAGCTTTGGCCTGTCTGCTGCTGCGATTTTTTCCACTGCCCGCACGACAGCTGCGCCTGTTGCCTCATGATCCGGGTGGACAGAGTAGCCAGGGTAGAAGCTGATGACGAGCGAAGGATTCAATTCGGTGATTAGTGAGGACATCAGGTTCGTCAGTTTGTCCTCGTCTTCAAACTCAACGGTCTTGTCGCGGAACCCGAGCATCCGCAGATCATTGATGCCCAGCGCACGCGCGGCATCTTTTAATTCTTTTTTGCGTATGGCCGGAAGTGTTTCCCGGTTCGCAAATGGAGGATTCCCCATATTTCGCCCCATTTCCCCGAGCGTCAAGCAAGCGTATGTGACGGGTGTACCCATGTTGACATGAGATGCAATCGTACCGGAAACACCGAATGCCTCATCGTCGGGATGAGGGAAGATGACAAGTACATGCCTTTCTTTTTCCATCGTAAAATCTCTCCTTTCAGGCGATTTGTCCTTATTCGAATGGTGTTTCGCTAATTTCAAGGGCGACGGCAAGCTTCCCGTTAAAATCGTGGCCAGCCAGCAGCAGCCTTCCTTTATCATCTATTTCAAAATGGGTGATGCCTTCCGCATAAACCCAGCCAAATGGAATTTTCAATCCTGCACGGTAAGGTCCTTCACCGGTGATTTTCGCCCGCTCATATGACAGCTTTGCGTTGCGGATATAGGCGCCTGATGAGAAGAACGACTCGTTATTATGGGATGCATAAGCACCATTCGTTGTTTCCAAATGGACATAAACTTCCTTGTCCTTGAAACGGTCCAGCGCTTCCTGGACTTCTGACAATATAACCGGATCCATATTCTTTCCTCCTTCCGCAATAAGTGCGGCTCGTTCGCGTATGAAGTTTCAGTTTATAATAGCCGAATGGACGGCCTTATATGTGAAAATCGATTATTACCATATTACTAAATAATTGTTCTGAATGCGAAATGTATGCTTTAAAAGTGATTCCTCCTCTCCAACAAAAATTGTTTAATCAGGAAGTTAAATGGAAATAGTGGAAGAAAAGGAGGGAGCTCATGGAACATGTAAAAGCATTGCTGATTAAAGGCATCATGACATTTGCCATTCTGCTTCCGCTTGTGGGAAGTTATGCGGGTGTCGGAGATCTGCTAATTATCACACTGATCCTTGGCGCGGTCTCTTACTTTGCCGGCGATTTGTTTATACTTCCGAAAACGAGCAATCTAACGGCTTCATTATCCGACTTTGTCCTTTCTTTCCTGGTGATTTGGGGAATGGGACTGATGTTGTTTGAACAGACGAATGGTTTGATTGGCGCTTCTCTTTTTGCCGCCGCTTTGCTTGCGTCTGGTGAGTGGTTCTTCCATAGTTATATGGCGGACAAGGTACTTCATATTAATCGTAAAATCTAAAAAGGATGGCTGCTCGCCATCCTTTTTCTATTGCCATTTTTTACTCGCCGCGATTGCCGTTTGCGAACTTGTTGTAAGCGAGGTGCATTGTCGGTCCTACGTATTCATTCAGTCTGAAGCCATGCTTGATCGCTTCAGTGATAAAGCCTTTTGCTACATCCAAAGCTTCGTTGACTGATTTGCCTTTTGCCAGCTGTGCTGTAATTGCGGATGCAAATGTGCAGCCAGCGCCGTGAGTGAAGCTTGTTTCCACTTTTTCTGATTCGAAAAGGGTAAAGTCTTTTCCATCATATAGCAGGTCTACTGCTTTTTCATGGTTCAGCTTGTTTCCGCCCTTGATCATGACGTGTTTCGCACCCATGTCATGGATTTTACCAGCTGCTTCTTTCATGTCATCAATCGTGCGGATTGGACCTGTCTGTGCCAGCTGCCATGCTTCGAACAGGTTTGGCGTCACAACGGTCGCTCTAGGAAGGAGCAATTCCCTCATGGCATCCGTGTTTTCCGGCATCAGCACTTCGTCTTCGCCTTTGCACACCATAACAGGGTCGATTACCACCCTGTCCAATTTATGCTCATCGATTTTGCGGGCAGCAAGCTCGATGATTTCTACTGTTCCGAGCATACCTGTCTTCATCGCATCGATGCCGACGGAAAGGATCGTTTCGAGCTGTTTTTCGACAAGATCGACTGGCTGTGGGAAAACTTCATGGTGCCAGTGGTTTTTAGGATCCATCGTTACGATCGTCGTTAGAGCAGTCATCCCATATACACCAAGCTCCTGGAATGTCTTAAGGTCAGCCTGGATCCCTGCGCCGCCGCTTGTATCTGAACCTGCAAGTGTTAACACCTTTTTCAAACTCATCAAACTTACCTCCAATTAAAATGATGCCAGCCTTATCGGGATAAAGCTGGTCACCTTCATCTTTTCTTATGATTATACCAATTCTATAGGATTAGACAAAATATTCGATTTCATTCCACTCTCCATATGGAAGTATTTTACTTATGACGATTTTGTGGCATTAACCCTTTGACGTGATGAAAGTTACTGAGAGTTAAAATGAATTCCTTTAGCATGGGTTATATGAAATTTGGCCCAGCTATGTCGAATGATTTTTTACGGTACCGGAAAATCTTGAATTCTAAACTTGTTAAAAAATTTGACAATATTCATCTATATTATTGTAACAATTAAAACGGTTACAACCATTCAATTTCCAGTACATTTAAAGCGTGGGGGGTATTATCCCTTTTGACATAGTGAAATGGTTTTTAATATAGAAGCTTGCCAGTTTGCAAGATGGCTGGACAGAAGTTTATTGGAGCACCGGACCCGAAAGATGAACGACCACATAAGGGGTGAAGAACATGATGAAGAAGGG
This sequence comes from Mesobacillus subterraneus, assembly GCF_003937825.1. GTDB lineage: Bacteria > Bacillota > Bacilli > Bacillales > Cytobacillaceae > Mesobacillus > Mesobacillus subterraneus. The sequence goes on along the minus strand of NZ_RSFW01000013.1, from coordinate 319,200 downwards.
CTGTCCCGAAGAGTATCCGATCAGCCTGAGGCTGAATGGATACGAAATCGCTGTTTTCCAGCTGACGAATCAGGACCTGGAAGATTGGGTGTATGGCTATCTTTTTTCCGAGGGATTGATTGATGGTCCGGAGGATGTTGTCAGCGTCGATTTTAGCGAAAAGAAAGGCACATTGAATGTTACGCTTTGCAATTCATTCGATCCTGAACAGATGTTTTCGAAGAAGAAGCATTATACTGCCGGCTGCGGCCGGGGAGTGACCTTCTTTTCGATGACAGATGTGAAGAAGTTCAATAAAGTGAATTCCGATGAAACCTATTCGCTGACATATTTGTTGAAAAAACGCGCGGAATTTGCGCAAAATTCACCGTTATACCTCGAAACAGGAGGCATGCATGGCGCCTGCATCATCCTCGAGGATGGCAGCATCGAGGTACGGGAGGACATCGGCAGGCACAATGCCGTCGATAAAATCATCGGTCATGCAATTCGAAAGCGTTTGCAGCCTGACCGGCTAGTCTTGCTGACAACCGGAAGGGTTTCATATGAAATGCTCTCAAAAGCAGCAAAATTTGGTTTTGCCGTCATTGGCTCGCGCACAGCAGCTACAAAGCAGGCGATCCAGCTGGCTCGATTCCTGAATATTGAGGTCGTTGGCTATCTGCGCGGGAAAATGGCGACTGTCTATACATCGGCAGGGAGGATCAATGATGATCTGAACCTTCCGGCTGCTGCAGAGGAACTACTTGAAAGGGGGGAAGCCCAGCAAGTACTGAATTAATACTACCTATGGGATTAGGGATGTTCATTGCAAATATGGGAAGGAGAGAGAAGAATGGTTGAAATCAACCTGAATCGCCGGCAGTTCTTGAAGCTGTCAGGGGCCACTGCGGCTACTCTGGCTATTGTCGAGCTGGGCTTCAATGAAAAAGAAGTCCATGCAAAGACAAAAGAACTCAAGATTGCCAAAGCTACTGTTACACCAACCATTTGTGCATTTTGCGGAGTAGGATGCGGCATTTTGGTTCACACAAAGAACGATACCGTGGTTTATACGGAAGGGGATCCGGACAGCCCGGTTAACGAAGGAACACTTTGCAGTAAAGGAACAACCATCCGTCAAGTCTACACTTCAGAAAAACGTCTGACAAAGCCGTTATATCGAGCACCTGGAAGCAAGAAGTGGGAAGAGAAAAGCTGGGACTGGATGTATGAAACAATTGCAAAACGCACGAAGGAAACACGCGACAGAACATTCGTCGAAAAAGAAAACGGGATGTTTGTCAATAAGACCGAAGCCATTGCGAGCTTAGGCGGGGCAGCTCTGGATAATGAAGAGACCTATCTGCTTGCGAAAATGATGAGAGGGCTTGGCGTCGTTTATCTCGAACACCAGGCACGAATATGACACAGTTCTACGGTTGCCGGTCTGGCACCTACAGTAGGGCGTGGAGCAATGACAAACCATTGGAGTGACCTGCAAAATACCGATTGTGCATTGATCATGGGCGGGAATCCTGCCGAGAACCACCCGATCTCATTCAGATGGTTGACAAAAGCGAAAGAAAAAGGCGGCAAAATCGTCTCTGTTGACCCTCGTTTCACGCGGACATCGTCAAAGGCAGACGTTTACGCTTCCCTTCGTTCAGGAACCGATATTGCGTTCATGGGCGGAATGATCAACTACGCTTTAGAGAAAAACATGATCCACAAAGAGTATGTTGCTGAATATACAAATGCATCTTACCTTGTGAAGGAAGATTACGAGTTCAATGATGGATTATTCAGCGGGTATGATAAGGCAGCCCGCAAGTATGATAAAACGAAATGGGCCTTTGAAACAGATGAAGAAGGCAATCCGGTTAAAGATAAAACACTTTCTCATCCGCGTTCTGTCTTCCAGCTGTTGAAAAAGCACTACTCTCGTTACGATGTCGATTCAGTAATAGCAGTAACGGGAACACCGAAGGAAGACTACCTGAAGGTCTGTGAAGAATTCTGTTCGACAGGCAAGCCAGGAAAGTCGGGAACAATCATGTATGCAATGGGTACGACCCAGCATACGGTCGGTACCCAAAACGTTCGTGCCTTCGGCATCATCCAGCTTTTGCTTGGAAATATGGGTCTGCCTGGCGGCGGAATCAACGCGATGCGCGGTGAATCCAATGTACAGGGATCTACTGACTTTGGCCTTCTGTACCATCTGCTGACAGGATATGTCGGAACTCCGACTGCCATCCCGGAGCATGCGACGCTTGATGGCTACAACAAGAAGGAAACACCAGCCGGAGGGTACTGGAGCAACAAACCTAAATTCCTTGTCAGTCTATTGAAGGCCTGGTATGGCCCGAATGCGACAAAGGATAATGAATTTGGTTATCACTTCCTGCCAAAAGGAAACAAGAACTACTCTCACATCAATTTGTTCAATGCTATGTACAAGGGCGAATTGGAAGGTGCGTTCCTGTTTGGAACAAACCCTGTCGTCGGCGGACCGAATGCAGGCAAGGAGAAGGAAGCCCTGTCCAACCTGAAGTGGATGGTGGCGGTTGACTTATGGGAAACCGAAACATCTGCTTTCTGGCAAGAAGAAGCAGGCAGTGATCCATCCAAGATTGATACAGAGGTTTTCCTGCTGCCAGCGGCAAGCTCCTACGAAAAAGAGGGAAGTGTCTCCAATTCTTCACGCTGGATGCAATACCGCTGGAAAGCGATCGATCCAAAAGGTGAATCCCTTGCAGATTTGGAAATCATCCATATGATGGTCAAGCATCTTAAAGCCCTTTATAAAAATGAAAGCTCACCTGCAGCCAAGCAATTCAATGCTGTGGACTGGAACTACGGTGGCGGGGACCATCCGGATATCGATCTTGTTGCCAGGGAAATCAATGGCTATGACCTGACGACAGGCCAGCTGTTGAAAACATTTGGCGACCTGAAGGATGACGGTACAACAAGCTCAGGCAACTGGATCTATTGCGGATTCTACCCAGAAGAAGGCATGAACCGTTCGAAAAATCGTGACAACAAGGATACTGGCGGCGGAAACTTCCTGAACTGGGCATATGCATGGCCGGCAAACCGCCGAATCCTGTACAATCGCGCGTCTGCTGACCCAAGTGGCAAGCCTTGGAGCAAGGATAAAGCGGTCATCTGGTGGGATGGAATCCAGCAGAAATGGGTCGGAAATGACATTCCTGACTTCAAGCCGACTGTGGCACCGGCAGATCCAGGCGGCACAGCACCATTCATCATGATTAATGGCGGCCTTGGGGGGCTTTTCGCTCCTACACTGAATGACGGACCGTTCCCTGAACATTATGAACCGTTTGAAAGCCCTGTGAAAAATGCTTTCTCAAGCCAGGAAATCAATCCGGCAATCGCGATCATCGAGGGAGAGTTCAACCTGAAGGGTGACAGCAAGAAGTACCCGATCGTCGGTACGACCTACAGGGTATCTGAGCATTGGCAGTCCGGTTCAATGACAAGGAACCAGGAATGGCTGTCCGAACTGGCAGGCCATATGTATATTGAAATGAGTGAAGAACTGGCGAAGGAAAAAGGCATCAAGAACAAAGATCAAATCATTGTCAGCTCTGCCCGTGGCGAAATCAAAGCCTATGCAATGGTGACAAAGCGATTCAAGCCACATATGATGAAGGGCAAAATGGTCCATCAGGTCGGCATGCCTTGGCACTTTGGCTATAAAGGATATGCAACAGGGGATACAGCAAACCGCTTAACACCTCATATCGGGGACGCAAATACGACAATCCCTGAATATAAGGCATTCCTCTGTGATATAAGGAGGGCTGACTAATGGCGGAGTATATTAAATACGTCGATGTGACCAAGTGTGACGGATGCCGCGCATGTATGGTTGCCTGCAAGAACTGGAACGACCTTCCGGCTGAGCCGGAAGAGTTCCAGGGCAGTGTCCAGTCACATGCGAAGGTTACTGCGAACACATGGAACGTGCTGTCATTCATTGAACACGAGGACTCTAAAGGCAATCTGGACTACCTTTTCCGCCACTCCTCCTGCTTCCATTGCTCGGAGGCGGCTTGCGTAAAGGTATGCCCTGAAAATGCCATGCACTACACAGACTTTGGAACCGTCAATGTCGACAGCGATAAATGTGTCGGCTGCGGCTACTGCGTGCAGAACTGTCCATTTGATGTCGTCCAGCTGGCAACCTATAAAGACAAGAACGGCAAAGAGTACAAGAAGGCACAGAAGTGCACGATGTGTGTCGACCGCCTGGAAGAAGGCATGCAGCCTGCATGTGTCACAACTTGCCACACGGATGCAATGGAGTTCGGCACGAAAGAAGAAATGCTCAAGAAAGCTGAAAAGCGCTTGAGTGAAATCAAGGATAAGTACCCGAACGCGATGATATACAATCCAGAAGGAGTCGGCGGTACGCATACCATTTACGTCCTGGCTGAAAAGCCTTCCGTCTATGGCCTTCCTGAAAAGCCGAAGGTTCCAACATCAGCGGTTGTCTGGAAGGATTATGCGCAGCCAATCGGCAAGATGATGCTTGGCGCAACAAGCATGGCACTTGTCGGGGCATTCGTCTCAAACAAGTTATTCAATAAAGAAGGCAAAGGCCATGAAGAAGAGGGAGGTGGCAGCCATGAGTAAAACGCAGTATTCAGGTGTGAAGGTAAAGCGATTCTCAAAAGGCTTCGTCATCGCGCATGCTGTGAACGCCATTTCATTCTTTGCCCTGTATATCACGGCTTTGCCAATGTATACAGAGTGGTTTGACTGGCTTTACCCGGTGCTTGGGGGGCCAGAAGGTGCCCGCCTGCTGCACAGGATCTTCGCGATTGCGTTCATCATGCCTACGTTCATCTGGCTGATTATGGATCCTAAGGGATTTTTCCGCTGGGGAAAAGAGCTTGTCACCTGGAAAAAGAGAGATTTGCAGTTTTTCACCGAGTTCGTCAAGGAACTATTTGGCTTCAAGTTCAAGCATGTAAAGCAAACATTCTTTAATGCTGGTGAAAAAATCAACTCCATCATCCAGATTCTAACGGCAATCCTGATCATCGGTTCCGGATTCCCGATGTGGTTCCCAGACCTGTTCCCGAAAGCAGTCGTCCAGTGGGCGTATGTAGCGCATAACGTCGGCTTCGGCCTGGCTATTGCTGTAGTGGTCGGCCATATCTACCTGAGTGTCATCCACAAAAACTCAAGACCAGGTTACACTGGCGTCATCACAGGTGAGGTACCGGCAGAGTGGGCAAAGGACCACTATACAGAATGGTATGAAGAAGAGGTCAAGAAAGGCAACTTCCCTGACCTGGATAAAGACAAGAAAAAGAAAAAAGGCGCGTAACACTTTTTTGAACCTTAATAGAGGGAATGGCTGCTCCGTATGGGCTCCATTCCCTTCAAAATTTAAAGATGAAAGAGGGGCTTCAGCAATGAAAAAGTCCGTTGTCTCAAAAGAGTACCAGAAATTGCAGAAAGAAATCATCAGCTTGCAGGAACAATGGAAGTCTTCCATTAACGCTGATCGCATCCAGCCAAACCTGGACAAGGCAGCGATGGAGGCTGGGGTGCCTGTGACGGCATTAGCGGCTATTGACTTTGATATTCCCCTATTCTTACAGTGGATAGAGGATATTAGCGAGCTTTTATCGAAGTATCAACCAGACATCGAACAGTCAATGGAATCTCTTAAGAAATCATTGAATGAAGAGACCGCTAAAAGGTGGATCGATGAAGCATTTGCTTTTAACTATGTTTATTTTGCGAGTTTTGCAGAAGAGAATAGCCTTGATCAATGGATTCCGTCATTTGTTGCCGAAACGGTCCTGCGGCCATATCTGCAGGTAACGGCTGAGAAAGTCCAGGATGAGATCCACCATGGCGTGCATGGTTCTGGCTGTCCCGTTTGCGGGGAACCTGTCCGTCTTGCCCAGCTTGAAGGGGAAGGTAAAAAAGTCCTGCATTGCCCTCGCTGCTCGGCGCATTGGCATGATCGCCGCGTTACTTGTTCACATTGCGGAAACAACGACCACGAAACAGTGAAAGTCCTGACAATCGAAGGAGAATCTGCTGTTCAAATCCAGGTCTGTGAAGAATGCAAAGGTTATACTAAAATAATAGATACAAGACAATATATTGTGAAGCCGACACCAGCCATGCTTGACCTTAACACCATCCACCTCGATTTTGTTGCCCAGGATCAAGGCTACAAGGCTGCGGGAGAAACAAAACAGACAAATTAGTCATATTCTTTTCTTTTTCAACTTAGCAAAAATTTCAGCAGAAATAGCCAAAAAAGAAGGTGCTGTGGGATGAAAGCCGGAGCGATCATTTTATCAGGCGGCAAATCTAGCAGGATGGGAACGAATAAAGCTCTCCTGAAAATTCAAGAAAAAACGAATATTGAGAGAATAAGGGATGAGTTAAAGTACGTATTTGATGATATAATTCTAGTAACGAATGATCCTGAAACCTATCAGTTTTTAAATATAAAAACGGTTACAGACCATTTTCCAGGTTCTGGGCCGCTGGCAGGAATCCATGCGGGACTTGAGGCATCAGACTACGAGGAGAACTTCATCGTAGCCTGCGATATGCCATTCGTGTCCGCTGAGCTGGCTTCAGGACTTGTCAAGGCTCTCAAGCACCATGATGCCGTCGTACCTGTTAGTGGGGGCAGGCAGCATCCTCTGTTCGCAGCATACCAAAAACGAGTTTCACGCGAGGCAGCGGCCTGTATTGAAGAAGGGACATTAAGGATCCGGCAATTGCTGGAGAAACTGAATGTCCGCTATCTCGATGAAACGGATTTACAGGTGTACGGCGAGGGCAGGATGGAGCGAGTCTTCTTCAATATGAATCATCCGGATGAATATGAGAAGGCAAAGCAATGGGCAGAGTCCGGAGAATAGTTTTCAGGTGCTAGAAAGGAAGTTAGGCAGCATGCAATTTTTCAAAGTGAAAACGGTTGAGGAGACCTTTGCGTTAATTGATGAAAAAATCGGCAAGATCAAAGAAACCGAAATCCGTCCGCTTGATGAGGCGCTTCATTACATCCTGGCTGAGGATATCACCGCGGAAGAGAACGTACCCGGTTTTGACCGTTCTACCGTTGATGGGTATGCCGTCATCGCGAAGGACACCTACGGTTCATCCGAGTCGATGCCAGGCTTCTTGAATGTAGCCGGCGAGGTCCATATGGGCGAAGAAGCGGTCAAGGCAGTCGGCAGGGGAGAGGCGATTTACGTCCCGACAGGCGGAATGCTTCCACCAGGCAGCGACAGCGTGCTGATGATCGAACACTGTGAAGAGATCGGCGGTCTGCTGAATACGTATAAGCAAATCGCGCCGGGCGAGAATGTCATCCGTAAAGGGGAAGACATCAAAGCAGGTGAAGTGCTGTTATCCCAAGGGTCCAAATTGCGGCCGCAGGAGCTTGGGGCACTGGCGGCGCTGGGTATTTTCGAGGTGAAAGTCTACCGTAAGCTGAAGGCTGCTTATCTTTCTTCAGGGGACGAAATCGTTCCTTTTCAAACGAAAACACTGGAAACCGGGCAAATCCGTGATATCAACTATTTGACCGTAAAGGGCCTCGCCAATGAATGGGATATCGAGGTGATCTATGGCGGCATCACCAGGGATGACTATCAGGAATTCTCCGCGAAAGCCCGTGAGTTATATGAACAGGCGGACTGCCTGATTTTATCAGGAGGAAGCTCTGTCGGAACAAAGGATTATACGACCGAAGTCATCCAGTCTCTCGGAGATCCAGGGGTATTTGTCCATGGCATCTCGATCAAGCCTGGAAAACCGACGATCCTGGCTGTCGCTGAAGGGAAACCGGTCATCGGGCTCCCGGGTCACCCTGCATCTGCGATGATCATCTTCAAGCTGTTCGGCGAACGGGTCTTCAGAAGGCTGAAGGGAGAAAGAATTCAGCATAAGCCTGAAAGGATTTCAGCGCGAATTGTAAAGAATATCGCCTCCTCTCCGGGAAGATCTGATTATATCAGGGTAAGGCTTGAGGAAAAGGATGGAGAATGGTGGGCTGAGCCGATCATCGGCAAATCAGGCCTGATTACGACATTGGTAAAAAGCGATGGAATCGTCGAGATTGTTTCCGAAAAAGAGGGGATTTCTCAAGGCGAATACGTTCCAGTGATTTTGACGAGATAGGGGGAGCCGCAACATGGATCAAATACGTTATAACCGAAAAATTTATCTTGAAGACAAGCCGCGCGCCAAGGCGAGGAATGAAGTGCTCGCTGCGTTTGACCTGCCTCAGGAAAAAGAGTGGATCCCGGCTGCTGCTGCCCTTGGCCGCATTACTGCTGAACCTGTTTTCGCCAATGTGTCGATGCCTTTTTACCATGCATCCGCGATGGATGGAGTTGCTGTGAATGCCGAGGATACGTACGAAGCGCATGAACAGCGGCCTCTTCATTTGAAAAAAGGCGCAGATTTCGCCTATGTTGATACAGGGAACGCCATTCCGCCGCAATACAATGCCGTGATCATGGTTGAGAATATCCAGGTCATTGATGATGAGACAATCGAAATCATTGAACCTGCAACACCGTGGCAGCATATCCGCCCGATCGGCGAGGACATCGTCCAGGAGGAAATGCTCTTCACACAGGGTCACCAATTGCGCCCTGCCGACCTTGGAGCCCTTCTTGCGGCCCAGGTTACCGAGGTGTGCGTTGTCAAGAAGCCGCTCGTGACAATCATCCCGACAGGAAATGAACTCGTCAGTGCGGATGCGGCACTGTCTTCTGGCCGGATCATCGAATTCAATGGTACTGTTTTCAGCGCCTATGTAGAAGATTGGGGCGGCCAGCCGTATTTGCACCCAATCGTGAAGGATGAGCCGGAGAAAATCAGGGAAGCGCTGCTGGATGCTGTCGAGACGTCTGATATTGTCGTCATCAACGCAGGTTCATCAGCTGGATCAAAGGATTATACCGTACACATTCTTGAGGAGCTGGGCACAGTTTTTACCCACGGAGTCGCAACACGTCCAGGTAAACCGGTGATTCTCGGGAAAATTAAAGATAAAGTAGTCGTCGGAGTACCGGGCTACCCAGTATCTGCATACATGGCGCTTGAATGGTTCGTTAGACCGCTGGTTTGCAAATACTTAGGTATTGCTGAGCCGGCAAGGCCGAAGCTCGAAGTGAAGCTTGGCCGCAGGATCGTCTCCACAATGGGGGCGGAGGACTTTGTCAGAATGAATATCGGCTATGTGGATGGACAATTTGTCGCCAACCCGCTGACACGCGCAGCGGGCGTTACGATGTCGCTTGTGCGGGCGGACGGCTTGCTTGTCGTGCCTCCGGAAGAGCTTGGATATGAACAGGGAGATACCGTCGAGGTCGAGCTTTACAGGCCTGTCGAAGAAATCAAGAACGCGATCGTCTTCAGCGGCAGCCATGATTTGACGATCGACCTGCTTTCCTCCCAGCTTAAAAAGCAGCGCACCGACATGAAAATTGTTTCTTCCCATGTTGGCAGCATGGCCGGTTTGATGGCAATCAGAAAAGGGGAAGCCCATATAGCGGGCATTCATTTGCTTGACCCGGAGACAAAGGAATATAATGTTTCCTACGTAAGGAAACTCCTTGCCGGGCAAGACGCAGTCCTTTATCCATTTTTAAAAAGAACCCAGGGCTGGCTGCTGCCGAAAGGCAATCCGCTTGGGATCGAGAATGTCACTGACATTGCCGCAAAAGGCGCTGACTATGCCAACAGGCAAAAAGGTGCCGGCACCAGGATTTTGTTCGACCTGTTGTTAAAAGAAGCGGGTTTGTCTGCAGATGAAGTAAACGGCTATGACCGGGAAATGTTCTCCCACTTGAGCGTTGGTGCTGAAGTGAAAGGGAACGCAAACGCCGCAGGACTAGGGATCTTCCCGGCTGCGCGCGCAATGGGGCTGGACTTCATCCCTGTCGCTGACGAAAGCTATGATTTGTTGATGACAAAAGCATTCTTTGAAAGCGAAAAGGGTATATGGTTAAGGTCCGTGATCCAATCAGAAGCCTTCAAGGCCGAGGTCGCAAAAATTGGCGGCTATGCTGTCGTGGAGAATCCGGAACCTGTCTATTTTTAGAGGCAGTCATTACCGGATCAATTTACCTGAGGTGATAAGTGATGAATTATGAAATAGCGAAAGAACCAATCAATGTTCAATCCGTCATTGATAAAGTGGTCCAGCGTGATGCAGGCGCAATCACTACATTCATTGGCACGGTCCGCGAACTGACAAAGGGCAAGAAAACCCTTTATCTTATATATGAAGCTTATGAGCCGATGGCCGTCAAAAAGCTTGAGCAGATCGGGACGGAAATCCAGGAGCGCTGGAATGGCGCGCAGGTGGCGATCACGCATCGTGTCGGCAAGCTTGATATCACGGATATCGCTGTTGTCATTGCCGTGTCCACGCCTCACCGCAATGATGCCTATGAAGCGAACCGTTATGCAATTGAGCGCATCAAGGAAATCGTGCCGATTTGGAAAAAAGAGCATTGGGAAGACGGCCAGGAATGGATTGGCAACCAACTAGAAACTGTCTCATATCCGACAGGAAAACCGGAGGAGAAGGATCTCAATGAATAAAATCTTATTCTTTGCCCATTTGCGGGACGAAGCAGGCCATGAATCAGTAGAAATCGATGCAGCCGGTAAAACCGTTGCTGAACTGAAGGAACTGGTTGCTGAAACATACGGAGTGCAAAAGCTGGATACATCCATGACAGCCATCAATGAAGAGTTCTCTTCTAATGATGAAGTCATCAGAGAAGGAGACACAATCGCCTTCATTCCGCCAGTTTCCGGCGGTTGATCATTGTCATAGAATAATTGGCGCCTCGTACCGCCGGCCAGATGGCCATGGCGGACTTGGCGCTTGCTGTTTTTACAAGGAGGAGAAAACCTATGTCAGAAAGATATTCACGCCAGACGCTGTTTCCTCCGATTGGCAAGGGCGGTCAGGAGAAAATCTGCAGCAAGCATGTCCTGATGATCGGGGCTGGAGCGCTGGGCTCCGGCAATGCTGAACTGCTTGTCAGGGCCGGGGTAGGGCGGCTGACGATTGTCGACCGTGATTACGTCGAAGCAAGCAATTTGCAGCGTCAGCAGCTTTATACAGAAGCAGATGTTGCCGAGAAGCTTCCCAAGGCGGCCGCTGCGGAAAAAAGACTTCGTGCCATCAACTCGGATGTTGATATCCATGCTTATATCGCAGACGCTACACCTGAAAAACTTGCAGAGCTCGTTGAGGGAGTCGATTTGATCATCGACGCGACCGATAACTTCGAAACAAGGATGGCGATCAACGACATTTCGCAAAAGCACAGGATCCCGTGGATTTATGGAGCCTGTGTCGGCAGCTTCGGGATGAGCTTTTCGATCATTCCTGGAAAGACACCATGCCTGAACTGCCTGTTGAAGACGGTTCCGCTTCAGGGGATGACCTGCGATACGGGAGGAATCATCGGTCCTGCTGTCCAGATGGTCATTGCCCATCAGGGAGCCGAAGCGCTGAAAATCCTTGTTGAAGACTGGGACGCGGTCAGGACTTCCTTCGTCAGCTTTGATTTGTGGAGGAACCAGTATACCAGCATGAAAATGTCAAAGGCAAAGGATCCTGGATGCCTGAGCTGCGGTGAGCAGCCGGAATATCCATATCTGGATTCCGAGAACATGACCAAGACTACGGTCCTATGCGGCCGTGACACCGTGCAGATCAGGCCGCCGAAGCAACAGCAGCTTAACCTGCAGGATACTGCTGAAAAGATGCGGGACTTAGGCTACCAGGTGAAAGGAAATCCCTATCTCGTTTCCGTGGAAATGGACGATAACCGAATGGTCATTTTCCAGGATGGACGCGCACTCATTCATGGGACCAAGGACCTTGCCCATGCGCGCAGCATTTACCAGAGGTTTTTTGGCTAATATTAAACGCGCAAACCCCCTGCCAACTCGGCAGGGGGTTTCTATATAAACGACCGGGATGGTCGGTTACGCTAGTAAGTTGTGGCTCGGTTATTTTTCATCCGTCGCAACCAGGACGAGACGGCCTTTGTCCAATTCCATCTCATACTGCTCAGCTTCCTGCTTGGAAAGACCGAGAGATTCGAACTTGCTGCGAAGCTCGTCTCCGCGGGATTTGAACATATTGCCGATGGAATCAAAGAAGCCCTGCTCCTTGAAGCCCATTCCGCCTGTTTCAGTAGCCTCTGTCAAATTCTCGCTGCGATTTTCATCGTGAGCGAAAATATAAATGTTTTCCTTGCCAAATCCAGAAGCCTCAAGTGACTTGATTGTATCTGTTGCTTGCACACCGTTTTCTACTACTTCTACTTTCATCATAGTATCTTCCTCCTTGAAATTTTTTTGCCTATACTAGTTTGGGAAGCCTTTTTAGCTTTCCGCGTCTACACTATTTATATAACCCGTATGGAGACTGTTAAACCTGGTGGGAAATGTTCACATATCGAGCGGAAGGGGTAAGGGGTAGAGGAGAAAGGAGTTGGTCCCTGAATGGTTCTTTTCAATAATGGCTGGGCGCCGCTGCTGGCGGAGGAGTTCGAAAAGCCCTACTATCTGGAGTTAAGAAAGTTTTTAATAGAAGAATACAAGAATGAGACAGTTTATCCTGAAAAAGAGGATATTTATAATGCTTTGCGCTATACCGACTATGACAATGTAAAAGTCGTCATTCTCGGACAGGATCCTTATCACGGACCCGGGCAGGCACATGGTTTGAGCTTTTCGGTGAAACCAGGCGTAACCATACCTCCATCGCTGCGGAATATCTTCAAGGAACTGAATGCCGACCTTGGCTGTCCAATTCCTGATCATGGATACTTGAAAAAATGGGCTGACCAGGGCGTGCTGCTCTTGAACACCGTCATGACCGTAAGAAAAGGCGAGGCAAACTCGCACAAAGGGAAAGGGTGGGAAATCTTCACCGACCAAGTCATCAACCTATTGAACGAGCGGGAAAAGCCCGTCATCTTCATTCTTTGGGGCAAGCCGGCCCAAAACAAGCTGAAGCTGATAGATGTGAACAAGCATAAAATCATCACGTCGGTCCATCCAAGTCCGCTATCAGCCAGAAGAGGTTTTTTTGGCAGCAAGCCATTCTCCAAAGTGAACGAAATGCTGAGAGAACAGGGAGACAACGAGATTGATTGGCAAATAGGGAAGTTGAAAGTATAACTATTTAGTTTGAGGAGTAATAAGGTTGATGATTTCCGTTCCAGTCGCTTCGCTTTCCTCTGGAAGAATATGAAAAAAGGCCAACTACTTTCATAAGCAATTCTTCCTCGGGCTGGCGCTGAGCCTCCTCGCCGCCTTTGGCGTCTGCGGGGTCTCACCTGTCCGGCTAATCCCGCAGGACATTGAATTTGCTCCCTCAAACCTGCCCACGCAAGATGGAAATGCGTTGGCATTTTCGGAGGAGTCTTCGCGCCTCCCAATCCAATCAACAGGACTTTCAAACTTTAATTATCGTGATAATCAATGTCTAAACGAAATAGACTTACTTAGCGTATGATTGTGAATATGCTAAGTAAGGAAAGAATGCTTTTGAGGAAACCAATTAGAGTTGATAGACATCAACATTTCACCAAAACCAACTTTTCTACAAGAAAAAAACTCTGCCAGCCAGATTTTTTTTTAGTTGGATTTAATTAAATCGACATGTTCCACGTGGAACTTACAGCATTTTTCCCTAAAGTCGAAAAGTTAAGGGGAATGTTGTAGAATGGAACGGGACAACATGGAATTATTCTTTGATTTACATAAGAAAAGCACCGATGGAGGTGAGTGGATGAATATTTCATTGCAAAAATTGTTAGCAAAGATGGAAGATGAAATCAGGAGAGCCAGGACAGCGGAAACAGAGACTGCTCAGCGGGAAAGGATCCATTCGATTAAAACTTTGTGTGAGCTTGTGCTGGATGAACCCACCCGGACTACGGAGGCAAAAGTAAGTTACAATGCTGCAGATCCACAGGCAACACCGCAATTTGTTCCTGCACAGTCAGGCTTCACGCAGCAGCATATGCCGGTTGCCCAGCCGACGATGCCGCAGCCGAAAAAGCTCGAAATGGAAGATAACGCAAATGGAGATTCACTATTTGATTTTTAATAATGTTTAAAAGAGGTGAAAGGGATGAAATTATTTATTTTAATCGGGGCAATCAATGCTTTCCTTTCTGTTGCGCTTGGAGCATTCGGAGCGCATGGATTGGAAGGGAAAGTCGAGCCAAAGTATTTAGAAACATGGAAGACAGGGGTAACGTACCAGATGTTCCATGCCACCGGGTTATTGATCATTGGCATCCTCGCCGGCAAGCTGCCAGCAAGCGCACTGTTAAATTGGTCTGGCTGGCTGATGCTGATCGGAATTATCCTATTTTCCGGCAGCCTTTACATTTTGAGTGTGACTAAAATCAGTATTCTGGGTGCCATCACTCCGCTTGGCGGGCTAGCCTTCCTTGCAGCTTGGGTACTGTTGATGATTGCTGCGGTAAAGTATTTATAGAGACAAAAAAGGAGCATGCCGGATTGGCATGCTCCTTTTGTAACTTAGACACCGATATTTATGTTTTGTTCTTTTCTGCTGTAAAAATAGTTCATCCCAAGGATAACTGCAACAATAACGATTCCTGCTAGATCTGTATAGGTTTCTGGAATGATCATCATCAAGGCGCCAGCCCCCAGAATCAATCTGAAAAACGGATTGATTTGAGTTTTAAAATACCCTTCGATGGCAGCGCTTAAGGCGATGATTCCAATGATCGCAGAAGCAGTAATCAAGACGATTTCAGTCCAAGGCGCCATAGGGAAATCCTTGGCGTTCACTGCTGCATTGGTTGTATCGATCATCAGCATCGCCGGATTGTAGACGAATAAATAAGGAATCAGGAAACCTGCTGCAGCAAGCTTGAGTGCAGTGAAACCTGTGCGCATCGGATCGCCTCCTGAAATGCCTGCACCTGCAAAGGCAGCCAGTGCTACTGGAGGAGTGATGTTTGCAAAGATGCCAAAGTAAAATACAAACATATGCGCAATTAAAATAGGAATATCAAACTCAGCAAGTGCAGGTGCAGCCATTGTGGCAGTGATAATGTATGCGGGGATGGAAGGGAGACCCATTCCAAGCACCATGGATGCAATCATGGTAAAGAACAAGGTCAAGAACAGCGATCCAGCCCCTAAGCTGGCAATTGAAGAAGTCATCACATTGCCGAAGCTTGTTAAACTGACAACCCCGATAATAATACCTACGACTGCACAGGCGACCATAACGGATAAAGATTGTCTTGCTCCATTATCCAAGGCCGCTAAAATATCCTTCACTGACATTCGTGTGTTTTTTCGGATTGCAGCGACGACCACTGTAGAGACAATCGTATAAAATGCCGCGTGGCCAATAGGAATGTTCTGATATAACAAAAAGATCAGGAACACGATCGGGAGCAGCAAGTGTCCGCGTTCTTTCATGATTTCCTTCACACGAGGCAGGTCTGATTTAGGAATGCCTTTTAAATTTTCCCTTCCGGCACGGAAATGGACCTGCATGATGACAGCCAGGAAGTAGAGAACGGCAGGGATTAACGCTGCCATAGCGATGGTTCCGTAAGAGACCCCAGTAGTCTCGGCCATGATGAAAGCACTCGCACCCATGATAGGAGGGAGAATCTGCCCGCCGATGGATGCACTCGCTTCAACTGCACCTGAAAAGTTCTTGGAATAGCCAATTTTTTTCATTAAAGGGATGGTAAACGCACCGGTGCCCACGACGTTTGCGACGGCAGCTCCGTTAATGCTTCCCATGAAGCCGCTGGAGATGACCGCCACTTTTGCGGGCCCTCCTTGCTTGTGCCCGGCCAGTGCCAGGGCAATATCATTAAAAAACTGCCCCATGCCCGATTTTGCCAAAAAAGCCCCAAACAAAATGAACAGGAAAATAAAGTTGACAGATGCACCAATCGCTGTGGAATAAAGCCCCTCAGTTTTTAAATATAATTGCCCGAAAATATCACCCAGATCATAGGGGCGGGTCATCATTTTGATCGGCATGAAGTCCATATGGCTTATGAAAGGATAGGTTAAAAACACCAGGGCAAGTACAGGTAAGATCCATCCTGTCACCCTGCGGGCAGCCTCGAGGACAAGGATGACCGTCACGATGGCCATGGCGATATCTGCTGTATTCGGGATTCCGCCTCGAGAGGTAACGATCGCCGTGTATTCTGTAATTAGATATCCTGCTGTGGCAAGCGCAAGAATAAATAGAATCCAGTCATACCAGACTATTTTGCTGCGGTCCTGCTTGGAGGTGACTGGATAGAGCAAAAATATAATTGCCAATCCAACTGCAACATGCAGTGCCCTTTGTTGAAGGGCGGGCATGGGGTTGAAGGTAATATATAAATGGAATAGAGAATAGAGGATGGCAATTGCAGAAACGACAACGATCATTTTCTTACTGGCGAATTTACGGACCTTAGACTCGGAATCGAATTTTTCAAGAATTTCAGCCTGCTTATCCTCATTAAAAATTTCTGTGTCTGACACTAGATTTCGTTTTATTCCGTCATCGTTCATTTGTAATCACCTCTAATAATCTGCCATAAAGGAATTTCCTTATTTTTAATCACAAACGCAGCATGATCCGGTGCGATTTCGTATAAGGGAATGATATTGTTTCCAGTATAAAGGGTAGTTTGCACGTTTTTAGAAACAATGAAATTAATTTCATCCATTCGCTGATCCAGCTCCATATGCACGAAACCATCGGTGGAAGGGAGGACCTTACCTGACGAAGGCGTGCCGGCACCAAATGTTTTGAAACGTGTCTCTACTAAATAAAGCTGATCATTTTTTAACGCATATGTTTCATACCAGGGTTCCTTTTCAACTGAATGAATCCACCCAATTTCAAATTGGTCGCCTTTCAGGAAAAAACGGCTGTCATTATATGAAACTTCAATAACAGGAATCTTGATCAATAGAGCAATAAGGAGCACTGTGAAAATAGTGCCCCCCATAACCTTGAACCATTTATTTTTCATCGTAGAATTTCTGTGCTCCCGGGTGGACCGGCGCTACCATACCTTCCTTGGCAGCATCAAGTGACACTTCAGTTGCTGCCTGGTGGGCATTGCCGAGCTTATCCAGACTGTCAAAGAAGGTCTTGGTCAACTTGTAGACATCATCTTCACTTAAGTCACTTCTGACAACGAGAGCATTCATGATTGCCGCAGTCGGAACGGCCTCCTTATTTCCATACGTATCAGCTGGTATATCCATAGCCACGAAATATGGCTGGTCTTTTGCAATTTCCTTGATCTTGTCCGGGTTTACAGATACTAATTTGATTTCCAATGTTTTGGATAGTTCCAGAACAGATGCATTTGGAAGGCCGCTGGTTAAGAAGGCTGCATCAATTGATCCCGATTTCAAGCCGTCAGCCGCTTCAGCATAGCCAAGGTAGTCAACCTTGATGTCATCATAAGTAATGCCGTGCCCTTTAAGCAGGTTCCTGGCATTTACTTCAACACCTGAGTTTTGGTCACCGACCGCAACCCGTTTTCCAACAAGGTCTTCAATCGTTTCAATACCGGATTTCTCAGTCGTAACGATTTGTACATAGTTAGGGTAAAGAGTTGCCATTTGCTGGACTTCTTTAACCGGCTCTTTGAAATTTCCCGTTCCTTCAACAGCTTCCGTTAACACATCGCTCATGACAAATGCCATATCGACTTTGCCTTCTTTAATCAAGTTGATATTCTCTACAGAGGCTCCAGTTGATTGTGATTTAGAATTCACACCGTAAATTTCAGAGTATTCGTTTGCCAAGGCGGTACCAATAATGTTATACGGACCTGAAGATCCGCCTGTTGCAATGGTCACAATCTTTGTTTCCAGGCCGTCCTTGCTGTCTCCGTTGCCTGCAGTTTTTTCATCGCTGCCACAGCCGGCTAGAAGTATGCCTGTCATTAAAGCGCTTACAGCAAAAGCTCCAAACTTCTTTACGTTCATCCACTATCTCCCCTTTAACCGTTTAATGTTCAAAACTAGTTTAGCAAAATGGTAGTTTGAATACAAATAATCTTAAGTATATTCAGAAAACCCCTGAACAAACAAAAAAACGGCCGAAGCCGCTTTTAATGGTTTAAATCATGGTTATCTAGGCGGATAAGTCGTCATTCCGGTTCCGCCGCCGAATGGATAGTCGTATTCGATTTCTTCATCGAATGTAATGTAATCAAGGTAAATCATTGGCAACAGGAATCTCATGCCTGTTTGAGGGTCACTGATGATAATGTGGTCTCTGCCAGCTGCCTCGATGATGCCTTTGAAAATTTTAGCATTCCATTCGCGGTTATTCTCGAAGGTCATATAAATCGTGGCCAGCTTTCCTTTGTTCAGGCGCAGGATATTCTCGATATACGACTGCTCAGCCGGAAGCATGCCTGCTACTTGAGGACCTGCTGCACTTGGCATTACGCCTCCAGCTTGGGCTGGGAAGGTTGTCGCCTGCGGGAAGCCTCCCATTTGCCCCATTTGTCCCATTTGTCCCATCTGTCCCATCTGTCCCATTTGCGCCTGTGTTGCAGCTTGATCTTCTGTACCAGTGTAAGGCTGGTACATTTGCGGGTAGGTTCGGTAGTTATAATAGGGATTATTATTGTATTGAGTCATTGTGTAGCCTCCTTAAAAGTTTTTTTTCCTTGCCTTCAGATCACCTTTTAAAAGATTAGAGAGTGCAAATAATTCGAGAAATGTCCAGCTCCAGCGCCTAGCCCCTCGAGTCGCTTCGGTCCGCCCAATGAAGTCAAAGAACGACTTCACTGGTCGGCCCTCCAGCGCTTGTCGGGGCTGACCAATGCGCTTGCGCTTTTCTAAGTAAACGGTGAAATGACCTTTTACAGGATGGGGTACAAGTAAATTGAATCCTCACTATTTCATTCATATGAGGGAAGCTTGATTTTATGACAGAAAAGAGAAAGGGGTTTTTCGAAGTAGTGGATAAGAAGTTTTACCAGAATGGAAGAATATAAAAAAGCCCCAGGCAATTTGCCTGAGGCTCGTGTTCGAATTACACTTCAAGGAATTTGGCAACGCGGTCTTCTTCAAGGAGATTCCCAACGAAGAATGCACCGAACTCGCCGTAGCGTGCGCTCACTTCGTCAAAACGCATTTCATAAACAAGCTTCTTGAATTGAAGAACATCGTCGGAGAAGAGGGTTACGCCCCACTCGTAATCATCGAAGCCCACAGAGCCTGTGATGATTTGCTTGACCTTGCCAGCATACTGACGGCCGATCATGCCGTGGCTGCGCATCATGTTGCGGCGGTCTTCCATAGGAAGCATGTACCAGTTGTCTTCGCCCTGGCGGCGCTTGTCCATTGGATAGAAGCAGACGTGCTTCGCCTTTGGAAGTTCAGGGTATAGGCGCGCAAGGATTTGCGGGTTCTGGTATGGATCTTCGCCAGCTGGCAGGTAGTTGCTCAGCTCGACTACTGAAACATAAGAATGAGCAGGAACCGTGAATTCGGCCAGCTTGGACTTGTTGAATTCCGTTTCGATTTCATTCAGTTCTTCCATTGTCGGGCGCAGGATCATCATCATGAAATCTGCTTTTTGCCCAACGACTGTATAGAGGGCATGGCTGCCGTTCTTATCGTTCTGTACTGCGTTCCATTTTTCTACAAGGCCAAGGAATTCATTGATTGCTTCCTGGCGCTCTTCGATCGGAAGCATCTTCCACGTTGTCCAATCGACCGTGCGGAAATCATGCAGGCAATACCAGCCATCCAAAGTCTGTGCTGCTTCACTCATTTATATCACTCCTAAAAATCATGAATATACCATTATCATATCATAGTTTCTCCATCCGTCATGTTTATAAAACCTTGATTGTTTATACTTCAGGGAAAAAGGATATTTTGTTAAAGATTGCAAATAGTAAAAGAGGCAGGCATCAATGCTTGAAAATTTACAATTAAAAGACTTCAGAGGTGTAAACGGTAACATTCTTGAATTTTATGGTTGGTAAAGTATCCTAGAAGTATAGATAAAAGGAGGAGTCAGCATGAGTGATTTATTTGAAGGCTTAAAAGTCAAGTTAAGCGGACAAAATTTACGGATCGTGTTTCCCGAAGGCCTCGACGAGCGGATTTTAGCGGCGGCTGGAAGACTGGCTGCAGACGGTGTCCTGACACCGATTTTAGTGGGGAATATCGAACAGATCCAGGCAAAGGCGAACGACATGGACGTATCGCTTGATTCGGTAGAGATCTATGACCCGGTAAACTTCGCAATGATGGACGAGCTGGTTGCGGCTTTTGTTGAAAGACGCAAAGGCAAAGCGACGGAAGAGCAGGCTCGCAAAATCCTGCTGGATGAAAACTACTTCGGCACGATGCTTGTGTATGCAAACAAGGCAGACGGTCTTGTCAGCGGCGCGGCGCACTCTACAGCCGATACAGTTAGACCGGCATTGCAGATCATCAAGACGAAGGAAGGCGTGCGCAAGACGTCTGGTGTCTTCATCATGGTTCGTGAAGACGAGAAGTATGTATTCGCTGATTGCGCGATCAACATTGCGCCTGACAGCCAGGACCTAGCTGAAATTGCAATTGAAAGCGCAAAGACAGCCAGAATGTTCGACGTTGAACCGCGTGTGGCGATGCTGAGCTTTTCAACTAAGGGTTCTGCTGTATCTCCTGAGACGGAAAGAGTTTCAAAAGCGGTGGAGGAAGCCAAGCTTCGTGACCCATTATTGATTGTGGATGGCGAGTTCCAGTTCGACGCAGCTTTTGTTCCATCTGTTGCCGCTAAAAAAGCTCCAGACTCCCCGCTGCAGGGTGATGCGAATGTTTTCGTATTCCCAAGCCTTGAAGCGGGGAATATCGGCTATAAAATCGCCCAGCGTTTAGGCGGATTTGAAGCGGTCGGACCGATTTTGCAGGGCCTAAACCGTCCGGTAAACGACCTATCCCGCGGCTGCAGCGAGGAAGACGTGTATAAGCTTGCACTGATTACGGCTGCCCAGGCGCTAACAAAATAAGATAAGATCTTAAAATGAGGCCGGTCGGAATTTTCGATCGGCTTTCTTGTTGGTTGTGAATTCATACTTGTGCATTATGCTATAATATCAACGAAATGATACAGATGAAATGAGGAAATCACGATGGATGAGGCGCTAAAGCTTTTGCGTCAGGACAAATGGAGATTGATCGACCAGTCAGCGCTTGGTGCGCACTTTCATGCTTTGCAGTCGTTCGGAACGGATGATACTTTATGCGAATCGGTCGGCTCAGGCCAGTCGCCGGCAACTGCGAGGGCATGGGTGCACCATGACACGGTCGTCCTTGGCATCCAGGATACAAGGCTGCCGCATCTCGAGGATGGGCTTCAGCTTCTTGAGGAGCGGGGCTATCAATATATTGTCCGCAATTCAGGCGGGCTGGCGGTCGTGCTGGATGAAGGAGTCCTGAATCTGTCGCTTATTTTGCCTGAGAAGGAAAAAGGGATCGATATCAACCGCGGGTATGATGCGATGTGGCTCCTGATCAAAGAAATGTTCGCTGAATTCAATAAAAACATCGAAGCAAGGGAAATCTCTGCTTCCTATTGTCCTGGAAGCTATGATTTAAGCATCGACGGGAAAAAGTTCGCTGGCATCTCCCAGCGCCGCCTGAAAAAGGGGGTCGCCGTGCAAATCTATCTTTGCGTCACAGGAAGCGGCGGTCAGCGCGCGCAGTTGATTCGTGAATTTTACGAGAGGGCTAAAAAAGGGGAAACGACGAAATTCAGTTATCCTGATGTCCAGCCAGAGGTCATGGCCTCTCTTTCCGAGCTATTCGGGGTCGAGTTATCGATCCAGGATGTGATGCTGCGCTTCCTGAAGTTCCTGAATGCAAACAGCAGCGAACTGACCTCGGGGTATCTGAACGGCAATGAAATTGAGATGTTCGAACACTACTATAATCGGGTCATAGAGCGGAATGAGAAGTTTCTTGATTTTTGACCGCTGCCCATAAAAAAAGCCGGAAACCAATGCGTTTCCGGCCTTTCTTAAAGAGGGGCTGCTGCTGAATCTCCTTCTCCATCCAAACATCTATCTATTTAGCAATTAGAAAATCTATTCTGCTACTTTTTCGAGATTGCCGTTGCGGTCCATCTTAAACTTTGTCGCCGGGCGTTCTTCTTCTTCGAAGAGGGCCAGCTTGCGGGCGCGGTTCATGATTTTCATGAGTGTTTCGTAATCTTCCTGCATTGTTGTCGTGTTTTTCTCTAGCTTATTGATTTTCTCCTGAAGCTCTTCATTCTGTTTTCGTAAACTATTGATCTCACGCTTCAATCTTTCATTCTCACTCTTGTAAATATCGACCTGGAGCGAGGATCCACTGAAGCTTTGCAAATAGGCAATCACATGGCCCATTGTCATGCCTGTCGACGGAACGGTATGCCTTACCGGTGTTGCTTGCGGCTTAGGCGCCTGTACCGGCAGTTCAGCCAGTTCTGCAGCCGTCTCTGCCGAGTAATCCTCTGACTCTTTCGATTCATTCATTAAGTTTTGAACCTCGGCCAGCATGGCAGCATCAATTTCCTTGTCATCCTGCTCAAGCATCGACAAATCGAAGGTTGCCTGTGTTTGTACTGGCTCAGCCTCCAGTGAAGCTGTCAAACTTTCATCCAGTGATGGCATCGGTGGCTGGTATAGCAGTTTCTTTTTGCCGCCCTGATCTTTCCCGAGAATCCGCTGTCTCTGCTTGCGCTGTTTTTTCGCTAGCTGCAAAGCTTTTTCATAGTTATGCCTCACCACAGCGTTCCATCTGAATCCGCAGGCGGCGGAAGTTCGGTCGAGCTTGTCGCCCACCTCTTCAAATGCATTCAATTGTGTACTGCCTTCCCGTACATGGCGAAGGACGGTTTCCGCTAGCAATAAATCATCTTCTTCTGTCCAGGCATCCTGGCGTACTTTCATGTTCTTCAACTCCCTTAATCTTGGTTAACTATTTGAAACTCCTATTTCAATCATGTCCTGAAATTGGAAACCTTATACATCGCAAATTGCAAGGATAGTAGATTTTTCGCGTGAATACGTGTTTTTCATAAAGATAGATAAGCAAAACGACCTGACCGGCAGCTTGCATTCATTTAAAATAAGAGGTAAAATACGCTTTAGTCTAAAACTGAACTAGTTGATATAGAAAGGGTTGTCCCAAATGGCAAACGAATTCCGTGTTTGCGACGATTGTCAGGCCGTAAACCTTAAAACATTGATTCCAAAGCTGAAGCAGCTGGATCCTGATGCGACTGTCGACATCGGCTGCCAGTCATATTGCGGACCAGGCAGAAAGAAGACATTTGCATTCGTCAATAACCGGCCCGTCGCTGCTCTGACTGAAGAAGAACTAATGGAAAAAGTCCAGAAGAAACTGAAGTAGACTTCAGGTTTTTATAAAAAAATCATACCGATCACCTTTAAACCATCGTTTAGAGGTGATTTTTTTTCCGCGTTAAACTTGCAAACTAGTTTATAGACGCGTGAAGGTTGGAATGAAAGGGAATAGAGAAATCATCGGCATGGACTTTGCAATTTTTGTAAAAATTTGCAGAAAATCGAGATGATTTGACGAACGAAACAGGCTATAATAAAAACAAGCTAACTGAGGAAGAAGGAGAACGATGGGATATTCGGAAGAAAAGTTACTTGAAGAAAAAGTTTTCAAAGATCCAGTACACCGGTATGTCCATGTCCGTGACCGGGTCATCTGGGATTTGATCGGGACGAAGGAGTTCCAGCGCCTGAGAAGGATCAAGCAGCTCGGCACCACGTACCTGACCTTCCACGGAGCTGAACACAGCCGTTTCAACCATTCGCTGGGTGTCTATGAAATTACGCGCCGGATTGTTGACAACGCGTTTGCATCCCGCCCCGAATGGAATGAAGGGGAACGCCTGCTGTCTTTATGCGCAGCCCTGCTTCATGACCTTGGCCACGGGCCGTTCTCGCACTCGTTCGAGAAGGTATTCGACCTGGACCATGAGGATTTTACGAGAGAGATCATTCTTGGGGACACCGAGGTGAATCAGGTTTTATCCAGAGTGGCGCCGGATTTCCCGAAAAAGGTCGCAGAGGTCATTGAAAAAACGTATGAAAACAAGCTTGTCATCAGCCTGATTTCGAGCCAGATCGACGCTGACAGGATGGACTACCTCCAAAGGGATGCCTACTTCACAGGAGTCAGCTACGGACATTTTGATATGGAACGGATTTTGCGTGTGATGCGCCCGCGCGAGGATCAAGTCGTGATCAAGCAAAGCGGAATGCATGCTGTCGAGGACTACATAATGAGCCGCTACCAGATGTACTGGCAGGTTTATTTCCACCCGGTCACAAGGAGTGCCGAGGTCATCCTGACGAAAATCCTGCACCGTGCCAAACATCTTCATGAGCAAAATTACACCTTCAAACATAAACCGCATCATTTTTACTCAATATTTGAGGATCGCATGACACTGCAAGACTATTTAAAATTGGACGAAGCCGTGTTCCTCTACTATTTCCAGATCTGGGAAGAGGAGGAGGACCAGATCCTGAGCGATTTGTGCACCCGCTTCAATAACCGCAATCTATTCAAATATGTTGAGTTCGATCCTGCCAAGGAATACAAGAAGCTGGCCAAGCTTTCCGTTTTATTTGAACAGGCTGGGCTCGAGCCTGAATATTACCTGGTTGTCGATTCATCATCAGACCTTCCTTATGATTTTTACCGTCCCGGCGAGGAGGAAGAACGCCTTCCAATTCATTTGCTGAAGAAAAACGGGGAAATCCGCGAGCTGTCGCGCGAGTCTGAGATTGTCGATGCCATTTCGGGCAAAAGGCGGACAGACCATAAACTTTACTATCCTGCCGACTTCCTGGAAAAAGAAAAAGCACGTCCGGAAATCGAGCAGATTGCACAGATTCTTGAGCTGAACTTAGACAATGGGACCATTTGATACAGGAGTTGACGCGTTTTGTTAAAAGACCACGCTAAAATCATACATGCCATTTCGGTTTCTGGAGAGGTCATCGGCAGGAAAAAGCTTCAGAAAATGATCTATATCGCCAAAAAGATGGAATTCCCGTTCCAGGAGCGATTCCAGTTCCATTTTTACGGACCATACTCCGAAGAACTGACATTGCGGGTAGAAGAGCTTTGCAACATGGGCTTTTTGGACGAAGTGAAAGAAAAGAAAGGTGGCTACTACCAATACCGCTACACCCTGACCGAAGCAGGCCAGGAATTCCTCGGTGAAACCAGCATCGAGATGCCATGCCTCGGAGACTGCCTGACAGACATCAACGAACAGAATGCAAGATTCCTTGAACTTGTTTCAACTGTTTTGTATTTTGATAACTTGCCAGAAGCCGAGGTCCGGGAAAAAATCCAGACCGTGAAGAAAAGCCAGAAATACACCGACGAAGAAATCGACGAAGCCTACGCCTATATCGCCAGCCTGAAAACTAAGTCCAGGCAATTTGCGTAGCGTGAAATGGAATATGAGCCGAGTACAGAACCTTTCTGGGGTTTTGTGCTCGGTTTTTTGTTGTGTAAATTGGATTACTTATTTGGCCATAACTAGTTTAAAAAGAGGGTTAGCCTAACTGTACAAACATTGATAATATGCGGATAAATGGCTTGGGAAGAGAATGATCGCCACATAAAAGATGATAATGTGCGGATAAATGGCTCGGCAAGAGAATGATGGTCACATAAAGGATGATAATGTGCGGATAAATGGTTTGGGAAGAGGATGATCGCCACATAAAAGATGATAATGTGCGGATAAATGGCTTGGCAAGGGAATGATTGTCACATAAAAGCGGTTAATGTGCGGATAAATGGTTTGGGAAGAGGATGATCGCCACATAAAAGATGATAAAGTGCGGATAAATGGCTTGGGAAGGGGATGATCGCCACATAAAAGCGGAAAATGTGCGGATAAATGGTTTGGCAAGAGAATGATCGTCACATAAAAGAGAAAGCCCAGATTTCTCTGAGCTTCATGTTCATCCTATTCATCACTCAACCGCTTGCCTGCTACAGCGTAGTGGTTTTTCGTCATTTCTTCGATGAACACAACGATTTTTTCTTTTGGCGCGCCAGTGGTTTCGCTGACTGCGTCAGTTACTTTTTCAACCAGGGCTTTCTTTTGGTCTTCAGAGCGGCCTTCCAGCATTTTTACCGTTACGTATGGCATGTGTTTTGCCTCCTTGAATGTCTAATATGTACAACTAAATTGAGTTTTTCATAATTCGCTAAAATTCGCAAGTCTGGTGGCAGATTCCCTTTTTCACATTCATGTGAGAATAAGTTATACTTTAAGGAAAAGAAAAATAAAGGGGAATGGAATGTGAGCTTACCCTATTCATTAGAACAAATCCCGTACGTGGCGGCAGCACTGATGATTGCGTTTGCAGTCCATGAGTTCGCGCATGCCTGGATGGCGTATAAGTTTGGCGACCCGACGGCACAGCGGCAGGGGCGGTTGACGCTGAATCCGATCAAGCATCTTGATCCGCTTGGTACCATTTTGATTTTCATTGCAGGTTTCGGCTGGGCAAGACCGGTTCCTGTCAATCGCTTCATGTTCAAAAATCCGAAACTTGCCGGAGTACTTGTGTCTGTTGCCGGGCCTGTCAGCAATCTGATCCTCGTCTTCCTGGCATTCGCGATCTGGTACATATTCGTCGCAATTGGACTTGCCCCTGGGGTTCCAGATTTTTTCCTGGAATTCCTCAATATCTTCATTGGGCTGAACGCCATGCTGTTCGTTTTCAACCTGCTGCCATTTCCGCCGCTTGACGGCTACCGTATCATCGAGGACCTGGCGCCGGCAAACATCAGGGCAAAAATGACCCAGTATGAGGCTTATGGTTCGATCATCTTCTTGATACTGGTGATCACACCGCTTGACCAATATACAATCGGCCCGATTTTCAGACATCTGATCCCGGCTGTGACCGATGGAATATACAATTTATTTTTCTAAAGGAGGCAATTTTCCATGGAAGAGAAAAAGGGCAATAATATAGGATTTAATATTATAAAAAATGACCCTATGGATGGGCATAAGGGCTTTGGCAAAGGAGTTCTGACACTCGACAATGTATCACCGGTGATCATTGACGTCGACGCAGGAGGGGCTTCTGTTGATGTCGGTGCCATGCATGCACGCAGCGTGGTCGAAAAAGGGATCAAGTTCCTGCCTGACCGCAATGAAGTACCGGATGCAAAACCTTACTGGGTGGTCTGGGTGACGATCGACCGGAAGGAAGAGGGGCCGTATTATGCAGGGGTGACAGCATGCGAAATGACCGTGAACCGTGAAATCCGCCGAGGCTATAAGTCGCTTCCAGAGCATGTCAATCGCCTTGATAAGTCCATCAAGCGCCACATCATTGTCGACCATATGGATGAAAAATCAAAGGGAATCCTGGCAGATTACCTGAAAAACCATGATGCAGGAATGTGGGAAAGATCTGAAGACAAGCTGAAAAAAGACCTTTCTGCGGAGTGATTTGCGTCTGGATAATAATCCCTATAATTTGTCTAAATTGTGACATTTTTTTCGGGTGACAATATCTGGCTTGCTCACTTTGAATAAAAAAAGTAAACTGATAACAGCGTAAAACACATTTTATGCTAGGACGAGAAAAAACCCCGGAGGCTTGCTTCCGGGGTTTTTCTTTTTACTATCGTGAGATAATTGTCGTTGACAAGCTATGCTACTAGGCAGGTCTTATCTGCCGAAAAGTCGTTTATACCAAGGTTTCTTCTCTTTTTTCTTTTCCGCTTTTTCCTCTTTATGTTCCTCATGGTCCAGGTGGTCGGTACAATACTCAGCAGGTTCCGTTCCTGCAACGAATAAAGTTTCCCGTGTAACAGGGCAGCCTTCGGAAGCTAGTTTGCCGTTTGAAGGGTCGACCAAAACGGAAACAGTGCCTTTTGCCGCTTTGAACTTTTTCGCCGGCTCGTCATCGAGGGCTTTTTCCATGAATTCAAGCCAGATGTTCTTCGCATAAGATTTTTCAACCGTCAGCTCAATTGGCTTGCCTTTGTCATACCCAGTCCATACGGCGGATACGAGCTGAGGCGTATAGCCGACCATCCAGCTGTCCGTTTCGGTTGTCCCTGACTTGGCAGCATAAGGTCGGGTCATCTTCTTGATCAGCGTGCTTCCCGTCACTGACGAGTATCCGTTCAGCTTATTATCGAAAATTCCGGTCAGCATATGGGTCATGACAGACGCAAGTTCCGGCTTCAAGACTTCTTTTTCTTCACCTTTGTATTCGTAAATGACCTCGCCTTTATGATTTTCCACTTTTTTGATCAGGACAGGATCGACTTCTTTGCCGCCATTGGCCAAAATACTGTAGGCATTGGCCATCTCGATGACCCTGACGCCAGACGTTCCAAGTGCCAGAGAGGGGACGTTCGACAAATCCGACTTGATCCCAAAGCGTTTTGCCGTCTCAATCAGAGTATCCTCACCAAGGAACAGGTGCGTTTTCACGGCATACACATTATCGGATAGAGCCAGGGCCTGTGCCATCGTAATATCGTCTTCCGCATATTTATTGTTGAAATTATGCGGTGTATACTCAGAGCGGCCATCATCGAACATGAACGTCGTCAGCTGGCTCTTCATCGTCGTCGATGGAGTGAAGCCATTTTCGAGCGCAGCATAATACAGGATCGGCTTCATGGTCGAACCTGGCTGGCGGACCGCCTGGACAGCACGGTTGAACGGGCTTTCCTCATAATTCCTTCCGCCAACGAGTGCCTGGACATGACCATTCTTCGGGTTCATCGCCACAAATCCGGCCTGGATGTCCGAGTCCTCGGAAACCATTTTATCGATGGAAGCCTCGGCGATTTCCTGCTGCTCGAGATTCAAAGTCGTGTAGACCCTCAAACCTCCCAGTGAAATCGTCCTGTCATCAAAGTTCAGAGAATTCTTAAGGGCATTGCGGACAGCATCCTGGAAGTAGGGAGCTGTGCCAAGCCTGTCATGCTGGTGCTTTCCGACCAGCTCCAGCTTCTCGCTTTGCGCTTTTTTGGCGGAAACGTCAGTAATGTACCCGTTGACCTTCATCGTATAGAGGACGGTTTGCTGGCGCTGCTTTGCTTTTTCAAAAGAAGCGAACGGAGAGTATATATTCGGCCCCTTCGGAATTCCGGCAAGCATGGAAGCTTCCGCCAGGGATAAATCCTTCGCGTCCTTGCCAAAATAATAACGGCTGGCCGCCTGGACTCCGTAGGCGCCATTGCCATAATAAATTGTATTGAGATAGCCCTCGAGAATCTCGTCCTTCGTATAATTCATTTCAAGACGCAGTGTATACATCGCTTCAGTCGCTTTGCGCTTCCACGTCTTATCGTGTTCGAGATAAAGATTACGAGCATATTGCTGGGTAATCGTGCTCGCGCCCTGGACCTTGGCCATCGCCTTCAGGTCAGCAAGCGCAGCACCGGCAATCCGCTTATAATCGAACCCATTGTGTGCGAAGAAGCTTTTATCTTCTATAGAAATAGTTGCGTTAATCAAATGGGGAGAAACATCCTTAAGGGCCACCCAGTACCGCTTCTGGCCGGAATGGCTCTCGCCGATCACCGTGCCATCATCCGAAAGGTAAAGCGTCGATTGCGGCACAGCCAGCGGCGGCGGTCCCTGAAGCTTCGCGTACCCAATCAGGGAAAAGTAGAGGACAGTTGCCAGCGCCAGGCCCGCAAGCCCAAAAAAGAGCAATGCCCGCAAATATTTGATTGTCTTGCGAAAACGCTGGTCAGTCATCAGCTCCATGCTGCTTTCCCCCTCAAAAATATAGATAGTATCAGTATGAAAAAAAACAGCGAATTCTAAACATAGATTCAGATAGAAAGAGATTATTTTTGTAAAACATTAAAAAACCTGTTGATTGTAGTGGAAGGCGAAGCGCCTGGAACGAAAATAAACATCTATCTTAGTAATTCAAGATGGAAATAGCTATTGAAATGAAATTTTTCTTGCATTTTTGCTAGATTCAACTATACTTTTTCTGATGTTTGTATTTGTGATGTTGGGGAAGTATAAAATAAAGGAATGCGGAGGCGACTGGTCAGCTCCGACAAGCACTGGAGGGCCGGCAGGTGAAGTCGTTCTTTGACTTCATCGGACTGACCGAAGTGACTCGAGCTGCTTAAAGCTAACGCTTTGCGCAAGTGATCTAAGAAGCTTCTCGAGGAGGAAACCTAGCTAGGAGCCGCAGCTGGACATATATAAGTTTTGGACAGGGATGCCTTGCTAATCATCACCTAAAAATTCGCCGCATCATAACGGAAATTTTTTTGCCGAAAGGAAGGAAGAAAAAATGGGTCTTTGGTTTACAGAAAAGCAGACAGAAAACTTTGGTATCACAATGAAAGTGAACAAGACGTTACATACAGAACAGACTGAGTTCCAGAAGCTTGATATGGTGGAAACAGAAGAGTGGGGCAATATGCTTCTTCTTGATGACATGGTCATGACTTCTGTGAAGGATGAGTTCGTTTACCACGAGATGGTTGCGCACATCCCATTATTCACTCACCCAAATCCTGAGCAGGTTTTGGTTGTGGGCGGCGGTGACGGCGGTGTAATCCGTGAAGTCCTTAAGCACCCAAGCGTGAAAAAGGCGACATTGGTTGATATCGATGGAAAAGTTATCGAGTACTCCAAGAAATACCTTCCGGAAATCGCAGGCAAACTGGACGACCCTCGCGTGGATGTTCAG
This sequence comes from Mesobacillus subterraneus, assembly GCF_003937825.1. Classification (GTDB taxonomy): domain Bacteria; phylum Bacillota; class Bacilli; order Bacillales; family Cytobacillaceae; genus Mesobacillus; species Mesobacillus subterraneus. Next base: position 288,361 of record NZ_RSFW01000013.1, on the reverse strand, counting down.
GTTGGCGACGGCTTCATGCACATCGCGGAAAGCGACAACCAGTATGATGTCATCATGGTTGACTCCACTGAGCCAGTCGGTCCGGCCGTGAACCTGTTCACAAAAGGCTTCTACGCTGGAATCTCAAAGGCATTGAAGGAAGACGGCATTTTCGTTGCACAGTCTGACAACCCATGGTTCAAGGCGGACCTGATCCGCAATGTTCAGAAGGACGTAAGGGAAATCTTCCCAATCACTCGACTGTACACAGCGAACATCCCAACATACCCAAGCGGAATGTGGGCGTTCACACTTGGATCCAAGAAGTATGATCCACTTGAAGTGAGCGAGGACCGTTTCCACGAAATCGAAACAAAGTACTATACAAAAGAGCTTCACAAAGCGGCTTTCGTATTGCCTAAATTCGTAAGCGACCTTGTAAAATAAATCATTCTAGCTGAAGTATACAATACGGCTTCCCGGTAATTCCGGGGGCCATTTTAATGTAATGGCTGTGTTAAGTTTATACTATTGTTTTTTCCCCTGTTGATTGGAGTGGAAGGCGCGAAGACTCCTCCGAAAATGCTGCCGCATTTTCATCGTGCGTGGGCGAACTCGAAGAAGCCTATTCAATGTCCTGCGGGATATACGGACCAGGGGAGACCCCGCAGGAGCGAAGCGACGAGGAGGCTCCACGTCCCGCCTGGAACGAAAAACAACAGCCAAAGTTAACACAGCCAGTGTAAAATCATATGAAAGAGGTGCTTGATATGCGATTTGATGAAGCATATTCAGGAAATGTATTTATCGGCAGCCATTCTAACTATCAGGAAAGCAAAGCAGTATTATACGGCATGCCAATGGACTGGACTGTCAGCTACCGTCCGGGTTCACGCTTCGGCCCGACCCGCATCCGCGAGGTTTCTATTGGTCTTGAAGAGTACAGCCCGTATCTTGACCGCGAGATGGCGGACCTTAACTATTTTGACGCTGGAGACATCCCGCTGCCATTCGGTAATGCCCAGAAAAGCCTTGATTTGATCGAGGAATACGTGGACAAGCTTTTGGCTGAAGAGAAATTCCCGCTTGGAATGGGCGGAGAGCACCTGGTTTCATGGCCGGTCATGAAGGCATTTGCCAAGAAGTACGAAGACCTTGCCATCATCCATTTTGATGCGCATACGGACCTGCGCGAGCATTATGAGGGTGAGCCGCTTTCCCACTCAACGCCAATCCGCAAGATTGCTGAACACATCGGACCAAAAAACGTCTACTCTTTCGGAATCCGTTCCGGCATGAAAGAAGAGTTTGAATGGGCGAAAGAGGTGGGCATGCACATCTCCAAGTTCGAGGTTCTTGAACCTTTGAAGGAAGTATTGCCACAGCTTGCCGGTCGACCGGTCTATGTTACGATCGATATCGATGTCCTTGATCCAGCTCACGCGCCAGGAACAGGAACAGTCGACGCTGGCGGTATCACTTCCAAAGAATTGCTGGCATCCATCCACGCCATTGCCAATTCTGAAGTGAACGTTGTGGGCGCAGATTTGGTCGAAGTGGCACCAATCTACGATACATCGGAAATGACAGCAAACACAGCAAGCAAAATCATCCGTGAAATGATGCTTGGGTTTGTAAAATAATTTGAAGCCGTCTCAGATTGCAAGAGACGGCTTTTTTATGGGTTAAGTGGCGTTTAGGATGAGCTGATAAATACTATTTTAAAATTGAATATATTTATATCCTATTAGAAGGAATATTCATAATTATCTAGAAAGTATAATGATTATGTAAGTGACTACTAATAGGAGGTACAACAGGATGAAAATGCTCGTTTCATTTTTCAACCGCATCATGCAGCGGTACTTGCCTGATCCATTTCTTTTTGTCATTATCTTAACTTTTGTTGTTTTCGGATTAGGCCTTATTTTTACCGACAGCGGTCCGTACCAGATGGTCCAGCACTGGGGCGGCGGGTTCTGGGGCTTGCTGACGTTCTCGATGCAGATGGTGCTCGTCCTTGTGACAGGCCACGTACTCGCGAGCAGCAATATTTTTAAAAAAGGATTGGGCGCACTTGCCTCTCTCGCTAAGTCTCCGGGCCAGGCAATCGTGATTGTCACCATTGTATCGATGGCTGCTAGCCTGATTAACTGGGGCTTCGGGCTGGTCATTGGTGCTCTGTTTGCAAAGGAACTGGCGAAAAAGGTTAAAAATGTCGATTACAGACTATTAATTGCAAGCGCTTACAGCGGTTTCATTGTCTGGCACGGCGGCATATCGGGTTCGATTCCGCTGACGATTGCGACAGAAGGCCATTTTTCACAGGATTTGATTGGAATCATTTCAACAGATCAGACCATCTTCGCAAGTTTCAACCTGCTGATTATCTTGATCATGCTATTGGTTCTGCCGGTTGTGAACCGCCTGATGATGCCTTCAAAGGATCAGACGATCACAGTCGATCCGGTTTTGCTGGAGAATGATGTCCAGGCGGCTGCGCTTGAGCACGCAGAAATGACACCTGCAGAGAAGCTGGAAAACAGCACGATCATTTCAATGCTGACTGGTGTGTTCGGACTTGTATTCTTATTTTACTATTTTGCTACAAACGGATTTAAGCTGAACCTTGATATTGTTAACTTCCTGTTCCTGTTCCTTGGCATCTTGTTCCATGGAACGCCAAAGCGCTTCCTCGAGGCGGTGGTGAATGCGGTAAAAGGGGCAAGCGGCATCATTATCCAGTTCCCGTTCTATGCCGGAATCATGGGAATGATGACAGCATCAGGACTGGCAGCGGTCATGTCGGAAGGCTTCGTTTCCATCTCAAATGAATTCACCTTCCCGTTCTTCGCGTTCCTGAGCGCGGGCCTTGTCAACTTCTTCGTCCCTTCCGGAGGCGGACAGTGGGCAGTTCAGGCGCCAGTCATGCTGGAAGCAGCGCAGACACTGGGCGTATCCATCCCGAAAACAGCGATGGCCGTGGCCTGGGGTGATGCATGGACCAACCTGATCCAGCCATTCTGGGCATTGCCAGCACTGGCGATCGCTGGGCTCAAGGCCAAAGATATAATGGGATACTGTGTGCTAACCCTGGTTGTTTCTGGGATTGTTATTTCGATTGGAATGCTGTTTTTCTAAATAGAGGATTCTAGGAGGAGCTGATTGCTTCTCCTTTTTTAATGATTGTAATCCAAGGCAGTTTCTGTTTATATCAATGCACATTTTTCAGGTCAAAAATAAAAACAGGATGGCAAATCGCCATCCTGTCTCTCCTTACTCTTCGAATGTATCACAAATTGTTTCACGTTCATCATCAGCTTGTCTGCCTCTGTTAGCAACGACAAGAATCGAATCAGCCACACATTGGTCACCTTGAGCCCAGTATTTACAATTCTCTACTTCACATTTCACTTCAATTCTCATTCCGGCCACCTCCTTAAAAGGTTTTGATAATCAATACCCGCTTAGGAAGAAGGCTAATCCTAAAGGCTAATTTTCCCTGCTGAATTTACCCGGCTAATCCCTGCAAACCTTGCACTTTCAAAGGAGAATATTTATACTTATAAAGTTATAATAGGAAGTAGAATGGACAAGAAAAGGACGTGTTAACGGTGTCAACTGGACCCGCTGAACAGATTCCTGTAAAGGTTACGGTAAAAACGGTGATTTATAGTGGCAGCGAGAAGGAAACTTTTGAATTGACCACTTTTGGCCGATACTATAAAAAGGCGAACAGCTCGTACCTCCAATATGATGAAGTGATGGAGGAAGGGGATGTTCATACGACGGTGAAAATATCGGGGAATGAAGTGCTGATTATGCGCTCAGGTGCCATCAAGATGCGGCTTCATTTTCTGCTGAATAAAAAGACCCCTGGCAATTACAAGACACCTTATGGATTGCTGGAGACTTCGGCGCTCACGAAGAGGCTTGACCTTGGTTATAACGATGAAAAGCACGAGGGCCAGGTGGACTTGCTTTATGAAATGGCGATTCAGGGTGCGAATGCAGGTACATATCATTTGACGATCAATTTTAAGGAGGAAGGCAAATGAACATAGTAGAACAGGTTCAATTGAAGCTGAAAGAAGAAATCAAACAGGCAATCATCAAAGCGAATCTTGCTGAAGAAGCTCAGATTCCTGCGGTCATCCTTGAGACTCCTAAGGAAAAAGCGCACGGTGATTACTCGACGAACATGGCGATGCAGTTGGCACGGGTCGCAAAGAAGGCACCGCGCCAAATTGCGGAACAGCTGATCGAGAATTTCGATAACAGCAAGGCATCCATTGAAAAAATTGAGATCGCGGGACCAGGCTTCATCAATTTTTACATGGATAACAGCTACTTGACTGATTTGATTCCGGCAGTTCTTGAGGCAGGCGAAAAGTACGGTGAATCAAAGGTTGGCAATGGCCAGAAGATCCAGGTCGAGTTTGTTTCCGCCAATCCGACAGGCGACCTTCACCTTGGACATGCTCGCGGTGCGGCCGTTGGCGATTCTTTATGCAATGTGCTTGCTAAGGCTGGTTACGATGTTTCACGTGAGTACTACATCAATGATGCTGGAAACCAGATCAATAACCTAGCCCTATCTGTTGAGGCACGTTACTTCCAGGCGCTCGGCATGGACAAGCAGATGCCGGAGGATGGCTATCATGGTGAGGATATCATCGGAATCGGAAAGAAGCTTGCTGAAGAATTCGGCGACAAGTATGTAAATGTGCCTGACCAGGAACGCTTTGATGCTTTCCGTGAGTACGGTCTGAAATTTGAAATGGAAAAGCTTAAGCAGGACCTTGAGAATTTCCGCGTGAAATTTGACGTATGGTACTCTGAGACTTCCCTATACAACAATGGCAAAATCGATGTCGCACTGGATGCGCTCCGTGCAAATGGTCACATTTATGAGCAGGATGGCGCGACATGGTTCCGCTCCACTGAGCTTGGAGACGACAAGGACCGCGTGCTGATCAAGCAGGATGGCTCATACACTTACCTGCTGCCGGATATCGCTTACCATAAGGATAAGCTGGAGCGCGGTTTTGAAAAGCTGATCAATATTTGGGGAGCGGACCACCATGGGTACATCCCTCGTATGAAGGCGGCGATCGAGGCACTTGGCTATGGACGTGATGCACTTGAAGTCGAAATCATCCAGCTTGTTCACCTCTATAAGAACGGCGAGAAGATGAAGATGAGCAAGCGTACAGGTAAAGCTGTCACGATGCGTGACCTGATTGAAGAGGTAGGCCTGGACGCAGTTCGTTATTTCTTCGCAATGAGAAGTGCGGACACTCACATGGACTTCGACCTTGACCTGGCTGTATCCCAGTCAAACGAAAACCCTGTATTCTACGCACAGTATGCACATGCGCGTATTTCAAGCATCCTGCGTTCAGCTGAGGAACAAGGCTTCTCAGTTGCTAACGATGCTGACTACAAATTGATCGAGGCAGAAAAGGAAATCGACCTTCTGAAAAAGATTGGCGAATTCCCGCTTGCGGTAGCAGAGGCAGCTGAAAAACGCATGCCGCACCGCATCTCTAACTATATTTTCGAGCTGGCATCTGTATTCCACAGCTTCTACAATGCAGAAAAAGTATTGGATATGGAAAACAAAGAAAGAACCCAGGCCCGTCTCCTTCTGATCAAGTCAGCGCAAATCACGCTTAAGAATGCCCTTGCGTTGATTGGGGTATCTGCTCCTGAGAAGATGTAGTAAGAATTAAGACCCAGATATACTCAACTGGGTCTTTTTTTCGTCCATAAAATTGTCTTTAATGGACCTTCTTCGGTTATTGGTTTTATTGAATCTTTAAAAGTAAGGTTTATAATTTAAGCATAAAGTCCATATATTATAAAAAAAGAGATCCCGGCTGCAACCGAGATCTCGATACACAGCAAGTTGCTTGAAGTGCAGCGGCCAGTTCCGGATAGAAGTAATCTACTCACATTTGCGATGTGCAGGGTAGGTTACTTCTTTTTATTTGAAGAAATGCCTATAGGAATTACGGCAACGATCAATGTGGCAAAGCTCACCATCAAATTCATTGCTTCATACGTAACCATCAGCGGCACCCCCTTTCCTGAAGGATTGGGGACGGCCGCTGCTCACCCTGCATTTTACTGTGCTAGATAATTATTCCGTATAGACCTTTTGTTACCCAATTCAGTCTTCTCAAAATGATTGGCCATCTAACTAGTTTTCAGGATTAACAGCATATTTATTTCCACTCCAAAACAGCTCCGCCAATCCGTTTCACTCCGCGGATTTTAGCCAGATCCTCGATGAGCTTTAGCGCTGCTTTGTCTTTCTCCTTCGCTTCAATCATAAAATCGACATCCTGGCCGATGCTTTTCAAAATATCAATCAGCGGCAGCAGGAATTCCGGGTCGACGTAATCGGCATGAGAACGGTACGCTTTTTCGGATTTAGGGGAGGAGATATGGATCTTTGGCTTGAGGCCAGTCCGTTCCCAGGTTGCGAAACCGGCAGGGAGCAGTTTTTCCAGGGTTTCCTCACCCAGGTTCGCCATGTGATGATGATAATCAAACATGAAAGGTACGTCTTCCTTTAAGCAGGCAGAAAGTGTTTCTTCTGCATTGTAGGTTTTATCGTCGTTTTCAAGAGTGGTGATTTTTTTAATATGGGCAGGGAGTTTGGCGAAGTTTTCGTGGAAGCGCACGATCGTTTCTTCCTTGTTTCCATAAGCACCGCCGATATGAATATTGATGATCGCTTTGTTCTCCAGCGCCATTGCTTCGAGCATGCCATAATGATATTCCATGTCGATGATTGCGTTGGCAGTCACTTCCTCACGCGGTGAAGTGAACAGCGTGTATTGATTTGGATGAAAACTCGTCCGCATCTGGTGCTTCTTCACCAGGTCGCCTATTTCCAGCCATTTGTCCCGGAATGGAGTGACATAATCCCATTTCACCTCCGGGTGGGTGGCCAGCGGGGCAATCGAGCTGGAAAACCGGTACAAGGGGATATCATGGGCGATATTGTAGTGAATCATTCTTTCTGTGTTCACCAGGTTCTGGTAGGTGACAGAAAGGAGTTTTTCATAGCGCTCTTCTTTTGGCAGCTGTCCATAACGGGCAAAGGTGAGTGCTTTCGACGGGGAAGCATCCCACAGGCTGATGGCGGTGGAGACATATCCAAGCCGAATGATCATGGCGACACTCCTTCATTGCATTTGCCCGGCTTTATTTACAAGAAGTAAGAAATAGTCCGGGCTGTGGTTTCTTTTAGTGAAACAAGGACGCTGACCGGACTGAAATCCTCAACTGTTGCCTTTCGGGAATTAAGGAGATCCTCCGTCAGAATCGTTTTCACTTTTTTAATAAACTCCTTATCATAGATCAGGCAATTCAACTCATAATTCAGGAACATACTCCGCTTGTCAAAATTGGCCGTTCCCACATCACAGACAGAATCATCGACAACCAGGACCTTTGCATGGTAAAAGCCCTTCAAATACTGGTACACATCTGCGCCGTCTTTGATAAGGGTACGCAAGTAAGGGTGGGAAGCTTCTTTTACAAGGATATGGTCCGAAACGAGCGGGACGAGGATCGTGACGGATACGCCCCTTTTAATGGCAGCTCGCAATAATTCAAATACCCGTTTGCTCGGAATGAAATACGGTGTTCCGATAAAAATGGATTGGTTTGCGTTATTAATCAGATCTGACATCATATCCTCAAGAAGAAGGCCTTCGGTTGGTACAAGCTGCTGACGGCTCGAGCCTTTTTCCAGAGATGGAAAATATGCTTGATTTTGAAGCAGATTCACTTTCGCAGCCGCCTGCCAATCCTCAAGAAACTCAGATTGCAGATCTGTGACACCTTCGCCGGTCATTTTTAAATGGTAATCCCTCCAGGGCGAGAGCTTTGGATCCTGATTATTATATTCTTTCCCGATATTGAAGCCGCCGAGATAGGCGGTTTGGCCGTCAATCACAGTGATTTTACGGTGGTTTCGCACCTGCGAAGAATAAAACAGGAAAGGCAATTTAGGCATTTGGGAATAGGCAAACTCAACTCCTGCAGCCTTAAGGTCCTGGATTGTCTTGCGCTTCAAACCGTTGCCGACCCAATCGACCATAAGGCGCACCTCGACCCCAGCCTTAACCCGGTCTTTTAAAATCGAGAGGAACTCCTGGCTTATTTTATCATCCTGGACGATGTAAAACAGAATATGAATGTGCTCCTTCGCGTTCTTTAACTCGGAAAATAGGTCCTCGAACAATTTAGGCCCTTCGGCAAAAATGGCAAGATTGCTTTCCCGGACTGGAAGCGTATTGGTTTTGGCACTTGCCAGATGCTTTTTCCTGCCAAGCGTGAAGTCTGCATACACCCACAGGACAAGCGCTGCTATTATGGCAATCAAGATCGATCCTATTTCCATCACAATTCGGCTCCCTTAAAAAGTATTTTCTTTATTTTTGCCGAAATTGCTTCTTATATGTTAAATTCCTGTAAAAGGGGAAGTGTAAACAATTTTCTGAAATGATAGGAAATAAGTTGACTGAATGCTCATTCATTATATAATGGAGTTAAAGGTAAATTCAGAAAATTTATTGGGTTGAAAATTTTCGTCCAACAATCAGCATCGAAAGGGGTTAATGATTTATGAACGGTCTGCTTTGGATTAATCTTCTTGCGTTCTTGCTTGTAACCGCTTACGCAGTCAGCTTGTTCGTTTATGTGGTGAAAACGAGAATCGAATACATCAAGCTCGGCAAGAAGTCAGAGTTTGATGATGATGTCAAAGATCGCATGAGAAGAATCTGGGTCCATGTATTTGGCCAGAAAAGGCTTTTGAAAGACAAGAAAAGCGGAATTATCCATGTCATGTTTTTTTATGGATTCATCCTTGTCCAATTCGGGGCAATCGATTTTATCTGGAAGGGAATCAAGCCTGACTCCCATTTGCCGCTAGGTCCGCTCTATCCTGGCTTCACATTCTTCCAGGAAATCGTCACGCTGACGATTTTAGTGGCAGTCGTCTGGGCTTTTTACCGCCGTTATGTTGAAAAGCTTGTCCGTCTGAAGCGCGGATTTAAAAATGGGCTGGTATTGCTGTTCATCGGCGGATTGATGCTTTCCGTACTGCTTGGAAATGGAATGAGCATGATCTGGCATGGCCATGAAGGAACATGGACAGAACCAGTTGCATCCATGATCGCGGCTGCATTCAGCGGTATCCCACAGACAGCGGCCATTACTATTTTCTATATCGCATGGTGGGTTCACCTGCTGTTCCTGCTTGCATTCCTTGTATACGTGCCACAGTCCAAGCACGCACACTTGATTGCTGGACCAGCCAATGTCTATCTGACAAGGGTTGATTCCCCGGGGAAAATCACGAAGATTGATTTTGAAGATGAAACACAGGAAACATTCGGCGCCGGGAAGATCACTGATTTCTCCCACGAACAAATGATTGATTTCTATGCCTGTGTTGAATGTGGACGCTGTACGAATATGTGTCCGGCAACAGGAACTGGAAAAATGCTGTCACCAATGGACCTGATCGTCAAGCTGCGTGATCACTTGACACTTACCGGAGCGGCTGTCACATCTAAGCAGCCTTGGGTACCGACATTCGCTTTCTCCAACACAAAGGGCAACCAGATTGCTCTAGCAGCTGCTGGGCAGGGTGCGAATGAAGCGGCAGCAGGTCTTGCCTACAGCCCTAGCATGATCGGCGATGTCATCACAGAAGAGGAAATCTGGGCATGTACGACTTGCCGTAACTGTGAAGACCAGTGTCCGGTAATGAACGAACACGTTGACAAGATCATCGACCTTCGCCGTTACCTTGTACTGACAGAAGGAAAGATGGACGCTGACGCACAGCGTGCCATGACGAATATCGAGCGCCAGGGAAATCCATGGGGCTTGAACCGTAAGGAAAAAGAAAACTGGCGCGAGCTTCGCGACGATGTTGTAGTTCCGACGGTAAAAGAAATGAAGAAGGCAGACGAAGAATTCGAGTACTTATTCTGGGTTGGCGCGATGGGTTCATTTGACAACCGCAGCCAGAAAATTGCCCTGTCATTCGCGAAGCTTCTGAACGAAGCAGGCGTCAAGTTCGCGATCCTTGGAAACAAGGAAAAGAACTCCGGGGATACTCCTCGCCGACTGGGCAACGAGTTCTTGTTCCAGGAGCTTGCAACGAAGAATATCGAAGAATTCAAGAAAAATGAAGTAAAGAAGATCGTCACGATCGACCCTCACGCATACAATATCTTTAAGAACGAGTATCCTGATTTCGGCTTTGAAGGCGAGGTTTACCACCACACTGAACTTCTTGCGCAATTGGTGAAAGAAGGAAGGCTGACTCCAAAGCATGCAGTGAACGAAACGATCACATTCCATGATTCCTGCTACCTTGGACGCTATAACGAAGTGTATGACGCACCGCGTGATATCCTCAAAGCGATTCCTGGTGTGGACCTGAAGGAAATGGAACGCAATCGCGACACGGCGATGTGCTGCGGAGCCGGCGGCGGCTTGATGTGGATGGAAGAAGAAACTGGCCACAGGATCAACGTAGCCCGTACAGAGCAGGCACTCGCAGTGAACCCATCCGTCATCAGTTCCGGATGTCCATACTGCCTGACAATGCTATCCGATGGAACGAAAGCGAAAGAAGTAGAAGAAACCGTCGATACACTTGACGTAGCCGAACTTCTTGAGAAATCCGTCTTCGGAGAGATTAAACCGCTTGTTTCTTAACACAGATTAATACCTTAAACATGAATAGTAGAAGTTGACTCACCTTAAAAATTCGACATAAGACAGAATTTTTAGCAAAGTGTTTCAATTTCTACTATTTTTAAGATAAAATGAATATATTAATAAAGCGCTTACATTAAACTTCAGTCACACACCACGATCCACCCTCATGAAAACGCACCAGGTATATTTTTTTGGACCAGTTTCGAGCGAGCGTTCAGTCACTCAAACAGCTGGAAGCAATTCCATTATGAAAATTAATAGATTACAAGGGAGAGATGGCAATGGGAAAGACAGTCATTTTAGCAGGGGCAAGAACACCAATCGGCAAGATGGGAGGAGCGCTCAGCAGCTTCACGGCAAGCCAGCTTGGCGGAATCGCGATTAAAGAAGCACTAGCTCGTGCAGAAGTTAAACCGGAAGAAGTCGGCGAAGTCATCCTCGGCACCGTCCTGCAGGGAGGCCAGGGGCAGCTTCCTTCACGCCAGGCAGCAAGGGCAGCAGGAATCCCGTGGGAAGTGAAAACAGAAACCATCAACAAAGTTTGTGCATCCGGCATGCGCAGCCTGACACTTGGAGACCTGATGATCCGCGCAGGAGAAGAAGAAGTCATTGTAGCGGGCGGTATGGAGTCCATGAGCAACGCACCATATATATTGCCAAAAGCACGCTGGGGTTTCAGGATGGGCGATGGCCAGGTGAAGGATTTGATGATTCACGACGGACTCACTTGCAGCTTTAAGGGAGTTCACATGGGCACTTATGGAAATGAAGTGGCGAAGGAATTCGAAATCAGCCGCGAAGAACAAGACGAGTGGTCTTACCGCAGCCACCAGAAAGCGATTGAAGCCATTGAATCCGGGAAGCTTGCTGAGGAAATCGTTCCGGTTGAGGTACCGCAGCGCAAGGGAGAACCAATCCTTGTTGAGCATGATGAAGCACCAAGAAAGGATACCTCGCTTGAAAAGCTGGCGAAGCTCGGTCCTGTGTTCAATTCAGATGGCACGATCACTGCCGGAAACGCACCAGGTGTCAATGACGGTGCGGCTGCCCTCGTCTTGATGAGCGAAGAGCGAGCACAACGTGAAGGCAGGAAGCCGCAGGCTGTCATCCTTGCCCATGCGGCGATCGCCACAGAAGCGAAGGATTTCCCGAAAACTCCAGGAATTGTCATCAACGAACTGTTGAAGAAGACAGGCAAGTCACTTGAAGAGATCGATCTTTTTGAAATCAACGAAGCTTTTGCGGCAGTAGCGTTGACAAGCGGCCGCATTGCAAACCTTGATCCGGAAAAGATCAACGTGAATGGCGGTGCGGTTGCCCTCGGCCATCCAATCGGAGCGAGCGGAGCGCGCATCATCCTGACTTTGATGCACGAATTGAAGCGCCGCGGCGGCGGGGTCGGCATTGCGGCTATTTGTTCAGGCGGAGGCCAGGGGGATGCAGTGATGATTGAGGTACCTAAACAGTAAAAACTGAATTCAAAGGGGAGTGTAAGGAACTGCCCTCCACCTGAGAAGTTTTTTAATAACTAAGATTAGTGTCTAGCTCCAACGCCTAGCCCCTCGAGTCGCTTGTCTAGTTTCGCCTCCTGGAAACTCCGAAACTTCAACTCCGCCGGCAGAAGCAAAAAGCGCTTCTTTGTCGGAGTCTCCAGTTTCTGCGTTTCTGGGCAGTCGGCTATACATTTCGATTTCGGTCTGCCCAATGAAGTCAAAAAACGACTTCACTGGTCGGCCCTCCAGCGCTTGTCGGGGCTAACCAAGGCGCTTGCGCTTTTCAAATAGGAGGAGAAAGAATGAGTGTGAAAACAATTATGGTTATTGGCGCTGGACAAATGGGCTCAGGTATAGCCCAAGTGTGTGCGCATGCTGGATACAATGTGTTTTTGAATGATCTGAAGCCTGAATTCGTTGAACGCGGTTTGGCTGGAATCAAGAAAAACCTTAACCGCCAGGTAGACAAAGGCAGGATGACAGCTGAGCAGCTTGATGAAGTGGTGGGAAGGATCACGTCTTCATCCGATCTGCATGATGCTAAGAATGTGGATCTGGTAATTGAAGCAGCGGTTGAGAACATGGACATTAAAGCAAAAATCTTCGCCCAGCTCGATGAAATCGCACCGGCACATGCCATCCTTGCTTCCAACACATCCTCATTGCCAATCACTGAAATTGCAGCAGCGACAAAACGTCCGGAGAAAGTCATCGGCATGCACTTCATGAATCCGGTTCCAGTGATGAAGCTGGTTGAAATCATTCGCGGCCTTGCGACGGCCGATGAAGTGTATCAGACAATCGAAGACATCACGAAGACATTGAACAAAGTACCGGTTGAGGTGAACGATTTCCCAGGTTTCGTCTCCAACCGCATCCTGATGCCGATGATCAACGAAGCGATCTACACATTGTACGAGGGAGTCGCGACGAAAGAAGCGATTGACGAAGTCATGAAGCTTGGCATGAACCACCCGATGGGGCCACTGACACTTGCTGACTTCATTGGGCTGGATACTTGCCTTTATATCATGGAGACGCTTCACGAGGGCTTCGGCGATGATAAGTACCGCCCATGCCCGCTGTTAAGAAAGTATGTCAAAGCAGGCTGGCTTGGCAAAAAATCTGGCCGCGGCTTCTACACATACGAATAAAATCCGTGGAACATTCTGTCCATACATAACCGGTCTGGACATGGGAGGGTTATCAATGAATCTCAGATTTACAGAAGAGCAGGAAATGATGCGTAAAATGGTGCGTGATTTCGCGCAAACCGAAATCGCTCCGTTTGTTGAAAAAATGGAAGAGGGCGAGTTCCCGAGGGAGATTTTAAAGAAGATGGGCGAGCTCGGCCTGATGGGAATCCCAGTTCCTGAAGAGTATGGCGGATCGGAAATGGACTTCATCTCCTACATTATCGCCATACATGAAATCTCTAAGGTCAGCGCCACTGTCGGGGTCATTTTGTCGGTCCATACATCAGTCGGCACCAATCCAATCTTATATTTTGGTACTGAAGAACAGAAACAAAAATACGTTCCGAAGCTGGCATCAGGTGAATACCTCGGGGCATTCTGCCTTACGGAGCCGAGCGCAGGCTCTGACGCAGCCAGCCTGAAAACACGTGCTGTCAAAAAGGATGGCCATTATGTCCTGAACGGGTCCAAGGTGTTCATTACGAATGGCGGCGAAGCGGATGTGTATATCGTGTTTGCCTCCACTAATCCGGAAGCAGGTCCGAAAGGTGTATCCGCCTTTATCGTCGAAAAAGATACTCCTGGATTCATCGTCGGAAAAGATGAACACAAGATGGGGCTTTACGGCTCACGTACGGTGCAGCTTACATTCGAAGATATGAAGGTTCCGGAAGAAAACCTGCTTGGAAACGAAGGGGATGGCTTCAAGATTGCAATGAGCAACCTCGACTCTGGCCGCATCGGCATTGCCGCACAGGCACTCGGCATTGCAGAAGCAGCCTTAGAGGCCGCAACTGGCTACGCAAAAGAAAGAGTCCAATTCGGCAAACCAATTGCTGCCCAGCAAGGTGTCGGATTCAAACTGGCCGACATGGCAACGTCCGTCGAAGCTGCGAAGCTATTAATTTATCGAGCAGCCCAGCTAAGGTCAGAAGGCCAAAAATGCGGAATCGAAGCCTCAATGGCTAAGCTTTTCACCTCTAGAACAGCAGTAGAAGTCACCACAGAAGCCATCCAGGTATTCGGCGGCTACGGCTACACGAAAGAATACCCGGTAGAACGCTACTTCCGCGACGCCAAAGTAACCGAAATCTACGAAGGCACCAGCGAAATCCAGAAGATTGTTATTAGCAAGCAGTTGTGAAGCCCTCAACATTAGGTTGGCGGTCGAAAATAGGAAGATCGGATGATAAGGGCTCCAATCGGTTTTTAAAGCTAGTATAAAGCCTAAATATTTAAGGTGTTTATTAGAATATTGAGGTTTTTAAAACTGATTTTTAACAATGTTTTGGCATAAGTTGACTGGAACGGAAGATGCGAGACTCCTCCGAAAATGCTAACGCATTTTCATCGTGCGTGGGCAGTTTCGATGAAGCCAATTCAATGTCCTGCGGGATCAGCGGGACAGGTGAGACCCCACAGGCGCTAGCAGCGCAGAGGAGGCTCACCGCCCGCCCCGCGGAAAGCGAGCATCCTGGAGTGGAAGTCACAATTACTCTAATAGCAACAACAATATGAACGCAGCCTTAGACAAAAGAATATCAATTTAAAACGACAAGTAACGGAGGAATGAAAAATGAATTTCCGATTATCCGAAGAGCATGAAATGATCCGAAAAATGGTCCGTGATTTTGCAAAGAACGAAGTGGCTCCGACAGCTGCTGAGCGTGACGAAGAGGAACGCTTTGACCGTGAGATTTTTGACAAGATGGCAGAGCTTGGCCTGACAGGAATTCCATGGCCGGAAGAATACGGCGGAATTGGCAGTGACTATCTTGCTTACTGCATCGCCGTTGAAGAGCTTTCCCGCGTCTGCGCATCCACGGGTGTCATGCTTTCCGCTCATACTTCACTTGCCGGCTGGCCGATTTACAAGTTTGGCAGCGAAGAGCAGAAGCAAAAATACTTAAGGCCAATGGCTGAAGGAAAGAGCATTGGCGCTTATGGCTTGACTGAGCCTGGCAGTGGTTCTGATGCAGGTGCGATGAGAACGACTGCGAAAGAAGACGGCGACCACTATGTATTGAATGGTTCCAAGATTTTCATCACAAACGGCGGCGTGGCTGATATCTATGTTGTGTTCGCGCTGACTGATCCGTCTAGCAAGCATAAAGGAACCACAGCTTTTATCGTGGAAAACGACTTCCCTGGATTCTCCGTCGGCAAGAAGGAGAAGAAACTCGGCATCCGTTCATCTCCTACAACGGAAATCATTTTTGAAGACTGCCGCGTTCCAAAGGAAAACATCCTTGGTGAAGTTGGCGAAGGCTTCAAGATCGCGATGATGACGCTTGATGGCGGCCGTAACGGAATCGCTGCCCAGGCTGTCGGTATTGCCCAGGGTGCGCTGGATGCGGCTGTTGGTTATGCGAAAGAGCGCCAGCAATTCGGCAAGCCGATTGCGGCTAACCAGGGCATCGGCTTCAAGCTGGCTGACATGGCTACTTCCGTCGAAGCTTCAAGACTATTAACCTACCAGGCTGCATGGCTCGAGTCTGAGGGACTTCCTTACGGCAAGGAATCCGCGATGTCCAAGTTATTTGCCGGCGATACGGCAATGAAGGTGACAACGGAAGCTGTTCAGGTATTCGGCGGCTACGGCTACACGAAGGACTATCCGGTTGAGCGCTTCATGCGCGATGCAAAAATCACGCAGATTTACGAAGGTACTCAGGAAATCCAGCGTCTCGTCATCTCCAGGATGCTGACGAAATAAGGCGTAGGACAAGGCGGGTAGAAGAGAGATGAAAAAGCGAGAAGTGCAGGCGTCCGTAAAAGATGAGCGACTTGTGAAAAAGAGGCGCGACCAGATGATCAAAGGGGCCGTAACCCTCTTCAAAGAGAAGGGCTTCCATCGTACGACCACCAGAGAGATTGCCCGGGCTTCAGGCTTTAGCATCGGCACGCTTTATGAATATATCCGTACGAAGGAAGATGTGCTTTACCTTGTCTGCGACAGCATTTATGACGAGGTGCGAGACCGCCTTCAGGAAAACCTCGACCCGAACAAAGGGACACTCGAGGGACTGAAGGTCGGAATCGCCAACTATTTCAAGGTCATGGATGACCTCCAGGACGAAGTGCTTGTCATGTACCAGGAGGTCAAGTCGCTGACAAAGGACGCCCTTCCATACGTGCTGAAAAAGGAAATCGAAATGGTGGGGATGTTTGAGGACGTCATCCAGCGCTGCGTCGAAAATGGCGAGCTGGACCTGGATGAAAAACAGGTCAAAATCATCGCCCATGATATTTTCGTCCAGGGGCAGATGTGGGGATTCCGCCGCTGGGCACTAAGAAAGCTGTATACGCTCGAAGAGTATACCGAGCTGCAGACCGAACTGCTTTTTAAGGGGATAAAGGGGTCGGAAATGAAATTAGGAACAGGAGGAACAAAATGAGTATGCCGGAAATGTATAAGCCAAAGAACCATATTCGCTTTGTGACAGCTTCAAGCTTGTTTGACGGCCACGATGCCTCAATCAATATCATGCGCAGGATCCTCCAGTCATTAGGGGCTGAGGTCATCCACCTTGGACATAACCGTTCTGTTGAAGAGGTTGTAAATGCTGCGATCCAGGAAGACGCACAGGGAATTGCGATTTCTTCCTACCAGGGAGGACATGTCGAGTATTTTAAATATATGTATGACCTTCTGAAGGAGAAAGGATCTTCCCACATCCGCATTTACGGCGGAGGCGGAGGCGTCATCATTCCTCGGGAAATAAAAGAACTTCATGAATACGGCATCGCGAGGATTTTTTCGCCGGAAGACGGCAGGAAATACGGGCTTAATGGCATGATCGAGCAGATGATCAAGGAATGCGATTTCCCAACGGTCACAGCAGAGGGTGTTGAGGAAATCGAAAAGCTTGAAGCAGGTGACCCGAATGCGGTTGCCAAGCTGATCACGCTTGCCGAGCAGCATGTCGGTTCGGAAAAAGAAATAGCAGCTGCTGTGGAATCCTTGATGGAAAAAGTCAAGACGATGACAAAATCAGTTCCTGTAGTCGGAATCACAGGTACTGGCGGCTCTGGTAAAAGCTCATTGACGGATGAATTGATCCGACGCTTCATCAATGAAATTCCTGAAAAACGGGTAGCGATCCTGTCAGTTGATCCAACCAAGCAAAAAACAGGCGGAGCTCTCCTTGGAGACAGAATCCGCATGAACGCGATTTTCTCTCCTCGCGTATACATGCGCAGCCTTGCAACAAGAAAATCGAAATCGGAGCTTTCGCTGGCGATCAGAGATGCGATTGATGTGGTCAAAGCGGCTGGCTTTGATTTGGTCATCGTCGAAACGAGCGGAATCGGCCAGGGAGATGCAGGAATTACCGAGGTCTGCGATGTTTCAATGTATATAATGACGAGCGAATTCGGCGCTCCTTCACAGCTGGAAAAAATCGATATGATCGATTACGCTGACTTGATTGTCATCAATAAATTCGAGCGTAAAGGTTCTGAGGACGCAAAGCGCCAGGTACAGAAGCAGTATCAACGAAGTCATGTCCTTTTTGACAAAGACCTTGATGAAATGCCTGTATACGGCACCATTGCCAGCCAGTTCAATGACCCGGGTACGAACGCTTTGTTTGCAGCATTGGTCAACAAAATCAATCAAAAGGCCGGCACGGACTGGACAACATCCTTCTCGACAAATGCAGTAGTAGAGAAGCAAAATGTCATCATCCCGAATGACCGTCGTTATTATCTCCGTGAAATCTCGGAAACGGTTCGCGGCTACCATAAGCATGCAGCAGAGCAGGCAGAGCTTGCGCGCAGATTTTTCCAGATTGAAGGAACGATCGAGGCTGTAAAAGAACGTGAAACAAACAGCGAAGTGCTTTCCTCCCTTCAGGTACTAAAAGAAGAAGTCGAGAAGAAACTGACACCTGAATCGAAAAACATCATTGAAAACTGGGAAACATTGAAGGAAAAGTATAGTGCCGACCAATTTGTGACGAAGATCCGCGACAAGGAGATCGTCACTGAGCTAAGAACAAAGAGCTTGTCGGGTTTAAGCATCCCTAAAGTGGCATTGCCAAAGTATAAAGATTACGGCGAGATTTTGCGCTGGGTTTATCTTGAGAATGTACCAGGCAGCTTCCCGTATACAGCGGGAGTATTCCCTTTCAAGCGCGAGGGCGAGGATCCAAAGCGCCAGTTTGCAGGTGAAGGTACACCAGAACGGACAAACCGCCGTTTCCACTATTTGTCGAAGGATGATAACGCGAAGCGTCTCAGCACTGCGTTTGATTCGGTTACTTTATATGGTGAAGACCCAGATTACCGTCCGGATATTTATGGCAAGGTCGGCGAGAGCGGCGTCAGCGTTTGTTCGCTTGACGACATGAAAAAGCTGTATGCCGGTTTTGACCTTTGCCATCCGTCCACGTCTGTGTCGATGACCATCAATGGTCCGGCGCCAATCATCCTGGCCATGTTCATGAACACGGCAATCGAACAGCAGGTGGAAAAGAAGGAACAAGAGCTTGGCCGCAAGCTGAACGATCAAGAGTTTGCACAAGTGAAGGAAATGACGCTCCAGACCGTCCGCGGAACTGTACAGGCAGATATTTTAAAAGAGGACCAGGGACAAAATACGTGTATCTTCTCTACGGAATTCGCTCTCCGAATGATGGGCGACATCCAGCAGTATTTTATCGATGAGAAGGTGCGAAACTACTATTCTGTATCGATTTCCGGCTACCATATCGCAGAAGCAGGCGCGAACCCGATTTCCCAGCTGGCGTTCACGCTTTCCAACGGCTTCACATATGTAGAGTACTATTTGAGCAGAGGCATGAAGATCGATGACTTTGCACCGAATCTGAGCTTCTTCTTCTCAAATGGCCTTGATCCTGAGTATTCAGTGATCGGCCGTGTTGCTCGCAGAATTTGGGCGACAGTCATGAAGAACAAGTATGGTGCGAACGAGCGAAGCCAGAAGCTGAAGTACCATATCCAGACATCTGGCCGTTCCTTGCATGCACAGGAAATCGACTTCAATGATATCCGTACGACACTTCAGGCATTGATGGCACTGCATGATAACTGCAACTCGCTTCATACAAATGCCTATGACGAGGCAATAACTACACCGACAGAGGAATCTGTACGCCGTGCGATGGCGATTCAGATGATCATCACGAAGGAACATGGATTGACGAAAAACGAGAATCCGCTGCAAGGGGCGTTCATCATTGAAGAACTGACCGATCTTGTTGAAGAAGCAGTCCTTCAGGAATTCGAACGGATCAATGACCGCGGAGGCGTTCTTGGTGCAATGGAGACACAATACCAGCGCGGAAAAATCCAGGATGAATCCATGTACTATGAAATGAAGAAGCATTCAGGAGAACTGCCAATCATCGGCGTGAACACATACCTGAATCCAAATCCTCCATCCGAAGAGGAAATCGACAAGATGGAGCTTGCTCGTGCAACAACTGAGGAAAAAGAAACCCAGATCCGCAACCTTGAAACATTCAAGGATAAAAACAAGGATCAATCCGAAGAAGCACTTAAGCGCCTGAAAGAAACAGCAGTCAACGGTGGTAACATCTTCGCCGAACTCATGGAAACCGTAAAATACGCAAGCCTTGGCCAAATCACAAGAGCCCTTTACGAAGTAGGCGGCCAGTTCCGCAGGAATATGTAATGTGTTGATTATTAAGGAATAGTTATTTTAAATCTCTCGATTGTAGTGGAAGGCGCAAAGACTCCTCCAAAAGTGCTAACTCATTTCCATAGTGCGTGGGCGGATTCGAAGAAGCTGCTCAATGTCCTGCGGGAAGAGCAAGTCATGGAAGACCCGCAGGCGCGTTTAGCGCCGAAGAGGCTCCCAGACTGCCCGCGGAAAGCGAAGCGCCTGGAACGGAAATCAATAGTCTGCATATCCAGAGTTTAAAAAAACTGAGATGGTGTATATATGTAGAACGTGGCACCGAAATCCTTTGCAATTGGATCAAGATGCAAGATGGCTTATAGGCAACTATGAGCCATCTTGTTTTTATTGTTTTTTTCAAAAGGGGTTTGTAAAAGTGATTGTTGTTATTATACTTTGTTTATTGTAGTGGAAGGTGCGAAGACTCCTGCGGGAGCATGGGACAGGGGAGACCCCGCAGGCGGTATCAACGCCGAGGAGGCTCCCCGGGCCACCCCCGGAAAGCGAAGCACCTGGAACGAAAATAAAAGCCTTCCTGAACTAAAATAGACATTCTAGAAGAAGAAAACAGTCATAAAATTAATTTTTTCATATCTTTTTCCATATAATCTTTTATATAATCGAGTTATTACTTGATACATACGAACTACTTCAGGATGTGAAAATATTGAGATCGGTGTTGCTTACGGCTGTAGCTGTGATGGCGGCTGCAGCACTTTACTATTTGTATCAGCGTCAGCTTGGGGCGGTATCATTTTTCATCCTTTCCATCGTTTTCTTTTCCCTGGCTTACTTGCAGCTTTCAAAAAGAAAAAGGGCAGGCTCTGGAAAAGCTGGAAAGGGAAGCGAAAAAAGACGGGAAAACGGCAGATAAAACTAGCATAAAGGTTTAGAATTTGTTTATAATGTAGAATATGCATTCTGGGATATTTTCCTTGTTTTTCGGACGCAAGGCCAATATTGGCCTGGAATAGAGAAAGGAAGTGCGAAGGTTGAGCGTAAACCAATACTCAAAAGAAGAGCTTCAAGAGATGTCTATGATTGAAGTTGCCTATGAAATTTTAAAAGAGAAGAAGCAGGCGATCACTTTCCAAGAACTGATGGCAGAGATCAAGAGTGTCATGGAATTGGACGAGGCTGAAGCTACTGAAAAAATGGTTCAGTTTTATACAGATATAAACATAGATGGACGCTTCATGTCCCAGGGAGAAGGGCGCTGGGGACTTCGCGTCTGGTATCCTGTTGACCAGATCGAGGAAGACAATGTCACAACCGTCAAGCCTAAGAAGAAGAAGGCGAAGAAAGCGGTCGATGAGGATGATCTCGATCTTGACGAGTTCGATGAAATCGACGAGGAAGATCTGGATTACGATGATATCGATGACTTCGAGGAAGACGATGATGAAGATGATCTTCTCGATGACGATGATGATGATGATGAGGAAGAATTCGACGAAGACCTCGAAGATACAGAAGACTTTGATGAAGACGAGGAGCTTCTGGACGAAGAGGACGACGAAGAACTGCCGCTTGAAGATGAGGACCTGGACGAGGACGAAGAACTGTAATTACCGGCTTGACTTTTGCTAAGTCCGCCTGTAGAATACTTTTTGGGCTCCTTAAAAAAGGACAATTATGTAAAACATTAGCAAAACGCTCCCCATACGATGTATGCGGGGCGTTTTTTTATTTTGTGCAAATTGTTGAAAACCCCCGGTCAAAATGGCTTGCGGGCCAAGTGAACAGGTGAAAAATTTTATTAATAAATCAATTAAACAGGTACATATTGTACAAACTGTTTGATGAGGGGGATTACACAAATGGCAAAGTATATTTTTGTAACAGGCGGCGTCGTTTCGTCTCTAGGTAAAGGAATCACTGCAGCATCTCTTGGAAGATTGCTGAAGAACAGGGGCATGAATGTAACAATCCAGAAGTTCGACCCATATATCAACGTCGACCCGGGGACAATGAGCCCTTACCAGCACGGGGAAGTATTCGTGACAGACGATGGCGCTGAAACGGATCTTGACCTTGGCCACTACGAGCGCTTCATCGATATTAACCTGAACAAATACTCAAACGTGACAACAGGAAAAATCTATTCCACTGTCCTGAAAAAGGAACGCCGCGGCGACTACCTGGGCGGTACGGTACAGGTTATCCCGCATATCACGAATGAAATCAAAGACAAGGTTTTCCGTGCAGGCAAAGAAACAGGCGCAGACGTGGTCATCACGGAAATCGGCGGTACAGTAGGGGACATCGAATCTCTGCCGTTCCTTGAAGCGATCCGTCAGATCAAGAATGATGTCGGCCGTGACAATGTCATGTACATCCACTGTACATTGGTTCCTTACATCAAGGCAGCCGGCGAAATGAAGACAAAGCCAACCCAGCACAGCGTAAAAGAATTGCGCAGCCTGGGTATCCAGCCAAACATCATCGTTCTTCGTACAGAAATGCCAATTTCACAGGATATGAAGGACAAGATTGCTCTTTTCTGCGATATCGATAAGGAAGCAGTAATTGAAGCGGCAGATGCGGATACACTTTACTCGATTCCGCTTGCGCTTCAGGAGCAGAACATGGACCAGCTTGTTTGTGATCACTTCAAGCTTGATTGCGGTGAAGCAGACATGACCGAGTGGAATGCGCTTGTTGAAAAAGTAACACACCTTTCGGATAAAACAAGAATCGCGTTAGTCGGTAAATATGTTGAGCTTCAGGATGCTTACATTTCTGTTGTTGAATCTCTGAAGCACGCAGGATATGCATTTGACAGCGACATCGAAATCAAATGGGTCAACTCTGAGGAAGTAACGCAAGAAAACGTCGAGCAGCTTCTGAATGACGTGGATGGAATCCTTGTGCCGGGCGGCTTTGGCGACCGGGGAATCGAAGGGAAAATCCTTGCGACGAAATATGCGCGCGAGAACAAAGTGCCATTTTTCGGCATCTGCCTTGGCATGCAGCTTGCGACCGTTGAATTCGCACGCCACGTTCTTGGCCTGAAGGATGCTCACTCAGCAGAAATCCTGCCAGGAACGCCATACCCAATCATCGACCTTCTGCCAGAACAGAAGGACATCGAAGACCTTGGCGGAACGCTTCGCCTGGGACTATATCCATGTAAACTTGCTGAAGATACAAAAGCCTTCGCTGCTTACAATGACGATCTCATCTATGAGCGCCACCGCCATCGCTACGAGTTCAACAACGAATACCGTCAGGCAATGGAAAAAGAAGGCTTCATCTTCTCTGGGACAAGCCCGGATGGCCGTCTAGTCGAAATTATTGAACTGAAGGACCACCCTTGGTTCCTTGCATCCCAGTTCCACCCGGAATTCACATCAAGACCAACACGCCCACAGCCATTATTCAGGGACTTCATTGAAGCATCAATCAAGTCACGTAAGTAATTGGCTGGAAAACAGGAAAAAAGCCGGTGATAAGCACCGGCTTTTTTGCATTGTGAGAGAAAACTTATTTTGATTACAGGTCTGGACAATTAGTACTCCTCTAAAATTTCCTCAATCGTGAACTTCAAACCGAAGTACACATAAAGTGCAGCCATCGAAGTTGGGTAGCCGACTCTGTTCCCAGATTCGTCTGGAAGAAGTCCTTTCTTGATCCGCAAATCAATGTGGACATCGGCTAACCCATTCAGGCTGTCCGCCTTATCTTCATGCCGGACTGTGGAAATCGCTACAAATGGGATTCCATTTTCCTGTAACTGGCGCGCAATCCCTACAGCTTCTTCGTCATCATTGTAGCGGCTGACAATCAAGACACGATCTGCCGATTCCAGTTCAACTTCCCCTGTAAAAATAGCAGCAGCTTGCAGCGGTTCTTCGCCGTAAACGGCTTCAACTCCGACTGCCTGCATTTCTTTTGTCCCGAAAATATAAATCTTGCCTTGTCCGGCAGCAGCCTGTGCGAGCAGGCGCGCTCCATCCTCGATCGAGAATTCTTCTTTATCCTGGAGCCTGTTGAACAAGCCTGTCAATTGTGTCGAAAACATTTTTAACATAATAGCACCTCCGTCTTTGCCAATTCTGATTATAAAGTACTACAATGAAAATAAAAAAGCATCTGCCGAAAAATACTTTGAATATATGGCAGGAATTTCAAGATTTTTAACGAATAGTGTAAATGGTGATAAGACGAAAACCGTTTCCAGGACAAAAACATTTACCAATATACTACATTATTAGGGGGAAGAGGCGGCATGAAAGAAAAAATACTTATAGTTGACGACCAGTTTGGCATCAGAATTCTACTTAATGAAGTGCTGCAAAAAGAAGGTTATCAAACATATCAGGCTGCAAATGGCGTCCAGGCCCTGGAAATCGTTAAAAACATCCACCGGATCTGGTCCTTTTGGACATGAAGATTCCTGGAATGGATGGAATTGAAATATTAAAGAGAATGAAGGTCATCGATCCAGACATCCGCGTCATCATCATGACGGCTTATGGTGAGCTTGACATGATCCAGGAAGCCATGGATTTGGGTGCACTGACACACTTTGCCAAGCCGTTCGATATCGACGACATTCGTGCAGCGGTAAAAAAATATTCACAAACTGTATCCTAAATACATAAAAGCCCTCTCATTGTTTGGGAGGGTTTTTTCGACCGGAAAAGCGAGTTTCCAGACTAGTGAAACTATTGGTAGCGCTTGCTTTATAGCATTTTTATGACACTTGTAAAATCAGGGCCTGAACGATGGCAATTCTGATTTTCTTTTGGTATGATACATATGAATTCCAAAGGATCATTTCGTTTTGGCGAAAGCCTTCTCGGGTACATAATCAAAAGCAGAGAAGGAAAACCTTTAAAAGGGCAGTATAGTCAAAAGTAGTATGATCATAACGAAGGAGGAAAAACGATGCCTTTAGTTTCAATGACAGAAATGCTGAAAAAAGCGAATGCAGAAGGCTACGCTGTTGGGCAATTTAACTTAAATAACCTTGAGTTCACTCAAGCGATCCTTCAGGCTGCAGAAGCTGAGAAGTCACCAGTTATCCTTGGTGTTTCCGAAGGTGCTGCACGCTACATGGGCGGCTTCAAGACAGTTGTAAAAATGGTAGAAGGTTTGATGGAGGACTATAAAATCACAGTTCCTGTCGCAATCCACCTTGACCATGGTTCAAGCTTCGATAAGTGTAAAGAAGCAATCGACGCAGGCTTCACGTCTGTCATGATCGACGCTTCCCACGGTCCTTTCGAAGAGAACGTTGAAATTACTTCAAAAGTGGTAGAATACGCTCATTCAAAGGGTGTTTCTGTTGAAGCTGAATTAGGAGTAGTCGGCGGACAAGAAGATGACGTCGTTGCAGATGGTGTTATCTATGCTGATCCTCAAGAGTGTGAAGAACTTGTTAAGCGCACAGGTATTGACTGCCTTGCTCCAGCACTGGGATCTGTTCACGGCCCTTACAAAGGTGAACCAAACCTTGGTTTCAAAGAAATGGAAGAAATCAACAAAACTGCTGGCGTACCATTGGTATTGCACGGCGGAACTGGAATCCCAACAAAGGATATCCAGAAGTCCATCTCTTTCGGAACAGCTAAAATCAATGTTAATACTGAAAACCAAATTGCTTCAGCGAAGGTTGTCCGCCAGGTATTGGCTGAGAAGCCTAACGAGTATGACCCACGTAAATACCTTGGACCAGCTCGCGACGCAATCAAGGAAACTGTAATCGGCAAAATGCGCGAATTCGGTTCTTCCAACAAAGCGTAAAAGCAATAAAAGTTTGTTATAATAAAACCGCCTTAAATAAGGCGGTTTTTATCCATTTATAAAATTATGAATGTTTTAAATTCACTTAGAGAAGTGTCCAGCTTCAGCGCCTAGCCCCTCGAGTCGCTTCGGTCCGCCCAATGAAAGTCAAAGAACGACTTCACTGTTCGGCCCTCCACCGCTTGTCGGGGCTGACCAAGGCGCTTGCGCATTTCTTGATATGATTGAAAATTTTGTCGACTGGAGGCGTTTACAAATGAAGTTTTTTATCGATACTGCCAATATGGAGGAAATTCGCGAAGCATACTCCCTGGGAATCCTATCAGGTGTCACAACCAACCCATCCCTTGTGGCAAAAGAAAAGAATGTTAAGTTTGAAGACCGACTGAAAGAAATCACTGAGCTGGTACCTGGTTCCGTCAGTGCAGAAGTCATCGCGCTTGATGCAGAGGGAATGATCAAAGAGGGCAAGGAGCTAGCGGCAATCGCTCCAAACATTACCATCAAGGTTCCAATGACCCCAGACGGTCTCAAGGCTGTTTCCGCTTTTTCAAAAGAAGGAATCAAGACAAACGTAACCCTTGTATTCAGCGCCAACCAGGCATTGCTGGCAGCAAGAGCGGGAGCTACATTCGTATCTCCATTCCTTGGACGCCTGGATGACATCGGCCACAATGGACTCGACCTGATTTCAACGATCGCCGACATCTTCACGATCCACGGAATCGAAACAGAAATCATCGCTGCTTCCATTCGCCACCCGCAGCACGTCACAGACGCAGCACTAAGAGGCGCACACATCGCAACCGTGCCATACAAAGTCATCCAGCAAATGTTCAGCCACCCGCTCACAGACAAAGGAATCGAAGCCTTCCTAAAAGACTGGGAAACACGCGGACAGTAACTTTTTTACTATGCTAAAGAAATGCGCTATTGCATTGATCAGCGGCCTAGGTGAGACCCCGCAGGAGCAAAGCGACGAGGACGCTTACCGGTCGCCCCGCGGAAAGCGAGTACCCGGAGCGGAAAACAACGGTCATCTCAGGAAGTTTTCCCCAATTCAAACTTTTTTGCATTTTATTACATGAAATTGGGAATATCGTGTAAACTAGAGGAATAGAAAACTCCCGGAATCTGTCTATATTAAATGGAAAAATATGACTTTTATGATTTCGGTATAATTCAAATTAAAAGACGAGCCTATATCGGTCTTAGCTGTACATTGTTTGCATCTCCAGCTTGACCTTAATACATCACGGCTTAGAAGGGAGTCAAAAATGGAAAAGCTTAAGATTGCAGGCGGTTATCCTTTAAAAGGAACTGTTCGGGTCAGCGGCGCGAAAAACAGTGCCGTAGCCTTGATCCCCGCAACGATTTTAGCTGAATCGCCTGTAACCATAGAAGGTTTGCCGGATATTTCCGATGTTCATATGCTCAAGGACTTGATGGAGGAAATCGGCGGTTCTGTTGAATTCTCTAACAATGAAATGACGGTGGATCCGTCTTCCATGATTTCCATGCCTTTGCCGAATGGAAAAGTGAAAAAGCTGCGAGCTTCTTACTACTTGATGGGAGCGATGCTTGGCCGTTTCAAAAAGGCTGTCATTGGACTGCCAGGCGGCTGCCATTTGGGGCCAAGGCCGATCGACCAGCATATAAAAGGATTTGAAGCACTTGGTGCGAGTGTCACGAATGAGCAGGGCGCAATCTACCTGCGTGCAGATGAGCTCCGCGGCGCGCGCATTTACCTGGACGTCGTCAGCGTAGGGGCAACGATCAACATCATGCTTGCCGCTGTCCGCGCAAAAGGTCGCACGATCATTGAAAACGCGGCGAAGGAACCGGAAATCATTGATGTCGCAACTTTGCTTACCAATATGGGAGCTAAGATCAAAGGGGCGGGAACTGACGTTATCCGTATCGATGGCGTCGACGAGCTTCACGGCTGCCGCCACACGATCATCCCTGACCGTATCGAGGCGGGGACTTACTTAATTCTTGGTGCAGCGATTGGCGATGGGGTAACGATTGATAATGTCATCCCGCAGCATATTGAGTCACTTGTGGCCAAGCTGAAGGAAATGGGCGCCCGTATCGAAGCGAGTGACGAGCAAATCTATGTCGCACCTGCTGAGAAATATAAAGCTGTTGATATCAAAACGCTTGTTTATCCTGGTTTTCCGACAGACTTGCAGCAGCCGTTCACGTCACTGCTTACGAGGGCTGAAGGTTCCAGTGTCGTAACAGATACGATTTATGGAGCACGCTTCAAGCATATCGACGAGCTTAGAAGAATGAATGCCAATATCAAGGTGGAAGGCAGATCGGCGATTATCAGCGGACCTGTCAAACTGCAGGGAGCCAAAGTGAAGGCAAGCGACCTCCGTGCCGGAGCGGCATTGGTCATTGCTGGCCTGATGGCAGAGGGAGTCACTGAAATCACGGGTGTCGACCATATCGACCGAGGCTACAGCCATATCGTTGATAAGCTGAATGGGCTCGGTGCCACAATTTGGCGTGAAGATATGACATCTGAAGAGCAAGAAGAAGTAAAAAAATCATAAAAAGTATAGTACAATAGAGCTGTACAATACAAATAGTGGTGCTAATGCTTACCGAAATCGTAGAATGGTATAACCTATTTGATTATCAAGCCGTTGACTTCGGCTGTATCAAAGCTTCACTTCCTAATCAGTTCGGGACTTAAACGGCAGCGAGGAGAATGCTGATTTATGATAGGACTGTATACGAAGCGAATGAGAGGTATACCTTTTTCGGCAGACATTAGCCCTTTCATGATTAGGGGATGATCATATGGAACGTAGCTTAACGATGGAGCTTGTCCGCGTGACAGAGGCGGCCGCGCTTGCTTCAGCCCGCTGGATGGGCCGCGGGAAAAAAGATGAAGCTGATGATGCGGCAACGTCGGCAATGAGAGATGTGTTTGACACCATCCCGATGAAAGGTACAGTCGTGATCGGTGAAGGAGAAATGGATGAAGCGCCGATGCTGTATATCGGCGAAAAGCTTGGGACAGGCTATGGCCCTCGCCTTGATGTGGCGGTCGATCCTCTGGAAGGAACGAACATTGTCGCGTCTGGCGGCTGGAATGCCCTTGCAGTCCTTGCAGTTGCAGATAATGGCAACCTGCTTCACGCGCCGGATATGTACATGGATAAACTTGCGGTAGGTCCGGAGGCGGTAGGAATGGTTGATATCAATGCTTCCGTTCTTGATAATCTGAAGGCTGTGGCAAAAGCGAAGAACAAGGACATTGAAGATGTAGTGGCAACAGTATTGAATCGTCCTCGCCATGAACACATCATTGCCCAGCTTCGCGATGCAGGAGCAAGAATCAAGTTGATCAATGACGGCGATGTCGCTGGCGCAATCAACACAGCGTTTGATTTTACTGGCGTGGATATCCTGTTCGGTTCAGGCGGAGCACCTGAGGGTGTAATCGCAGCAGTTGCTTTAAAAAGCCTCGGCGGCGAAATCCAGGGTAAATTGCTTCCACAAAATGAGGCAGAACTTGAGCGCTGCAAAAAGATGGGCATCGATGTCAATAAAGTCCTTCTTATGGAAGACTTCGTCCGCGGAGATGACGCGATTTTCGCAGCAACCGGCGTAACAGATGGCGAATTGCTCAAGGGAGTCCAGTTCAAAGGCTCTTACGGCTCTACACACTCTGTTGTCATGCGCGCAAAATCAGGCACAGTCCGCTTCATTGAAGGCCAGCACAGCCTGAAGAAAAAGCCGCATTTGGTCATGAAATCATAATGTTTTTTTAAAACTGCATGCAAACCCTTACAAATCAGCTTCCTTTATCGCATTCTGTAGATAAAGGGAGCTGATTAAAAATAGATTGATTATTTTTCCTGTTTAAGGGTAAAATGAGAATTTGAAAGCACACTTAACGTAAACCTTCATTAAATCCTTCTTACATCCTTCAAAGGAAACTCATTTCTTCTTTTTCCATCCATACGCTAGAAATCTTAATACTTTTTATGGGGGAAATCGAAATATTTTAAGGCGTGGTGACATTATGGAAGTAAATATTTCAAGCTTAGAAAATATGAAATTAAAAGAGCTTTATGAACTCGCAAAGGAATATAAAGTTTCTTACTACAGCAAATTGTCGAAAAAAGAACTCATTTTTGCGATTTTAAAAGCGCGTGCGGAACAACAGGGTTATTTTTTCATGGAAGGTGTCCTGGAAATCATCCAGTCGGAGGGCTTTGGCTTCCTGCGCCCGATCAACTACTCACCGAGTTCTGAGGACATTTACATCTCGGCATCGCAGATTCGCCGCTTTGATCTGAGGAACGGTGACAAGGTTTCAGGGAAAGTTCGTCCTCCTAAGGAAAATGAACGCTATTTCGGCCTGCTTCAAGTAGAGGCAGTCAATGGGGATGACCCTGAATCGGCGAAGGAAAGGGTTCACTTCCCGGGCTTGACGCCATTGTATCCTGACCGCCAGATGAAGCTGGAAACCACACACAACAAAGTTTCCACAAGAATCATGGATGTCCTGGCACCTGTCGGCTTCGGTCAGCGCGGGTTGATCGTCGCTCCGCCAAAGGCCGGTAAGACGATGCTGATCAAAGAAATTGCCAACAGCATCACGACGAACCATCCTGAAGCGGAACTGATTGTCCTGCTGATCGATGAGCGTCCGGAAGAAGTAACCGATATCGAGCGTTCTGTTGCCGGCGATGTCGTCAGCTCGACGTTTGATGAAGTGCCTGAAAACCATATCAAGGTCGCGGAGCTTGTACTTGAGCGCGCGATGCGCCTTGTCGAGCATAAGCGCGATGTCATCATCCTGATGGACAGCATCACTCGTCTCGCTCGAGCCTACAACCTTGTCATCCCGCCAAGCGGACGTACTTTGTCCGGCGGTATCGACCCTGCGGCGTTCCACCGTCCAAAGCGCTTCTTCGGTGCGGCGCGTAACATCGAGGAAGGCGGCAGTCTGACCATCCTTGCGACAGCACTAGTGGATACAGGTTCCCGTATGGACGATGTCATTTATGAAGAATTCAAGGGAACAGGCAACATGGAGCTTCACCTTGACCGTTCACTTGCTGAGAGAAGGATCTTCCCGGCAATCGACATCCGTCGCTCTGGAACACGCAAAGAGGAGCTGCTCATTCCGAAGGATCATCTGGACAAGCTCTGGGCAATCCGAAAATCGATGTCCGATTCACCGGATTTCGCGGAAAAGTTCCTGCGTAAGCTGAGACAGTCCAAGTCCAACGAAGACTTCTTCGCTGTTCTTGGTGAGGAAATGAAGGGCAATGCCAAGCGCCAGTAATTTCCTTTTTGTGGAATAGAAAACAAGCTTGAAAAATATAAGAACAGTTGTTATACTATGTACAGTGTGTTTTTACAAAAACGGTATGAACATGGTTCGCCGTTGATTATAACTCTGTTTCGAATGATTCAGGGCGGAAGGAGATGAAAAGAATGAAATCAGGAATTCATCCAAACTACAAAACAGTTAAGGTGACTTGCGCTTGCGGAAACGAATTTGAAACTGGTTCTGTAAAGAACGAGATCAAAGTTGAAACTTGCTCTGAGTGCCACCCATTCTATACTGGACGTCAAAAGTTTGCTGAAGCTGGCGGACGTGTTGACCGCTTCAACAAAAAGTACGGTCTTAAAAACAACCAGTAATATAAGAAATCCTAAAACAGGCAAGAAGCTTTGTGACTTGCCTGTTTTTTATTTTGACTCTTTTTGAGAATGATATAGGGTACATAAATCCGAAAAATTTAATTTTATGAACTTTATTTTTGTATCTGGATTCAGCGTCGTTTTTTGTTATAATGGAAAAAGCTGAAAAAAAGTGTCGACTTTTTGCCCAGGCTTTTTTCGTACCTTTATGGCATGAAGAAGCCGTAACTCTACGAAAGCAGCTTTTTGTTTAAAGCCCCGTTCCCGCGCCAAAAGCGCTTGAGCGATTCATTTTTTCCAAGCGAGGAAGGAGAGGCCGACCATGTACGTTATGAAACAAAGCGGTTGGATCGAACTGATCTGCGGCAGCATGTTTTCCGGAAAATCCGAGGAACTGATCCGCCGCGTACGCAGAACGCAATTTGCCAAGCAAAAAATTGCTGTTTTCAAGCCTGCGATTGATAACCGCTACAGCGAAGAATCGGTTGTATCACACAACGGAACTGCAGTTACTGCAAAGCCTATTGCCAACTCTACTGATATTTTCAAGCATATCACCCCAGAAATCGATGTGATTGCCATCGATGAAGTCCAATTCTTTGACAATGAAATCCTTCCGGTCGTCCAGCACCTGGCGGACAGCGGATACCGCGTGATCGTCGCCGGTCTTGATCAGGATTTCCGCGGCGAGCCATTCGGGCAGATGCCGGCATTGATGGCTGTTGCTGAAAATGTGACCAAGCTCCAGGCTGTTTGTGCCGTTTGCGGATCGCCTGCAAGCCGTACACAGCGCCTGATCAACGGTAAGCCAGCCTCTTATGATGATCCCGTCATACTCGTTGGTGCGTCAGAAGCATATGAACCACGCTGCAGGCACCATCACGAAGTCCCAAAGTCACCAAACGAACTGAAAATCGAGAAAACGACAGAAAGCTTAACATAAATGAAGGAATCCTCCCGTAATGGGGGGATTTTTTTGTGGGAATTTACAGCTGGCAAAATTATTCTTTTAATAAAGCAGGTTATTTGCACGAACATAGGCCATAATTGCACAAAACAAGTTTGGATTCTCTCGATAATCCACAATAATTGCACGAAACTCCTGCATAATTGCGTCTTCATCCAAAAATAGGAAATAGAAACCTCCTTCAGCCTTCCGCATGCAGTGCAGAAAAAAGGGCAAGCTAACAACGGGAGGTGCCATAATTTGAAAAAATTAATGATGTTCCTTATGTTAGCGATGCTGTTTGTTTCAGGATGTGTGCAGGATAACGATGAGTCGGTTTATGACAAGGGTGAGGACCAGGCGGGTATGGACTTGAACAGGGAAAATGACGGTGTCCGCCGTGGAGATGGACCGAACTTTGCCCGCGACCTGAATGACGGTATGACGATGGGCGATCAAAACCCTAATTTGCTGAATACCGACAACGAGAACCACCACAGTTTTTCCCAGGATGTCCAGAAAGCGAAGGATGTTATTTCCGAGGCGGGCTATGAGCCGGAGCAAATATGGATCAACGGTGGGGCCATGAATATAACGGCCAGGCCGGAAGAGCGCGTGGCGAGAAAAGAACGGAATCGTGCCGAGAAACTGTTGCAATCCAAGCTGACACAAGCATTGCCGCGCTATGAAATTAACTTGAATGTTGAGTATTAATTGCAATGACAAAAGCATGCACTGGCATGCTTTTTCTATTTGGCTTTGACTGAGGGTAGCTCCTATACTATAATTAGAATGTTATGCTGTGCAGAATTTAGAGCCTGAACAGGCCAGTTTTTATAAAATTGTATGCAAGGATATGAAAATAGAGGTGAGTGTCCGTGTTTGATCGTCTTCAAGCAGTTGAGGATCGTTATGAAAGATTGAATGAGCTGTTGAGTGACCCGGAAATTGTCAATGATTCGAAAAAACTCCGCGAGTATTCGAAGGAGCAGTCTGACATCCAGGAAACGGTCATGGCTTATCGTGAATATAAGGAAGTAAAAGAGCAATTGTCAGAAGCGAAAGCGATGCTCGAGGATAAGCTCGATGCAGATATGCGCGAAATGGTAAAAGAAGAAATCTCCGAGCTTGAGCCGCGTCTTGAAGAGCTTGAAGCTCGCATTAAAATTCTTCTGATTCCAAAGGACCCTAATGATGACAAGAACGTAATCATGGAAATCCGCGGTGCTGCTGGCGGTGACGAGGCTGCCCTGTTTGCCGGCGACCTTTACAGAATGTACAGCCGCTACGCGGAATCGCAGGGCTGGAAAACGGAAGTCATCGACGCTTCAACTACTGGAGTGGGCGGCTTCAAGGAAATCATTTTCATGATCAACGGAAATGGCGCGTATTCAAAATTGAAGTTCGAAAATGGTGCGCACCGAGTCCAGCGTGTTCCTGAAACAGAATCAGGCGGCCGGATCCACACGTCCACTGCGACTGTAGCGTGCCTTCCTGAAGCAGAAGAAGTGGAAATCGAGCTGCATGACAAAGACATTCGCTTTGATGCATTTGCATCAAGTGGTGCCGGCGGCCAGTCCGTTAACACGACGATGTCAGCTGTCCGTCTGACTCACATTCCAACAGGGATCGTGGTATCCTGCCAGGATGAAAAATCCCAGCACAAGAACAAAGACAAGGCGATGAAGGTACTTCGCGCGCGTGTTTACGACAAGTTCCAGCAGGAAGCACAGGCAGAGTACGACCAGGTGCGTAAATCGGCCGTTGGTACTGGTGACCGATCCGAGCGTATCCGTACGTACAACTTCCCGCAAAACCGTGTGACCGACCACCGCATCGGCCTGACCATCCAAAAGCTTGACCAGATTCTTCAGGGCAAGATGGATGAAATCATCGACGCATTGATTTTAGAAGACCAGTCTCAACGACTTGAGAGTGCGAACAATGAGTAATCTCAAAATGTATGAAGCCCTCAATTGGGCTTCTTCTTTTTTAAAAGAGAATAATCGGGAAGAGTTCGCCGGCGAGCTCCTGCTTCGCCACTATTCAGGGTTGTCCCGCACGTCGATGCTGGCGATGATGCGCGATGAACTTGATCCGGATGTCTGGATTGAGTTTCAGGCAGCAGTAAAAAGGCATGCGGAAGGTGAACCGATCCAATATATCATCGGCTCTGAGGAGTTTTACGGCCGCTGCTTTGAGGTGAATGAGTATGTGCTGATTCCAAGGCCGGAGACTGAAGAGCTTGTTTATGGCACGCTTCAGCGGCTGGAAAAGCTTTTTCCAGGAAGAAATGATATCGAGCTGGTCGATGTCGGCACTGGCAGCGGAGCGATTTCAGTGACCTTGAAGCTGGAAAATCCGGAATTGAAGGTAAGTGCTACCGACCTTTCAGAGGATGCACTGGGGATGGCGCGGAAAAACGCCAGCAAGCTCGGCGCGGAAATCTCGTTTCTCCAGGGCGACCTATTGCAGCCGCTGCTTTTACAAAAGAAGAAAGTCGATGCAGTCATCTCGAATCCGCCGTATATCCCGATTGCCGACCAGGAGTGGATGTCGGACGTCGTCACCGAGCATGAGCCGCATTTGGCGCTGTTTGCCGGGGAAGATGGTCTCGACCTTTATCGCCGGTTCATGGACGAGCTGCCGCTTGTGTTGAAGGAAAAGGCACTCGTCGGCTTTGAAATCGGGGCCGGCCAGGGTGAAGCGGTTCGTGCGCTTCTGGAAAAAACCTTCCCACATGCAAAGGTGGAAATTGTGTTTGATATCAATGGCAAGGACCGGATGGTATTTGCTGAAATGGACTCCTGATAAAAAAGGAGTCCATTTTTTTTCAAAATTACTAGTTTAAGAATCTATCAAACTGTCCACACTGTGACTAGTGAAGGGATGGTGCGAAAGATGATGATGAAAAAATCAGCAGCAATCATATATATACTCCTATTATGTGCAGGTACGATGTTAAGTTTATATACACCTAAAAATGAAGTGACTGCGAAGGAAGCAATGGTGATCCCGAACGAGGCAATCAGGCTGAGGATCCTCGCGGAAAGCGACCTGGAAAAAGACCAGGAGATCAAGAGACTTGTCCGTGATGCGGTAAACGCGGAAATCACGAAATGGGTCCAGGACCTGACATCGATCGAAGCGGCAAGAGACGTGATCAAATCAAAGCTGCCGGAAATCCAGGCAATTGCGGAAGAGGTTGTAGCTGCCCAGGGTTCGAACCAATCAGTAAAAACGGAATTTGACAAAGTGCAGTTCCCGACGAAACTATACGGCCAGTTCTTATACCCGGCAGGAGAGTATGAAGCCATCCTGATCACACTGGGCGAAGGGGAAGGGGCCAACTGGTGGTGTGTGCTCTATCCGCCGCTATGCTTCCTCGATTTCTCAAACGGCGAAGCAACAAGTGAAGGCTTCGATGAGAACGAAAGCAAAGGCGATGTAAAAGTAGATGCAGAAGAGGAAGAAGCAGACCGTGAAAAAGATGCAAAAAAAGCTAAAAAAGATAAAAAACCAGTCTATGAAGGCAGCGAGGAAGAAGAAGTAGAAGTTTCATTCTTCCTGGTGGAGATTTGGAACAGGATTTTCGGTTAAAAAATGCCCCTGCGGTATCCGCAGGGGCATTTTACGTCTCGTTTTCAGCGAATCTAAAAATATATCGACCACATTATCAAATATATCAGCGGATTTTAAATTATATCGACCACATTATCAAATATATCAGCGGATTTTTGAATATATCGACCACATTTTCAAATATATCAGCGGATTTTTAAATATATCGACCAGATCCATGTAGATATCGACCAGGCTGGATTTTATGGGTGAAGAATCAGCAAGCAAACTTCTTAAATATTCTGCGCATACCTGTCATCCGGAATCTTGTTGAGCATCACGTATAGAGTGACAGGCTCGGACCCGGTGTTTTTATAGGCAAGCTCTTCGCTGCCGCTCACATGGACGGTTTCGTTCGCCGCAGCAGCTATTTCCTCTCCATTGATGGTAAAAGTGCCTTCACCCTGCATCGTTAAAATGAACACTTCTGTGCCGGGATGGGTGTGCTTTGGAAGCTCCTGGCCTGGCATGAAGTTTAATAGAAAGACGGTACTTTCTCCTTTTTTAAAGACGATGCGCTTCGTAAAACGTTCCTCACTGAATTCCTGATATTGGGTTAGCGATTGTTTTTCCATGTTAAGCTCCTCCTTATGGTCTGTTGATCATGATCGGTGCAATCTGGCTCAGGCGCTCGAATAAGGCTTTACCTCCCTCGGTCTTGATCAATCCAGTCTCTGTCAATGTTTCTTGCATCAGCTTCAGCCATGTCTGGGCGCGAACCGGAGTGATTTCGAATGGCATATGCCTGGCCCTCATATTGGGCGGCCCGAATTCCTCGCTGTACAGAGCACCGCCGCCGGTCAGCTGCGTCAGGAACATCCATTGTTTCCTTTTGATTTCATCGATATCCCCTTCAAACAATGGACTGAGTTCTTCATTTTCATATACCTTTGGATAAAATGTATCGACAATTTTGCGGATGGATGCATCTCCGCCAATCTTTTCGTAAATTGTGGTTATTTCCATGACGGTCCTCCTTCTTGAGAAAGGTTTTCATTTAATTGGTTTTATTATAACCATACTTATCAGGCGGGATAGTGACCTAAATCACTCACTTATGAAATTTTCACTATGAGAAGCTAGGAAACATTAGCTAGCTTCTCTTAAGAAAAACATGGAAACAAAGGAAAAACGCCCGTCTAAATTACCAAATTTATTACAATGTTTAGACAAGCAGATTACATTCCCTTGTTTCTAGTTTCATGGGGCCGAAACCCGGATATTCAAGGTAGTGTAACATCGACACTAAGATTTCAAGAGGAGGATGAGTAAAATGGCTAACAAAAACAATAACAATAATGGTAAGATGTCACGTGAAGAACGAGGACGCATGGGCGGCGAAGCAACAAGCCAGAACCATGGCAGCGACTTCTATCAGGAAATCGGCCGTAAAGGCGGCGAAGCAACTTCCAACAACCACGACAAAGACTTTTATCAGGAAATTGGCCGCAAAGGCGGAGAGGCTACTGCCGAGAGCCATGACAGCGAATTCTACCAGGAAATCGGACGTAAGGGT
This sequence comes from Mesobacillus subterraneus, assembly GCF_003937825.1. GTDB lineage: Bacteria > Bacillota > Bacilli > Bacillales > Cytobacillaceae > Mesobacillus > Mesobacillus subterraneus. The sequence goes on along the minus strand of NZ_RSFW01000013.1, from coordinate 250,752 downwards.
GGCGAAGCAACATCAGAAAGCCACGATAAGGACTTCTATCAGGAAATCGGCCGCAAAGGCGGAGAAGCGACTTCCAACAACCATGACCGAAGCTTCTATGAAGAAATCGGTGAAAAAGGCGGCAATGCCCGCAATAACAATAACAACAACAACAACAGTAATAACAACAAATAATTACGCTTAAAGAAGCAAGGATCCACGGCAGCTATCATCTTCAAATGATGGCTGCCGTGTTTTCGTTTCTTCCTCTTTTTCAAGGTTCTACTTTTTTCAAACCTCTCATATCAATCTACTAGAATCTTATTTTTGAGGTGAAAGAGATGACGTGGAAAATCAGAAGTGCAAATAGAGAGGACCTTCCCAGGCTGGAGGCATTTTTAACAGAGGCGGGTGTAAGCCCGGAAGGATTGAGTGAGTCAATCGAGAACTTTTCGCTTATGGAAAATACGGCAGGAGAATTGAAGGCGTGCCTTGGAGTCGAGCCTGTCGGCAAAGCAGGATTGCTGCGCTCGTTTGTTGTGTCGCCGCAAATTGCCCAGCCGGATTTGATGCTCCTTTTTAAACGGGCTTTTCTTACAGCTAAAAATCAAGAACTCGATGAATTGTATTTAGTGACGAATAAGATGAGCGCGGTGTCCTTTTTCGGGAGCCTTGGATTTGAGATGGTCAATCAGTCAGAACTTCCAGAGGAACTTCTGGAGCATAGCCATTTAAAACAAGTGCTAACTGTGGATAACTCCGCAATTATGAAAATTATTTTGTGAATTGTGGATTAATCCACAAAGTTATCCACTGATTCCCGTAGTTTATGCACATTTTGTGGATAAAAACTTGTGTTCGCCTTGTTCTTCTTTTATACTTTCATAGAAATAGACTAGTATAGCTTAGAAATAAAAGGTGGATGGACATGCAAACACAAATGTGGACAGTGGATAAGAATGTGGATAATTTAAAAACATATCCACATATCATCGAAGCCGCACAAAAACTGAAGCAAAATGAAGTCGTCGCTTTTCCGACTGAAACGGTTTATGGACTTGGAGGCAACGCGGAAAATGATGATGCCGTCTTAAAAATATTCGAAGCAAAAGGAAGACCTGGGGATAACCCGCTGATCATCCATATCGCGGACCGTGAACAGGTTTTTTCCTTTGTAAAAGAAATTCCTGAACAGGCTTCACGATTAATGGACGCATTTTGGCCGGGACCGCTGACCCTGATTCTGAACAAAAAGGATGGCGTGCTTTCAGAAAAAGCAACGGCACGACTTTCAACAGTGGCGGTAAGGATGCCTGACCATCCGGTTGCCCTCGCGTTGGTTGAAGCATCCGGATTGCCGCTCGCGGCGCCAAGTGCGAACTTGTCAGGCAAGCCGAGTCCGACAACCGCGGCTCATGTTGCTGATGACCTGACAGGCAGGATTGCCGGGATTGTTGATGGCGGAGCGACTGGTGTCGGCCTGGAATCGACTGTAGTTGATTGTACCGGGGAAATTCCAGCGATTTTAAGACCGGGCGGGGTAACGAAGGAACAGCTTGAGGAAATCGTTGGCGAGGTACTGGTCGACCCGGCACTGAAGGACGCGAAGCAGGCGCCGAAGTCTCCAGGGATGAAATACCGTCATTACGCACCGAATGCCCCTTTCTATCTGGTGAATGGTACAAAGGAAGAAATCCAGCAGCTGGTGAATGAAAAACGGAACGAGGGTATGAAAGTCGGCGTCATGACCACAAAGGAAAACAAGGCTTTCTATGATTCCGATGTGGTCATTGCCTGCGGAGAACGGATGAAGCTGGAAACTGTAGCTGAGTCACTTTATGACACACTCCGCGCCTTCAACCAGCAGGATCTCGACCTCATTTACGGGGAAATTTTTCCGGAGGAAGGCGTCGGCCAGGCAATCATGAACAGGCTGACCAAAGCATCAGGATTGCCGGTTATTGAAAAATAAAGGTTGATTGAAAAGCGCGTCGATTAGTCGGTGCGCTTTTTTCGTTTTACGAACAAGCCATGCTTCTAAATCCATTTGGACGTGCATATGCTGAATTAGCAAGTCCGAGGGGGCGAAGACATGGCAGCAATAGCCGGTGAATTACTAACATTGATATTGATGGCATTCGCGTTGGGAATGGATGCTTTTTCGGTAGGTCTTGGAATGGGCATGTTCCGTCTGACTAAAAGGCATATTTTCAAGATTGGCGTCACCATTGGCTTGTTCCATGTGTGGATGCCGCTGCTGGGGATGGTGGCCGGCAGATTTTTGTCCGAGCAGTTCGGGGCCATCGCCGGATATATCGGCGGCCTGCTTTTGATTGTGCTCGGTGTACAGATGATTTGGGCAAGCTTTAAAGAAGACGAGACAAGTTTGATCACTCCGGTCGGGAAAGGCTTATTTATTTTTGCCCTGAGTGTCAGCCTGGATAGCTTCTCGGTCGGTCTTACCCTGGGGATATATGGAGCCAGGACGCTGCTCGTACTCGTATGCTTTGGTGTCGCGGCGATGGTCCTCACCTGGGCAGGCCTCCTGGTAGGCAAAAGAGTCCAGGGGTGGATGGGTACATACAGCGAAGCGCTGGGAGGAAGCATTTTGCTCGCATTCGGGATTAAATTGCTCCTTCCTTTATAAAACGTTTGTGCACCTGTTCGGCAGGTGTATTTTTTTATGGAAAAATTAAAGATTATCTTATAATGGAGAAAAAGTTCTTCACAGGAGGGAAAGGCATGGCACGCATCTTATTCGTCTGCACCGGAAATACATGCAGGAGCCCGATGGCGGAAGCAATTTTAAAAAGCAAGGAAATACCCGGAGTTGAAGTGAAATCAGCAGGGGTTTACGCTCCAAATGGGGCGGAGGCATCCTTGAACGCGAAAATCGTGCTTGAGGAGAACAACATCAGCCATGATCATCGCTCCTCGACATTGACGAAGGAACAAATCGAATGGGCGACCTTGGTCCTGACGATGACACAGAGCCATAAGCAGCTGATTTTAAGCCAGTATCCGCAAGCTGCCGATAAAACTTTTACCCTGAAAGAGTTTGCTGAAGTGAAGGAAAACCTAGATGTCGCAGATCCATTCGGCGGGAACGAACAAATTTATCGCGAAGCTTTTCAAGAAATTCAGGAAAGTATCGAAAGAATCCTTGATAAAATCCGATAATACCTTAGAGGAGTTCTAATACTTTTTCAGGGGGATTATCAGTGGGGTCTAAACGCAGCTACAAAATGGGATTAAGAAAGAAAATGGTCATGCTGACGACGGTGTTGGCGATCATCACTTATTCAACAAGCGCATTCTTTATTTATTTCCTTCAGCCTTATGTAAAACAATTCACCGAAATCAATTCGGTTGTCTACAATGTGGCGGTCCTGGGGATGGGGATTTTCTGGTCAGGCTTGCTTGCCTATATGGCAGCAGGATTGATCATCAAGCCGTTGCAAAAATTGGAGCAATCAGCGCTGAAAGCCGCACAGGGTGAGATTGGTGAGGATGCTGAGGTTTCAAAGTCGGACGATGAAATCCGTTCGCTTGGACTAGCTTTCAACAATATGCTTGCCAATCTGCGCGAGATGGTCAGCCAGATTGACTCGAACTTCAAAGAAACAAATGAAAAGGTCATCCAGATTTCCGGCCAATCAAAGGCTGCATCGGAACAGGCAGCGATTATCTCGACAACCATCAAGGAAATTGCTTCAGGTGCAGACCAGTCGGCATTTTCGACGCAAACCACAGCTGAGTCAGTGGATGAAGTCATCCGCATTGCCGAGGACGTCCAGGAAAAAGCGCGGGTGTCAGAAGGGATTTCAGTTGAAATGGTCAAAGACCTTCAGGAATCCAAGAATGCCATCCACTCGCTGATTTCCGGGATTGAAAGACTGGCGAATGATAATCGTGAATCGCTGGGCACTGTCAAACGTCTGGAAGAAAACGCAACAAAAGTGGAGCAGATCATCCAGCTCGTCGGCGATATCGCGGCACAAACCAACCTGCTGGCTTTGAATGCTTCGATTGAGGCAGCGCGTGCCGGAGAACATGGAAAAGGATTCGCGGTCGTGGCCGAGGAAGTCAGGAAGCTAGCCGACCAGAGTGCGGACGCCGTCCAGGGGATTTCGGAATTGATCCAGAACATCCAGTCAGAGGTCCAGAACGTCGTTGGCCAGATCAGCAGACAGGTAGAAACGGCGAACAGCGAAGCGAAGAAAGGCGAGAAAACGAACCAGGTCATCGATGAAATGACGAACACCATCCACGAGATGGCCGAAGTCATCCACACGATTACCGGACTCGTCGAAACGCAGATGAACACGATCCAGCATACATCCACACAATCACAGGAAATGGCTGCAATCGCCGAAGAAACCTCAGCCGGTGCCCTGAGCGTCGCGTCTGCAGCGGAACAGCAGGCTGAAGTTATCGGTAATGTTGAAGAACTGGCCGTCGTACTGCGGGATCAGGCGGAAAAATTAAAGAACACGATCACGAAGTTTTCATTATAGGATGCGAAACCACAGCTGAGGCTGTGGTTTTTTGCTGCTGGAAAAAATCGCGTAGAATTTCCAGTTCGCTATAAAAAAGAAGATTTCGCTATTAAAATTTTGTTTTCGCTATAAAAATAATTTTTTCGCTATTAAAAGTTGATTTTCGCTATAATAAATTTTTTTCTCTGCTAAAAAAATCTTTTCGTATGAAAAATTCGTTGTTCTCTACACCAATCAAAGGGTTCAGTTATAAAACTCGTATTCAGATTCACCAATGTTCGATTTCTTTATAAAATCGAGGGAATATGAGAAAATAAACGGTAGAAATCATCGCCCCGGACAGCCGGGAATACATAGGAGGATTTTACAATGAAGGTTGCTATTGCTTCAGATCATGGCGGAGTGAACATCCGCGAGGAAATTAAGAATTTGATGGACGAAATGAAGATTGAATACGAAGATTTCGGCTGCGAATGCGGCACATCTGTTGATTATCCAGACTATGCTCTTCCGGTTGCTGAAAAAGTGGCGAACGGTGAGTTTGACAAGGGAATCCTGATTTGCGGAACGGGTATTGGCATGAGCATTGCCGCGAACAAGGTAAAAGGCATCCGTTGCGCACTTGTGCACGATGTATTCAGCGCGAAGGCGACACGCCAGCATAATGACAGCAATGTGCTCGCAATGGGTGAGCGCGTCATCGGGCCAGGACTTGCCCGTGAAATCGCAGCAGCCTGGCTGTCCACAGAATTCGAAGGCGGACGCCACGAAAACCGCGTCGGAAAAATTAAAGAATACGAAAGCAGATAAGAAAACCGAAGCGACTCCAGGGGCTAGGCGCTGGACATTTCTCGAAGTAAAAAAATATACTTTCTAATCACGTAAAAATCAGGCCGGAGCGTTTCCGGCTTTTTTAGGACGCTTTTTCATAAGTCGCTTTAAACAAAAAAAGGAGGCGTTGACACTGGCGATTGAACAATGGGAAGCAGAATTGAACTCCATCCTTACTGAATTCAATGAACAGGTGCAGCTGAAAAAGGGGCATGTGCTCGTGGTCGGTTGCAGCACGAGTGAAATCATCGGGCAGAAAATCGGCACGGCCGGAACGGAAGAGGTCGCGGAGATGGTATTCCGCCAGCTTCGTGAACTGCAGGCAACAACTGGTGTCCAGCTGGCTTTCCAGTGCTGCGAGCATTTGAACCGGGCCATTGTCGTCGAGCGGGGAACGGCGGAACAGAAGAGGCTGGATGAAGTCACGGTCATTCCGGTAAGGAACGCAGGCGGCGCGATGGCGGCCTATGCCTACCAAAATCTCCAGGATGCCGTGGTCGTCGAATTCATTAAGGCAGATGCCGGCATCGATATCGGCGACACATTAATTGGCATGCAATTGAAGCATGTGGCAGTGCCAGTCCGAGTCGCGCAGAGAAGCATTGGGCATGCGCACGTCACGCTCGCAAAAACAAGGCCGAAGCTGATCGGCGGCGTTCGGGCGGTTTACGAGAAAACGAACGAAAATGAATCTTGCTGACTTGATTAAGTTAACAGGCTTTACTTATAGGGGAAGGCAACGGAGGAAAAAGCAGGTCAGATATTCAGAGCTTCTTGTGCCTTCGTCCTTTCCTTTCATTATAATATCGGCTAAAATAAGAATGAATTTTCTAATAACGGAACTACGCAATACATATTAGAGGGGGAACTTAAGTGAAGCACTTGTCACAGCAGGACAGCCAGCTATTTGCAGCAATGCAGGATGAATTGAAGCGCCAGCGCACGAAAATCGAACTGATTGCATCTGAGAACTTTGTCAGCGAAGCCGTCATGGAGGCACAGGGTTCTGTGCTTACGAATAAGTACGCAGAAGGCTATCCAGGCCGCCGTTATTATGGCGGATGCGAACACGTCGATGTTGCCGAAAACATTGCCCGCGACCGCGCGAAGGAAATCTTCGGTGCCGAACACGTAAACGTCCAGCCGCACTCCGGTGCCCAGGCGAACATGGCGGTTTACTTTACCATCCTTGAACAGGGTGACACGGTCCTAGGGATGAATCTTTCCCACGGCGGACACTTGACGCACGGAAGCCCGGTCAACTTCAGCGGCATTCAGTATAATTTCGTTGAGTATGGTGTCGACGAAGAAACACATGTTATCGATTATGATGTTGTTCTTGAGAAAGCGCGCGAGCATAAGCCGAAACTGATCGTTGCTGGTGCAAGTGCGTACCCAAGAGCGATCGACTTCAAGCGTTTCCGCGAAATCGCAGATGAAGTGGGCGCATACCTGATGGTCGACATGGCGCACATCGCCGGATTGGTTGCAGCCGGCCTGCACCAGAACCCGGTTCCATACGCTGATTTCGTCACGACGACTACCCATAAGACCCTTCGCGGACCGCGCGGCGGGATGATCCTTTGCAGAGAAGAATTCGCGAAGAAAATCGACAAGTCGATCTTCCCTGGCATTCAGGGCGGACCGCTTATGCACGTCATCGCTGCTAAAGCAGTAGCTTTTGGCGAAGCGCTGCAGGATTCTTTTAAAGAGTACGCGAAAAATATTATTTCGAATGCCAACCGCCTTGCAGAAGGCTTGAATAAAGAAGGCATCGATCTGGTTTCAGGCGGAACAGACAACCACTTGCTGCTTGTTGACCTGCGTTCACTTGGCCTGACAGGGAAAGTAGCGGAGAAGGTGCTTGACGAGGTTGGCATCACCGTCAATAAAAACACGATTCCATTCGATCCTGAAAGCCCATTCGTAACTAGCGGAATTCGCATCGGTACAGCAGCCGTCACAAGCCGCGGCTTTGGCCATGAAGAGATGGACGAAATCGCATCACTGATCGCGTTCACTCTGAAAAATCACGAAGACGAAGCGAAGCTTGAAGAAGCACGCCAGCGCGTCGAAGCTTTGACAGGAAAATTCGAATTATATCCGGAGCTATAAGAGTTTTTACCAGCTAAGAATGAAGACAGCGGCCCTCAAGGAATGAGGGCCGTTTTTTCATAAAAATTGAAATTGTTTATTTCACTCTGGGAAATGTCCAGCTCCAGCGCCTAGCCAGTTTTCATCTTTGAAATTCATCCATGAGTATCTTGCGAGAAGCGTTAGCTTTGAGCAGCTCGAGACGCTTGTCCAGTGTCGCCTCCTAGAAACTCCGAAACTTCGACTCCGCCGGCAGAAGCAAAAAGCGCTTCTTTGTCGGTGTCTCCAGTTTCTGTGTTTCTGAGCAGTCGGCTATACATTTCAATTTCGGTCCGCCCGATGAAGTCAAAGAACGACTTCACCTTTCGGCCCTCCAGCGATTGTCGGGGCTGACCAAGGCGCTTTCGCTTTTCCAACAAAAATCATTATGCTGAGCGGTTGCTTGTATGGGTGTTTTTCTGTAAAATTATACGAAGTGTGATTTAACAGACCTTACATAAACAGACAGGTGTTCACAACTCATTTACCTTTAAAAGGAGCGATACACATGGCAAAAGTATACGTATTTGACCATCCATTGATCCAGCATAAACTTACTTATATCCGCGACAAGAGCACGGGCACGAAGGAATTCCGCGAGCTTGTGGACGAAGTCGCGACGCTGATGGCTTTCGAAATCACGCGTGATATGCCTCTTGAGGAAATTGAAATTGAAACACCAGTCGAAAAGACAAAATCGAAAGTACTATCAGGCAAGAAGCTTGGGATCATCCCGATTCTTCGAGCAGGCATCGGAATGGTTGACGGCATCTTGAAATTGATCCCGGCAGCGAAGGTTGGACACATTGGACTATACCGCGACCCGGAAACCCTAATGCCGGTTGAATACTACGTAAAGCTTCCTAGCGACGTTGAAGAGCGCGATTTCATCGTAGTCGATCCAATGCTTGCAACAGGCGGTTCCGCTGTTGAAGCTATCAACTCCCTGAAAAAGCGCGGCGCGAAGCACATCAAATTCATGTGTTTAATTGCAGCTCCAGAAGGCGTAGAAACGGTAAAAGAAGCCCACCCTGACGTAGATATCTACATTGCTGCACTGGATGAAAAGCTGAACGACCACGGATACATCGTTCCAGGCCTGGGAGACGCAGGCGATCGTTTATTCGGGACGAAATAAGGAGTGTTTAAGATGAACCAGCCAATTAAGGTCATGACGATTTTCGGGACACGTCCTGAAGCGATTAAAATGGCCCCGCTTGTCCTGGAATTGCAGAAACACCCAGAGCATTTTGAATCGATTGTAACCGTCACTGCCCAGCATCGCCAAATGCTGGACCAGGTATTGAATATTTTTAACATCACCCCGAATTACGACCTTAATATCATGAAGGACCGCCAGACACTGATTGATGTGACGACCAGAGGTTTGGAAGGTCTAGATAAGGTCATGAAGGAAGTCAAACCAGATATCGTCCTTGTGCACGGGGATACAACGACCACATTCGTGGCCAGTCTTGCGGCATACTACAACCAGATTGTCGTCGGACATGTTGAAGCGGGTTTAAGAACGTGGAATAAGTACTCCCCGTTCCCGGAAGAAATGAACCGCCAGCTGACGGGAGTTATGGCAGACCTGCATTTTGCGCCAACTTCTAAGTCTGCGGCAAATCTTCTTGAGGAAAATAAAAAGGAAGAAAACATCTTCATCACGGGTAATACGGCAATCGACGCCCTGAAAACAACAGTTAAGGATAGTTACCAGCATGAAGTGCTCGACAAGCTTGGCGATGATCGCTTGATCCTGATGACGGCACATCGCCGCGAAAATCTTGGTGAGCCGATGCGCAATATGTTCCGCGCCATCAAGCGCCTAGTTGATGAACAGCGTGATGTGCAGGTCGTTTATCCTGTCCATCTGAATCCGGTAGTCCGTGAGCTTGCCGATGAAGTGCTGGGCAATGACCCGCGCATCCATTTGATCGAGCCGCTCGATGTAATTGACTTCCATAACTTTGCGTCACGTGCTCATTTGATTTTGACTGATTCTGGCGGCGTACAGGAAGAGGCTCCATCGCTTGGTGTGCCAGTGCTTGTATTGCGCGATACAACCGAGCGTCCGGAAGGGATTGAGGCTGGAACATTAAAGCTTGCCGGAAACGAAGAACAGCCGATTTATGAAATGGCGACAGAGCTTCTTACCGACTCTGAAGCATATGAAGAAATGGCCAAAGCTTCTAATCCATATGGAGATGGACGTGCATCCGAACGAATTTGTGAAGCCATCCGTTATTACTTCAAAAAAACAGAAAATCGCCCTGAACAATATAAATAATTGAACTTAGACACCTCTTTTTCTGATAAAAGGGGTGTTTTTTTCTGTTTAAGCGGCCGCCCTCGCAATAGAATGTGGGCAAAATGCTTACTGGTAAAATTTTAAAATTAATAAGTTGTGTTAATTGCGTAAAACAAACTGATAATTTCGTACTCAACTACAATAATTGCGCAGAAAACAGGAATAATTGCGTAATTAACCGCACTAATTGCACCGTCATCCTAATTTTGGGAATAAACTACCTAAAAATGATATCCCCCTTGCATACTTACCACCCACATTTGAAAGGCTAACGGAAAAAGGGGGAGTCTGTTTTGTTTAAGCGTTCAATTCTGTTGTTTTTTCCGATAATGCTGGTACTTGCTGCCTTTCAGCCACAAAAACTACAGCATCCTCCCATCCCGGAGGAGAATCCTCGCAATGAAAAAATCGCCATCGTGTTGACGGAGAAACCGTTCCCAGAATCTGAAATCAACCGCCAGCTTAGTACGCTTAAAAACACCAAGCTCCGTCGTATCTTCCGCCATGCTGTGCAGGGCTACTCTGTACAGGGGCCGTTTTCAGAGCTGAGGCAGCTGGAAGAATACAATGAGATCAAGCTTGTATCAGAAGTGAATACTTATAAAACAGAGAACCCGCACCAGCCAGCCAGATTCAAGCCGAGTACCTCTTTTATCGATAATTTCGAACTGATCGGGACGGAAAAAGTTCGCGGCATTCTTGATGACAATGGGAACCGCCTCACAGGAAAAGGTGTGACGATTGGGGTCATCGATACGGGGATTGATTATGAGCATCCGGATTTAAGGAGGAATTTTGCAGGAGGCCATGACCTCGTTGATGGGGATGATGACCCGATGGAAACGAAGGGTGTTGGACTGCGGAGCACACTGCACGGGACGCATGTGGCCGGGGTCATCGCCGCAAACGGAAGGATGCGCGGTATGGCGCCGGATGCGAAAATCGTTGCCTATCGGGCGCTTGGGCCAGGAGGCAGCGGTACGACCGAGCAGGTGATTGCGGCGATCGATGAGGCGATCAAGGACAAGGTGGATGTCCTGAACCTTTCGCTCGGAAACGATGTCAACGGGCCAGACCTTCCAATCAGCCTGGCGCTCAACAAGGCGGTGGAAAAGGGAATCGTCGCAGTGACTTCCTCAGGAAATTCGGGGCCGAACCGCTGGACAGTCGGGTCACCCGGAACCGCATCAAAAGCCATTTCCGTAGGCGCATCAACTCCGCCGATGAAGGTGCCGTACTTATCAGCTCCAGGCATCCGTGAAAAAATCAGGCTCGAGCTGCTTCAGGGTTCGGACAATTGGAACTTTACGCGAAGTGAAAACATCGTTTTCGCGGGGCTGGGCAGCAATGAAGAAATGAAGGATGTCCGGGATAAGATTGTGTTAGTTGAGCGGGGAAAGCTTACTTTTACCGAAAAAGCGAAAAATGCCCTGGATGCGGGAGCGAAGGCCGTCATCATCTACAACAACACGAAGGGCACGTTTTTTGGAAACCTCGAGGAGAGTTTGCTAATTCCGGTTGCGTCCATAAGCAAAAAGGAAGGAATGGCGATTCAAAAGCAAGTTGAAAACGGTCCTACCCTCGTCAGGATGGAATCAATAGAAGAAAAAGATATCCTTGCCGATTTCAGCTCGCGCGGACCTGTGACTGTTACATGGGAAATCAAGCCGGATATCGTCGCGCCTGGTGTCGCAATCAACAGCACCGTACCTGGAGGCTACCTTCCTTTGCAGGGAACAAGCATGGCCTCGCCCCATGTGGCAGGAGCAGCAGCTCTCATTAAACAGGCGCATCCTGATTGGAATCCAGCCGAAATCAAGGCTGCGCTCATGAACACCGCGAAGGAGATTACGGGTCGCGATGGAAAGCCTTACCGGACGTTTGAGCAGGGAGCCGGTCGAATCCAGATAGAAGACGCAATCAAAGTGGAGACACTTGTAATACCGGGATCGCTGCAGTTTGGGAAATTCCAGCTCAGCGATAATATGCACCGGCACAGTGCCAGGATTGAAGTCAAAAATACGAGCAGCAGCACGAAAACGTACTCCTTCGAGATGCCGAAACGGGAAAATGGAATGGAGTGGGAACTGCCATTCAGCTTCACATTGGAGCCCAATGAACAGAAAACGATTGAGGTTGCGATGAAAGCCAGTCCTGAGCATTTAAAAGATAAAATCCATGATGGGGCACTAGTGTTGAATGACGGGAAAAGTAGAATCCGGATTCCATACCTGTATGTACTGGAAGAACCGGATTACCCCCGCGTGATGGGGTTCGATTTTGCTCCGGCAGACAATGGCGAGGCTTATCGCTATGAAGTCTATCTGCCGGGGGGAGCGGATGAATTCGGCATTGCCCTGTTTGATCCGGACCAATACCGGTTTGTTGGATACCTTGATTGGGGAAGAAAGCTGAATAAAGGGATGGCGGGCAAGGAAATCCCGCTGGAAAACCTGCCGCCGGATGGGGTGTATTTGGCTAAGGTCTTCGCGAAAAAAGCAGGACGCGAAAGCATGATTGAAGCGGTGATTGCGATTGAGAAAAATCAAACCGAAAAAAGGGCCGGAAGAAGGTGATCTTCTTTCCGGCCCTGTTCATTTTAGGAAAGGTTTTTTCCTCAGGAAGGACCCCTTGAAAATATCCTTCTATAATATATTTGCAGCATAGGGATTATGGTATATATTCACAGTGAAAACTTTGTGAATTTTTTCACCCCAATGGATTGACATTGACATTTGCCTATTGTATGCTTACAAAGGGCATAAAATGATAAGGTTTTCAATGTTGATATGCAAGCTTTTTTTAGTGAAAATATTGTTTTTTCGGAAAATAAATTTTCACCCCCTGAAGCTCCCATTCTCAAAAGTGAGGATGCGTTTTTTATGCGCCGAAACAACCGCCACCCTTTTCAAGCGATGGCACTCATGTCCGCTATACTATCTCAATTGGTAGGCTCGATTTTAATTGGCATTTTTTCCGGAAGATGGCTGGATCGTACCCTAGGTACAGAGCCACTTTTCTTAATATTCGGATTGCTGATCGGATTGGCGGCAGGTGTGTATGCCATGCTCCGCCTTGTCCAACACTTCTTTTCGGGAGACTGAGCCATCAATGGAAATCAAGGACCTGTTCACTCGCCACCGCAAATACATATTCACTCTGTTGTCTCTATATGTACTAGGGTACGGCTTCACAAGCTATCAATCTGTTTTTGCCGGGTTGATCTTTGGTACAAGCCTTAGCCTTTTTAATTTATGGCTGCTTGCGAGAAAGATGAACAATTTCGGGGATTCGGTTGTGCAGGGGAAGAAGGTGCGCTCGCTCGGCTCGATGTCGAGGCTTGCAACCGGAGCGCTTGCCGTAATCGTTGCGATGGAATATCCAGATCGCATAAACCTTGTATTTACGATTTTGGGATTAATGACAGCTTACATTGTCATTATGATAGATTTTTTTGTCCAGTCTTTTCAATCACGTAGATAGCGGGGAAGAGAGGTGAATAATTGATGCATCATGAAGCTCCATTAAGAGAAATATTTGGGCTTACTTTTAACTTAGCAAATTTGCTGATGATCACAATAGCGACTGCTCTTGTATTCATCATTGCAGTTCTTTCCACTCGTAAACTGGCGATGAAGCCGACAGGAATCCAGAACTTCATGGAATGGATTATGGATTTCGTCAAAGGAATCATCAACAGCACGATGGACTGGAAGGATGGGGGAAGGTTCCACGTCCTCGGGATCACATTGCTGATGTATGTATTTGTTTCAAACATGCTGGGACTGCCATTCGCGGTCGTTTACGACAATGTCCTATGGTGGAAATCACCAACAGCTGACCCGGTCATCACATTGACTCTTGCAGTCATGGTGGTAGGACTATCCCATTATTATGGCGTCAAACTCAAAGGGACTGCCGAATACGGCAAGGAATTCTTCAAGCCGTTCTGGTTCATGTTCCCGATCAAGATCATCGAAGAGTTCGCGAATACGCTCACTCTTGGTCTTCGTCTTTACGGTAACATCTACGCAGGTGAGATCCTGTTGGGTCTGCTTGCAGCCAGCCTCGCTACGGATGCTGTCGGACACTTAGCCGCAGCCGTTCCAATGCTTGTGTGGCAAGGATTCTCGATTTTCGTCGGGGCAATCCAGGCGTTCATCTTCACAATGTTAACGATGGTTTATCTCTCTCATAAAGTGAGCCATGACCATTAATATATACCTGTTCATTATATGAACAAAACTAAAAAACTATATTTTTCTATACAATAAGGAGGAACTTAATAATGGGTCTATTAGCAGCAGCAATCGCAATCGGTTTGGCAGCACTTGGTGCAGGTATTGGTAACGGTTTGATCGTATCACGTACAGTTGAAGGTATCGCTCGTCAGCCAGAAGCTCGCGGTATGCTTCAAACAACAATGTTCATCGGGGTTGCATTGGTTGAAGCGATTCCTATCATCGCAGTTGTTATCGCGTTCATGGTTATCGGTGGTTAATTCATAATAATAATTTAAAATGGCGAAGATCATTCCGCGCGAACCTTCGCCATTCTATTATGTCGGCTCTGTGCCGGTCCAAAACCGGCGGAGGGCAGGCCTGAATTTGAATGCAAGCAATCGTTTGAAATAAAATAGGGCAAGCCCCTGGGCGGCCCGGGCGTATGGCATGAAGCCAGATGACGCTTGTTGGACCTTTTAATCATGGTACAACTCTTGAAGGGAGTGAATCGAGGGTGTTAACAATGAATTATGTATTGGGAGCGGCAGCCGGCCTGAATACTGGAGATATCATATTCCAGCTCGTTATGTTCCTTATTTTGTTAGCATTGCTTAAAAAGTTCGCTTGGGGTCCATTGATGGGCATCATGAAGGAACGTGAAGAGCATATTGCTGGCGAAATCGGAGCGGCTGAAAAGAGCCGTGCCGAAGCGCAAAAACTTATGGAAGAACAGCGTGAAATGCTTAAGCAGGCACGCACTGAAGCACAGGGCCTTATTGAAAACGCGAAGAAACAGGGCGATGTACAGCGTGATGAAATCATTGCACTGGCACGCACTGAATCTGAAAGAATCAAGGAATCTGCAAAGCTTGAAATCGAGCAGCAGAAGGAGCAGGCTGTTGCGGCTATCCGCGAGCAAGTTGCTTCACTATCTGTATTGATCGCTTCTAAGGTGATCGAGAAGGAAATCTCTGCAGCTGACCAGGAAAAGCTGATCAATGAGTACATTCAAGAGGCGGGTAATGCCCGATGAGCAACTCGACAGTAGCAAAACGCTATGCCCTGGCACTTTTTCAGCTTGCTTCTGAAAAGCAGGTTCTTGCTCAAGTCGAGGAAGAACTGCGCACAGTAAAAGAGGTAGTTGTGAACAATCCTGAACTGATGGCTTTTTTAAAGTCTCCAAAGCTTCCAAACGAGAAGAAGAAAGAGGTTTTGACAAATGCTTTCGGATTGGTGAGCACATATGTCCTTAACACTCTGATGATTTTGGTTGACCGCCACCGCGAAGACCAGATCACAGACGTAGCGGATCAGTTCATTGCCCTTGCGAATGACGCAAAAGGCATTGCTGAAGCTAAAGTATACAGTGTCCAGCCGCTGACGGCTGAGCAGGCTGGAGCCCTTTCAGCTGCTTTCGCTCCTCAGGTTGGCAAATCGGCACTTCAAATCGAAAACATTGTAGATTCCAATTTGCTTGGAGGCGTCAAGCTTCGCATTGGAAACCGCATTTTTGACGGAAGCTTGCAAGGCAAGCTGGATCGTCTTGAACGTAAATTGCTAGGCTAAGATTCGTAGATAGGGGTGAAACTCATGAGCATCAAAGCTGAAGAAATCAGTGCGCTGATAAAATCGCAAATCGAAAATTATCAGTCGGAAATTCAAGTGAGTGATGTGGGTACAGTTATCAGTGTTGGTGACGGTATCGCCCGTGCTCATGGCCTCGACAATGTCATGGCTGGAGAACTTGTTGAATTTTCAAACGGCGTTATGGGTATGGCACAAAACCTTGAAGAAAATAACGTCGGTATCATCATCCTTGGACCTTTCACGGACATCCGCGAAGGTGACGAGGTTCGCCGTACAGGCCGCATCATGGAAGTTCCTGTTGGGGAACAATTGATTGGCCGCGTAGTAAACCCGCTTGGACAGCCAGTTGACGGCATGGGTCCAATCAACACAACAAAAACTCGCCCGATCGAGTATAATGCACCGGGCGTAATGGACCGTAAATCTGTTCATGAGCCGCTTCAGACTGGTATCAAGGCGATCGACGCTCTTGTTCCAATCGGACGCGGACAGCGTGAATTGATCATCGGTGACCGCCAGACAGGTAAAACGTCTGTAGCGATCGATACAATCCTTAACCAAAAAGGCCAGGACATGATCTGTATCTACGTTGCAATCGGACAGAAGGAATCAACTGTACGTAACGCAGTTGAAACTCTCCGTAAGCACGGCGCGTTAGAGTACTCTATCGTTGTTACAGCTTCTGCTTCCCAGCCTGCTCCACTCTTATACCTGGCTCCTTACGCTGGTGTAACAATGGGTGAAGAATTCATGTACAATGGCAAGCACGTGCTTGTAGTATATGATGATCTTTCTAAACAAGCGGCAGCATACCGTGAACTTTCCTTGCTACTTCGCCGTCCTCCAGGCCGCGAAGCTTACCCAGGGGATGTATTCTACTTGCACTCACGCTTACTAGAGCGTGCTGCGAAATTGAGCGACGCTAAAGGCGCAGGTTCAATCACAGCACTTCCGTTCATTGAAACACAGGCAGGCGACGTTTCTGCTTACATTCCAACGAACGTTATCTCAATCACAGACGGACAGATCTTCTTGCAGTCTGACCTATTCTTCTCTGGCGTACGTCCAGCGATCAACGCAGGTCTTTCTGTATCCCGTGTAGGTGGATCCGCTCAAATCAAAGCGATGAAGAAGGTATCTGGTACACTTCGTCTTGACCTTGCTTCTTACCGTGAATTGGAAGCATTCGCACAGTTCGGTTCTGACCTTGACAAAGCGACTCAGGCAAAACTTAACCGCGGTGCCCGTACGGTAGAGGTTCTTAAACAAGATCTTAACAAGCCGCTTGCTGTTGAAAAGCAAGTAGCGATTCTATATGCCCTTACTCGCGGCTTCCTAGACGATATTCCATTGCAGGATATCCGCCGCTTCGAAGGTGAATTCCTTTCATGGTTAGACCACAACCATACAGAAGTGTTAGACCATATCCGCACTACGAAGGAACTTCCTTCCGACGACGATATGGCTGCTGCAATCAACGCCTTCAAAAAGACGTTTGCAGTATCTGAGTAATTTTAACTGATTAGCAGCGCCAGCACTCCTTTTAAAAAAAGGAACTGGCTCCTGCTTACACTTGGACTAACAATCTTTGTAAAAGGGTGGTGAGAACCGAAATGGCATCTTTGCGCGATATAAAAAACCGTATTACTTCGACTAAGAAGACGAGCCAGATTACCAAGGCAATGGAGATGGTATCTGCTGCAAAATGGAACCGTGGAGTGATGAACGCGAAAGCATTCGTTCCTTACATGGAAAAAATCCAGGAAGTAACAGCTTCCATCGCAATGGGCAGCAAGGATTCAAATCATCCGATGCTGAACAGCCGTCCAGTCAAGAAAACGGGATATCTAGTGATAACATCAGATCGTGGTCTAGCAGGGGCTTACAACAGTAACGTCCTTCGCCAGTTATACCAGACGATCCAGCAACGCCATAAATCAAATGATGAGTTTGCGATCATCGCGATCGGGCGTGTCGGCCGTGACTTTTTCCAAAGCCGTGGCATGAACGTTGTCCTTGACATCGTCGGCATTGCTGACCAGCCGTCCTTCTCTGAAATCCAGGATATCGCCAGCAACACAGTTGGCATGTTCTCGGACGGAACATTTGACGAATTATATATTTACTACAGCCATTACATCAGCGCGATTTCACAGGAAGTAACCGAGAAGAAGCTTCTGCCGCTAACGGACATTAGCGCTGCTTCAACAAAGCTTACATCTTATGAATTCGAACCAAACGCTGAGGAGATCCTGGAAGTTCTCTTGCCGCAATATGCAGAAAGCTTGATTTACGGAGCATTGCTTGACAGTAAAGCAAGTGAGCACGCTGCTCGTATGACAGCCATGAGAAACGCAACGGACAACGCGAAAGAGCTGATCAATTCACTCAGCTTGAGCTACAACCGTGCGCGTCAGGCTGCGATTACCCAGGAAATCACGGAAATCGTTGGCGGAGCTTCAGCGCTCGAATAGATATGATCATTGGCAACAGCCCAATGATATCTTGATTACAATCGGGGATGTGGCATGGTGTCCACATCCCATCATGATGTATATATTTGAACAAGTACGTTAGGAGGGAACAAGATGAACAAGGGACGCGTTCTCCAGGTTATGGGTCCGGTTGTTGACGTAAAGTTTGAAAGCGGCAATCTTCCTGAGATCTATAACGCTTTGAAAATTGTAACTAGCGATGCGGATGTTAAAATCGAACTAACTCTTGAAGTAGCCCTTCACTTAGGCGATGACACTGTTCGTACAATCGCGATGTCTTCCACAGACGGACTTAAGCGTGGAGTGGAAGTATTAGACACGGGTGCTGCAATCTCCGTTCCAGTTGGGGATGTAACACTAGGCCGTGTATTCAACGTATTGGGTGAGTCAATCGACCTTGACGCTCCAATCGCTGCAGATTCACGCCGCGATTCAATCCACAGGGAAGCTCCAACTTTCGAACAGCTTTCTACTGAGGTTGAAATCCTTGAGACAGGTATTAAGGTAGTTGACCTTCTTGCTCCATATATCAAGGGTGGTAAGATCGGATTGTTCGGTGGTGCCGGTGTAGGTAAAACTGTATTAATCCAGGAATTGATCAACAACATCGCTCAAGAGCACAGCGGGATCTCCGTATTCGCAGGTGTAGGTGAGCGTACACGTGAAGGTAACGACCTTTACCACGAAATGACTGATTCTGGCGTTATCAAGCAAACTGCGATGGTATTCGGCCAGATGAACGAGCCGCCAGGAGCACGTATGCGTGTTGCCCTGACTGGTCTTACAATGGCAGAATACTTCCGTGATGAGCAAGGACAGGACGTTCTTTTCTTCATGGATAACATCTTCCGTTTCACGCAAGCAGGTTCCGAGGTTTCCGCGCTACTTGGCCGTATGCCATCTGCGGTAGGTTACCAGCCGACTCTTGCAACTGAAATGGGTAAATTACAGGAACGTATCACATCTACTAACGTAGGTTCTGTTACTTCCATCCAGGCGATCTATGTACCGGCCGATGACTACACTGACCCGGCTCCGGCTACAACTTTCGCCCACTTGGATGCAACAACAAACCTTGAGCGTAAGCTTTCTGAAATGGGTATTTACCCAGCGGTGGATCCACTTGCTTCGACTTCACGTGCATTGACACCTGAAATCGTTGGTGAAGACCACTACAATGTAGCGCGTCGCGTTCAGCAGACATTGCAGCGTTACAGAGAACTTCAGGACATCATCGCGATCCTTGGTATGGACGAGCTTTCTGACGAAGATAAGCTAGTTGTACACCGCGCTCGCCGTGTCCAGTTCTTCCTATCTCAAAACTTCCACGTAGCCGAGCAGTTCACTGGACAGCCAGGTTCTTACGTACCAGTTAAAGAAACAGTTAAAGGATTCACTGAGATCCTTGACGGCAAATATGACCACCTTCCAGAAGATGCATTCCGCCTAGTTGGCCGTATCGAAGAAGTTATCGAGAATGCAAAACGTATGGGTGTAGAGGTCTAATAACGGACCAGGAGGGTAAAAAATGAAGACGATTAAAGTCAGTGTTGTTACTCCCGATGGGCCGGTGTATGAATCAGATGTTGAAATGGTAAGCACCAAAGCAAGCACAGGCGAGCTTGGAATCTTGCCAGGCCACATTCCAATGGTTGCACCGCTACAAATTGGCGCTGTCCGTTTGAAAAATGGCAGCAATACTGAGTTCATCGCGGTAAGCGGCGGCTTCCTCGAAGTCCGTCCAGACAAGGTAACCATCCTTGCTCAATCCGCTGAACAATCATCTGAAATCGACCTTGAACGTGCACTGAGAGCAAAAGAACGCGCTGAACAGCGCCTGCATGAAAGAAAGCAGGAGAACATCGACTTCAAGCGTGCAGAACTTGCACTTCAACGCGCGATCAACCGTATTTCAGTTGCGGAACGCAGAATTTAATGACGAACACCCTCCGGCTGATGCTGGAGGGTGTTTTTTATATAAAGACACAGTGAATTTACCCTTGAAAAATTGGGAGGAGATTCCGTTTCGACAATAATGTTGTGAACTTCGCCAATATATTTTAATTTTCGCCAATAAAATTATTTTTCCGCCAATAAAACGCGATTTTCGCCAATAAAAGTGTGAACTTCGCCAATAAATCAATTCCCCCCTCACAATTTTTCAAGCAACGCAGCTAGCTAGCTATCTTTTTCACAACAATTCACCTTGATCTCCCATAATCATAAAATTATCGCTCTAAAACATCCAAATCAGCCTGCTTAATCGCAGGAAATGTTGACAAACGTCACTGACAACTAAAACCAATTTGGTTTTTAATATAGAATGTAACCGATTGCCTTGTTTTAGGAGCAGCGCGAACAAAAACTGGAGCTGCACACTCCGAAACACCGTGTTCCCACAATCAGCAAACGCTTGTACAAAAGAAGTTGCATAATTTTCCTTTCGAACAACTAAGTATGGAAGGGAACGACTCTTCCTGGCTGTCACCAGGCACACAATTTCACATTCTATTTTTCTAGAAAAAAGGCTTGGCAGAACGTTGCCAGTTTGTTCAAAGCCTTGTCGACACACTATTGTAACAATGGTATAATTGTTATCGGTTACAAGTTTAAAAAGTATGAAAATTTCACAACAATGGAGGGATGGGCATGGAACAGTTGAATCTATATCAAAATAACTATTTGATAGTCTTTGTGTTCCTATGTCTCGGGGTCTTGCTTCCGATCGTTGCTCTGTTTGCGGCAAAGCTTTTGCGGCCGAAGTACAAGCAGGATGAGCGGAAATACACGACCTATGAGAGCGGAATGGTGCCGTTCAGCGATGCACGGGTACAATTTAACGTCCGTTACTATGTGTTTGCCCTTATGTTCGTTATTTTTGATGTAGAAACAGTGTTTTTGTATCCATGGGCTGTCGCCTATGAGAAACTCGGAATCTTTGCGTTGATTGAAATGCTGATTTTCGTCGTGATGCTTCTCATCGGACTCATCTACGCATGGAAAAAGAAGGTGCTAAAATGGATTTAAAATTGGAAGATATCTCACCAGAAGAAATGGCAGAACTCCAAAGGAATGTTTTCGTCACTTCCCTTGAGCAGGTAAAAGGCTGGGCGCGAAGCAACTCGCTTTGGCCAATGACATTCGGTCTTGCATGCTGTGCGATCGAAATGATGGCTTCCAGTTCGGCTCACTACGACCTTGACCGTTTCGGGACATTCTACCGCAACTCGCCGCGTCAATCCGATGTCATGATCGTGTCAGGAACGGTTACGAAGAAAATGGCTCCGACAGTGCGCAGGCTGTATGATCAGCTGGCTGAACCAAAATGGGTCATCGCAATGGGTTCATGCGCGACTGCAGGGGGACCATATGTAAAATCATACTCAGTTGTAAAAGGGGTCGACCAGATCGTGCCAGTCGATGTTTACATACCGGGTTGCCCGCCGAATCCAGCAGCATTGATTTACGGGATTAATAAATTGAAAGAGAAAATCCGTTATGAGGCGAAAACCGGGAAGAAGGTGATCTAACCGATGAGCGGGGAAAAGGATTTAGAGCAGATAAAGAGAGAAGCCGCAGCAAAGGCGAAGGAGCTTGCGAAGCAGCGCCAGGCGGCAAAACAGGCAGGGGAAGGAAACGACCCGAAAGAGGTTGCCGACAAAGTCGCAGAACCTGAACTGAAAGAAAACCAGGCTCCGGCAACAAGTGATGATGCCGAACTGGCAAAGAAGAAAGCCGCCGCAGCAGCGAAGGCAAAGGCAGCTGCCATGGCGAAGATGAAAGCGAATGGGCAGGCTGCTGAAGCACCAGAAGGCAAGGAAGAGGTTTCGGCACCGGTTGAAGGTCAAGACGCTGAATTAGCCAAGAAAAAAGCAGCGGCAGCAGCAAAAGCGAAAGCAGCCGCACTGGCAAAAATGAAGGCAACAGGCCAGGCAGAAGCAAATGCTGATACAGAAGCACCAGCAGCTGCTTCATCGGATGACGATGATCTGGCGAAAAAGAAAGCCGCAGCCGTTGCGAAGGCGAAGGCAGCAGCGGCAGCGAAATTGAAAGCAAAGGCTGAAGCAGGCGAAGCTGCAGAAGCTCCAGCAGGCGATGACGACGACCTGGCGAAGAAGAAAGCCGCGGCCGTAGCGAAGGCAAAAGCAGCCGCAGCAGCAAAAAGAAAAGCCCAGGAAGCAGCAGGCGGCGGAGCGGATGCTTCATCAGACGATGATGATCTGGCGAAAAAGAAAGCCGCAGCTGTAGCGAAGGCAAAAGCAGCCGCAGCAGCAAAGGCGAAAGCGGCAGCAGGCGGTGGATCGGCTGACGACGAAAAAGCGAAAGCGATTGCCGCAGCAAAGGCAAAAGCAGCAGCGGCAGCTAAAGCGAAGTCAGCAGCTGGCGCCAAAGCAGGAGCTGAAGAACCTGTTGAAGAGAAGAAGCCTTCTCCGAATCAGCCATATCTAGA
Source organism: Mesobacillus subterraneus (assembly GCF_003937825.1). Classification (GTDB taxonomy): domain Bacteria; phylum Bacillota; class Bacilli; order Bacillales; family Cytobacillaceae; genus Mesobacillus; species Mesobacillus subterraneus. The sequence goes on along the minus strand of NZ_RSFW01000013.1, from coordinate 228,241 downwards.
TAAATATGTAAAAGCAATCACCGACAATCTTGGTGATGACATTCTGGAAGATTCATATATTAATCCACTTTCAAAGGATGTTCCAACGCTAGTCGCCAGGAAAGAATCGTATTATCGACTGGCCGAATTCCTGAAATACAATGAATTGCTCGGCTTCGATTATCTATCAGAGCTTCATGGCACTGATTTCCAAACACATATGGAAGTGTATGTTCACTTGTACTCATACAAAAACAGGCAGTCTGTTGCCTTGAAGGTCAAGCTTGACCGCGAGGACCCTGTCATCCAGTCGGTGCAGCCTTTATGGGCGGGTGCGGACTGGCCGGAGTGTGAGACATACGACTTGCTTGGCATCAAATTCACAGGCCATCCAAATCTCCATCGCATCATGCTTGGTGAAGACTGGGTCGGCCACCCGTTAAGAAAAGACTATGAACCGTATGATGTGGAGGTGTAGCCCGTGATACGCACAGAAGAAATGCTCTTGAACGTGGGCCCACAGCACCCTAGTACACACGGTGTATTCCGCCTCGTTCTGAAAATTGACGGTGAAATCATCGTTGAAGCAAAACCGGTTATCGGTTATTTGCACCGCGGGACTGAAAAGCTCGCCGAAAACCTGCAATACACACAAATCATCCCTTATACGGACCGGATGGACTATGTTTCTGCGATGACGAACAACTATGTCATCGTCCATGCCGTGGAAACGATGATGGGGCTCCAGGTTCCGGAACGGGCTGAGTACCTGAGAATCCTGGCAATGGAATTGAACCGGGTTGCCAGCCACTTGCTATGGTGGGGAACATTCATCCTCGACTTTGGTGCGACAAGCCCATTGCTGTACGCATTCCGTGACCGTGAAATGATCCTAAACCTGCTGAATGAACTTTCAGGAGCGCGCCTGACATTCAACTACATGCGTGTTGGCGGCGTGAAGTGGGATGCTCCGGAAGGCTGGCTTGAAAAGGTCGCTGAATTCGTTCCTTACCTGAGAGGGCAGCTGAAGGGCTATCACCAGCTTGTATCAGGGAATGAAATCTTCCTTAACCGTACAAAAGGAATCGGTACATATACGAAGGAAGACGCAATCAATTACTCATTGAGCGGACCAAACCTTCGCAGCACCGGCGTCAAATGGGATCTGCGCAAGGACGAACCGTATTCAATCTATGACCGCTTCGACTTTGACGTTGTCACACGCGAAGAAGGCGATGCGCTAGCCCGTTACTATGTAAGGATGGGCGAAATCGAAGAATCATTGAAAATCATTGAACAGGCTGTGGAGCAATTCCCGAAGGACGGAGAGATCATGGCCAAGGTTCCAAAAATCATCAAGGCTCCAAAAGGGGAAGCGTTTGTCCGGATCGAAGGCTCCAGAGGCGAAATCGGCTGCTACATTTCCAGCGATGGCAAAAAAGAGCCATACCGTCTCAAGTTCAGAAGACCAAGCTTCTACAACCTGCAAATACTTCCTAAACTGCTCGAAGGAGAAAGTATCTCAAATCTGATTGCGATTTTAGGAGCGGTTGATATCGTTCTTGGGGAGGTAGACGGTTAATGGTTCAGGATCTTCTCGAATCAAGCGCAGGCCTTTTGAATTTCAGTATTTTCTTTGCCCTTGCTGTCGTCCTGCTGTTGGTCATCCTTGGTTTCGTAACAATGGCGATCCTGGCAGAGCGGAAAGTGCTGGGCTTCATGCAGGGCCGTTATGGTCCAGCATATGTCGGCGGCAAGTGGGGACTTTTACAGTCCGTAGCCGACGTTGTCAAGCTTCTTGTAAAAGAGGACTTAATCCCAAAAGCAGCGGATAAGCCGCTGTTCATTATCGCACCTGTCATCGCGTTCGCGCCGTCCTTCATGGTCATGGCGACGATTCCGCTGACAGACAAACTGCAATTCGCTGACTTGAATGTCGGCTTTCTGTACTACATCGCAATTTCAGGGTTGACCATCGTCGGCATGCTGATGGCAGGCTGGGCATCAAACAATAAATACTCTTTGCTTGGCGGTATGCGTGCCGCGGCACAGATGATTTCCTACGAAATTCCGCTTGTCATGAGCGTGCTTGGGATCGTCCTGCTGGCAGGCAGCCTGAACCTTAACGAGATCGTTGCTGTTCAGGGCGAAAGCGGCTGGTTCATCCTGTGGCAGCCGATCGCGTTCATCGTGTTCTTCATCGCGGCTACGGCCGAACTGAATAGGGTGCCATTCGACCTTGCTGAAGCGGAAAACGAGCTTGTCGCCGGTTTCCATACTGAGTATTCAGGCTTTCGCTGGGCGATGTTCATGCTTGCTGAGTATGTGTATATGTTCGCAATGTCAGCCTTGATCACTGTGTTGTTCCTTGGCGGATGGCTGCCGCTGCCGTTCCTGGGCTTCATTCCTGGAGCTGTATGGTTCGCGCTTAAGTTCAGCCTGGTTGTTTACATCCTGATTTGGTTCCGTGCTACGTTCCCGCGTATCCGCGCTGACCAATTGATGGAATTCGCATGGAAAGTGCTTCTGCCGGTAGCGCTGGCAAACATCTTCCTTACTGCGTTAATTAAAGAATTTTTTCTAAAATAGGAATGGAAGCACCTTGCTTCCTGCATTAAAGGGGTGAATTACGTGCTAGGATGGACTAAAGGATTAGCTTATACCCTTAAACAATTGACTCGTGAAAAGCTTACTTATGATTATCCGAACAAACCGATTCCGCTGCCGGACCGGTTCCGCGGGATCCAGAAGTTTTATCCTGAAAAATGCATCGTCTGCAACCAGTGTGCCAATATATGCCCGACAGATTGCATTAACTTGACTGGTAAGAAGCATCCTGATCCAACGAAAAAAGGCAAGATCATCGATACGTATGATATCAACTTCGAGCTTTGCATTCTCTGTGACCTATGCACAGAAGTCTGCCCGACTGAAGCGATCATCATGACGAATAACTTCGAGCTTGCTGAATACAGCCGGGATGATTTATTCAAGAACCTGGAGTGGCTTGACGAAAATGATGAGAATATACGGAAGGTGAATAAAGCATGACGTTAACAGGCGAATTTTTTGCGTTTATGTCACTTGCTTTAGTGGCGGTAATCGGCGGCGTGCTTTTATTGAACCTTACCAAGGTCGTCCACATGGTCGTTGCGCTCGTCTTTACATTCGTCAGTATTGCAGGTATTTATGTGTTGCTGTCCGCTGAATTTCTGGCGGTGGTCCAGGTAATGATCTATTCCGGTGCCATCACTATCATGATGCTGTTCGGAATCATGCTTACCCGCCACCATGGCGACGAGGCTGAGCCAAAAGGCGGCACCCTTCGCAGGCTTTTCCTGCTTGTCGGCGTCCTGGGCTTCGGCGCAGCAGTCTATTTTGGAATTTATGACCTGGATTTCGAGGCAGTTCCAAATACATTGCATGAAAACAATACAGAACAAATCGGGATTTCACTGTTCTCTCACTATATCATCCCGTTTGAACTGACATCCGTCATCCTGCTCGCTGCCCTTGTCGGTGCGATCGTACTGGCACGCAGGGATGATGAAAAGGAGGGTGATCAGGAATGAGTTCTGTTCCGGTTTCAGCCTATCTCGCTCTGGCACTGATCTTGTTTTGCATCGGTCTGTATGGAGCCCTGACAAAAAAGAACACGGTTATCGTATTGATTTCGATTGAATTGATGCTGAATGCCGTCAATATCAATCTGGTAACCTTCAGTAAATACGGAGCGAATCCTTCCATCACTGGCCAGGTGTTCGCGCTGTTTTCCATCGCGGTGGCTGCAGCTGAGGTAGCTGTTGGTCTGGCGATTCTGATATCGCTTTACCGCAACCGCAGGTCGGTCAATATCGACGAAGTGAATCAGCTGAAGAACTAGTTTGATAGAACCATGTACCATATGCGGCACACTGCCGCTGGCATTAGATAAAAAATTCTTGTAGCTGGACTGCCCCGTGAAATGCGGGCCTCAATCTGACGGGCGTACACATGATCGATCACGCGCGCGTTCAAAAAAGGGGATTGTGATATTAATGGAGAATGCTTGGCTCATTCCGCTGTTCCCGCTTGTATCCTTTCTGTTCCTTCTGCTGTTCGGCAAAAGGCTTAAAGAAGCGAGTGCATTCGTCGGCATCCTGGCGACGCTTGCCTCTCTTGTCTACTCCATCCTTGTGCTCCTCGAGCGCCTGGAGAGCCCGACACATAAAGCTGAAGCCGTCTGGCTGACTATTGGGAACCTGGAACTTACTGCGGGTTTTGAAGTAAATCAATTAAACGCATTGATGCTGGTGATCGTCTCTCTTGTCAGCTTCCTTGTACATACCTACTCAAAAGGCTATATGCATGGTGATGAGCGATTCCCGGTCTTCTATGCTTATCTCGGACTATTTACTTTTGCAATGCTTGGACTCGTAATCTCGCCGAACCTTCTTCAGACTTATATTTTCTGGGAATTGGTCGGTGTAGGTTCATTCCTGTTGATCGGATTTTATTTTTACAAAGAAAGCGCCAAAGCGGCTGCGAAAAAAGCCTTCATCATGACTCGTATTGGGGATGTCGGGCTGCTGATCGGGATGATCTTATTATTCTGGCAAACTGGCAGCTTCGAATATGATGAAATTTTTGCAGCAGTAGAAGAAGGCGCGATTTCTGGAACGATGATTACCCTTACGGCGATCCTGATTTTCATCGGAGCCGTTGGTAAATCGGGTCAGTTCCCGCTTCACACATGGCTTCCGGACGCGATGGAAGGTCCGACGCCAGTTTCTGCGTTAATCCACGCAGCGACGATGGTTGCGGCCGGTGTCTATCTTGTTGCATCATTGTTCCCACTGTTCAATGCGAGTGAAACAGCGATGCTTACTGTAGCGATCATCGGTGCATTCACGGCGATTTTCGCCGCTTCGATCGGCCTTGTGCAGAACGACATCAAACGCGTTCTCGCGTACTCGACGGTCAGCCAGCTTGGTTACATGATGCTGGCATTGGGTTCTGCCGGTTATGTTGCCGGTGTGTTCCACCTGATGACCCACGCTTTCTTCAAAGCGTTATTGTTCCTTGCAGCAGGTAGCGTCATCCATGCTGTACATACACAGGATATTGAAAAAATGGGCGGGCTTTGGAAAAAGCTTACGTTCACTGGTCCATTGTTCCTGATCGGGACTCTGGCCATCAGCGGTGTTCCGCTATTCTCAGGGTTCTTCAGTAAAGATGAAATCCTGATCGCTGCATGGGCGCATGGCAATTACGGCCTGTTCTGGCTTGCTGTCATCGCGGCATTCTTCACGGCATTCTACATGTTCCGCCTGTTTTTCATGGTCTTCACCGGTGAAGCACGCAGCGAAATGAAGAATGTCCATGAGTCGCCATCTGTGATGACATTGCCGATGCTTGTTCTTGCTGTGCTGGCTGTTGTAGCCGGTTATGTCAATACACCTTGGTTCGGTGCGTTCCTTGGTGACTGGCTGGTAGAAGGCAATGAAGCGCTTGGCCACGGCCATATTGCCGGACCTGGCTGGATCATGATTGTCGCTACCGCTGTATCCCTGCTCGGCATTCTGCTGGCATGGATGATGTACAGCAAGAATTCGATCTCCCGCGACTGGCTCAGCAGCAGAGCGCCAATTGCTTATGGGGTCGTAAAAAATAAGTACTATATCGATGAAATTTATAACCAGTCCGTTGTGTTCGCAACGAAAGCGATCAGCTTATTCCTGCGGTTCATTGAGCTCTTCGTTGTGGAAGGACTAGTGAAGCTGACAACGGCTACGGTCCAGGCGCTTGGCAAGACTGGCGCTAAAATCCAGAACGGACAGGTACAGACATACGGCACTATCGCATTTGTCGGACTTGCCGTCCTGATGGTCATCTATGCGTTAACAGGGGGGTATTTGTAATGGAATTCAATTATTTTCTTTCCTTGCTGGTATTCTCCCCGTTACTAGGTATCCTGCTATTGGCATTCATGCCAAAGACGAATGAATCAGGCATCAAGATGCTTGGTGTGCTGGCGACACTGCCATCTTTGGTCCTTGCACTGCTCGCATATTTCTCGTACCGCGGCGGCAGCGACCTGGCGAATTTTTCGGAAAAATTCCGCTGGATCCAGTTTGGCGGCCAGGGTGCCGAGCAATCCGGCATGTTCACCGTGAACTATGAGCTTGGCATCGACGGCTTCGGTCTCGTGATGGTCGTGCTGACTGCAGTCATCGCTACACTGGCGGCAATCGCTTCCTTCCATATCAAAAAAGAATGGAAAGGCTACTACATGCTGTTCCTGCTTCTCGAAATCGGGATGCTGGGAGTGTTCACGGCACAGAACTTGATTTTGTTCTTCCTTTTCTTTGAAATCACGCTCATTCCGATGTTTTTCCTGATTGGAAAATGGGGCTATTATGAAAAAGAAAAGGCTGCATACAGCTTCTTGATTTATAACGGCCTTGGATCAGCTGTTTTGCTGATCGTCATCATGGTGTTATTTTCAAGAACAGGCACGTCAAACATTGATATGCTTAGAGTCATTTTAAACACAGAAAACGCGCCAATGTTCGCGCCGATTTCCGAGTCGCTGAAGATGGGCTTGCTGGTTGCATTGCTTGTCGCCTTTGGCGTTAAGCTGCCAATCTTCCCGCTTCACAGCTGGATGCTGCGTGTTCACGTTGAGGCGCCGCCATCAATCGTCATGATTCACTCCGGAATTCTATTGAAGATTGGTGCTTTCGGTCTGATTCGCTTCGGAATGGGGATTTTCCCGGAACAGTTCGCTGACCTGGCAGTGCTGCTTGCAGTGCTTGGAGTCATCAACCTTCTGTATGGAGCATTCCTGGCGTTCATCCAGACAGATTTCAAGATGGTGCTAGCGTACTCTTCTATTTCCCACATGGGGATCGTTTTAATCGGACTTGGCGCATTAAATGAAGCTGGGATTCAGGGCGCCATCTTCCAGGTCGTTTCACACGGCTTGATTTCAGCATTATTGTTCTTCCTTGTTGGTGTGCTTTATGAGCGCACACATACGACGACGCTTGCCAACCTTGGCGGCATGGCAAAAGGAATGCCGCTCGCATCAGGCTTCCTGCTTGCAGGCGCGATGGCATCACTCGGTCTGCCGGGCATGTCCGGATTTGTCAGTGAATTCATGGCCTTCCTTGGATTGTTCGAGGAAATGCCTGTCCTTGCAGCGGTCGGTGCACTCGGCATCATCATGACAGCCGTTTACCTGCTGCGCGCAGTGCTTGCGATCACGTATGGCAAAGCTGAGCGTGAATTTGTCGGGGTTTCGGATATCCGCTCATTCGAATGGGCACCGGTCCTGGTACTGATTGGCCTGATCGTTCTGATCGGTGTATATCCTGCTGTTCTTAGTGAACCGCTTCAAGCAACTTTAGAGACTATCTTGATGGGAATAGGGGGGTGATGAAGGATGGATTTAGAGACGCTTCTATCATTTGATTGGGGGACGATGACTCCGGAATTCATCATCCTTGGCTTCATTGCCATTTTATCAGTAGCAGATTTGTTCATGCCAAAGCATGTTGACCGTAAAATCCTTGGATGGGTCGGCTTCGCGGGTGTAGTACTTGCCCTGGCATCACTAGTTTCGCTGATAGGCACAGATACAACTTCGATTTTGTACGATACGTTCAGATTGGATTCATTCGCGATTGCCTTCAAGCTGATCCTGCTTCTTGGTGCAGCGCTTGTCATGCTTTTAGCGATTGACTACAAACACAATGACGGACTCGAAGACAATAAAGGGGAATTTTTCTACCTGTTCCTGTCTGCTGTTCTTGGAACCATGTTCATGGCTTCAAGCGGCGACTTGATCACATTGTTCGTCGGTCTTGAATTGCTGTCGATTCCTTCATATATTCTTGCGGGCATGCGCAAGCGGAATATGAAATCCAACGAATCTGCGATGAAATATGTGCTGAACGGCGGTATTTCTTCCGCGATCACATTGTTCGGTATGAGCTATGTGTTCGGAATCGCTGGCACAACGAATTTAAAAGGAATTGCAACTGTGTTCGGCGGTCTTACTGACCCTCAGCACATCTATATTCTTGGACTGGCATTCTTCATGATTTTCGTCGGCTTGTCATTCAAGCTGGCATCCGCTCCATTCCATATGTGGGCACCGGATGTTTATGAAGGAGCTCCGACTCCAGTGACTGCGTTCTTGGGCGCCGTCTCAAAAACAGCTGGATTCGTGATCATCCTCCGCATCCTTTTATCGATTTTCGGTTATGTTCCTGTCGCGCAGGAGGACGGACAGCCAATTCCGCTTCTGTTCGCAATGCAGGATTACATTGCATTCCTTGCGGGAGCAACGATGATCATCGGTAACGTCATCGCCTTGAGACAGCGCAACATCAAGCGCCTGTTCGCGTACTCAAGTATTGCGCACGCCGGTTACATCCTTGTCGCGCTCACAGCGATGTCATTCATTACATTCGATGCAATCTGGTTCTACCTGCTTGCATACGTATTGATGAACCTTGGAGCATTCGCGATCATTCAGGTCATCACAATGAAAAATGGTTCAGAGGATATCAGCCACTTTGCTGGCCTGTATCGCCGCTCACCGCTATTGGCAGTCGGCATGGGAATCTTCATCCTGTCCCTCGCAGGAATCCCTGGTACAGCAGGCTTCATCGGTAAGCTGAACATCTTCATGGGAGCGTTGATGGTCGACCAGGCACATTACGTACTTGTATCAATCATGATTGCCACAACCGTCGTATCGTATTTCTATTACTTTGGAATCATGACGCAAATGTTCTTCCGCCCGGCATCAAGCGAGGAAAAAATCCAGCTGCCAATGGGAACTCTCGTCGTCATCCTGGTAACAGCAGTCGGAACGATCCTGTTTGGAATTATGCCCAATCTGGCAATTGACTTCCTCCACACGAACTTCAATCAGTTCATGGACTTCATGAGATAAGCCTGCTGCTTTTAAAATTTGGTGAAGCCTCAATGAAGAGACCATGTAAGAAAAGCATCACCATGTATGGGTTTTGGGGAAAATCTATTCATTCATCATAGGGGTAAATACAGCTGGCCTTGCGGAATTTCGCAGGCCAGTTTTTTATTGGACAAAAAAATTAAGGTGTGAAAATGAATGCGCTTTTGTACTCAAGGTCCAACCTCTAACCCTCAGTAACAATGTACTGCATCCTCACGGTTCCTCTTATGCCTGCTCGGGCTAACCAGTGCGCCTGCACATTTTTTTGAAACTTTTTCGCAGTTGAAACGTCTATTAATATGGTGCATACACCTATATGATAAAATGAGTAGGTAAAGGGGGAAGGTTTATGATGACAGGATTTGGCGGCTTTGCACTGACCAGCATTCTCTTGCATCTAGTGTTCATTGCTGTATCCTGGTGGGCGCTACAGGCTCTCCAATTTGAAAAGCTGCTCAGGGCAAACCATGTACTTCAAGCCCGGATTTTATATATTCTCGCTTCCATCGCACTAGGGTCGACAGTCAGCAACTTCTTTTTGAATTACCTCCAATGGTCACAGCAGCTTCCGATGATTTTTCAGCAATGAATTCAACTATTGTTAAAATTGGTAAAAAATTAGGTCTTCATACATGTTTCCAAAATGCAGTTTTTTAAGTACAATACTCATTGTGTTTGTTTTTATGGAGAAGTATGTTTAATTTTTCACATAAAGTGAACACCCGGCTGAGTTGGCAGCCAGAATGATGTCAAAAAGTGACGAGAATTCCCACGTATGTGATTCGCTCTCCTGGTAAGAATGGTAGTAAGGGGAGAGTGACAGACATATGAAGAAAATTTCGTTTATTTTATCAATTATTGGCATTATTGGTTTTATTGTGCTCCAAGCTGGGAATAAGACGACTGTAGCTGACGCAGATCATGAACTTAAAACTCTGGCCTCAGTTTTGCAGGACGAAAATATTATGATCACTGGCTGGTCAATGTATGCAAGGGAAACGATGGAAAAAGAAAATGCAAATGATCTGGTGAACGATTTAAAAGCGAAGCTTCCAAATTGGACATGGACTGGCGGCGACAATCTCAACCATGGTGAGATCACGGCTGTAACCAGGTCTGGAGGACTTGAGGAAAAAATCAAGTTTGTTTCGACCGACACAAACGGCCGTTTACATACGTATGTGATGTATGAGGTCAGAGGTCAGTACTGGAATAAAAATACAGAAGTATTTTTAAACAAAAATTTACCAGGCAGAATATTTGACATTTTTCGAGGAAATGCCACAACTTTCTCTTGTGTAGAAGGCGAATTTGATGATAAGATAAACTCGGCTTTACCTGTTTATAAAACTAAATTGTTAAAAGCCTTCAATGCCAAGGAAGTCGAAGGAATGGAAGAGGAATCATTCTTATCCGTATCAGCCGTTTCACCTTTATTCGACAAGTCCTTAAGCAAAGAACATGACATGAATATGCAGCTTGGATTACGGAAAACTGACCGATTGGGCGCAAAGACTACCCTCGTAGTTGGCACACCCATCATAACGATTGAATATTAATATAGAGAAATTGGACGCGGAGGGGAATACACTTGGAAAAAATCATCGTCCGCGGCGGACAAAGGCTAAGCGGTTCTGTAAAGGTTGAAGGAGCTAAGAATGCCGTCTTGCCTGTTATCGCTGCAACATTATTAGCAAGTGACGGAAAAAGCGTAATTCGTGATGTGCCAACTCTCTCCGATGTATATACCATCAACGAAGTATTACGTTCTTTAAACGCCGTAGTGGAGTTTGAAAATAACACAATTACAGTAGATGCATCCAGAGAGTTAAAAATAGAAGCACCTTTTGAGTATGTTCGTAAAATGCGTGCTTCTGTATTAGTAATGGGATCCCTGCTTGCCAGGAATGGCCGTGCGCGTGTTGCATTGCCAGGCGGCTGCGCAATCGGTTCCCGTCCTATCGACCAGCACCTTAAAGGCTTTGAAGCAATGGGTGCGACTGTCAAGGTAGGAAACGGTTTTATCGAAGCCGAAGCAGTCAATGGTTTGCACGGAGCTAAAATATATCTTGATTTCCCTAGCGTTGGCGCTACGGAAAATATTATGATGGCCGCAGTCCTTGCAAAAGGCACAACGATCATCGAAAACGTCGCAAAAGAACCAGAAATCGTCGACCTTGCAAACTTCCTGAACAAGATGGGAGCAAAGGTAAAAGGCGCAGGAACTGGCACAATCAAGATCGAAGGCGTGGAAGTACTGTTCGGTGCTGACCACAACATCATTCCTGACCGTATCGAAGCAGGTACATTCATGGTTGCATCCGCAATCACTGGCGGAGACGTCCTTGTAAAAGGCGCTGTACCTGAGCATCTTTCTTCATTGGTAGCGAAGATGGAAGAAATGGGCGTTACCATCATTGAAGAAGAAGAAGGCCTTCGTGTCATCGGGCCTGAAAAATTGAAAGCAGTCGACATCAAGACAATGCCGCACCCTGGCTTCCCGACGGATATGCAATCCCAGATGATGGCCTTGCTACTGCGCGCCCAGGGAACAAGCATGATCACAGAAACTGTTTTCGAAAACCGCTTCATGCACGTGGAAGAATTCCGCCGCATGAACGCAAACATCAAAATCGATGGCCGCTCTGTCATCATGAACGGACCATCCAACCTGCAAGGAGCAGAAGTAGCAGCAACCGATCTGCGTGCCGCTGCATCCCTGATTCTGACTGGCCTTGTGGCTGACGGAGTAACACGCGTAACAGAGCTTTACCATCTGGACCGCGGCTACGTCAACTTCCACAATAAACTTGCAGCACTAGGCGCTGATATCGAACGCATCAGCGAAGTAGAAGAACAGCCAGTAACCGAAAAATTAGTCTCAGACATGAACGCATAAATAACCTACTCAATAAACCGGAGAATTGTGCATTAACGTATAGTTCTGCGGTTTTTTGATTTTTAATGCAGTGTATATTGAGGACCTGTTGATTGATTCAATCGAGACTTGATTTTAAAAGGGCGGATTGAGCCCGAAAATTTATGTCCAATTTCGTGAATTGATTTTGCCCGACTTATTATGAGACTTTCGGCAAACGTTTATGCATTTTCGATTTCTGTCATAAAAGCTTGTCCGCCTCCATATGAATGAAATGAGACGGTTTACGACCGTAATAATTTCATAATGGAGGCTTTTTTATGTTAAAATTCAAACCAATCATCCTACTAGCTGCAATCCTTTTCGCTGTCACACTCCTGATCCCATCGCTGCTCGTCCTCCCTTTTATGGAAGAAAAGGCAGGCGGAAAGCTAGGGGAAGAGCTCCAGACAGAGGCGAAGGATGCCGCTGCGGTCCCGACAGCAGACTCCGCGGTCGAGGTAGCCGTATACCGGACAGCATTGTCAAAGACAGAGAAGCTTCCGCTTGATGAATACTTAATTGGCGTCGTTGCCGCCGAAATGCCTGCTGAGTTCGAACTGGAAGCACTGAAGGCGCAGGCGCTGTCGGCAAGGACTTACTATGTAAAACAAATGCTGAGCCCAAATAAGGTTGGCGTCCCCGAGGGGGCACAGCTAAATGATACGGAAATCCATCAGGTTTTTAAAAATAAAGAAGAATTGAAAAAGCAGTGGGGCGTCGATTATAAATGGAAGACCAAGAAAATCGCCGAGGCTGTGAAAGCAACTGACGGCCAGGTTCTCACTTACGATGGAGCGCCGATCGATGCGACGTTCTTCTCGACATCCAACGGCTTCACCGAAAACTCAGAGGAATACTGGTCCAACTCCCTGCCGTACCTGCGCAGCGTCGAGAGTCCGTGGGACCTGCAATCACCGAAGTTTCGCAGCCAGACTGTCATGACGGTCGCTGACGTCGAAGCCAAGCTTGGCGTCAAGCTGCCGAGCTCAGCGACCATCGGCAAGGTCATCTCGAGGACATCCGGGAATCGCGTAGCCAAGATCGACATCGGCGGTAAAGTGCTCACTGGTAAAGAAGTCCGTGAGAAGCTCAGCCTCCGCTCCAGCGACTTCACCTGGGAGCTCAAAGGCGGCAATGTCGTCATCACGACCGAAGGCTTCGGCCACGGCGTCGGCATGAGCCAATACGGCGCCAACGGCATGGCCACCGAAGGAAAAACCTATCAAGACATCGTCAAGCACTACTACAAAGGCGTGGAGATCAGCGAAGCCGACAGCATGCTGACGAAGGTGATGGCGAGGAAATAATTCAAATTGTATCCGCTGCAGCGTTAAACCGAATAATGACATGGCCAGGGCAAACACCGCCCTGGCTTTTTAGCGCGACTGGGTTTTGCCTCGGTAACTACTATTTTTTCGCGAGATGAAAGAATGTTTCGATGTCTGGCGGCATGTGGTAGATGCGGCCTTTTTTGGAGCCGGTGTGGGTGAGGTGCATGGATGATAGGAGGTCACTGGCCGTCTTGAATGTAATCCCGGGACAAAACTCTCTGCATGATTGATTATTTATGGAAGGATTGATAAGAAGGAAAAACTCTTTTAACGATTTATGATGCGCCGTCTTGGACTTATGGCCACATAAAGGGCATTGCCAGACCCACCTTTCACGTTTCATACCAAAAGTTGAACAAGAGGGGCATTGAACTCCTTTTTGAAGGTCGTCGTGGGTAAGAGAATATGGTTTTAATACGTCAGGATAGTGGGGAGTATGCTTCTTTATCAGTAATTTTGATAACCTTCTTACATCTTTTTCGGTGAAGATGACGCTTTGAGTAAACTCATCGATCTCGAGCACACGATTCAGTAACACATCGCCTTTTACTATTACCTTATTAAGTGGGCGGTCATTTGTCTTAATAATGGTGGAAGAGTTGCTGACTACCACAAGATGATAAATGGGGGGTACATCGAATTTGTATTGTTTAAGCCATCTTTTTAGGTGCCATGCTTGCATTTTAACTTGAATAAGTGGGTGATCAAATGATTTTTCCTTTTCATCTTTCGTTTGGATCATTTGTTCAGAATCTTTATCGAAGTAGAGCGTGCCTTTGTGGTTTTTTGTTTCTATAAGAAGGATATAGCGAATCGTTAAGATGAGGGTATCGATTTGGAAGTGCCATTCTCCATCAGTAAGGCGTAGATCTCGAAAAATATGGAACCCCTTTTCAGGCAAGAAACTTAAACGGTAATCGGTTTGCAGTTCCCCTTTGTATCCAGAGCGCCAGGCTTTGTAATCTTGCTCAATAAATGGGAGTTTAGGATGGTTTGGTAGGATTCGATTCATTAAAGCTTCATATTTCCTAAGCCGAATCGGGTATGTTCTTTCTTTTTCTATCAAATTGATCACTTCCTTTATCATTTTGTATATGAATTCTTCGGCCAGTTGAAAAATACCTATTAAAGTATCTAGTTTTTTGTGAAATATGTATGTCCGTTACATAAATTAATGGATTTTCACGGTTGGGAGCAATTTATTAACGGTTGCAGAAGTTTTATTCACGGTTGGAAGGGTTATTTTAACGGTTGGCTCCATTTTATTCACGGTTGAAGTAATATCCGCTAAATTTAACCCTGAAAAGAGGTGATTTGAAATAATATTACATAAAAGCAGTCGTAAAAAATAAAAGCCAGCCTCGATTCCAAGACCAGCCGCTAAAAAACCGTAATTAATCCCTTTATCCCCGCACTCGCTCCTCGAACCCCTGCAAAACCTTTCCAAGCCGCTTAAACTTGCCGCTGAAGTATGCGTGATGAATGAAGTGGGATGCCGCCAAAATCCCAATGACGTCTTTTACAAAATCAATCACAGTTGCAGATCGGTACGGAACGAAGCTTTGGTGAACCTCGTCGAGCAGGCCGTACAGGATCGCCACGCCCATGAACGTGAAGCTGAGCACTGGGGTGAAGCGCCCGGTCGTCAACGCAGCCAGGACGAGCAGCACATACAGTACCCCGAACTCAACAAGATGGAGGGACTCTTTTATAAACCGGTCAATTCCCTGGTTTGGCAGTTCCACCAGAGCATCTGCCGGATGGCTGGACATGACCCAGATCGCCGCCATATAGGCGATGGGAAGAATTCTTAAAAACCATACTAGTAACTTTCTCATGGTAAAACCTCACTTTATAGTAATAACCAGACCCGGGCAGGAAACGAATTTTAATAAAACGGAGGGGGACACAAACTCTAAAAAGTAATGACTTAAACGCAGCAGAATACCAGATTTCCAAAAAGATAACCCACCAAAAAACTTTTTTGCATAAAAATCTGACCTTTGTCGAAAAATAAGCAGTAAAAATTTTTTAAACTCTATGTATATATTTTTTCGCTTCTGTTCAGACTGATTGCTGAGGTGATGAAAATGAGAGAGGAAGAAAAAAGATCTTCTCAAGACAAAAGCAAGAACAGCTTTTTCAAGAAGCGGTGGGTGTATCCAACAGTTTATATTGCTAGTGCCGCAATCATTCTAACTGGTGTCCTTTGGTATCAAAACAGCGGTGGCAACAACGTTGATCAATCCGAGTACAAAGCGACTGACATGCCTGGCAAAAAGATGAATGAACAGCCAGCAGTTGAAGTCAACCGCGCGATGGAGAACTTCGTAATGCCAGTGGTGAATGAAGATGATGCTGTCGTCCAAATGGGATTCTATGACAATGACAGCGATGCAGCCGAGCAGGAAGCAGCTCTAGTGTTCTATAATAATACGTACCACCCGAACACTGGAATCAACATTGCTTCAAAAGATGGCAAGGAATTCGACGTAATCGCGTCACTTAGCGGTACCGTCACAGATGTCAGAAAAGATGAGATGCTAGGAAACGTCATCGAAATCGAACATGACAAAGGTATTGTAACACAATATCAGTCCGTGAAAGACTTCCAGGTAAAAGTTGGCGACCAGGTTGAACAAGGCCAGGTGATTGCGAAATCCGGTACTAGCCAGATCAATGAAAAAGCTGGAAACCATGTCCACTTTGAAATCCGCAAGGACAATGTCCCTGTCAATCCGCATGAGTACTTCAACAAGCCGCTGAGCTCGTTGCAGGAAGCGAATGTGACCGAGGAAAAAGCTTCATCTGATGCAGATGCAGGTAAATCTGAAGATGCTGCAGAAGAAGATGCTGAGGGAACATCTCCGGTGGAAGACAAGCCAGCTGAAGACGGCTCAGATAAAAAAGACGCTGATCAGGACGAAGATAAGGACGCAGGCGAAGACAAAGATTCTTCCACTGATTCCGAAACTTCAACAAACTCTTAATAAAAACGAACATTTTGGAACCCGCCTATCTAAAAAGGCGGGTTTTTTCATGGGAATAATAAGGAATTCGCTCCATTTAAATAAAATGTGAATCTATGGTAAAATCAGACAGGAGGAGGGATACATATGAAACGAGCCATATTCATGATCATGTTGGTCTTCGCAGCGGCAATCATTTCAGGCTGCAGCAAGGAACCGACTCCCGAAGAACGGTTTTCCCAGTATGTGAAGCTGTGGAATGAGCAGAAGTTTGAGGAGATGTACGAGTTTTTATCAGAGAAAGCGAAGGATTCCATCACGAAGGAGGAATTCGTCAATCGTTATAATAAAATTTATCAGGATTTGGAGATTGACCAGCTGAAGGTCAGCTACAAACAGTCTGAGGAAGAAAAGGAATATGAGGAGAATGCAGAGCTGCCTTTTTCCGCTAAAATGGCCAGTGCGGCAGGACCAATCGAGTTCGATCATACCGCTACTCTTGTAAAAGAAGAACGGGAAGACAACACAAATTGGTTTATTGACTGGAACACCACCTACATTTTTCCGGAGCTGGGGGACGGGGATAAAATCAGCTTTAAAAATGTACAGGCCGAGCGCGGCAGCATCCTTGACCGTGCAGGGAACGGGCTGGCGATCAACGGTACGGCTGTCCAGGTCGGAGTTGTTCCGGGACAGATGGGTGACAAGAAAGATGAGACAATCGCCAAGCTTGCCGAACTGCTCGATATGACCGAGGAACAGATCAATAAGGCAATGAATGCGGGCTGGGTGAAGCCAGACCTGTTCGTGCCGCTTAAAAAAGTTTCGAAAACAGATAAGGCCCTTCATGAAAAACTGTTTGCACTCGATGGCGTGACGAACCAGATGGTGGGAGCGAGGGAATATCCTTACGGGGAGGCGCTGTCCCATTTGCTTGGCTATATCGGCCCGGTCACAGCGGATGACCTCGAAAAATTGGAGGGCAAAGGCTATATGAGCACAGACCTGATTGGCCGCCGCGGCCTTGAACAGGTTCTGGAGGAACAGTTAAAAGGAGAGAACGGGGTCAGGATTTCGATTGCAAAAGAAGATGGCACCGTCAAGACCCTGGCAGAAAAGCCGGTCAAAAACGGTGAGGATGTCCAGCTGACGATCGATGTCGTTGCCCAGCAGCAGCTGTACGATCAGCTAAAAGGAAAAGCCGGCATGGCCTCTGCAATCAACCCGGAAACCGGGGAAACGCTGGCGCTCGTCAGCGCACCTGGATTCGATCCGAATGAGATGACACTTGGAATCTCGCAGAATAAACGAAAAATGCTAGAGGAAGATCCGCTTCAGCCATTCCTTAACCGATTCAAGCTGACGTATGCGCCAGGCTCTGTCATCAAACCGATCACAGCGGCGATTGGGCTGGAAAATGACAAGCTGAAGCTTGATACCGCATTTGATATCAACGAAAAGCAATGGCAGAAGGATGCATCATGGGGCAACTACAAAGTCACAAGATACTCGGATGTAAAGGGAAGCATCAACCTCGAGAAGGCGCTCGTTTATTCCGACAATATCTATTTCGCACGGGCAGCGCTCGGCATGGGAACAGATACGTTTACAGCAGGCTTGAAGAAGTTCGGCTTCGAAGACCAGCCTGAATACCTGTATCCAATCGAGCCGTCGCAAATCGGCAAGATTGACAACGAGATTCGCCTGGCAGACTCCGCGTATGGACAGGGACAGGTGGAGATGAATGTCCTTCATCTTGCGACAGCTTACTCACCATTGGTGAACAAAGGCAATATGGTGAAGCCGATCCTGAAACAGGACGAAGAGAAGAGCCAGGTGTGGCAGGAAGGGCTGATCACTCCTGAACATGCCGCCGCACTCAACGGAATGCTGACAAAGGTCATTTCCGACCCGAACGGAACTGCACACAATGGCCGGATTGCCAACTATCACCTCGCCGGCAAAACAGGCACGGCTGAAATTAAGCAAAAGCAGGGCGAAAAAGGCCGGGAGCTCGGCTGGTTCGTCGCCTACAACCCGAATTCCTCTGACATGATCGTCGCGATGATGATCGAGGATTCCGGTTCGAAGGACGTTGTAACACGAGTGAAGCAGTTTTATGAAATGAGATTGGATTCAGGATTATAAAGGAATGCTCAGCCGATTTGGCTGGGCGTTTTTTTAAAGAAGATAAGAAAGTATAAATTTCACTTTGAGAATTGTCCAGCTCCAGCGCCTAGCCCCTCGAGTCGCTTCGGTCCGCCCAATGAAGTCAAAAAGCGACTTCACCGGTCGGCCCTCCAGCGCTTGTCGGGGCTGATCAATGCACTTGCGCTTTTCTTATGAATTTTTATTTAGAATTTTCAGGCTCTTTGGTATACTATTTCGTAAGACGAAAAAATACTAGGGGGAATCAGAATGTCTTTGCATACATATCCATATTCGTCGCAGAGGATGGCGGCGGTGGCGCGCAACGGGATGGTGGCTACTTCTCAGCCGCTTGCTGCGCAGGCTGGGCTTGATATTTTAAAAAAGGGCGGGAATGCGATTGATGCGGCGATTGCGACTGCGGCGTGCCTGACAGTAGTGGAGCCGACTTCGAACGGAATTGGCGGCGATGCGTTTGCGCTTGTCT
Source organism: Mesobacillus subterraneus (assembly GCF_003937825.1). Classification (GTDB taxonomy): domain Bacteria; phylum Bacillota; class Bacilli; order Bacillales; family Cytobacillaceae; genus Mesobacillus; species Mesobacillus subterraneus. Next base: position 209,439 of record NZ_RSFW01000013.1, on the reverse strand, counting down.
GGGTAAAAGACAAGCTCTATGGTCTGAATGCGAGCGGACCGGCACCGCAAGCGATTTCGATTGATAAAGTGAAGGATCTGGGCCATGAAAAAATGCCTTCGCATGGCTGGATTCCGGTCACCGTTCCGGGAGCACCGTCGGCATGGGCGGAGCTATCGAAAAAGTTCGGGCGTCTGCCGCTTACAGAGGTACTGCAGCCGGCAATCGACTATGCACGAAATGGCTACCCGCTGACTCCAATTCTCGCAAAATACTGGAAGGGTGCATTCAAAGCTTACAAGAATCGTTTCCAGGGTGCAGAGTATGATGAATGGTTCCGCGTCTTCACGCCAGAAGGCAGAGCTCCGGAAGCGGGGGAAATGTGGAAATCAGAAGACCATGCGAACACGCTTCAGGAGATTGCGGAAACGAATGGAGAGAGCTTTTACAGAGGGACGCTGGCTGATAGAATCGCGGAAGCCTCGGAAAAAGCGGGCGGCTTCCTCAGGAAAGAAGATCTTGAAAACTATCATCCTGAATGGGTAGAACCGATTTCTGTATCCTACCGCGGCCATGAAGTGTGGGAGATTCCGCCGAACGGCCAGGGAATCGTCGCCTTGATGGCACTGAATATTTTAAAAGGCTACGAGTTTACCCATCGCGAGGACGTGGAAGGTGTCCATCTCCAGTTGGAAGCGATGAAGCAGGCCTTCACGGATGGCAAGGAATATGTCACGGATCCGAAAACGATGCAGGCAAAGGTCGAGACCTTGTTGTCAGACCAGTACGGTGAAGAGGCTCGCGCTAAAATCAATCACGAAGCGATGATGCCGGAACCGGGCTCGCTGCCAAAGGGCGGGACGGTCTACCTGGCTACCGCGGATGGGGAAGGGAATATGGTTTCTTTTATCCAGAGTAACTATATGGGCTTTGGCTCTGGCGTTGTGGTTCCAGGGACGGGGATTGGGCTGCAGAACCGCGGCCACGATTTCTCACTTGACCATAATCATGCGAATGCCCTTGCTCCTGGGAAAAAGACGTACCATACGATCATTCCGGGATTCATTACGAAAAACGGCCAGGCGGTAGGTCCTTTTGGCGTGATGGGCGGCTATATGCAGCCGCAGGGACATGTCCAGGTGGCGATGAACATGATCGACTTCGGCTTGAATCCGCAGTCTGCACTTGATGCTCCGCGCTGGCAGTGGATAGAAGGCAAGCAGATTGAAGTGGAGCACAACTTCCCGAACCACATCGTTCAGCAGCTGGCGGCACGCGGGCACCAGATGAAGGTCGCCTATGATGGCGGTGGCTTTGGCCGCGGTCAGGTCATTGTCCGCAATCCGGAAACAGGCGTGTTGACCGGGGGAACAGAAATGAGGACCGACGGAGCGGTTGCGTGCTGGTAAACTATATTCATAGAAGGAACACTCGATTATGAGTGTTCCTTTTACTATTCTGTAAAATCATTACAAGCACTCCAATACTATGGAAATCATCTGAAAATTTTTTTCGACAAACATATCTTCCCTATAGCCCCCTCAATCCCTTACCATTACTGACGAAAATGCCACGGCTGTCCATTTGTCGACATAGTAAGCGATTACATTTTTTAAAGATAGAAACTTGACCTGCCTGGACATTATATGGATAATAAAATTAAAATTTTCTAAAGATTTAGTTAAATTGGAGGAATACAAAATTGATTATCTTAATTGGTCTGCTGGTCATAACAGCCATCAGCCTGTACATGGCCTTCAAGAAAAATAAACTGATTTTCCTTACCGTTCCTTTCCTTAGCATTTTTCTTTATTTCCTCATTCAGATTCTCATGGTCCCGGCTCCGTTTTTCGAAACGATTAAATTTATCTTCAGCCTGAGTTAATTCTAGACTAGCAGCAGTATCAACTTTGCCTGGCGCAAAGTTCATATACCAATACCATTTTTTTATAAAGGAGTGGGGAAAGCTTTTTCGTGTAAAACTGTGTCCGTTTCTATGGGGATTATACAAAGGGGATTAGCAAACACAAAGGGGTGTAAATGTGAAGAAAATTGATAAGTCAGTTGCTGACGCTTATTTTCGAGAAAAAAACCGTAACATGATCATTTATTTCGCGATCTGGTTCCTCGTTTCGTTCGGAGCAGTGTTGATTGCCGAACCGCTGAGCGAGCTTTCGATCGGAGGCTTCCCGTTCCATTATTTCATGGGCGCACAGGGAGCGGTAGTGACCTTCATCATCCTGCTGTTCGTCAATGCGAAGGTCAGCGATGGCATCGATAAGAAGTATGGCATTGATGAAGCAAAGAACGTCAAGCTGAGTGAAGGAAAAAGCCTGGACCACTAGGGTAAGGGGAATAAAAAGAGCTTATGAATAAAGGGGGAGAACTTTGGATACACAATTCTTGGTCTCATTATCTATTATTTTAGCAACATTCGGTTTGTATATCGGGATCGCGATCTACAATACGGCGAAGCAAACATCCGATTTCTACGTGGCAAGCCGTGGCGTTCCGCCGGTCTTCAACGGAATGGCCATCGGCGCTGACTGGATGAGTGCCGCTTCCTTCATCGGGATGGCCGGTACAATCATGCTTCTCGGCTATGACGGCCTTGCTTATATCATGGGCTGGACGGGCGGCTACCTGCTCCTGACCTTCCTGCTTGCTCCGCAGCTGCGGAAATATGGGCGATACACGGTTCCTGAATTCATCGGCGACCGTTTCAACAGCCACCCAGCCCGCGTTATTGCGGCAATCTCGACGATCATCATCAGCTTCACCTATTCAATCGGCCAGCTTTCCGGTTCCGGCGTGGTAATCGGGCGACTGTTCGAAATTGATGCTAAGCTTGGAACGATGATCGGGGTTGTTCTGATTGCGACATACGCAGCGTTCGGCGGTATGAAGGGGATTACCTGGACACAGGTTGCGCAGTACATTATTTTAATCATTGCTTATCTGATTCCGGTCATCTTCATGTCCTTGCAAATTACGAATAACCCGCTTCCATGGCTATCTTACGGGGAGCTTGTCGGAAAGATGGGGGAGCTTGACCGTGAGCTCGGCATTTCGGAATATTTCGCACCGTTCACGAACGGGACGAAGTGGCAATTCCTTGCCCTTATGTTCACATTGATGGCCGGTACGGCGGGCCTTCCGCACGTAATCGTCCGCTTTTATACCGTATCGACGATGAAGGCTGCGCGCTGGTCTGGCGCATGGGCGCTTCTGTTCATCGGTTTGCTTTACCTGTCTGCACCTGCATATGCAGCGTTCTCACGTTTCATTTTAATGACGAAGGTTGCCGGCAGCAAAATCAGCGAGCTGCCTGCCTGGACGAAGACCTGGGTAGATACCGGCAAGCTTCAAGTTGCTGACGGTAATGGCGATGGAATCCTGCAGTGGAGTGAATTGATCATCTCCAACGATATCGTCGTTATGGCAACACCTGAAATCGCAAACCTTGGCGTATTCGTCATCGGCCTTGTAGCGGCAGGCGCTATGGCTGCGGCCCTTTCAACTGCCGGCGGCTTGATGATCGCGATTTCATCTGCTTTTGCACACGATATATATTACCGTGTCATGAAGCCAAACGCTACGGAAAAAACTCGCCTGAATGTTGCGCGCCTATCGATTGTTGCGGCTACATTGCTTGCAGGAATTATTGCACTTAACCCTCCTGGAGCGATCACGCAAATCGTTGCCTGGGCATTTGCTCTTGCCAGCGGAACGTTCTTTCCTGCGCTCATCCTCGGTGTCTGGTGGAAGCGCTCCAATGCGCAAGGCGTTATCGCCGGAATGCTTGTTGGCCTAGCGGTAACATTAGGGTATATCTTTGCGGCAAAATACGGCGGCTACACGATCCTCGGCATCATCGACACAGGTGCAGGTGTGTTCGGAGCAACTGCCGCGTTCATTGCCAACATCGTTGTTTCCCTTGCGACTCCGGCACCATCGCAAAAAATTCAGGAGGAAGTCCTCGACCTTCGTTATCCTGAACAGATGGTCTACAAGAACGGCGAAGTTTGGATGAATGATGATGCAACCAAATCAGTATAAGGAAATTTGGAAGGCTGTGCAGTTCCACCCTCTCTTTCAGGGAGTGGAGGAACGCACGGCCCTTTCCCTTGTCGAGGAATGTGAATATCTTTCCTATGGAAAAAGAGAAATGATGCTCCAGGCAGATACAAAGCGCCAGGGGCTTTTGCTGGTTTTACAGGGAATTGCCGAAGTGTTCGTGAAAAATGCCGAAGGCCTTGATGAAGTGCTCGAGGTCATCCAAAAAGGGGAGATTATCGGGTTTTCGAGCCTTGCGGAGTTCCTGGGCTTTTCTAAACCGGAAAAATCCCAGCCGACAGTCGAGGTCCGCGCAGTCGAAGAGGTTCAGGCTCTGCTTATTCCTTTTACCGTCCTTGCTAAAAGATGGGACGACCAGGGGGTGCATGACTATCTGCTGTCCCAGGTGTCCATCAGACTGAAGGATGTGTATGGATCGCTTGCCGAACAGGTTAAAATGGCGAAGGGGATTGGTGAAGGGGAAACCATCCTGGCCAGGGTCCAGGATTTGATGTCGGAAAATGTGGCTGCCGTTCATCCGGAGACGAGCATTCAGGAAGCGGCAAAGAAAATGTCAGCGCATAAGACCAGTTCGGTGCTGGTTGTCGAAGACGGTCAGCTGAAAGGAATCATCACCGAGAGGGATATAGTTGGCCGGGTGGTGGCCAGGGGATTATCATTTGAGCAGCATGCAAGAATGGCGATGACAGAAAATCCTGTGACGATTTCGCGGTTTGCCTACTACTACGATGCCTTCTCCGAAATTTTACTGAAGGGCGTCAAGCATCTGCCGGTCGTCGATCAGGGGAAAATCTCTGGTATTGTCACACTGACGGACTTGCTGCGGAAAAAGAATGACAGCGTAATGAAGACGATCAAAAAAATCGAGGAGGCAGATGAAGCAAGCCTTTCTGAGGTGAAAACGGCGATTTTTGAAATCACGGAAACACTGCTCAAGGACCGGGTGCCCGCATTTGTATTGCTTGAAATTGTCACGAAGCTTTATGATCGCCTGATTGCCCGCACGGTCGAGCTGTCCGTAGCGGCGCTCCGCAAGCATAAATTAGAACCGCCTGTTCCATTTGCGTTTTACTTAATGGGTTCAAGCGGCCGTGGCGAGCAGTTCATGCTGACCGATCAGGATCATTTCCTTGTCTACGCTGAAACCGATAAGCATGCGTATTTTGAGAAGCTTGGCGAGGAAATCACTTCAATGCTTGAAAAAGCCGGATATGCACGCTGCAAGGGCTTGATGATGTCGAGTGAAGCTCAGTGGCGGGGGACGGTGCTGCAATGGCAGGACAGAGTGCGGAGGTGGATGATGCAGTCGACCAATGAAAATATCCTGCTGGCGCAGAATTTCTTCGCGTATCGGTTTGCGGCAGGCAGCAAGGAAGTCCATGAGGCATTCGAAGAAGGAATTGCCCAGCTGCTGGACCGCTCAAAAATCTTCCTTTACCGGATGGTCCAAATGGAAAAGGAGCAGGAAATCCCGACACTGGATGAACCAATCAGGGCACTGTTCAAGCTCGGCCGCAAAAGCATCGACATGAAAAAGGAGATCTTATTTCCCTTCCATCACAGCCTGCAAATCCTCGCACTTTATTATGGTGGGATACCCGGGACACCCGTCGAGAAAATTGCTGCTTTAAAGGAGAAGGGAGTCTTCACAGAGGCTTTCTCGCAGGATTTGAACGAAGCATTCGGACATGTACTTGAACTTTACATCAGACAAAGGTGGGCAAATAATGGGGGCAGTCCGGTTCTCACCTTTGCCACCATGTCGACAAGGCAAAAAGACGAACTTATCCTGAGTCTTCGTACCCTCCGCGAATTGCAGGGGATGGTGTTCGCGCGATTCTCTGTTTAGCTTTAGTATCGCGTGACAGGTACGGCAGTTAAAAACGTGCTATTTCACACATTTTTATGCTTTAGGAATTGCAGAATAACGAGAGGAGGATGGCATGTTTTTTCAACGGAAGAGTATTTCCTGCCCGCTTATTTACGATAAAATTCCTTTATCGACTCCAATCGATGATTTGACGTTTATTGTTTTCGACACGGAAACGACCGGTTTTCAGGTCGCAACAACAGACCGCCTCATCGAAATCGGCGCTGTTGCAGTCAAAGGGCTGAAGGTGATGGAAAATGACCGATTTCAGACGTATGTGAATCCGATGCGACAAATTTCTCGGGAAATAATTGAGCTAACCTCCATCACGAATGAGCTGGCTGCAGAAGCGCCGATTGCTTCAGAAGCGATTCCGGAGTTTTTTGAATATGTGGGAGCGCATGAAGCGGTTTGCCTTGTTGGGCATTATGTCGGTTTCGATCACCTCGTGCTGAAAAGTGAACTGAAACGGGAAAAGCTGGCACTGAAAAAGCTGTTCACCATCGATACGCTTGATCTGATTGGCTTCATTGCCCCCTCATACGACATGCGTGATCTTGAACGATATGCGATGGCATTCGGAACGCGTATTTATGACCGCCACAGCGCTATGGGAGACGCTATGACAACAGCCTATCTATTCATAGAGCTTCTTCAGCAGTTCAGGGACCGAGGCTACTCCACATGGGGTGAGCTGATCAAGGCGACGGACAGCCAGATGCGGTCGATGCAGTTTTAAGGGAAGTGCACAATAAAAAATCCGCGGCATATCGAGCCGCGGGTTTTCCTTTACTGTATATTAATTAACGCACCATTCTTATAAGCAACAAGCAGTGTCTGTCCAGCCAGGTTTTGATACTCTCTCGCAGTCCCGTAAGATACCTTCAGCGGAATCGCATGGCCTTCTGTCTCAAATTCAACCGTGAAATTATCGGCTGCACCGACGACTTTGGCTTCCATGACCTCAATTTCCCCCGGAATATCCAGCTTTTGGCCGATCAGCACCATGTCTTGCTTCAGACCGTTTGCTTTTTTCAATTCCTGCAGGCTGATGCCGAAGCGCTGTGAGATATTGAACAATGTATCTCCTGGATTGACAACATACACGCCTTCTTGTGGGTCGTAAGCGTGAGTCGGCACGGAAAGGGCTTGTCCAATATAAATGGATTCAGTGGTCAATCGATTTTCCGTCATTAAATCCTTCACGGTCACTCCGTATTTTTTTGCCAGCGAAAACAGTGTATCGCCTTTTTTAACCGTATAGATCCCTGCTTCATCATGAGGCGGAACTTCCAGCTGCTGCCCCGCTTTTATCTGATCAGAAGGCAGTTCGTTCACTTGCTGCAGCAACTCTACCGATGTATCGAAATACTTCGCCAGGCTGTATAGCGTATCGCCTTTTTTGACGGTATAGATGGATCCACATGCTTCTGCTTTCTTTTGTGACACTCCCAGCATCAGTCCGGCAGCCACCGAACCAGCCACAGCGGCTCCAATGATCGTTCTTCTGCGCTTTAAAGCAATTTTGCGTTTTTGCGCTCTGATTCTTTGTTTTCTAGTCTGTCTGTAGGTAATCAAGTCTTTCTCCCCCAATGAAAAATAAACTCCTTCACAGAGATTCGCTTCGTAAAAGGTTTTTATGTACATAAAAATGGGTATATAGGAAAGTTTTTCTTTAATAATTAAGTGAATTTTCCAAAAAACTTCACAATACCTTGTCCCTATTGCTTTTTTCGTGCATATATCCTCAACCAAGCTAATAAAATGTTACAAACCTGACAAAGAGAGTGTTTGAGGTGAGGAATCGTTTGAACAATATGAGGATTCAGCCGGGGACATGATTAATCATAGTAATTTCCAGAAGGACCACCCTTCTGCCGCAAGTGATCAAATTTTGCGGAAAGCAGTATTAGCCGATAAAAGCGAGTCTCATTTCACACTTCTCACATCCAATTTAGGGAGGGCGAGTGGTGTGCACGATTACATCAAAGAGAGAACAATCAAGATTGGAAAGTATATCGTGGAGACGAAAAAAACAGTTCGCGTCATAGCGAAGGAGTTTGGCGTGTCCAAAAGTACAGTCCATAAAGACCTGACAGAAAGATTGCCTGAGATCAACCCTGACCTTGCCAATGAAGTAAAAGAAATACTGGATTATCATAAATCGATCCGCCACCTGCGCGGGGGAGAAGCAACCAAGATGAAATACCGCAAAGAGGAAAGGGAAGAAGAACCGGTCAAGTGAAAAATAGTTGAGACTAACCGATTGGAGGGACCGTAATTCAGCTGTGGAATTTTTACCGACATAACGCATAATGCCCAGCTTCGATTTGGAAAAGCCGGGCATCGCCACTAAAGGCGTGTAAGATTCTGCTTTAAACATAGCGGAGGCTGCCGCCTTTTTATTATGCACAGAGGGACGGTTCTTGTGTTTCAATAAAACACAAGAACCGTCCCTCTGTTTTACTTCATTCGTGCTTCTTTCAGCTTTGCTTCCCTCTCGGCCGCTGCTTTTTCGGCGGCGGCACGTTCTGCTGCTTCGCGTGCTTCTTCTTCCCGCCTGATTTGCTCCGCTGCTGATGTAATATCAGAGCTTAAGTGAAAGAGAAGCGTCTGCAGCTCGGAGACTTCCCTGCTGATGCTGTTGATGGCATTGTTGATATAGGCCACTTCCGTTGCCTGCCACCCGCTGTTCAGATTCCCCTTGAAGTCCTGCAGCCTGCTTTTGATATCGTTCAGATCCTGGGCATACCCACTGATCCTGCCAGCCTGCGAATATGCCTGGCCCACATTCACCTTCATTGAGATCACCTGCACTTATTTGGATTCTGTGATTGATTATAAAACGATGTTGAAAAAATTTCCATCATAAACGTATGGTGTAATGTTGGAAAATAGACCGCCCTTATAGGAAGGAACATACTCTTTTACATAAAAATGGGTTTTGAATGATTTGTTTCGGGTAAAAAGAACTATATTTGGATGAAACTCTGTAGAAATAAGACCTAAAATTTACAACTAACAATAATTAAACAAGGAAGTATTAGGACCAATATCCCTATTTTTCCAGTTATGGGGGTAATTAGTTGACTGAAATTACTGATATTGTAAGATGTTTATATATTTAGGAATGCATCAAAGGTATGATGTAAAATTACACTTTTTGAGTTAAAATGGTAAAAAATATCAAGTAAACATTATCAATACTATGAAAATATGGAAATATACGGTGGGGAGTGAGTGGGTTGATTCTCACACTTTTTGACAGGAACCAGGCATTCGACCTGGTGTTGCCAGATAGGGTAACTGGAAGATACATACTGAAAACAGAAGATCAGGAACACAATCCAACTGAAATGCTTGCTGTAGAAGGGGAAGAGGGCCAGTGGTATTTGAAGTCCAATAAACTGGCATTCTTGAAGAACACCGCCAACGAAATACAATCAAAGGTCCTCATTGAACCATTCAAAACATACACGATCCACCGCAACGATGATCAATCCGCGCTGCTTTACGTCGAGCCACAGACTGCCGACCGCAATGAATTCACAAAACATATCGCTACAGCCAATGTCATAAAAATCGGACGCTCACAGGACAGCCAGATTTGTTTTTCAAATAAATTGGTTTCCGGTTCCCATTGTGTCATTGAATACCGCAGCAATGGCGAGGCTGTCATCAAAGACTTTAACAGTTCGAACGGTACATATGTAAATGGGAAGCGAATCAAGGAAAAGACCCTCTCTGTAGGGGATGTCATTTTCATCATGGGCCTGAAAATCATTTATAACGGGCGCCTGCTATCACTGAATAACCCTCATAAATCAGTCTTCCTTGACCGCAATGCCTTCAACCCATTCGTCGCCGAAAAGCCGATAGTGGAGGAAGAAATTGATCTGGATGAAATCCATGTTGAAGAGGAAAACGACCAGCTCTTTTACCGGTCGCCGCGCTTCAAGCGGGATATTGAACATACAACCATTAAAATCGACCCGCCACCACAGCAGCAAAACCCCGACGAAACACCGCTGATGCTGCTGTTGGGACCGTCGATCACCATGGGGATGGCTTCGCTGTTCACCGGTTTGTTGGTGCTGCAGAATGTGATGAATACAGACGGGGACATCATGAGGGCAATGCCAACACTTGTCATGTCAATCAGCATGATGATTGGGACCGTGCTTTGGCCGATCCTGACAAAGAAATATGAGAAGAAGCGCCGCATCAAGATGGAAGGCATCCGCCAGGAAAAATACAAGAAGTATCTTGCGGAAATGCAGCAGGTCATCGTCGATGAAGGCAAGCGCCAGAGTGAGATACTATTCGAGAACCATGTCACGCTGGAAAACTGTCTGACGCGGATCAAGCGCCGTCAGCGCAACCTGTGGGAGCGCGGCATCGGCCAGAATGATTTCCTGAAAGTGCGACTAGGTATCGGCGATCTTCCGCTAAACGCAGAAATCAAATATCCGGAAAAACGCTTTATGCTTGAGGATGACAATCTGCAGGATGAACTGTATCAGATTGTAGAGAAGCCACAGATTCTAAAGGAAGTGCCAGTAACGGTTGACCTGACAGAAGAACGGATCAGCGGAATCATCGGCAGACGGGAAGAAGTGAAGAGCTTCGTCCAGGGAATGATTTTTCAACTGACAGCATTACATAGTTATGATGAGCTGAAGCTTGTATTCATTTACGATGAGCACGAGCATGATACATGGAACTTTGTGAAGTGGCTGCCGCATGTTTGGGATGACGGCAGGACGATTCGCTTTGTTGCGACGGATGCGAATGAGATCAAGGAGCTTTCCGCTTATTTTGAAAAAGAAATCGCTGCGCGCCAGACACTGGCGGAGGAAGATCTTGCAGAGGTCAACCAGCATTATATCGTGTTCTCGATGAGCAAGAACCTCGCTTCAAAGGCGGAAATGGTCAATCAGCTTCTAAAAGAAAAGAAGAATATCAAATTCAGCCTGATTGCCCTTTATGACGAGCTGAAAAACCTGCCGAAGGAATGTACCAACGTCATCGAACTCGACAAGAGTTTTTCGAAAATCTATGACAAAGATGATATTTCGGGGAAATATGTAGGCTTCAACGCTGACACTTATCTGGAGGAAGACGCGGAAGAACTGGCGGTAAAATTGGCCAATATCCAGCTAAATACCTCACAGAAGGCTTATACCCTGCCAGATATGCTCACATTCCTGGAAATGTTTGGCGTCGGGAAGATCGAGCACCTCAATGCGCTGACGAGATGGAAAGAGAACAATCCAGTCCATTCCATCCAGACGCAGATCGGTGTCGATACGACGGGTGAGTCATTCATGCTTGATCTGCATGAGAAATACCACGGGCCTCACGGTCTGGTCGCAGGGATGACCGGTTCCGGTAAAAGTGAATTTATCATGACGTTCATTTTATCGCTTGCGGTCAATTACCATCCGGACGAAGTCGCGTTCATCCTGATTGATTACAAGGGCGGCGGCATGGCGAATGCGTTCGAGGAACTGCCGCATCTTGCCGGTGCGATCACCAACCTTGACGGAGCCGCGGTGAACCGCTCGCTGATCTCGATCCAGAGTGAACTGAAGCGCCGCCAGGCCATTTTTAGCGAAACGAGCCGTAAGGTTGACCAGAGTAATATCGACATCTATAAATATCAAAAACTGTATCGTGAAGGCATGGTGAAAGAGCCATTACAGCATCTGTTCATCATTTCCGACGAGTTTGCAGAGCTGAAGGCACAGCAGCCTGAGTTCATGGACCAGCTAGTCAGCGCCGCGCGAATCGGCCGAAGTCTTGGTGTTCACTTGATCCTGGCGACACAAAAGCCTTCTGGTGTAGTAGACGACCAGATTTGGAGCAACAGTAAATTCCGCATCAGCTTGAAGGTGCAGGAAAAAGCGGACAGCATGGAGGTCATCAAGCGTCCTGATGCCGCGGAACTGAAGCAAACCGGACGTTTCTACCTCCAGGTCGGCTTCAATGAATTGTTCGAGATGGGCCAGTCCGCTTGGGCGGGCGCGCCGTACTATCCATCCGACAAGGTCGAAAAACATAAGGATGACAGCGTCGTTGTTATCGATGATCTCGGGCGCGTCATTAAAAATGCCCGCATCGACAAGCGTAAGTCGGCAATCAAGAATCCGCCGAAGCAAATCGATCAGATTACAGAATATCTGGCGAAAATGGCCCAGCAGGAGAATATCAAGGTCCGCCAGCTATGGCTGGAGCCTATCCGAGAATTGATTTATGTAGATCAGCTGAAGAAGAAATACAGAGTGGATCAACAGAGCTTCGAGCTGAACCCAATCATAGGGGAATACGATGATCCGGCGAACCAGAGGCAGATGGTCATGCGAATGCCGATTACTCAAGAGGGCAATTCGGTCATTTACGGCATTGCGGGCAGCGGAAAAACAACCTTCCTGACAACGATGCTATACTCGCTAATGGAAGAGCACACGCCAAACGAAGTGAATTTTTACCTGCTTGACTTCGGCTCGGAAACGATGACCTGGTTCCGTGAAGCGCCGCATGTTGGTGATGTGATGCTGTCGCACGAAAGCGAGAAGATCCACAATCTGTTCAAGATGCTGACAAGCGAGATCGAGCGCAGGAAAAAGCTGCTTGCGAATTACGGCGGCGATTTTATCACCTACAACCAGATGTCAGGGGAAACACTGCCATCGATCATGGTCGCAATCCACAATTACGCGGCGTTCTCTGAAATGTTCGAGGACCTCGAGGAGGGTGTCTCCTTCCTGACGCGTGAAGGATTGAAATATGGTATTTACTTCATCGTAACATCAATAAACACGGGGGCGATCCGCTACAGGCTGCTGCAGAACTTCAAGCAAATGTATGTGCTCCAGCTGAATGACCAGAGCGAATACTCGGGCGTGCTTGGAAATACCGATGGAGTCTATCCATCGAAATCGAAGGGCCGCGGCATTTATAAAACCGATGCCACATATGAGTTCCAGACTGCCCATATCACAAGCGATATAGACAATATGTACGCCTTCATCAACGATTACTGCAAAGGCCAGCGGGAAGCATGGACGGGGCCGGCCGCAATGCGTGTGCCGATCCTTCCGGAAAAAGTAGACCTGAACTATCTGCGTGATGAGGCGAGGAATATGAACAGCAACAAAGTGCCGGTCGGCATTGAGAAAAACTCGCTGAAGGTTTCGCATTTCGATTTCCTTGGCTCCTACGTCAATGTCGTCACTGCGCTTCAGAATGACCAGTGCTCCGGCTTCATGCAGGGAGTGGCTGAAATGTTTGCCGCTACCGAAGGCAGGGAGCTGATCGTCATCGATCCTAACGAGCACTTCGCGGCCGGCCGCACGCAGGATTACAAGTATATTTACGAGCCATCTCAACTCGAAGACACAATCGTCTACCTGTTCAACACGCTCGTTCACCGCAACAATACAACGAAGGATGCGATCGAAGCAGGCGGACAGCCGCCGGTATTCGGCAACATCACCTGCATCATCGATTCCTTCACCGATGTGATGATGTACCTGTCGCCGGATGGCCAGGATAAACTCAAGGTTTTCCTTGAAAAAGGAAATGGCCTCAATGTCAACCTGATCATCTCCGACAGCGCCGATAAACTGAGTTCGGTTTCCTTCGAAGCCTGGTTCAAGCAGAACGTATCGCTAAGCGATTTCATCTGGGCAGGCAACGGCATCACCGACCAGTACGTCATGAAGCTCGGCAAAGTCACAAACGATATGTACCAGGAAATCCCGCCAGGATTCGGCTACGTCGTCAAAAAAGGAAAAGCAACACTCGTGAAGCTGTTAACGTCAGTCGAAAGCCAGCAAGAGGAGGTAGCGTACCATGGATAAAGTACTCGTCGAAGTCTTCATCCCCGCCTCCGAAAAATCATACGACGTCTTCCTGCCGCTCGAAAGCAAACTGCACGAAGTCGTCCACCTGCTCGCCGGCACCATGACCGAACTATCACAAGGATACTTCACAGCAACACACGACACCATCCTATGCGACCGCAAAACCGGCACCATCCTCAACATCAACCAAACCGTAGAAGAAACCGGGCTCATGAACGGCGCCAAGCTGATGTTGATTTAGGTGCAGAGGGGCGGTTCTTGTGAAACAGGGGGACGGTTCTCCTGTTTTTGGAAAACGGTGTGGGACATATGGACGTTTCTTGTGTTTCGCAGGACTGCAACAAAAGACCATGGGGGACGGTTTTATAAACCGAACCGTTCCTGTTTTTAGTATGGAGGTGTGGAAAGTGAAAAAATGTATCATGTTGATTGCGGCAACTTTATTCGTGACTATGGGATGTGCGGGGTGTATGAGTTCGGAGAGTAAGGTTCTTGCAAAATTGGAAGAGAAGTATAACCAGAAATTTACTGTCGAGGGCGTGAAGGAAGGCAGCAAGATTTTTGCCCAGATGTACGGGAAGGATCGGCTGACGGTTCATCCGGAAGGAAATCCGGAGGTAGTTTTCCTGGCTCAAGAGGATAAAGATGACAAGGAAGTTGTGAATGATAATTATGTCCTAGCTAAGTGGGCTGAAGATTTGAAAGCAAAGCTAGCTGGTCAAATCGAGAAGGAACTGCCGCCGGGGACGCCATACAAAGTACTATTACGAATTGCGCCAGATAAATATGATAAATCAATGGTTAATATGTCATTTGAGAATTATTTAGAAGAGAGTGACAAAGATTTCTCGGTTGTTCTGGTTGCAGGAATCAACACAGCTTATAAACCAGACCTTAGTACATATAAAGAAAGTATTTATAACTTATTCAAGTTAATGAAGGGTGTTGGCTCAGAGAGATACACTGTTTCAATAGGATTTGTTGGAGAAGATGTCTCTGATTATGTTCGAACTTCACTAGTAAATAATATTGCTTGGACAAATTTAAAAGCAAAGGTATACGGTGAGGTGAATATTGACAACCAATTCGATGGTGAGAATCCTGGTGCAGATGCTAATCCTTCATTGATTATAAAGAGTCCAGACGATGTCCCGAAACATTATGAATCCATAGAGAATAATGAAATGGGCAAATAGGGACTGTTATCGTCACATAGTTTTTAAACGTAAGTCCAAGGGGACGGTTAAAAAAACCGCACTGTCCCTGTTTTTAAAATGGAAGGTGTGGAGAACTTGAAGAAGTGGATCAAGCTGACTGCGGTAATTTTATTCATGTCTATGGGAGGTGCGGGGTGTATGAGTTCAGAGAGTAAGGTAATGGAGCATTTAGAAGAGAAGTATGGTGAGAAGTTTGAAGTAGAAGATGTGGATAAAGCAAGTGCGCTATTCCCCTCTACTTCTGGAAAAGACAAGATTTTTGCCTATCCAGAGGGGAACCCTGAGCAAATATTCGTAGCGGGTGAAAGCAAGAACAGTGAGGGGGAAATATACGATACTTATGTACTGGCTAAATGGGGAGAAGAGCTGGAAAAGACTATGGAGCAGGAAGTGAAAAAACAAATCCCTGATGTTAGCGACTTTAAGTTTTATCTACGTATAGCAGATAGTAAATACAATGAGGGTATGATGGATACTTCCATATATGATTACCTAAGAAATATTAATAAGGAAGCTGAAGTTGTACTGGTTGCTGCCATAAAAACCTCTGGACAACCGGACATTAAGACCTACAATGAAGGATTATTCAATTTGTACCAGAAGTTAAAGAGCTTAAATACAGATTTTTATACACTCTCAGTCGGGTTTGTAGAAAACTCCATGAATAGCGATGACTATATTAGGACTTCCAATGTGAACAATACTCCATGGTCTAATTTAAAGGGCGTATATGGAGCTGTAGTTGTAAACGATAGCTTTCAAATAAGTAAACCAGGGGATATGAGTGGATATTACGAGGTATATGAGGAGCAATAAGTAAATTAACTGATTATGAAAAGAATTTACTATTGCGCTTGTCATACTTGGATTTACCTAAAGATTTTACTATTGATCCAAAGAATCCACCGGAATTAAAGAGAATTATTAGTCAAATTGAAATGACTGCAGGCAATGATAAGAATGAGACTGTTGAGGAAATTAAAAGTTACTTAGGCAATCCGAATAATAATTTATCAAGTCTTAAATTAACTGGTTATGAAAACAATAATCCGAGTTTATCCAATTTGTTTGGCCTGAAATCAAATTCTGGTTTTGTAGGGTATGCCTTTGAAGATAATCAAGGGAATGGTACGGCTGTCTTTAGAGGAAGTGAACCAATATACCGTCCAGATCACTTTCTGTCTGACTGGATATCCAATATTGAAGCAGCAATGGGCATTTCGATTAACCAACATAAAGAAGCGAATGCTTTTTACGAAAAGCATTTAGCTGCTGTACAAGGTGAAAGATTGTTAATGGGGCATTCAAAAGGCGGGAATATAACTCAGACGGTATTTGTAAATAATCTAGATGACAACACCAAAGCTTATGTTGTAAATGGTGCCCCTATTTATTGGTGGGACTTGACAGATGAGCAAAAGAAAGAATTGATGAGTAATAGGCATGATTTTATAGTCTATGAAAATGATGTTGTATCGCAGCTTGGATATGCACCTTACGTGAAAAAGACTGTCGAAACTATAGAGCCTTTTAGCATTAAGAATCCAATATATCCTCATGAATTAACTAGTGCTGGTTTCAATGAATTCGGAGAGTTCGAAAATTGGCATGGAGGAGGCTCCTTTGCCAGATATTATGCCAATAAAGAAGTCTCAGACTTGATTTATGGCACTTCACAATCAGGGCCAGCCTTAGCATACAAAACTCAATACGTAGTTTCAAATGCTATCATGAGTATCCTGGTTGAGAATGTGAAGGGAAGAATCGAGGATGCGAAATATATAGCAAATCAAACTGGGAAACTGATTGGGAAAATACAGCAGTTATCAAAAGACATTGAATCAAAGGTAAAATCCTTCCTGGTTGGCGTTGCAGTTAAAACAGCTATAAGTGTTACTAAGTTTATTAATTCAATGAACGGCAACAATTTCCCAGTCGAGCCCTACATTAAAGTGAACATCCCGAGGCTTTTCTATTACGCCAACAGGCTCCGTGCCGTGCAGAAGCGTGTCGCTCAAATGAACGACATGATTGATGACCTGTACTGGGAAGCGGGTGTTTTGGGGCTTGATGAGGTCCTCGCGGCGGATATCGCCTCCTCGTTCGATGTACGGATCCCGGAAAGCATCAATTATCTGAACCGGACGGCGGAGCTTTTACAGAGGAACGAAACGTATCTCGCCGGAAAAGCCGGTTCAATCAGGGGGTAAAACATGGACCCGAAAGTGAGAAGCAAGATTAACAGAATTGCGGCAGAAGCCAATGCCATCGCCCGGGAGCTAGAGGATATCTCGAATGGTCTCACCCATGAGTTCAAAGGAATCGGTTCGGTAAAAGCAGCTTCAGGCCTGCGCCGCTCAGCGGAAAAATACCGCTATGTAAGCTACAAGTTACGAAGAATATAACTCTATTAAAATGACTTGAAGGGAGGTGAAAAACATGGCGAGATCAATCACAGTTGAACCAGCGAAGCTTGAGACAACTGCAAACAAAATTGACCAGCAGGCAGCTGACTACGAAAGAACCTACAAGGCTCTTTTCAGCGAAGTCGAAGGCATGGCTGCAGCTTGGCAGGGTGCTGATAACCAGGCTTACACTGCACAAATCAAAGGCTTCATGGATGACTTCCAGAAGATGACTCAGTTGATGCGACAATACTCTGAGTTCCTGAAAATGAGCGCGAAGACATACCGCGATACGCAAAGCGAAGTCATTAACCAGGCTAAGAGATTGAGCAACTAATCCTTAACATAACGCAGGAGGTGAAATACATTGGCAGGAGATGGAATCAAAATCTCGCTTGGCGAGGTTAGCAAAACCGCGGGCCAAATCCGCAACCTGAACCAGCAATTATCCACTAGATTAGAAGAAATCAAGAAGGACATGAACGCACTTTCGTCGGCATGGAACTCTGACGCTTCCAACACAATCCGCGGCAACTTCAATTCACTGGCACCACGATTTGAAGAATATCGCCAGGTCGTCGACAGCTACGCCAAATTCTTGGATAACACTGTCACAAACTACAACACCGCAGAAACTACAATCAACAATAACGCAAGCTCTTTCAAGTAATCACTTTTTACAAGGGTAAGGGGCAAGCCGCGCGTGCAGTTTGCCCTTCTGTAAAAAAAGAAGAAAATACCTGGTTGGGGCTCGATGCGATTGTGTGAATGAAGTGGATTCAGCCAGGGGTAAAACGGTCTCATCTGGAAATGAAAGTTCTTCAACTGGAGATAAAGGGGCTCCAACTGGAGATAAAATCTTCTCAACTGGAGATAAAAGTTCTCTAACTGGAGATAAAATCTTCTCAACTGGAGATAAAAGTTCTTCCACGGCAAAAAAAGTCATTTTGTCCCCCAAAAAAGAGGTTCGGTGAACCAACACCATACATAAATTCAAAATTGGAGTCGAAGCGCAATGATCAAACAGGTGGAATTTAAATTGGAAAGCTACGGAATCTCGAAATTCCTTTATTATCATGCTGGCAGCAAGATGGACATCGATGGCGGCCAGGTGGAGCTGCTGCGTACGAGCCGCATCGCGGGGATCCTGCCGTGTGCAGCGATTTTAGAGGGCGACAATTGCTTTCTTCGCTATGACATGATTTCCGACCATACGCTGGAGATGCTGAATTCCACGCCAGCGACGAAGGAGCAGCTGTACAATAGCTTCCTGAACATTGCGGAAACACTGGCAGATGCGCAGGAAATCGGCCTGGATCTCGAAAATTTCGTGTTCAGCCAGCGCGACATCTTTATTGATAATTTTTCAAACAGATTAGTTTTTATCTACCTCCCTGTAAAAAATAATATTTTTGAAAAGGTATCACTTAGAGAGTTCCTCCGTGAACTGATGCTTGCGGCTCCTTTTGATGAAACCGATGATGCGTTATTTTTCATCAAACTCCATAATTTTTTGGTCGAAAAAGAGGACGTCACACCAGAAAATCTCCTCGAAAAATTGAATGAACTGGCCGGGGAGGAAACGATCACGCGCAAGCCTTATAAAGTTCCGATGAAGCACGAGGCAGCTGCTGCGGCAGAGAGTGAACTGGAATCATCAGAACTCGAAATCCCGGCGATCAACCCGAATTTTTACAGCCCGGGCAGCGAGGTTCATTCAGTGAAAACGAGTGTGGATAACGGTGTCCTCACCTCCGAATACACGAGCCAGAAGAAGGATGTCAAAACGGGCCGCAAGCTTGAGATCGAGGAAGAGGTCAATTACAAGCGGATCACCCGGGCGGAGCTTGGCGAGAATCACGCTTTGCTAAAAGAGGCATCAAAATTGGGCGGTGGCACATCGATCAATATCCAGCCGGCACTGGCTCAACAGGAACCAGAGCACGAGGGCACGACGGTGCTTGGAGTCGTTCCCGATGCGGACGAAGATGAGGGCACGACAACCCTTGGGCACTCCACAAGGAAACCATTCCTGATGGCAGTCGCTAAAAGTGAAAAGATCACGATTGCTAAGGACTTTTTCAAAATTGGTCGCGATCCGATGCGGGCGGATTTTGCTTCAGAAAATAAAGTAATAGGGCGTGTACACGCGCATGTAATCTCCACGAACGGAGAGTATTTCTTCGAGGACAATCATTCGACTAATGGCAGTTTCGTCAACGGCGTCAAGGTGTCTCCGAAGGAAAGAGTCAAAATCAAGCACGAGGACAGGATCAAACTAGCAAACGAGGAGTACATTTTTAGGCTCTATTAAAGACGTAGAATAATTGGGGGTACCAGAGATGGCATTTCAAGTGGCATACCATACGGACATTGGAATCAAGAAGAAAACGAACCAGGACGGACTGCTGTTGAAGTCGGCGAAGACACCTGAGGGGGAAGTCGGCCTGTTCATCATCTGTGATGGCATGGGCGGCCTTTCGCACGGGGAGCTGGCAAGCGCGACGGTAATCAGGGGGATGTCAGACTGGTTCGACAATGAACTTCCGGAGCTGCTGGAATTGGCCAATTTTGAAAAAGAGATTCCCTCAAAGCTTGAGGACCGTGTCCGGGAACTGAACACAAAGATCCTTCAATACGGGGAATCTTCAAAAATAAAGCTCGGCACGACCATCACGGCATTGCTCATCCTGTACAAACAGTATTTCATTCTACAGATCGGCGACAGCCGGGCATACAGCATCCATGACCAGTTTGTAAAATTGACCGAAGACCAGACACTCGTCGAACGCGAGCTGCAGCGCGGCAATATCACCGCCGAACAGGCAAGAATCGACCCGCGCCGCAATGTATTGCTCCAATGCGTCGGTGCAACAAAAGACATCAAAGTCGTCATCACCAAAGGCGAAGTGCAACAAGGAACCATGTACATGCTCTGCACAGACGGCTTTTACCATGAAATCACCGACCAAGAAATGCACACACACCTCAACCCGCTCCATTTTACAGAAGAAACAACCATGAAAAACAAACTAGAACAACTCGTCGAACTCGCAAAAAACCGCCAGGAAACAGACAACATCTCAGTCCTGCTGGCAAAAGTAATATGAAACACAGGGACGGTTCTCGTGTTTTAACAAGACCGGATTTAAAACAGAAGAACCGTCCCCGTGTTTGGGAGGAATGGCCTTGATACAGATTGGCACGATTATTGATGATCGATATGAAATATTGAAGGAGATTGGGCGCGGCGGGATGAGTGTTGTCTACCTGGCGATGGACAACCGGCTGAACAAGTCGCTTGTGGTTAAGGATATCCGCAAGCGCAGCAACAGCAACAATGAGCTGTTGATCAACAGCCTGGTCGTCGAGGCGAACATGCTGAAGAAGCTAGACCACGGCTCGCTGCCGAAAATTTATGACATCATCGAGTCCGAGGGCGATATCTACGTGGTGATGGATTATATCGAAGGCGAGTCGCTCAAGGAACGTCTCAAGCGCGAAGGAAAAATTCCGGCTGCAGAGGCCATCGAGTGGGCGAAGCAGCTGAGCGATGTGCTCGGATACCTGCACACCCGCAAGCCGTACCCGATCATCTACCGCGACATGAAGCCGGACAACGTCATGCTCACACCGGAGGGTAAAATCAAGCTGATTGACTTCGGAATCGCACGTGAATTTAAAACCGAGAATCTATCCGATACGACGAACCTGGGGACGAAAGGGTACGCCGCTCCGGAGCAGATTTCCGGCCGGCAGACGGATGCGAAAACGGATATTTATAGTTTGGGCATCACGCTGTACCATCTTGTCACCGGGAAAAGTCTGAGCGAACCGCCGTTTGAAATCCGGCCGATCCGCGAGTGGGACTCATCGCTCCCGGAAGGTCTGGAACATATTCTAAAAAAATGCACGCAGTCCGAGCCGGCAAACCGCTATCAGAACTGCGAGGAGCTCAGCTATGACCTGGAGAACATCAACAGGCTGACGAAGGGCTACAAGAACATGCTCATCAAAAAGCTGGCGATGTTCGTGGTACCGGCGGTGCTGTTCCTGGCGTTCTCCACGACATCTGCACTTGGCTATAAAGGCATGAAGAACGAGCAATTCCAGGATTATATGAATCTTGTGAATCAGGCGAGCATTGCGCTGATGGATGGTGAGCAGACCGAGGCGATCAAGCTTCTCGAAAGTGCCACCCGCGTTGACAAAGAGAGCCCGGAGGCCTACATCAATTTGCTTGATTTATATATTAATCGAAACCAGACAGATGAGGGGCTCGCCAAGCTGGAATCATACATACAGGACAAATACGGCGGAGTCCACAAGAGTAACGATGTCCTTTTCAAAATGGGTATGACCTATTTCGATGTAAAAAGGGACTACAACAATGCACTGAAATACTTCCAGCAGGTTGATGAAAAAGAACGGCCGGACGCGCAGTACTACAAGGCGCTTTCCACCACTATGAGCAGCCTGAACATTGACTATACGCAGTTTGCCAGCGACCTTCAGCAGTTCCACCAGTACAATGACGGTCTGGCGAACGACAGCAAAAAAATCGATAACTATAATTCTCTTGCGAATATCTACATTTCTTATAAAAGCCAAATCCCAGATTCGAACACCCAGGCGATCGAGATTGTCCAGAAAGCGAAGGAGCTTCTGGCCAAACTCGAAGATGAGCAGCTGCAATTTAAGTACGAAATGGAATTCGAACAGAAGCTGGCGCAGGCATTTTACAGCCGCGGAGTAAACTCCGAGGACAAGGCGAGCGCCCGCGAAGATTTCGAACAGGCAATCGAGCACTATAACAACCTGCTTGACCTGAACGTCGCCGACCAGGAAGACGTCAACGTCAAAATCGGCGTCATCTACCAGGAAATGGGCGAATTCTCCCGTTCCGCAGAGCACTTCAAAAGAACGCTGGCTAAGTATCCCGAGAGCATCAATGCCCACGTAAAACTAGGCAACCTGCTCCTCGACATCGAACATAACAAAGAAGAAGGCAAACGAAACTACACCGAAGCCAAAAAAATCTACGAAAAAGCAGGCACCCTCCCAGGCGCCAAAGAAGACGAAGCATACAAAAAACTCACCCGACGCATGGAAAACCTGAATATACTCTGACCACAAGGGCCCTGAAACAGGGGGACGGTTCTCCTGATTTTGGAAAAACAGAGGAAAACAGGGGGACAGTTATCCTGATTTTGGAAAACTGGAGTGAAGCAGAGAGACGTTACTCCCGTGCGAAAAAGCGAAAACACAAGAACCGTCCTCGTGTTTTAAAGGAAGGCTGTGAATAGATTGGCATACCAGATTATGTTTTATGGGGGGCTGGCGGGTGCGTTGATTTGCATTACGCTGGCGATCCTTGCTTATGTGAGGCTTAATATTGCTCAGGTTCTTACTGATCTGACTGGCCGGAATTTTCCTGGTGCTGGCAGGAAGGCGAGGAAGAGGAGCAAGGCTGAGGATACAGTCACTAAGCCGATTACGAAGGAAATCCATGTCCGTAAAAACGTCGAGAAGGAAGTGGCGGTTGGCGAATATGTGGAGCCTACTGAAAAAATGGCGAGTGGTCCGGTCGCTTCGACTGCACTGTTGAACCATGATTCCGTGGCTCCAACCGCGCTCCTCAGCCAGGAAAGCTTTAAACAGACAGCCTTCCTTAACGAGGGAGAACTCGATCCGACAGCGCTTCTCAATGATGGCGGCCAAACGGCTGAGAGTCTTCGCCAGGCAGCAGCCTCAGCCGCACGACAATTAAGCGGCACCACTCTGCTAGCTGACGCACCAACTGAAACTACGATTCTATCAGACTGGAATGAGACAACCGTCCTGACAGCAGACGCGGATGAAACGACACTATTGGACGACATGGACGAAACAACTTTGCTGACAGAAGAGGAACCGCGATTCCAGAAACAAGTGGATATCATGATTGTCCACTCAAATACCATAATCTAAAAGGAGAATTTAGAGATGCTTGAACCAAGGAAAAAGAAAAAAGTCCGCAAAAAGTGGCCAGTCGTTCTTCCGATTTTGCTGGTGCTAATCTCTTCAGTTTTAATTTTAAATGGGAAAGTTCTATCGGAGCAGACTGATCCAAAAAGGTATATTTCTTTTGAAGACCAACGGTGGGAGATGAAATCCCAGCCAGGTGAGATATGGACTAACAAAGAGAACATTTCCTTTGTTGTCGATTTAGAAGATGATTATGGGAGAATCAAGGAAGAGACTGTTATTAATCCCGCTGAGGATAACCCTCTTACTGTAACGGCAGAACTAGAAGGAAATCCTGTAGGGGAAATAGCAGTATCTCCGCAAGGAACAGGTGAAGCTTTTACAGGAGTGTACAATGTTGCTTTCCCGCTGAGTGCTGATGGAGCTGTGAAAATCGATGTTGACGTAAAGCAACTGGAAAAATGGCAGAACCCTGCATCGGCAACTTCATTTACCGTACATCGTGACATTACAAAACCAACAGCAGAGTTAAAAGGTCCTGATGGCCTCGTTAATGATAATTTTTACACAAAAGATGTTACGTTAACGGCAGAAGTAAATGAAGCTAACCTCGCACCGAACTCTATAAAGATTTACAAGAAAAAGAATGATGAAGCGGCAGAAGTATTCACTGCAGATGCTGCTGAAAATGGAAAGTATACGAAGGACCTGCTTTTTAAAGAAAACGGCAATTATGAAGTTACTATTGCAGCAACGGACAAAGCAGGAAACGAAGTATCCGAAACCTTCCATTTGACAGTATCAAAGCCAGGGAATGAACCAAAAGTATCTGTGTTGAACATGACTGATGGAGGAAAAGCCATCAAGGATTATGCAATTGCACAGCGAATTGGCGTCAAAGTGGATAGTGAGATTCTGATTGGGGAGGCAACGCTTGTCATTGAAAAAGATGGTAAGCAGTTTTTCGAAGGCCTAATGGAGACGAAAAAAAGGACTACGGAAACATATCAATATGATTTAACAAAAGACGGCACGGTTGACCCAGACGGAAGTTATCAGGTCTTCGTAACAGTAAAGGACCACCATAAAAACGGAAAGCTTCATGACCCTGTCTCATATTCTTTTGTAGTCGACAACACAAAGCCGAAATTCACTTATAACGTCGAGAATGATAAGGCCTATAGCTTGCAAAAGAATGAGAACATGGAAGTAGAGATTGAATTGGATGAGGATAACATACAATCCTCCAATGTAACGGTGACTTTGCAGTATCCTAATGAGGAAGAAAAGGACGTCTCAACAAGGTCTAGAAATGGAAAAACAACATTCACAGCGTCTGAAGAAGGGGAATATACGATTCAGGCAAATGCTATCGACAAAGCTGGCAATGAAGTGACCGAGACTACTAAGTTTAAGGTCGATAAAGAATCAGGCCCGGTCATCTCCATGAAGACGGGAAGTCTTGAGAATGAACAGCTCGAGGGCAAGTATTTCAACAAGGATACGCAAATAGATTTCTACGTCACGGATTTAACCCTGATTGATAAGTCTTTAACGATAAAAAAGGATGGAGTAAAGGTTGAACACAATCCATTCACTCAATTTTTATTCACAGCTCATACTAAGCATATTTTTAAAGATGATGGCCAATACAGTGTTGAAGCAACAGCAAATGATTTATTCAACAACTCGAGCTCTAAAGGTCCATTCACTTTTACCATTGACCAAACACCTCCAGTGCTGGAGATTCAGGACCTGAATGAAAGTGAAGAGTATGGTGGAAAACAGGAGTTCACCATCAAGGTGACTGACAAGAACTTTGATTTTGACAACACTAAAATCACTGTCTTGCGTGATGGTCAGGACCTAGAGGCTAAACCGGTCATCGAGAAGATTAAAGACGGCGACATCGAAGGCGCACTTTATAAGTATAGCTACGATGTGGACGGAAACTATGAAATCCGTTTTGACATCCAGGACAAAGCAACAAATAGTCCTGTGAATGCTTTGCCAATCTTTTTCACGATCGACCAGGATGAGCCTAAGTTGACGGTGAAAAATCTTTCCCAAAATGGCCATTATCCAGGGTTGAAGGATGCGACCTTCATCATCGAGGACCTGACCCTTGATCTGCGCAAGTCGCTTTTAAAAGTCACGAAAGAAGACGGAACAATTATTGAATATGACAAATGGTCAAAAGAAGATAAAGGCAGACTGAAGACAGCCTATCAGGTACTTTCCTTTGAAGATGAAGGAGACTACAAGCTAGAATTCGAAGGCTATGACAAAAAGGGGAATAGCTATGCCATCAAGCCAATCAACTTCACGATTGATAAAACCAATCCTGAGCTTGCTTTTACCGGCATAAAAGAAGGGGACTTTGTAAAAGGCGGAAACTCAATCAACGTCGAGATTGATGAGCACAACCATGAATTCATGAAAGTAGACGTCTATTACAAGGTGAATGGCGGAGAGAGAAAAGATCTTGCCTGGACTGATAAAGGTGAGAAAACTACAAATAGCTATCCATTCAAAGGCGACGGAGACTATGAATTTACCGTAGTTGCAACAGATAAAGCAGGGAACCAGTCAACCATGAAAAAGACATTCACTGTTGACGATACTCAGCCGAAAATTAAAATTACCGGCGCTGAACATAATTCCTACAATAACAAAGACCGGGAGATCAAAATCCAGGTTAACGAACGCAACTTTGAAAATAATAAAGTGGAAATTCAATTCAAAGTGGATGGGGATAAAGTAAAATACCCGGTTAAGTGGGAAAACGTTGATCAAGAAACGATGATTAAGCATAAGTTTGAAGCGGATGGCGACTATGAGATCATCGTCAAATCAGAAGATGCAGCCGGCAACCCCGCTGAGGCGAAAACGCTCAAGTTCACGATTGATAAGACAGAGCCAAAAGTAGACCTTGTGACAGAAATTGAAGATGGTCTCAACTATAGAAAAAACATGCTCGTCAAAATGAAGGTTGAAGACCGAAATATCAATCTTTCAAACACAGAGCTGAAGGTTGAGAAAAATGGCAAGCCGTTTAATGTTGGCCAATTGAAGCTGCTTGCGGATTCAAAAACAGTGGCTGTAAACAGCTATACTTTCTTTGAGGAAGGTCAGTACGTAATCAACCTGAAATCAACAGATAAAGCAGGCAATACAAAGAAACATGAACAACTCTCGTTCATCATCGACAAGACCAATCCAGTCGTAAACATTGATGGGGTCGAGAACAACTCCTTCAATCCTGAAGGTAAAAACGTAACCATCTCGGTTGACGAGCTGAATTACGACACTAATAATGTCAGCATTTCTGCAACGAAGGACGGTGCCCCATTCAGCATCGGCACCTGGAAAAACACCAGCAAGCTGTCAAAGCTGGGCTACAATTTTAACCGTGATGGCTTATACACAATCATGGCACAAGCCCAGGACAAAGCTGGGAATGGCCCGATTTCGAAGAGAATGACATTCACTGTGGATACGGTGAAGCCAGCCATCGACATCACGGGTGTGGAGAATAATGCCTATTACAATGTTGATAAACCAGTTAACGTCACAATCAAGGATATCAACCTGGATATCAATAAGATCAACGTGACCAGGAATGGCGCGTCTTATAACGCCGGCGGTTTCTCAGTGAATGGTGATCTTGCTTCATTCCGCCACAACTTCAGTGCTGAAGGGGAATATAACATCGTCGTTGATGCGACTGACAAGGCTGGCAACAGCTTCAGCAAGACAATGAAATTCACGATCGACAAGACGAAACCTGTCATCACACCGAAATTCAAAGGCCAAAACCGGGTTATCAAAAATGGTGAATACATCAATGAAGTATTCACACCAGAGTTTGCACTGGATGAAGCGGAGGATATGATTATTTCCGCTACTCTGAACAATGGCGCAAACCTCGGCAAAAACATTCCTGTGGCAGCAAGGGAAATGAAATACATTTACAAGGTCCTCGCTCGCGACAAGGCAGGAAATGAGTCAACCCTGGAAATCAGCTTCACGCTTGATACGACAAAGCCGATGCTGAATATCACAGGAGTTCTTGATGGATTTTTCAACAAAGATATCGCACCGCAGGTAACGTATTCTGATATCCATCTTGACCAGAGCAAGTCGTCAGTCACGCTTAATGGCAAGCCGTTTGTGAACGGAACAAAGCTTGAATACGAACAGGATTACATTTTAAAAGCGGTCGTAACAGACCTGGCGAACAATGTTTCATCACGCACAATTGTGTTTACGATTGATAAAACATCGCCGGTTATTAAGTTTAAAGAGCCGATTTCCAATAAGTACTTCAACACCGACCTGCTGCCACAGCTTTTGATTGAGGACATGAGCTCCTACGACATCATCGCGATGTTGCTTAACGGCAAGCCGTATGAAGCCGGGGAGCCGATCAAGGAAGAAGGCAAGCATGTCATGTTCTTCGAAGTCAAGGACAAAGCAGGCAACATCCAACAGTTGAGCGTCGAGTTCATCATTGACAAAACAGCTCCTAAGGTCGTTTATGAAGGTGTGAAAAATAAGGGCAAATACTACGATCCAGTTGACATCTCCATCCGTCTGGATAACCCGAAGGACACACTAAAATCCGTTATGATCAACGGAGAAATGTTCGATGGCGATGTGATCGAAGAAAACGGCTATAAAGTCATCAAAACAACATTAGCTAAAATTCAACCATACGAAATTGAAGTAACAGCGTATGACGAAGCAGGCAATGAAAAAACAACCGTCATCCTATTCGAAATCGTCGAAAAAGGAGCACTGGTAAAGTTCTACGAAAATAAACCATTACTCGGCGGAACCATCGCCGGCCTCCTAGGACTAATAGGCGCAGCCACAACATACCTAGTCCGCAGAAAAAGAACAAAGGTAGAGGAAGAATAATAGGAAACGAATCCAAAGAGCATTAAACTCGCTCTTTGGATTCTCCTTTATAAAGGTTATCCTAATAGCAAGGATGTGAATGACATGAAACAAAGTTTTTCCGCACAAAGGAATGAACTCATCGCAGAGTTGAACAGGATCTCCAGGGAATTACAACTCGCAGCCGATGATTTGCGGAAATGTAAAGGCATTGGTGCAGAGAACTGCTCAGCCAAGCTGCATCAACTCTCCGGAAAATACCAAAGGATAAAACACAAGCTATACCAAGTTTAATAGTCTAGGAGTGGGAAGATGAGAAAAATGCAGAAGGTGGTGCTTATAGTTATGGGTATTTTCTCAATGATTCTTGCATCAGCATGCGGAGATCAGGACAAAGCCGCAGTAGAAAAAATCGAGCAATCACTAAAAGAGAAGTACGGCGAAGAGTTCACAGTTAAAAAAATAGGCGGCGGCTATGGGACCGTGACTACCAATACACTGAAGGCTATTGTTTCGCCAAAGTCGGCGCCAGAGAAAGAGTTTGACGTGGAGATCACGAAGGATTTGAATGAGGTTTGGGATAAATACATGAATGTGGTTATGGCTGAAAAAATGGATGAAGTTGCAAATGAAATGGCTAACTCCTTATTTGGAAAAGAAGTCTGGGTTAAGAGTCATTTTACATCAAGAGGATTGTTGTTCCCAGACAATAGTTTAAATGATAAAACTTTGAATATAGAAGATTATATTAAGTTGAATCCCGACATGGATGTAATGTTAGATGTTTTTGTAAAGTCCGATACAGCGGTGGATATTGATAAACAGGCGCAATTAATTGATCAGATGGCAGATGAACTTTTAAAAGAGGGAGTAAAATACGGAGGAGTTTCCGCTTACTATGTAAAACCGGATACTTTTAATAATATGAAAACAGAATATGCAAAGGCTGAGGCTGGAAGTGAACTTGGATCAGTTATTGAGTATTTTTCCAGTGACGAAAGAAGCTTCAATGATTCATATGTTTTTATTACAGAGTATAAAAAAGATCAATCGCTAGAAGAAATTAAGACGAATCTGCAGCGAAATTGATAAAGATAGGTGAGAATTATGTCTTCAACAATCACTGAAAATGATCATAAGATTCTTGCAGACCTGGCATACCTGGATATCCCTAAAAATTCTCAGCTTGAAAGGGATTATCTTGATGGAAAGCTGACTATTGGCCAGCTAGCAACTTATCATTCACAAAGGTTAGAAACAGATACTGGCTCTGTTAAAGAACGTTTTAGAAGTGAAGAAGATTATAAGCAGTATCAAGAAACAGTTCTTAGTTTGACACAATCTACTTCTAAATATAATGACTGGAAAATTGACAACTATACCAATAATAATAATTCTACTGGTTTTGTGGCCTATACCTTCGTTCCTAAACAGGGAGAAGCAGTCATTGCTTTTCGAGGTAGTGAAGCGATGGATGATCCACGGCATTTAAACACGGACTGGGATAATAATGGAACAACACTGTATAAGGCCGAGACAGTCCAACAAGCAGAAGCTATCCAATACCTTAATAAAGTAGGAGACAAATATAGCTCTTTATCAGTTACAGGTCATTCATTGGGAGGCAACATCTCACTAGCCGGATCCCTCTTAGCCAATGATGACATCAGGGATAAAATTTGGACAGTGCGCACTTTTAATGCTCCAGGATTCAATAGAGAATTCATAAATGCCAACGATCAAAGAATTGCGGAGATGAGCGGGAGGATCTACGAATTTCAAAACGAAGACGACCTCGTAAGCTCGATTATGTTCAATCCTACAGATCCTATAATTATTGAAACCAATATGAAAACATCTGACTGGAAGACGAGACTCCTAGACCCTTTATTAAAGCTTACGGACAGTCATTCACTTCGCCATATGTCTGCAGATGAAGACGGGAACTTGATCAGAAAAGAGTACCAGTTGAAAAACCCCACTAATCACTTTGTAGCAAACCTTACTCAAGGTTTGCAAATGCTCCCTAACTCAATGCTGGGTGGGTTCGTCGATACAACCTTCGCCTTTATAAACGGTCGGGCGAACCTGGACGGCTTAATGAAGGGTGCGCTTGTATTAACAGCTATTTCACCGGTAGCCGCTTTAACGGTTGGAATGGTTACGATTAAAACGGTCGTGACTGCTGCAGCAATCATACTGCTAGTTACAGCAGCAATGACGATGCGCGATTATGCCTTTATGGCTGTGGAACAATTCAGTAAGAAGGTATATGAAAAAGTCACAGAAACAATGGATGTACTTTTTGCGAGAATGGTAGTAGAAGGTGTAAAGCTTGCTATTAGCATTAATGAATTTAAAAATATGGTAAAAGAGCAGGTGAGTGGTTTTTTATCCAGAACAGCGGATGCCCTCAAAAGTTGGTGGAAATCTGTCAGTGGAGGAGACAGTGGGGTGATTGAGGTGAACACTGGTCATCTAAGGTCTGTGGCTGCCAGGCTCTCCAGCCTCCAGCAAAGGATTGACCGTGTCGACAGCGGACTCAACTCACTTAGAAAATTAGCCCAGCTCGATGATAAAATCTCCATCGCCATGCTCGACTTCAGAGTAGGATATGACCACGAACTGAAGAATATAATCAACTATCTAAACCATACAGCTTCTAAAGTAGATGAATTAGAAAGAACATTATCCTGGAAGGCAAGAGGAATATAATCAAAACAGAGGGACGGTTCTTGTGTTTCAGAAAACACAAGAACCGTCCCTCTGTTTCAATCTCCGTCATCGGCATCGTCGCCTTTATCTCCGATGCTGTCGGGTGCTGAGGATGGGTTGCTGATGTCTGGTGCGTCGCCTCTGCGTGAGGATTCGCGGAGGTTTTTGATGATGATGTAAAAGATAAATAAGATGACAACTACTGCTGCTGCTAAGACACCCATGTTATTCCTCCGTTCTATATTTGCCTCTATTTTTACCATTTTACAAAAAGTTGTTTGCGAATATGACAAATTTCTGCAAAACATGGCAAATTTATTGTCTGTTGGTTACTTATTTATGACAAATGTGATAAAATAAACAATTAGGGTAGAAGAAAGGTTCGCAGATTGCGGCAGCGTCTGTGTATTCTCGGACATCGCGATCTATTGTACATAGATAAGACATTACGAAACTTGAGAAAACGAGGCTTGATCAGCCGCAGCCAGCTATTTGTCAAGGAGGATAAAAGTAGAATGTTTGCTAGGGATATTGGGATTGACCTTGGTACTGCCAATGTGTTGATTCATGTAAAAGGCCGAGGAATTGTATTGAATGAGCCGTCTGTGGTAGCAATTGACAAGAACACAAACAGGGTTTTAGCTGTTGGGGAAGAAGCGCGTAAAATGGTTGGGCGTACACCTGGCAATATCGTCGCGATCCGCCCGTTGAAGGATGGAGTCATCGCTGACTTTGACGTCACTGAATCCATGCTAAAACATTTTATCAATAAATTGAACGTTAAAGGCTTCTTATCCAAGCCAAGAATCCTGATCTGCTGTCCAACGAACATCACGAGCGTTGAGCAAAAAGCGATCAAGGAAGCCGCGGAAAAGAGCGGCGGCAAGAAGGTTTATCTTGAAGAAGAGCCAAAGGTTGCGGCGATCGGCGCTGGCATGGACATCTTCCAGCCAAGCGGGAACATGGTCGTTGACATCGGTGGCGGTACGACAGACGTTGCTGTGCTTTCCATGGGCGACATCGTTACGTCACAGTCGATCAAAATGGCCGGCGACAAATTTGACGCTGAAATTCTGAATTATATCAAACGTGAATACAAGCTGTTGATCGGTGAACGCACAGCTGAAAACATTAAAATTCAAATTGCTACTGTCTTCCCAGGCAGCCGCAGTGAAGAAATGGAAATCCGCGGCCGCGATATGGTTTCCGGTCTTCCAAGAACGATTACGGTTCGTTCCGAAGAAATCGAAAAGGCATTAAGGGAATCTGTGGCAGTCATCGTTCAAGCTGCGAAAACAGTCCTTGAAAAAACTCCACCTGAATTATCAGCTGACATCATCGACCGCGGTGTCATCCTGACAGGCGGCGGCGCGTTGCTGCACGGCATCGACCAGCTGATGATGGAAGAATTGAAGGTACCTGTACTGATTGCCGACAACCCAATGGATTGCGTGGCGATTGGAACAGGAATCATGCTCGATAACATCGATAAGATTGCTGGACGCCGCAGAATCGTTTAATAAAATGTAAATCTGGAATCACATGATTCCAGATTTTTTTACTTTTTACCCAATTTTTTTGGAATAAAACCCAAAATCCTACATTTTCCTGCAAATTTTTAATGTTTCCTGCCGATATATTTCTTATAATAGAAAGTAGTGAAAAAATTCCAAAGGGATTTTTCAAATAGAGGTGGAAGAATGTTTAAAGGATTTTACACGGTGGCTTCCGGTATGCTTGCCCAGCAGCGGAGGACGGAAATGCTGACGAACAATATGTCGAACGCCAATACACCAGGCTATAAAGCAGATCAGTCCGCGATGAGGGCGTTCCCGGAAATGCTTCTGCAGCGGTTTGACAAGCAGCAGGTCCCAACGGAAAATGGATTGAATCTTCCTTTCAATAAGGAAATCGGCACCATCAATACTGGTGTATATATGCAGGAAGCGATCCCGAAGTTCATTCAGGGCGACTTGCGCGAAACGGGCAGGAAGACGGATGTGGCTTTACTGGATGTTAATATGCCTGAAAACGGTTCTGTCTTTTTTACGGTCCGCAATACAGATGGAACAGTTCGTTATACGAGGAACGGGAATTTCACGATTGATGCGCAGGGCTACCTGACGACTGGCAGCGGCCATTATGTGCTGAATTCTGCCGGACAGCAGATCCAGCTTTCCAGCGACCGCTTTACAATAAACGAAGGCGGCGTCCTGACGGGTGAAAATGGCGAGACAGCAACACTGGGTGTAGCTTATTCGAACAATCCGCTCCGGATGGTAAAAGAAGGCGATGGCCTGTTCCGGACGGAAGATGGTGCACCGCTGCCGACCGCTTTTGGCGCAGCTGGCGTGCAGTTCAGGACCCAGCAGGGATTCCTTGAGCAATCGAACGTGGATGTAAGCAAAACGATGACCGATATGATGACGGCGTACCGTGCCTTTGAAGCCAACCAGAAAATCCTTCAGGCGTATGATAAGAGCATGGAGAAAGCGGCAAATGAAATCGGAAGGCTGTAGACTCTTGGATTTTATAACATTGAGGTATAAAATATGAACAGAACAATGATTACCGCCACAAATACATTATCCCAGCTGCAAAAGCAGATGGACATGATCGGCCACAACCTGGCGAATGTCGACACGGCTGGGTACAAGCGCCGGGAAGCTTCTTTTACCGACCTGCTTGTCCAGCAATACCGTAACCAGCCGAATAATGCCCTTGAGCCGCAGAACAGGATGACACCTTTTCATATCCGCCAGGGAAATGGTGCGCGGCTCGGACAGGTGCAGTTGGTGCTATCACAGGGCAGCCTGAAAACAACCGATCGCTCACTTGATACGGCTTTTACGACAGAAGGCCAATTTTACCGTGTGATGGTCCAGAATGAAGATGGCTCATCGGCGATGCGCCTGACACGGAACGGTGCTTTTTACCTGACGCCATTGTCTGAAAATGAAACGATGCTGGTCAACAGCGACGGCCATGCGATTCTGGATGAAAACAATCAGCCAATCACGATTTCAGGGAATGTGAAAAATTTTAAAATCGATGAGACTGGTCGTTTTACAGCAGAAATGTACAATGGGGCAAGCCAAGAATTCAATCTTGGTGTAGTATTGGTAGAGAAGCCGCAATTTTTGGAGCAAAAAGGCGGCAATTTACTCGGATTGCCAGATAATCTGGATGAGCTTGGCGTTCAAGAAGCCGACATCCTGACAAGCCTGACCGGCCAATTAAGGAATCAGGTTTCCATTCAGCAAGGAGTCCTTGAGCAGTCAAATGTAGATATGAGCAAAGAAATGACAGATTTAATCAATGTGCAGCGCAGTTATCAATTCCATGCAAAATCGATTACGCTGGCTGACCAGATGCTCGGGCTTGTAAACGGAATCCGTTAAGAGGGGAAGAACAAAATGGCTTTAAACAAGAATAATTCAGAAGCAGCAACGCGTGAAGAAGTGAAGAAGGAAAAGAAGAAAACACGCGAAAAAAAGAAAAGAATCCGGGTTCGCCTTATTCCGATCTGGCTTCGGATTATCATTGTCATCATCCTTTTAGCAGCAAGCATCGTGCTCGGCGCCATGTTCGGTTACGCCATCATGGGCAACGGCAAAGCGAAAGATATATTTGAAAAATCGACCTGGACTCATATTTTGGATCTAGTGGAAAAAGAATAAATTTTTCAAGGAAGGGAGAATTCCCTTCCTTTTTATTTGGGTTTTTTAGTACAATGGTTAGTAAGTATTAGTAGGAGGTACTAAATTATGATGGATATCACTCAAATCAAAGAAATCATCCCGCACCGCTACCCGTTTCTGCTCGTTGATAAAATTCTCGAAATTGAAGAAGGAAAGCGCGCAGTCGGCATCAAAAATGTGACAGCGAACGAAGAGTTCTTTAACGGCCACTTCCCGGATTATCCTGTTATGCCAGGCGTATTGATCGTTGAAGCACTGGCACAGGTAGGAGCAGTAGCCGTCCTGAAGCTCGAAGAAAACCGCGGCAAAATCGGCTTCTTCGCCGGCATTGACAACTGCCGTTTTAAAAGACAAGTAAAACCAGGCGACCAGCTACGGTTGGAAGTCGAAATGATCAAACTCCGCGGGCCAATCGGCAAAGGGAAGGCTATTGCCACTGTTGACGGAGAGCTTGCTTGTGAAGCTGAGATTACGTTTGCGATAAAATAAGGAGGACCCGGATGGATTCCGGGTTTTTTTGTGCAACAGGGCTTGGAGTGTAATTCGAATTTTTGCGTAAAATGCAGGATCCGGGGATGTAATTCGGGTAACTTGCGTAAAAAAGCAGGATTCAGGTGTGTAGTCTGAGTCCTGTTTTTTACATTATTAGGGAAACGGTGCAATTCTGAAGAGTTTCTGTGCAATTACGGATGTTGATCACGCAATTAGAGGTTACGATTGCGTAATTAACTCGATCGTTCGTGCAATTATCTTATCTGATTAAGAGAATAATTTTTCAAGTTGGTCAAATCGCTATGAGTACAGCAGGATTTACCTTTATAAATGGCAGTTTCTCCGAATTGATAATGATAAAAATCAAATTTAATCACCGGCCTAGGCCTAGATTCTATTTTTAACAAAAAAAGACAAAAAACTATGCAAGTTTTTTTCATTGGTGGGCAACATAACAGCAGACCCGTGCAACAGGTCTCAAAAATTCCTACTAATTGAAAGGGGCTTTTACTCATGAAGAAAAAGCTATTGATGTTAATCGGTGGCTCATTGCTATCGGCTATGTTCCTTGCAGGTTGTGCGAACGACCAGGATCCGCCTCCGAATGATGATGTGGATGTTGAGAATCCTGCCGACCAAAATGGCGACATGAACGGCGAGAATAACGACATCAACACAGATAATGACGGCGATATGATGGAGGATGACAACACGCCTGGTGAAGATGCTGTCGAGGACAACCTTGATATGCAGGATGAAGACGAGCAGGATCGCTAATATGAAAACGGGCAGGATTTGATTCCTGTCCTTTTTTTGCGAACAAAAAGCTCCAGCTTAATTAGCGGGAGCTTTCTTTGGCTGCAGGATCTGCGGCCTGGTTATGATTTTATCCTTGAACTCTGATAGCAATTCTTCACCAGTATATCCTTTGTCTAGGAGATATTCCAGCAGCTTCTCCGGATAGTCGCTCTTTGGCTTTGTCAGCTTTCCTGTTAGAAGGATGCTGGCGTGCTTTTTCAGCTTTTTCACACAGCAAACCTTTGTGATGAAAGCAGCCGGATCGTTCTCTCGTTTGGTGATGACGACTTGGACGATGATTTCTTTGTCGTTGTCGCAAGCATCCTGGAAGTAAGGAATGTATTTATGGTCGGTAAAAACCTCAACCAGCCACGTTCCTTTCTCATCCTCTTTATTGATAATCAGGCCGTCTTCTATCTCGATATCCACTAAAGCATCATCATCAGCAAGCTGTATTGAAATCAACTTAAACGTTTTCATGTCAACCACCTCCCGAAATACTTGTCCAAATTATAACATAGCAAAGCCCGAAAACGAAAAGAAGTCAGTTTGTCGAAAAAAAATTTCTGAATTGCTAAAAATCAATTTTGGGCCTATGGTGTATCGTGAAAATTGAGTTATGAACGACAATTCATTGCTTCCAAGGTCATTTTTAAAGATGAAATAACAATTTTCGCGATTTTACTCCCTCAGTGAATAGGACTATTATACTGATATAACAGAGAAAGGAGATGAGAAGGTGATCAATCAAGTAACGCTCGTGGGCAGATTGACAAAGGACCCCGACCTTAGGTGGACGCCGGACGGCAAGGCAGTTTCAAACATTACCCTGGCTGTGAACCGGCACTACAAGAATGCCAGCGGAGAAATCGACGCAGATTTTGTCCACTGCATCCTCTGGGGCAAAACAGCGGAAAATACCTCGAATTACTGTAAAAAGGGTTCTGTGCTCGGTGTGACGGGACGAATCCAGACACGTCATTATGACAATCAGGAAGGCAAACGAGTCTATGTGACAGAAGTCGTAGCCGAGGGAGTAAGATTCTTAAGCTCAAAACCGGCGGGCAGCAGAGAAACAAACCAGCAGCAACCTGTTCCCCAAGCGCCGCCGCCGCAAAGAGAGGAGCTTCCTTTTGCCTAACGAAACCGAAACCATCGAAAAGCTGCTGGTCAGCCTGATCAAAATGGTAGGAAAAAACAATGAGAAGGTCGATGAACTCACCAAGCGTGTCCACCAGCTCGAAATCGCCTCCAAAGAACAGCAAATCCATCGTGTCTACTCCTTTATTGCCGAACCTCCACGACCAAGCACCAGCACAAAAGAATATGTGCGGAAATAGGTCCAAACAACACTTGCGAACATTCCTCCTAATTCCCTCACAGAACCTTTAAAAGAGAAAATCAATAAACCCGATCTCCAATAACCCTCAAACTTGATGCCGGCTGACCAAGCCGGTTTTTTTTATGTGAAACACGGGGACGGTTCTCCTGTTTCTTCCATTGGAAAAATCAGGAGAACCGTCTCTCTGTTTTTCTGCACCCATAGTCCCTTCTTTTTTCACCTCTAGCAAAGTATAATATATACAGAAAACATCAAAATTTTAGTAATTTTATAATGTTATTGGAAAGGGAAGTGTATGTGAAAAAGGTCATTGCTGGCATAGTGTTTTTTGTTGTTTTAGCTATTGGGTTTCCTCAGGTGTATGCTGATACGATTGCGAATAATATCAAGGAGAATACAACATGGACGAAGGAGGGCTCACCCTATAGGGTTGGCACCATTGGAATAGACCCGGGTGTGACTTTAACTGTCGAGCCTGGTGTCGAAATCATTGGCAGTACCGGTTCCTGGATCGATGTGAGAGGAAAGCTTAAGGTCCTGGGAACAGAGCAAGATAAAGTTTCAATAAAGGATGTCATAATTAAAGGAATAAGCTTCGACGGCATGTCGATACAGATTGAGAATGCGAAGCTTAGCAGGTCGGATCCTGGTTTTCTCCTAACGGCTTCCGAACGGGAAGTGATTCTCAAAAACAATGAATTTTCCAGGGGACAGGTTTTTCTAAGAGAGCCCAAGGTTGATAATGTTATAGAACATAACCTATTTAACAGCGGTGCCTACCTTTCTTTATTTGATGGACCGGCCAAAACTCTGATAAAAGGGAACACCTTCTTTAATGAAGAGGATTATAACCCTTCCATCGAATTAATGTGCAGCGATCCAAACTGTAAGAGTGCCAATACAACCATAACAGAGAACAACTTCTTTGGGTTTCCAAGCTTTTTCATAGAAATGGATAAGGGAGCGGGGCTTACATACGATGCTGCAAATAATTACTGGAGTACGACCGATTCATCCTTGATGAACAAAAGAATACTTGATGGTGCGCGAGATGATAATAAAGCCGTCGTGAATGTTAACCCAATTGCCTACAAGCCTTTTAACAACGGCCTGCCGTTTGGGGAGCTCGAAGCACCGGTAGTGGAGGAAGTAAGTGATGCCGACAAAATGATATCGGGCTTTACAGATGCAGATGCAACCGTGATGGTCTGGAAGGAAAATACGTTGATTGGGGAGGGACAATCCGCATCAGATGGAACCTTCAAGATTAACATTCCAGGTCAGAGAGCAGGCACGACTCTTCAGGTTAAAGCAGTAGACAGCTTCGGCAGAGAAAGTTCACTAGCCATAACGACTGTAATCGATAAGACTGCGCCGGATGCTCCGGTTGTCAATAAGGTAAATGATCAGGATGAACAAGTGACAGGTAACGCGGAACCAGGTGTATCGATCATAGTCATAATCAATGGCTCTGAAAAAATGGAGACATTCACAGCCGGCGCTAGCGGCAGTTTTACAGTAAAAATTAAACCACAACCAGCTGGAACAAGGATAGAAGTCCAGGCAATCGATATTGCGGGAAACAAAAGTGATAGTACCATCATGACTGTAGTAGATGAGCATCCGCCGTCTTCGCCTGAAATCAAAACTGAAATTACAGACCAAACAACCGTAATACAAGGGACTGCGGAACCAGGTTCGAAAATCATGGTGCTTAAGCAAGGAGTTGAGACGCAGGCCAGCCAGGATGGAAACTTCACACTAAATCTCCCAGAGCCTTTCAAAGCTGGAACAGTGTTAGTGATAGTAGCAGAAGATGCCGCAGGGAACATGAGTGAGCCTGTTGTTCTTACAGTAAAAGATGTCACGGCCCCGGGCCTGAACATTGATTGGGCAAGGTACGTAACCGAGGAATCCAAATACGTATTTGGTTTTGCTGAACCGGGAGCAATAATCAAAATCATGCAAAACGGGATTGAAATAGGCAAGGGAGAATCAGGAGAAGATGGAACATTTGCAGTCCAGATTCCGATGCAGCCGCCAGGAACTGAACTGGTCATTTTAGCGTCTGATGCTGCCGGGAATGAAAACAGCCTGATTGTAAAGGTAATCGACCTGCCAGATCCTCTGCCATTGACGGTAGATCCAATTACGACCCAAACCACACTCATCACAGGAAAAACAGAACCGAATGCTTTTGTGAACATAACGATTTCCAATGTCTTCTATGTTGTTCAGGCGAATTCATCGGGATATTTCCAACTGAAGATCGAGCCTTTGCAAACGGGAGTCCCTGTCTCTATTCTAGTGAATAATGATCAAGGACAATGGAGCAAGGAAATTGTTGTCACAGTTACCTGGAAAGCCCCAAGCGGATGGCATAAAGATTCTTCAGGCAATCAGTACTATTATGACCCTGTCACAGGACAGATGAAAAAAGGCTGGTTACAGCTAGGCAGCAAGAAGTATTACTTCCTTTCGAATGGAATCATGCACAAAGGCTGGCTAACGCTGTCTGGGAAAAAGTATTACTTTGACAGCTATGGTGTCATGAGGACAGGTTGGCTGACATTGAGCGGGAAAAAATACTACTTCGACAGCACCGGTGTCATGCAGACCGGCTGGGAAACGATCAGCAAGAAGAAGTATTATTTCAATTCCAGCGGAGTAATGACAAAAGGCTGGCTGACGTTGAGCGGGAAAAAGTACTACTTCGACAGCAAAGGGGTCATGCAAACTGGCTGGGAAACAATCAGCAAGAAGAAGTATTACTTCAATTCCAGCGGAGTAATGACGAAAGGGTGGCTTACCCTTAGCGGGAAAAAGTATTACTTCGACAGCAAAGGAGTCATGCAAACCGGCAAGAAAAAAATCAGTGGAAAATGGTATTACTTCAACTCCAAAGGCGTCCTGTATAAAAAATAACACGCGGGCGGTTCTTGTGTTTTTCCTTCGTTCCGGTTAACGATTGAAAACACTAGAACCGTCCCTCTGTTTTTGGGGGGACATTCAATGAAAAGCTTAAAAAGTTGGGGTGTAATGACGTTAATAGCCATCTTGATGGGTGCAGTTTTTTGGTGGGCTATAGCGGAGTGGAAAAACCGGAATGATCCGTTAAACCAGTCCGACGCCTTTGTGTACACTGATAATGGCATGCTCTATTGGTTTGACTTAAAGACCCGAAATGGGCAGGTGCAAGGAAGTTATCATCTGCAAAAGCTCATGGAAGAAACTGGGGAAGTACCCTTTATTGAGGAAAAAAAGTACCCGCTTACTGGAGAGAGGACCGAGAAAGGATATAAGTTCAAGGTGAAAGTGGAGGGTCAAGTGATCACGTTCAATGCCTGGTTTTCAGTGCCGCACCTTACCGTCCAAAAGAATGGGGAAGCAGGAAGTGCATTATATAATCCTGTTAATCAGCAAGAACTCAGAGAATATGTTGATGCGCTGTTGAATTATCACGCAGAAGAAAAAGAAAACAACCGTTTGAAGACATTCTTCTCCGAACTCCGTCAAGTTTATGGATACCTTCACACCTCTAAGGATGGTTCCTATGAATTATTCATCAAAATTGATGAAGCCTTACTGCAAGGTGAATTAACGGGCACCCTGCTTATGAGGACTAACACAGGGGAAGAAACCGTTTACGAGCTAAATGGCATAACAGACGGTCACATGTTGAAATTACACACCATTAAAGATGGAAAAGAAGTCAAAATGACAGGCAGCTTCCATGAAGGCGCACAAAGCTTCGACCTGACATTTTGGAAAACCAACGAAAAACTTACCTTCCATGCTGTAACTGATTAAAAACACGGGTAAAAACACGGAGACGGTTCTCCTGATTCTTCCATTGGAAGAATCAGGAGAACCGTCCCTCTGTTTTATGACAAGAACACCAACTCATGCAATTCATCAGTCGACAGCTCGGTGATCCAGCTGTCGCTCTGGATGATCTGGTCGTTGAGTGATTGTTTTTTCTCGAGCATGGCGTCGATTTTTTCTTCGAGTGTGCCGGTGCTGATCAGTTTGTGCACATGCACGAAGCGGCTCTGGCCGATGCGGTAGGCGCGGTCGGTTGCCTGGTTCTCGACGGCTGGATTCCACCAGCGGTCGTAATGGACAACATGGTTCGCTGCGGTCAGGTTGAGCCCCGTACCTCCAGCCTTCAGTGAAAGCAGGAACACCGGGAATTCGCGGTCCTGGAATCTTGCAATCAGTTCGTCGCGCTTCGTCTTCGGCAGACTGCCGTTCAGGAACGGAACATCGATGCCGAATTCCTTTTTCAACGCAGTCTGAATCATTTCACCCATTCCGATATACTGGGTAAAAATAATGCAGCTTTCTTCCTGATCCAAAACGGCGCGGACCAGCTCGATCATCTTCTCCATCTTCGCGGACCGGTCAATCAACTGCTTAGGTTTTTCCTCTTTCAAATAAAGTGCCGGATGATTGCACAACTGCTTCAACCGACTCAACAGCTGCAAAATCAAGCCCTTGCGCTCGAAACTCGACAACGTTTCAATCTGCGCAAAAGTATCTTTCACCAGCTGCTCATATAAAGAAGCCTGCTCTGCAGACAGCGGGCAGTATTCCTTCTGCTCGACCTTGTCAGGCAGATTGAGCGCGACTTCTTCATCCTTCTTCGTCCGTCTCAGCAGGAACGGCTTAATCAGCGACTGCAGCTGCGAAATTTTTTCCTTCTTGTCTTCTTTTTCAATCGGTAAAATGAACTGCTTCTGGAACTGGCCGGCGCTGCCCAGGTAGCCTCTGTTTGTAAAATCAAAGATCGACCACAGCTCTGACAGTCGGTTTTCCATCGGCGTCCCGGTCAGGGCGATGTGGTGCTTTCCCTTGAGCTTCCGGACGGCACGCGACTGCTTCGTATCGGCATTTTTTATATTCTGCGCCTCATCAATCGCGATGCTGCTCCATTCAACAGCTTCAAGCTCCTCGAAATCAAGATGTGTCAAACCATACGACGTCAACACGATATCCGATGCCATCGCTTCCTCTGTAAAAAGTTCGCCTTTCAGTCGGGTCGGCCCGTAATGCAGATGAACCCGCAAATCGGGGGCAAAGCGCTCGACTTCTTTTTGCCAGTTGCCGAGAACGGAGGTAGGGCAGATTATCAGAGCAGGGTGTCCGTCGTTTTCCTGCTCTTTCACCGACAGCAAATACGAAATCAGCTGAATCGTCTTCCCGAGACCCATGTCATCAGCCAGCAAAGCGCCGAAGCCATACTTCCTCAGGAACAGCAGCCAGTTCATCCCGAGCTTCTGGTATGGGCGGAGTTCTCCATGCAGCCCAGCTGGCACCGGTGAATCCGGGATTTCCTTCGTCTCCGACAGCTGTTTCATCATCTGCTTCCAGTGGCGGTTCAGCTCGATCTGGATTTTCGCGAATGCCCGTGGGTCATCCAGTCCGTCGCCGTCTTCTTCCTCATCAGACAGCTCCTGCTGCAACAGGTCGCGGATATGCAAGCCCTCCTGGTCGGCTTTTTTCATCAAATCCTGGATCTGGCGGATGAAACCGTGGTCGAGCTTGATCCAGCGGCCCTTCAGATACACAAGCCTGCGCTTTTCATTCACCAACCGCTGGAACTCGTCCTCGCTAAGGTCAACTCCGTTCATGGAAAAACGCCAGTCATAATCAAGCATTGCGTTCAGTCCGACGAACGAGCGGCGATAGCCAGTCTGTCCCTTCAAGCGCGCCTTCACTTTCAAGTTCGCGTTCTTGACCGCTTCCCACCACGAAGGGAGGAGGATCTCGATGCCGAGCGCAATCAGCGTTTCGCTCGCCTCGGTTAAAAACATCCATGCCTCATCCTCAGTGAGTTCAGCTTTCAGGCGTCCATCCTCCTCAATCCATGGAAAAATGGCAGCGAGACGCCTTTCTTCATCCTCAATCTTGTCGCTAAAATCATCCCAGCCAGCTGGGTAGCTTTCATAATCACGGGCCTCGATCATCAT
Source organism: Mesobacillus subterraneus (assembly GCF_003937825.1). Taxonomy (GTDB): domain Bacteria; phylum Bacillota; class Bacilli; order Bacillales; family Cytobacillaceae; genus Mesobacillus; species Mesobacillus subterraneus. The sequence goes on along the minus strand of NZ_RSFW01000013.1, from coordinate 166,134 downwards.
CGGCTCTTCTTTTCCACGCAAAAATAACCCGAGCTTCCAGTCACCTAAATCATCGAGCGGCTCCTCCAGACGCATCCCAATTGAAAATGGCGCAGAAGTTTCTTTTAAGCCAATCCACTCCAGCCAGCGGTCCTCGTCAAAATAGGCAGCCAGCTGCGAAGCTGACAATTGCTTTTTCCGGAGGACATCAAGCTTGTCGCCAAGCAGGTATTTCATCGTTTCATTTTCATGGAAGTAGGACTCGAGCGCATGGTGGAACAGGTCGGCAACGAATGATCTGACGGTAAGCTGCTCATCATTCAGCTTCAGCGTTTCCTCCCAGAACGGCTCATGGAACTCATCCAGCACGCTTTCAGGAAGCTTCCATCTGAAGTCCTCGCCATCCAGCTGTGCAAAATCAGGGTGCCATTCCTTCGCAAGAATCGCATCATAAATCGCGTGGGCAGTCGACAGACAAACATCGCCGATAGCATCCCACTCCCACTCAACAAGCCGATTGAAGCTCTCCTCGCCAAACAGCGTCACAAGCTGCCACGCACTCAGCGTCACACCCTCAGTCGCACCCCACTTATCGCCATCCAGCATCGTCCCGTAATAACTCTCCCTATGACGAAAAAACAACAGCTTCTTCCACTCTGAAATATTCAAGTCCCGGCCATCAAAATCCTCAGCACACAAAAAATACCGCCCACCAGCAACAGGCAACACATCTATATGAATCTGCTTAATCTCAAGCATCCAAACACCTCCTCAAAACACGGGGACGGTTCTCCTGTTTTTACCATTGGAAAAAACAGGAGAACCGTCCCTCTGTTTTTTCACTCAATCAGCTTGCTTCTTGTGCATTCTTCGTGAAAGGCTCGCAGTCGCTTGGTGCGAACGAGCAATTTATCGAAGAATTCTTCCCACTCATTCATTCGCTTTAGCTTTTTATATACGGTTCTCAGTTTTTTCAATAACCTAGCGGCTTGTTTGTAGCTGCTGCGGTTTTTCATTTCGACGAGGTCGCCGATCATCTGGTGATAGAGCGGGATCAAAACTTCCGGCGCTTCTTTCTGCAGCAACTTCAGCCGCTCGTTGGAAATTGAGTTATATTCAAAGCCGAAGTACGATTGGAGTTCGCTCCATTGTTCGTACTGGGCTTTTTCAAACAATGAATCTTCATATTCGTAAAAGCTGTACGGCATTGCCTGTGCCAGCGAGCGGTCGTAAAGCTCGCCGCGGCCAATCTCTCGGGTATAGGCACCAACCAGCTTCAGCGCATATCTCGTAAATTTCTTACTAGCATAATAATCCCCGAGGTGCTTCAAATAATTCCGCAGCTGCTGAACTAAATAATCAATAAACGGTCCCATCCGGTTCCATTCGCGCTGAACGCGAAACCCATCCAGCCAGTAAAACAGGTAGGGAAGAGAACTGACAGGCAAAGCTGCAAACCGCTTCAATGCCTCGCTGTCCTGCTTGGCCAGCACCAGCTGATGCACCAATGCCACTTCCTCAACCAAATCACGCTTGCCATCGCCGAATCCCTCGAGACGCGCTCGCTCTGCTTCACGCCACCCGGCATTTTTAAACAGCTTCTCCCACAACAAACGATACAAATCAATCCGGTCATAGCCGACAGAAGAATCCGGCACCGTTAACCCAACAGTCTCATCCTTCAGCCTCTCTAAAAAACCATCAAACGAAAACGGCATCGTCCCATAGGCAAGGCGCTCAACATACTCCTCGCCGTCGTTGAACAGATCCTCGAACAGCGGCCGGTAGTAGCGGTCAATCACCGCTTCCTCGTCATGGCCGAGTTCCCGGGCCAGCTCAGACAACAGGTTAAACGAATGAACAGCCGCCGTGATCATATAGAGGTTCTTCCAAACCGCTTCAAGCGGTGCCGACACCTCGACCCGGCGCATATAAGACCGGAACAGCCCTGGCACGATATAAGGCTTCGGCTCACCCTGGCCCATGACGATTTCCTCGAACGCCTCGCGGAACGATTCAGCCCACTGATCATAATCATGACCCGACCGGCTCTCCTTCTTCACCAAATCCTTCGCCTTCTGCAGCCCCCATTTCTCGGCATTCAGCTGTTCCTTAGCAGGCTTGCGCCAAGCCTCGACCCAATCGGAAACACTCGCGACATCCCCATACCCCTGTAAAAACGCAGCCATCCGATGGCGGCAAAACGAATCCGCAGGGCAGGTGCAGCTGCTCTCGCTTGGCTCAGCGACATTTATATACACACGGGCAGGCGTCACATCCTGGACCGTCGCCCAGATCGACTTCACCATATACTTCAGGTGGTGGACCGTCCCCTGGCGATAAAGCATCAGCCCCTTCTGGACAAGGCGTGCGTCCTCCTCGACCTCCGGCTTGAGCATCTTATTCAGTTTTTCGGCGGCTTCTTTAAAAACCGGTGCCTGACTTTCAGGTATGGCAGCCAAAGCGATTCCCCCCGTTTCAAACGCAATCGACGTTCGCCAAGAATAATCCATATTAGCGCAAAAATCGACAAAGCGTGCGGACAAGCAGTGTTAGAATTTTAGATATAAATCGAAAAAAGCATATTCTCCTATTATACCCAAAAAAGAGCAATTCGAGGAGAGTCGATGTAAAATGAAACAAATTCCTAGTACAAAACGTCCAACTTTACATGGGTAATTGGAAAATATTTTAATCTTTGAATTTCTTCATATAAAATGTAGATAGAGAAGCCACAAGAATCTGGGGGACGAAAGATGGAAAACCAAATACAAGTATTTCGCGGCCTTTTTAACTATAACTACTATACATACAAGCTAAGAGATTCAGAACAGTTTCCCGGCGTGTGGAAAAAAGCAGTCCTGTTCATCCTGCTCAGCGGCCTTATTTTTGGTATCTCCGCCTATTTTGGGGTCGATTCTGAATACCTCTCGAAAAAACTGACCTCGGTCACAAGGGCCGAATATGAAATGAATAAATTCCTGTTCCTCGCTGGACAAGCCATTCAGGGTCTCGTCTTCGGAGCAATCCTGCTGTTCCTGCCGGCGCTGTTTTTCTGGACATTAACCGATCTGGAATTCAAAAGGCTGCTGACGATCCAATTTTTCATCATGCCAATCCTGCTTTTGGAAAAATTACTGTACGTCCCAATGGCTGTTTATCTCGGTCTGACGAAGGTGTCATCACCGTTTTCACTCGGCGTGATCGCCCAGTACATCACCGGGAACGATTTTATCATCCATTTCCTTTCGTACATATCGCTATTCAAGGTTTGGGCTATTTTCATAGAATACAAGTATTTAAAAGTAATGATAGATAAGAGTCCGAAAATCGTCATGCTGCTGATCCTCGCGATCCATCTAATCATCTGGCTGTTCGCAGCGCTCTTTTCATTCGTACAAATGGAGAAAATCCTTTAAGGGAGGTGCACCACATGAAAAAGAAGACAGCCATTCTGCTTTCAGCGGGCTTGATATTCGTATCAGGGAATCTGTATCTGGCGTTGAGGGACGACAGCAAAGCGGTGCGCTCCTCCTATATCAATAGCTGGGCAAAAGTCGGGAAGGAAACGATGACAGAAACGCTCCAGGCAGCGGGTGTCGTCACACCGGAAGAAGAGCACCATGTCTACTTTAATAGCAATTCCAGTGAGTTCAAGAACTTCCTTGTAAAAGAAGGCGAGGAGGTCGATACCGGAACACCGCTATTCGAATACTCATCCAATAATATCGACGCAGAACTGGCCAGGCTGGAAGCGGAAAAAGACCAGCTGGTAACAGAGGCGACGCTGCTCGAGGAACAAATCAAGCAGCTTTCGTATCTGCAGACGGTCTCAGCTTCGTCCAACAACAGCACGCCCGTTTTCGGAGATGGCTCGTCTAGCTCATCTTCTTCGAATGACCTCATGACGGTATCGATTGAAAAAGAAATCTATGACAAAGAGCTGGAAAAAAGCAGAGTCGAAGCGGAAATCGACAAGTATGATGATTTGATTGACTCTTACGATGGCAGCGACCAGCTGGAAATCAGCAGCGATGTCTCAGGGTCCGTGAAGAAAATCAATTATGAATTAAACAATCCGATTGTAACAATCATTTCCGACACACCGAAGGTAGAGGGGACATTTACCGAAAGAGACCTCAAGCAAGTTCAAGAAGGCATGGAAGTGTACGTGAAATCGGACTTGTTCGAAGGAGCGATTGGCGGGACGCTTACGAAAATCGCGAAACACCCTGAAACCGATCCTTCGGTAAAAAAAGAAAGCCACTTCCCGTTCGAAATCGAGCTTGAGCTCGAAGACGATGAGCATGAGATTGTCCATGGAACCCATGTGAATGTCTCCGTCGTCACCAACCAGGTCGTCAATACAGCTACCGTTTCCGACAGGGCAGTGGAAAAAGGCAAGAAAAACAGCTACATCTATGTCCTGAATGAAACAGGCAAGGTAGAAAAACGCAAAATCAGCAAAGGCCTCCAAATTGGCGGAAAAACCGAACTCAAAAAAGGAGCCAAACCAGGCGAACTCGTCGTCCAAAAGCCTAAAAAAGTCCAGAAAGACAAAAGCCCATTCTTCAGCAAACTTAAACCATCCTACTTAACCAAAAAAGTATTCACCCAGGAAGGCAAACGGCAGATTTTTAAGGGGGTTATGGTGGGGTTCTTTAAATAATTATAAGAGTTATATGGGGACGGTAATGAGCTTTTGAAAAAGAAGCCCATACCGTCCCTGTGTTTAATGGAGGGAAAAAAGGATGAAAGAGTATGAGATTCTGTTAACGAAATGGGAAGGTATTCTCCAAAAAGTAGAGAGAAACAATGGCAGGGTGTATCCACTTGAGATTGGAGAACGGGCAACGTTACAGGAAATAGAGGACAAGGAAAGAGAGTTAGGCTATCCATTGCCACCCTCTTATAAGTCGGTTATGCAGAATCTTGGGAAATCACTCTCATTTTATTATTCTTTTTCGGATGACACGATGATACCGAATGAATTTAGAGAGGTTTTTTCCGGGGAGATTCAGTGGGATCTTGACTTTCTTCAGAACCTGGACTCCCTGGCAGACGATTTGATGGATGATGGAGGTTATGATTATGGAAGTACACTCAGAGGGAAGGTCGAATTCGCTCATTCAGGTAATGGAGATATTTATGCTTTCGATATGACGGTCGATACGGAAGAAAAACCGGTCATATACTGGGAACATGAGGAAGACACGGTCACTTATATCGCGGATTCCTTTATGGACTACCTAAACAAAATCACGGACCTTAATTGTGTTGGAAGCGAGAAATGGCAGTTGGAGCCATTTTTAAACGAGAAGGGTCTGGACACGGAAGGTCCTAGCGCTAAAAGGTGGAAACAGTGGTTCGATTCCTTTAAAGAAACAAATGTAAGCGAAATCAAAAACAACATGGACCATCTGATTACATACATCATGTACCGCAAAAAACTAAACGAAGAAACGGTCGAAGCGCTGCGAACCTTTGATAAAGATGAATTATTTGAAGTGCTTCTAAAAAAGCTGCATCAGTATGATACATATCTTGAAAAAAGTATCGTTTGTAAAATGATTGCTAAAGGGTTAGGAAGATATGCTGAAAAATGGGTCAAGGATTTATGGGAAAAGCAGCATAACCTATTAGATACTAGATTGAGAGCCTATCTTACCTCTCAGTGCATGCCTGAAGAGGAGGGCCTAAAACTTGTTCTTCATCAACTAGAAGAACAAACTGATGGTAAGATTTCAGGGTATGATGCACTCTCGCATCTAAAGTCCTTTAATTCGAGAAAGGTCATTAACTGGATGGAGGACCAAGTGAGATTTCCAGTGACAGATGGCTGGGACAGTTTATTCATAAACTCCAACCCTGCCTGGAAAGACATTAAAGAATGGACGGAAAAAGAAGAAAAACACGAAGTGACCATCATCCATGCCATGGAAGTATATATTCGAGATGGAAGGTCAACCACCATAGAAGGAATGCCACCAAGAAACGAATTCAAAGACTTCTTACGTACCCTGCAAAGCAGACAAAAACTGCGGAGGAGAAAGGAAGCGTTGGAGTTTGTTATTCAAAACATTTAGAAACACGGGGACGGTTCTTGTGTTTTGGGGCTGGGTGAAAGAGAAAAATTAGTCTAGTAATGTCCCTGGAAGAGTGGACTTCTTAACTGAAGGATCTGGAAGTCATAAAGGAAGTAGAACAAAAGCTTTTCCCAACAAATCGCGTTTTTTGTCGAGCGCTTTACTGAAACCATTCCGGCGTTACGAGCGACTAACAAGGTGGAAAATACATTCAATTATTAACGGGGGAAGTAAGATGACAGGCGTTACTAAGCGTTTCTTTATCGGGATAGCTATATTTACGGTCGCAATGATGGTGCTCTTTGGGACCGGCCAGCTGAAGGGAACGGACAGCGGACAATGGGGGCAGGAGGTAACGGAGTCGTAAACATAAGAAATAACAGAGACAAAAAGGTGCCCGAAATCACAAAGGATTCCAGGCACTTCTTCATTTCCCGCTGCTTCCATCATCAACGCGAAAATAATTGATTTTCCATTTCCCTATATCCTCGGCAAACCCGAAAATCAATTTGATCTTCCCATGCAGCTCGGAGTTCTGCTCCTGTACTAGGGTGTACTCTTTGTCATTGCTCATGTGAAACTCAAAAGGCTCAGCTTCTTCAAAGAATGGAGGGTACTCGGTGGCCGCAAAGAACAGTCCTTCGCTCGTTTCCTCTAGCAGTGGTTCGAACAGGACGAAGGCTTGCTGCCTCGTCATGATCTTGGAATACAGGGCGTAATAATCCTCTTTCGTCTCGATGTCCTTCACTCGCTGTGTGCCTTCTTCGATTTCAACTGATCGTGTAATCATCTCATATTGGATCAGCATTTCAACCGCATCTTCCCGTGTGAGTTTGCCTGCAGGAGGATATTCAACCTGCTGTGCCAGCTCTCTTTCAATATCATCAGCCAGCAGGGTCTCGTAGCCCTTTTCCTGTAAAATCGAATCCGTGACCTTCAGCAAGTCAGCTTTGCTCATCAAGCCAGTTTGCTCAACAATCTGATAATACCCCTCGGCCTTCCACCAAAGGTAAGAGTGATTTTCGCCAAGATAGGAGTAGTGGCCGTCCAGCCCGGGTGCGAGACCAACAGGATCAAAGGAGGGATTATCTAAATCACCACCAGCCTTTTGCATCCGATAGGAAAACTGGTCAGTTGGATCAGCTGGATTCACATAAAAATGTGTGTAACTCTCGTCGCTAACCTTCGTGTGTTTGAATTCATATGGCTCAGGCACATAGCTTGGAGCCACCAGTTCGGGCTGTTTCAATAACTCCGCTGGCCCTTCGTTGTAACCAGACCGGATAAGAGTCCCGATTCCAACAAGAAAGATCGCCACGAATGCAAGCGACAAAGTCAGTGGAACCAACCTGCCGAGGTTAAATCGCCCACCATGTGTATCCATCTTTTTCATTACATCCCGCTTCATATCAGGTGTGAACTTAAATCCAGCCAGTTCACCTTTAAGCATCTCGGATTTCAACTGGTTCAACTTTTTCTCCATCATCACCACTCCTTTCCTGTAAAATTTCCTTCAATAAACTTTTTGCACGGGAAAGTCTGGATTTCACAGTATTGAGATTCAAACTGCAAATATCAGCAATCTTCTTCATTGAGCATTCCTGGAAATAGAAGAGAAACAATACTTCCCGGTATTTCACCGGCAGCTGGAATAACGCTTCTGTCAATTCCTGATTCTCCGTATCCTGTATCAGCTGGCTTTCAGGGCTTGCCTGATGGCTCGTTAAAAAAGAAGAAATATAGCTGCTCACGAACACTTTTCGGTGATGCCAGCTTCTCAGGTAATCCTTACAATGATTCGAAGCGACACGGTACAGCCATGTCTGCAGCTGGGAGTTGCCCTGGAAGGTGTCATATTTCTGGTAGCATTTCAGAAAAATCTCCTGAGTCAGGTCTTCGGCAGTCTGGCGGTTCCGGACATAAGAATAGGCGAGGTGAAGAACATCAGTACCGTATCGATCCATCAAATCGGCAATCACTTTTTCCCTCTGCATTTCTTCACCTCCATTTTTTCTTTACCTTTAGACGACTCCAAAATGAAAAAGTTCAGTGTTTTGCAATTTATTTTTTGTGGTATAACAAAACAGGCACCTAGTTACAGGTGCCTGTTCTTTAATAAAATCTCTTAAATCCTTCAAAATGCTTTGCGTAATAGGTTTCACTCAGGTTGGAGATCATCACGCCGCCGGTGGTGCTAGCGTGGATGAATTCGTTGTTTCCTAAGTAAATGCCCATATGGGAGATGCCAGGTTTATATGTATTCTCAAAAAATACGAGATCACCTGGCTGTGGATCATTCACGTAGAAGGAACGGCTGTAATAACCCTCGGATGAGTAGCGTCCCATTTGCTTGCCTGCTTTATTGAAGGCGTAGTAAATGAATCCGCTGCAATCGAAGCCTTCGGGCGTGCTTCCGGCCCACACGTATGGAACACCCATCACTTCTTTAGCGAAGGAAATGACAGCAGGTTCCTGGGTGCCAGTTGGCGGGCTTGTCGGAGTTGTAACAGCTGCAGGTGAATCGGCTGGCTTGGTTACCATGAGCTTCTGTCCGACAAAGATCAAGTCAGAAGTGAGCTTATTAACATCCTTAAGCTGCTGTACCGTCATGCCGAACTGCAAGCTGATTTTACTGAGCGTATCACCGGACTTCACGACATATTCGATCTGTGCAACAGGTGTCGCAGCTGGCTTGGCAGGCTGTGCTGGAGCTGGAGCAGGTGCTGGCTTAACCGCAGGCGTTTGTGTAGGCTTAGCAGGTGCGGACGCAGCAGGTTTTTGTGCTGGTTTGGATGCAGGCTTCTGAGCAGGATCGGTCTCCTTCTTAGAGGCCGTGGTACTGCTTGTCCCATTCGAAACCTTGAGCTTCTGTCCTGGATAAATCAAATGGTTTTTGAGTCCGTTCCATTTCATCAGGTCATTCAGCTTGATTTTATGCTTGGAGGCAATCTTGCTGAGAGTATCCCCGCTTTTCACGACATAGGTTGCAGCCTGTGCAGTCGTTTTCTGAGCAGGTGCTGATGTTTTCGCCGGAGCAGTAGTCTTTGCAGCGGTCGTCTTTTTAACAGATGCAGCCGTCACCTTACTACCCGCTGAAGGAACAGTCAGCTTCTGGTTCGCATAAATTAAATCAGAGGTTAATTTGTTTGTTTTCTTTAATTCTAAAACACTCGTTTTATATGTAAAAGCAATGTGGGATAATGTATCCCCTTTTTTTACGGTATATGTATCGGCTGAGGCGATTCCGGCGAAGGCAGAGGACAGAATGGCGGCGGTTACAAAAGAAGCGGCTTGTTTCTTCAATTTTCGTCAACACTCCAATCTGGTTATTTTTATATCAATATTCTATCATACGAAAATAGGATAAAGTACAAATATATGACAATTTGTAGCGAATTTTACCTATAATTTGTTTAAATACTGGAAATCCATTTACAAATCGTGACGAGTTTAATAGAATAATGTCATCTAGACTCAGGAGGAACAATAGTATGAATGCACAGGAAAGACCTGCTGAACTGAATCAGGAATTGTTTTTTGACGTGATGAAACGCACCTTTGAAAAAGGCACATCTAACAATGAAATCACGATCCAGAAACTAATGGAAGATTTAATTATAGATTTAAAGACTTGTTCTGAATGAATTGGCTGCCTTCAATGAAAGGCGGCCTTTTTTTTGCTCTCATATTTTATCGGCATATACAGTAAAATGTTTAATAGAGATGATATGAAGGGGGAGGTTCATTGAAAAAAGTGCGAAAGGCGATCATCCCGGCAGCTGGGCTCGGAACGCGTTTTCTCCCGGCGACAAAAGCCATGCCGAAGGAAATGCTGCCGATCGCAGACAAACCTACGATCCAATACATTGTCGAAGAAGCGGTTGCCTCCGGAATAGAGGATATCATCATCGTCACAGGAAAAGGGAAGCGGGCGATCGAGGACCATTTCGATTATTCTCCCGAGCTTGAGCGGAACCTGGAGAACAAGGGGAAGCTGGAATTGCTGGAGAAGGTCCGGCATTCGACGAACCTGGCTGATATCCATTATATTCGCCAGAAGGAGCCGAAGGGACTGGGGCATGCGGTTTGGTGTGCACGCCATTTCATCGGAGAGGAACCTTTTGCGGTGCTGCTTGGGGATGATATTGTCCAGAGTGATACCCCTTGCCTGAAGCAGCTGCTGGATCAGTTTGAAACTACACGGTCGTCAGTCATTGGTGTCCAGCCTGTACCGATGGAGGAAACATCCCGTTACGGCATCATTGCTACTTCCATCCAGCAGGGCAGACGCTATCAAGTGGAGGAACTGGTCGAAAAGCCTGAGGCCGGCAGTGCGCCATCCAATCTTGCTATCATGGGCAGATACATCCTCACTCCAGAGATTTTCATGTTCCTCGATGAAATGGAGACTGGCGCGGGCGGTGAAGTCCAGCTGACGGATGCAATCCAGAAACTGAACCAGATTCAGCGCGTCTTCGCTTATGACTTCGAAGGAAAGAGGTATGATGTCGGGGAGAAGCTTGGGTTTGTAAAAACGACGATCGAGTTTGCGCTCCAGGATGAGGAATTAAAGGCAGAAATAATTAACTACCTCAATAACATTTTTCATAGGGAACTGTGTTAAAAGATAATCTTAATATGCTGATAAGGAAGTACAGAGAGAGATCTCATACTTCCTTTTTTTGTGCTATCTCCCCTGCAAATGTTTTAGGCGAAATTTGTCGGAAGAGTTTTTTAAACACCTAGGTCTTATTGCCGATATTTCTTGTAAGGCTAAATTTTCTGTATTCTAAAGAAATTGCTTATTTTAGGGAATATTTCATTCAGCGTTCAATCCGCTCTCTGAACTTCTCGTATTTACCGTAAAAGTGGCTGGCGCTAAGGAAAGTTCCATTTGAAACAGTAGAACCCCCCCTGTGTTTTTTGCAATTTTTATCTTTTTCGACATTAATTGACAAAAGCGACCGATCATATCTAGTAAAATATATTTATGATAAAAGTCCTAAATTTATGTGATAAAGGCAAACTTATCAAAAGGTAAGGACGCAAAGCTCCGAGTCTAAAATCCCCAGGGGATTATGATAGTCGGGTTGCCAAAACATTCTATGTTTGTTTGGCTATCCTTTATTTCATGGGATAGCTTTTCTTATACTCCTGAAAGTGAAGTGAAAACGTATGGGTATTATTCGTACAATTGGCAAGGGTGCCGGGACTGTTGGTGGTGGATTGATCGGCGGAAGTGTCAAGGTGGTTGGAAAAGCCGTAGGCAGTAAGTGGAAGGGGACTGGAGTGTGGATCGAAGAGGTTGGTGATGGCATTAAAACAGCATCTGAGATCGCACTGGATAACGCTGGTCAGTTCCTGGATGGAGCTGTTAACGGGGCATATGGTGCAATCAAGCAAGATGAATATCATAAGCAAAAGGGATTGAAGGATTTAAAAGACTCTACTGGAAGGACGATAAGAGGAATAGGATCCACCCTGAAATATACGGCACAAAATGTAGGCACTACATACAAAGGATACTCAAGCGGTGATAAGGACCAGGCCATCAAGGGGCTGAAGAATCTCGGAAAAGTAGTGGTCGTTTCAGGGCTGGCGATAGGTGTATTGGACTTGGCAGATGGTGCGGACGTAGTGGAAGCAGAGGAGATTGAAACAAGGAATGACCACTTGAATGGATATGAGCATCCAGAGACAGGTGTTCTATTTGTAGAAAAAATAGTGAATCTGCCGAATGGTCAGGTGATTGAAGGAACCTTTCCGGTGTTTGATGAGACCTTTAATGTCATCATAGCAGGAGAACTATATACCGAGAGTGATGGTGTCCATTTTAAAGTAGCGAATGATACCCTGTATCAGGCAATCATGGAAAACCCGCAACTTACCAATGAAATGAACCTTTCACAATTTGATCTCCAAAATCTCGCAGCCGGACAAACACCCGAAGGATACACCTGGCACCATAACGAAGAACCAGGACTATTGCAGCTCGTAGACCAAGAAACCCATGAACAAACAGCCCACACAGGCGGCCGAGCCATCTGGGGCGGAGGCAATGACAGCCGCTAAAACAGAGGTAAAACAGAGGGACGGTTCTAGTGTTTTGATAAGTTCCGGACCAAAAACAGAGGCACGGTTCTTGTGTTTTAAGTAAATTCCGTCCCGAGGCATATTTTTATAAAGGGGAAATCAACTATGTTAAATGGCTCACTAAAAAAAGAAGCGATAGAAAAGTTAAAGAATGCAATTAGCAATTACGAGGGTTCTTCTAAGGCTTTACAGAATAATGCGATTAAGCTGCATAATACCCGCACACATGGAGTAGACGTGATTGCCAAGGTAGAGGCTTACATAAATACGTTAGCGAATACCCCGAAAGAATTTGAAAAAAGCTTTGATCAAGTTCACGTTAACCTTGCCAGTTTCAAGGCGCTTTCTGATATTTCTTATGATGAAAAAGAAATGATTAAGCTGGCAGGTGGCGGTACGGCAGCTGGTGTAGCGGCTGGAGTGGCAACCGCTGCATTTGCCCCAACAGCGGCAATGGCGATTGCTACAACATTTGGGACTGCCTCAACGGGGGCTGCAATTTCTGGTTTATCAGGTGCAGCGGCAACCAACGCGGCATTAGCGTGGTTAGGCGGTGGTGCTCTTGCAGCCGGCGGGGGCGGTATGGCAGGAGGAGGTGCCTTGCTTGCATTGGCTGGCCCGATTGGCTGGGGAATTGGTGCAGCCAGTTTGGCAGCTGGGGGGTTTTTTGCAAGTAAAAAGAATAAAGAAGCAGCAATCAAGGCTGATCGGGAGAGAGTCGAAGTTGTAAAGGCAACTAAAGTTCTTGATGCTACTTCCCTTGAAATTATGGAATTGAGACATACAACCCAAACCTTGGCTACAAAGCTGGAGCAAAGCTTAATTTCTTTTACTAGTCTTTCGACAAGTGTAAAATCCTTTACTGATTTTTCACAGGAACAGCGTGATTTCTTAAGAGCCATCATCAACAATACTGAGAGCTTGTCAGCATTATTCATGAAGGAAGTTGGCAAGTAATGTCGGCCACTGTTTGGAAGGATCAAATCACTGCGGCTGGGGTAGAAGGTTTTAATCATTGGAAAAACCAGTCGATTGCCAGGCAGTTGGATGACATCGTTAGAGAAACATTGCAAAAACAGCAGCAGCAGAGTGGTAATTTTGAAAATGCCTTGAGTAATATGATAAAGATGCGTCAGTTTCTATCGGAACCTAACAATATATTAGGTTCCGAGCGCACGAAGCATGGAGAAGTGGCCGAACATCTGGAAGTTCATATTCGAAATGCCTGGGCAGCTTTGAAGGGCCAAACTGAAGTGGCTACATTCAATGGGGTGGGCCGTACAGCACCGGAAGATTTCATCTTGGATGGTATAAAGTATCAATCAAAATTCATCAATGGCACTAATAATACACTTAAGCATGTACTTGAACATTTCGATAAATATCAGGATCGTTCCATGAACTACTCTATACCAAAGGATCAATATAAGATCATCGAAATGATTAAATCCGGGAAGGCCCCTGAAGGATTGAGTGACAAATCGGTAAGGGCTATTCTTCAAAAAATCGAAGAACTGGAACGGCAAACGGGCAGGAGCTTCCACGACCTGGTAAAACCTTCAGTAGTGGATTACAGCGAGGCTCAATTAGGGACAGCAGGAGAAACAGTTACCAAGCACCAAGACCAAATCATAGATGAAAATCAGAAAATTCAGGATCAAATTGAACAGGATGCAAAAGACCGTTCAAAGGCGGTTGATGCGCAAAAAGGACCATCAGTTGGCGAAGGAGTTAAAGTCGCCGGGATTGCAGCTGCAATCGCAGCTTCCTTGAATACGATTACGGTAATTTACAGCAAAGTAAAGTCGGGGAAAAAAATCCAGGATTTTGACCGGGATGATTGGACAGAGGTTGGTTTAAGTTCTGCCAAAGCAGGTGTCAAAGGCGGAGTAACAGCGGGGAGTATCTATGCTCTGACGAACCTGACTTCCCTTTCAACCCCTTTTGCTGGTGCTGTGACAAGTGCAGCTATGGGTATGACGTCCTTGCTTACTGACTTGAATAAAGACAAGATCTCTATGGATGAGTTTGTAAACCAGGGCCAGGTATTATGCCTGGAAGCGGGCATTGCCGCCACAGGCGGAGCAATTGGGCAAATGCTGATTCCAATTCCTGTTCTTGGTTCCATTATCGGTACAGTTACAGCCAACTTTGTCTGGGGTTTTGCAAAAGATAATTTAGGCGCCAGAGAAGAAGAGTTAAAGAAAAAGATGAATGCCTATACCGATTCTATATTGCAAAAAGTGGATCATGTTTACCAAGAAATCATCACCAAAATTAATCAAACCTATGCCCAATTCAATTCCTTGATCGAAGCAGCATTCGATGTGGATGCCAATTCAGCAGTTTTAGCTGCAGCATCCGTCGATTTAGCCAGGGAAACCGGAGTACCTGAAAGCAAGATTTTAAAGAATGATGTTGACCTGGACGCCTTTTTTCTTGGGTGAGCGGAAGAAAGGAATTAAGATGGTAGTAAATTGGTAGTAACTTGCTTCTCTTAAATAGCCAGGATGAGTGGGTCAGACTATCCCATGGATAAACAAGGCACCATCCCAACTTAAGTTGGGTGGTGCCTATTTGCTTTGTTTGAAAATATTGAAGTGACTCACCTGTAATACATGAGCTCCCAATCTCATAGATAATAAAAATTTTATTGCCAATAATTACTTAGTGTTGTATTATTATGAATAATCAGACATATAGATTAGACAGGTTGTTGTCTAAGGGTAGAGATGCGGAGAATCCCTGTGACCAATAAAATGCATGACACTTATTTGTGGTGCAGTTTATTGTTCATGGGTTTTTTTATGAAAAAAAAATATAAGGGGAGGAAATGGCATGAAAATTAGGTTCTTATCATTAATCTTTGTTCTATTAGTTGGCATTGCAGGATGCAGCAGTGGTGCTGGAACGAAGGAAAAGACTGAGATTGACTTCTGGTTCCCGGTTGCGGTTGGCGGGGATGTAGCGAACATTGTTGATAAGATTGTGGCTGACTTTGAGAAAGAGAATCCGGACATCAAAGTTAATGCAAAATATGGCGGAAGTTATGCTGAAACGATGACACAGGTGATGGCGTCGTCACAGGGAGGGAATCCGCCTGAACTGGCTGTTTTATTCTCGATTGATTTATTCACATTGCTTGAGAACGACTTGATTGAGGAAGTGACACCTCTGTTTGAGAAAGAGTACTTAGACGATTTCTATGATGGATTTATGGCGAATTCATCGATCGGTGATAAAGTGTACAGTTTGCCATTTCAGCGCAGCACCATCGTCCTTTATTACAACAAGGACGCATTCAAAGAAGCCGGGCTGGATCCGGAAGCTCCGCCTGAAAATTGGGATCAGCTGGTTGAGTACGGAAAGAAGCTGACGAAGAATGGCGGCAAGGATCAGTGGGGTCTTGAAATCCCGAGTACTGGATATCAGTACTGGATGTTCCAGGCTTTAGCCCTACAGACTGAAGACAACATAATGTCTGAAGATGGAAAGGAAGTATACTTCAATGCACCATACGCAAAAGAAGCGATGGAGTACTGGTTGTCCCTTGGAAAAGAGCATAAGATCATGCCGGAGGGTGTCATTGAGTGGGCGACAGTTCCTTCTGACTTCCTGAGTGGTAAGATAGCGATGATGTTCCATACGACAGGTAATCTGACCAATGTAAAGAACAATGCAGACTTTGATTTCGGTGTATCCTTCCTGCCGGCGAACAATCAATATGGTTCCCCGACTGGAGGAGGAAACATCTACCTGTTCAAAGATTTGCCAGAAGCAAACAAGGAAGCGTCAATCAAGTTCATGAAGTTCCTTACAGAACCTGAGCGTGTAGCTCAGTGGTCAATCGATACTGGATATGTAGCCACAAGAGAATCTGCATACGAAACGGATTTGTTGAAGAAGTATGTAGAGGAATTCCCGCCAGCACTTGTTGCTCGCGAGCAATTGGAGTATGCGGATAGTGAATTGGCAACCTACCAAAATGGTGAGGTGCAGAAAATCTTCAATGACCATATTCAATCGATCTTGACCGGCCAAAGCACTGTTGACGAAGGATTGGATAAGGCCCAGAAGAAAGCAGAAGAAGTGCTGAAGCCTTTTCAATAATACAACTGCAGCAATGGACTGAATGGAGTGGAGCTCAAGTGGAGGTCATGCTGCTTGGGCTTCCTTTATTCACAAGAAAGGTGGGATGATTTGATGGCTGCAAAGCGAAAAAAATTCGGATCCAGTTCAAGACACAATCTGTTTGCCTATGGGTTACTGTTTCCTTCTTTTATATTTTTGACATTGTTTACATTTTATCCAACACTCAAGTCGTTCCAGTTAAGCTTCTACAGCGGCCCGATGACCCGGCTGCAGTTTTCGGGAATGGATCAGTATAAAGAGGTTTTCAGTGATGAGATCTTCAGGAAGGTCATCCTGAATAACATCCTCTTCATGATTGGAACTGTACCGACTAGTTTGTTCCTGGCGATGTATCTGGCCATCTGGCTGAATAAAAAAATGGCGGGAAGTTCCCTGTTAAGGACCTCGTTTTTTTACCCGACAATTATTCCTTTGATTGCGGTTGCGAATATTTGGCTGTTCATTTACACCCCTCAGTATGGGCTGCTCGATAACTTCCTGCATCTGTTCGGAAGGGGCGATACGAGCTGGCTGGGAAATCCCAATACCGTAATGATTGCGATGATTTTCATGATCATTTGGAAAGATACCGGATTCTATATGATTTTTTATTTAGCTGGTTTGCAAAATTTGCCGAGAGATGTCTATGAAGCAGCAGAGATTGAAGGAGCGAAACCGTTCCAGATGTTCCGTCATATCACGTTTCCGTTATTGATGCCAACGACACTGTTCGTCATGATTGTGGCCATAACCAATTCCTTCAAAAATGTCGACCACTTGTACATTATGACCAAGGGTGGACCTGACAATGCCAGCAACCTGCTTCTTTATCATATATATGAAGCGGCATTCACGAACTGGGACCTTGGCAAAGCCGCTGTCCTGACCGTGGTTTTGATTGTCATCATGCTGAGTATCACTGCTTTCAACTATTTGTACCTTGATCGAAAAATCCATTATTAAGGAGGGAAGAATCGATGAAAAAATTGAACTATGGCATCATCATTATTCTTGGGATCATCTCGTTTATCCCTCTTCTTTGGGTATTCATCACTTCTTTCTCTCCAGGGAATCAAGTGATCAAAGGGGGCTTTCCGTTCTGGGTCTCGAATCCTACGTTGGAAAACTATGTGAAAGCATGGGAGACTGCACCATTTATCCAATATTACTTCAATACGTTCGTCATTGTATTTGGCGTTCTGATTGTCCAATTGATTACGATTACGCTAGCAGCTTATGCATTTGCACGGCTGAACTTCAAAGGGAAACATGTCTTGTTCATCCTGTTCTTGCTCCAGCTGATGATTCAGCCAGAAATTCTGTTGTTCCCGAACTACCAAGTTATTAGCCAGCTTGGGCTCGTCAACACAAAGCTGGCCGTCATGATGCCGTATTGGGCGTCTGCATTCGGGGTATTTCTGATGCGTCAGACTTTCAAGCAGGTCCCCTATGATTTGGATGAAGCGTCGAGAATAGACGGCTGCAAATGGTATCAAACTCTGTGGCATGTCTATATTCCATCAGCAAAACCAACCTATATTGCGTTTGCGCTCGTTTCCGTGAGTCACCATTGGAGCAACTTCATGTGGCCATTGATCATCACGGATTCTGTGGACTCCCGCCCATTGACCGTCGGACTTGCATTGTTCGCACAATCGTATGAGACGGGTGCACAGTGGGGAATGGTCGCTGCAGGTACGGTAATGGTGATCATGCCTTTAGTAATTGCCTTCTTCATTTTCCAAAAACAGTTCGTTTCAAGCTTTATGCATTCAGGAATCAAATAGGTGGTGAACTAATGGATATTTGTTTTTTGGGAACGGGAAGTGCTTATCCCGGTTCGGAACGTGACAATACGTCAATTTGCTTTTCCAATGAGGGTTATCATGTCCTGGTCGATGTCAGCGGCAATCCTTGCAGAAAGCTGAAGCAGCTGCAGGTGGATTTAGGAGAACTTGATGCCGTGGTGTTCACCCATTTTCATATCGACCACATTTATGGGCTGCCATCTTTGCTGTGGGGGATGTGGCTTGAAGACAGGAAAAAGCCTCTGCGGATTCATTGTGACTACCGCAATGAGAAGAAGCTTCAGGAATGGCTGGCGACGATGGAAGCAGACAAGTGGCCGATTGCCTTTGCCATTGAGGTGGAAACGTTTGATGGAGATCAGGAGCAGCAGCTGTTATCAGGCGGCGGGATGTCATTCTCCTGCTTCAAGGCGATTCATTCTGTGCCAACCGTTGGGCTGGAGGTCCGATGCGAAGGTCGTGTAGTCGTTTATTCAAGTGATACAGAGATCAATGCAAGAATTGGAGAGTATGATCATATAGATCTGTTGATTCATGAAGCGACTTCTGCCTGTAAGGTTGCTGGCAACCACAGCAGTCTCGTTGAAGTTGTCGAGAAGTATGATATCGAAAAAATCGATGAGATCTTAGCCGTCCACTTATCTGACAAAGAACCGTATGAAGAAACAGCAGGTAAGCTTGGATTATCGAAGGTTGTTATTGGAGAAGATCTGATGACGATCCGAGTATAGGTAAATAAGAACAAGGATAGAGATGAGGAGATTCCTTGGGCATGGCGAAATCCAATTGTTGAATTGGAGAAATTGTCATGCTCAGGGAATTTTTTATTGGATGGAGGAGACCCATGAGAAATCTGAAAGGATATATTTTTGATTTGGATGGCACCGTATACCTTGGCAAGCAATTGATTGAAGGAGCAGACAACGTGATCAATGCCCTTCTGGAACAAGGAAAAAAAGTACTATTCCTGACAAATAAGACGATCGAATCACGTCAGCGTTATGTAGAGAAGCTGCGGAGTTTCAATATCGATGCAAGCCTGGAGAATATTTTGAACCCGACAGTTACCTTGATTGAATATTTACGGGAGCACCATCCTGCTGCCACATTATATGTGATTGGCGAGCAGCCAATTAAGGATGAGCTGACACTTGCAGGTTTTCGGGAAGGATTGGCTCCTGCAGAGGTTGATGTCGTCGTGCTGTCATGGGATAGGGACTTTCACTATGATCATCTGAATTTTGCCTATCAGTCGGTAAAGCTAGGTGCAAAAATGATTGCGACCAATCCTGACAGAACTTGTCCAGTGGAGGTTGGGGATGTTCCGGATTGCGCCGGGATGATTGGTGCCGTTGAAGCAGTTGCCGGGAAAAAGATTGATGTACAAATTGGAAAGCCATCCATTCTGACAATCGAAGCAGCTTTGAAAATTTTAAATCTGAAGCCGGATGAGTGCTTGATGATTGGCGATCGCCTCGAAACGGATATCCGGATGGGAATTGAAGCTGGAATGAAGACAGCACTTGTACTTAGTGGAATCACGACCGAGGAGGACTTAAAGAGTTCCCAGTGGAAGCCGGACTATGTCCTGCCTTCGGTAAGTGAATTGCTATCCAATAAAGTGAATTGAGCGAGGGAAAGACGAATAACCTCACGTCATAACACAAAAAAAGGAAGCGGGGAATGGACACCGCTTCCTTCTTCATTTTATTGAATTCCTTTATCTTCCTTCATCAATTTCTTCATATCGATTTTGAGCATCCGGTCCATCGGATAGGTGGTTGTATAGCGGTATTTGTCTGCTCCGGACTCAAACACGACGTACAGTTCTTTTTGTACTTCAACGATTCCTTCTGGCATCGGAATGGCTTCGACACTTTGGCGCGGCTTTGCCGTGTGCCCATCAAGGAACCAGAGAGGTACTTCCTTTCCTTCGACAGTTACAAAGGAATGAGGGTCTTCTTTTAACGGGTATTCATAACGGTACAGCACGCTATCATTCGCTCTTCCGTATGAGGTACTCAGCGTAATGCCATTCCTGGATGCTTTCTGGACGATGGCGCCCTGTACTTTTTCAGTGGTTGATAAGACGTAATCTGGTACAGCATTGCTGTCAGGTGAGCCACTCCAATGATTTTTCCCAAGCATGTCGTTATTTCGTTCCAAATCAAAGCCGATCATCCATGCGTAATGCATTTTACCTTCCCTGTTCTCGATATGGTGTGAAGGGTTGGTCGGATAGGAGCTCGCCTCATAGAATTCTCCGACCCAAAGAATGCCTTCATCATAAACCGTATAAGCTGCATGGACTGGTAATGGAATTTGTTCTGTGAACTGAATCTGGCCGTTATTTTCTGCATTTACTAGATCGCTAAGGTTAAAGCTGAACAAATAATTTTCGGATGCTACCCAGCCGTGGTCTCGACTGACGGTAATGCCTCCAGCGTGACCGGTGTATGGTGTGCCATCTGTATTGTATAAGACAACGGATTTCAGCAAATCGCCTGTTGTTCGGTCTGTTACGGTAATGGTGCCCGGACGGATCTCATCATCGATGTAGCTTACTGTCAGCAACCAGTCTTTTTTCATATAATAGGTCAATCCCTGAGGAACGAGTCCTTGAGCAAGTCCTGCAATAACTGGACCATCCGAACTAATATCCCATAGACCCTGGTAGGCTGGATCTTTTTCATGTTCCCAACGTTCCAGC
This sequence comes from Mesobacillus subterraneus, assembly GCF_003937825.1. Taxonomy (GTDB): domain Bacteria; phylum Bacillota; class Bacilli; order Bacillales; family Cytobacillaceae; genus Mesobacillus; species Mesobacillus subterraneus. The sequence goes on along the minus strand of NZ_RSFW01000013.1, from coordinate 145,327 downwards.
TGGGTGATGATCTGGTGTTGTGGTGTTACTTGTACAGGCTCCGATTTTTCGGATACATTCCCTGAAGTATCCTCGGCGCTTACTTGCAGTGTATACGTTTGGTTGCCAATCAACGTATAAAGCGTAAATGCTGTCTGTGAAGGATCTAAGGAATTTTCCAGTTTGCCATCTTTGTAAATGTGATACTGATATATATCAGATTCAGTTGAAGCGTCCCAACTCAATGTAGCCTCTCCTTTACCCGCAGTTGCCTTAAGGTTGTTCGGACGTTGAGGTGCTTCCCCATCTGAAACGGGACGAGCCGGGGCTTGGCTTTCCACGAGCCATCCCGGAGTCGGTTTTTGATGTGCTGCCAGTTTTTCCATTGTCCGTGTATTGTCTTTAGGATAGGAGTAAGCAATGGTTTGCTTCAGAGAAACATCACCTCCCGAGTAATCCGCTCTGACGACTTCAAGTCCATCTGGATCGTAAACGGTCAGCGTGTTGCCGCCGTTAACCAGGCCGCTGATATCACCGAGGATGATTGTATTCTCCTCATTTAAATACTTGCTTTTGTACGAATAGAAGTAGTTATAGTTGAATGCTTCCAATGAAATGGGGCTGACCGCTGATGTTCTGGTCCAAATCACGACTGTTTCCCAAGGTTTTAAGATGTGAGTTCCATCGATTTGCTTATCCCAAGTGTGGGAGGCGAAACGATACCCGTTGAGATCGATTGGGTCCGGGCTATTATTATAAAGCTCAAAGTATTCAAATGCATCGTAACCGGCGTAGTTATCGGTATTAGGAATCAATTCCGTAATCAGCAAGTCTGGGATTGGTACGCTTTCTGTCGGCCCTGTGACGAGTGGTGCCGAAGCTTCCGATTCGTTGCCCACCTGATCGACAGCCGTTAACTTGAATGTATACTCACGGTTCAATTCCAGCTTGGATACAGTCATACTTGTTTTTCCAGCAGGAGCTGAACCGTAAAGCGTGTCATTAATGTAGACACGGTACTCGAAGAGATCGCTTTCTGTATTGCTGTTCCACTCCAGTTTGACATGATCCTTTCCTGGTTTGGCTTTAAGTCCGGTTGGAGTGTTCGGAGCTTCGTTGTCCACTACTTCTTGTGGGACCGCTCGGACTCTTTTTGTGGCTGGGGATTCATTCCCTTCTGAATCGACAGCTGTCACACGGAACGTGTATGCTCGATTATTTTCCAATCCGTCAATCGTTAAAGTGGTCTTGTCGGTAGAGCTGGACGTACCATCAGAATGGTAGATCTTATACTTGACGGCACCTTCTGATGCATCCCAGGCAAGCGTAATGGATTGATTGGAAGGCGCAGCGGTCAGGTTGGAGGGTGTTGCCGGACCAGCGACTTGTTCGGTCAGGAGCGTGGCTGGTGTCGGCACTTCTCCATTGCGGATCTTCGTCATGGCTTTAGTGCTGCTTGCTTGATAAATGATGCTTCGGTTGGTAATGCCATCAACAGCTCCATCATTAATCAATGCGGTACTGAGAATGTTGCCTGCCGCATCAGCAATTCCTACCTGGCGAAGGCTACTGTCATGCAAGCCTTGACCAGAAGTCGTCAATTTGATTTCGTACAGTTCGTCATGACTTAGCAGCGTGTCATAGTTGGAGTTAAAGTCCCATAGTGGTACATTCGGATAATCGAATTTTTTCAGCCACAGTGTCAGTGACTCTCTTGGCTGGATGATTTTATCCCGGATGGGCCAGCGGTTGGCAGGAGTTGAGAAGTTGCTTGTGAAGTACTGGAGCTGATAATCTTGCAGATTGATTGCTTCTGATGTGGTGTTGTAGATTTCAACATACTCATAGGGCTGCCCGGAGCCGGCAGACTTAGTGACAATTTCCGTGATGATCAGAGGTGGGCTTGCTTCTTGCGCTTTAACGCTTTGGGAGGGAAGTAACATGAGCCCTATTCCCAATACGAGAATCAATGCAGCTGCCCAGCTTATTAATTTGTTCTTCAATATGAATTCCTCCTTTTGAAAAATCATTTATGTAAAATGAAAAGAACCCCATGGCAACAGAATATACGAAAGTCGTACACGCCATTTGCACGGGGTTCTCCTCATCTCTACCCACTATTTCATTGTTTAGTTTAATCATACAATGCTGGCATTGAAGTGGCAACCATGAATTCAGAATAGTTAAAATTTATTTATTGAAATAAACCTGCTGATGTATTATGATTAAGATTATAAAATATATTCGGCTTGTAGGAAGAGTAGAAGAGATTACCTATGAAGCGAAGACGATTTCCTCACTTTTAGTGGGGAGATTTGGCATTCGTTTCATGTGGTGGTCTCTTTTTATTTAAAGGGGGCTGATCAGGTGGCGGTTTATATTCAATATGTGTCCGAATTCTTTTGGCATCATGAAATGTATTTTCGGATTGTCGTCAGTGCTGTATTGGGGTTTTTAATCGGATGGGACCGGACGTCGAAGAACAAGCCGGCAGGCTTAAAAACGTATACGTATGTATCGGTAGCATGTACATTGATTACGATCGTCTCCATTGAAAGTGCAGAGTTATTCAGTCAACCTGATAGCGGAAAAGTGATGGACCCGATGCGCCTGGCAGCACAGATTGTATCTGGACTAGGATTCCTCGGTGCCGGGGTCATTTTAAAAGATGGATTGAGGGTAAAAGGACTGACGTCAGCAGCGATGATTTTTTACGTTGGAGGTATTGGGATTGGGATAGGAGCAGGGTTTTATGGCATTGTCATCTTTGCCACTTTTGTAACGTTCATCATTACGAAGATCGGAAACTTCTTTGAGGAGCGGGAGATCACAAGGGTAAGCCTTCGGCTGTTCAGGAAAAAAAGAAAGGCAGAAGAAGAACAGAAGGAGTTCGGTACGTGAATGGAAATCAAGCTCAACTCCCGTGGGTTGAGCTCTTTTCCAAGTTATAATTCCAGATTCCAAAGCTTAGGGTCACCAGAGGAAATGGCGAGGGCACCGGCACTTAAACCATTCAGAATGTCTTCCTTAGTACTGATCAGCCCGCCAGCGATGATTGGCAGCGTAGTCATGGATGTGAGTTTGTCAATGACAGAAGGCATCAGACCAGGAAGGATTTCGATCGCATCCGGCTTACAATTATGGGCGATTTCGATCCCTTTGACGAGAGCACCGCGATCGATAAGAAAAAGGCGCTGGATCGTCATCAAGCCTTCTTCCCGGGCATATTTAATCAGATTGCTCTTTGTTGTGATGATGCCAGCAGGCTTCCAGATTTCTGCTATGTATTTAATCGCACTCTTTGTGTTCGATAGGCCATCGATGAAATCAATATGGATGAAAGTGGTTTTACCGGCTGCCTTCAGTTTCTTCAGGTAACCATCCATCGTAATCAAATTTCCGGTGAGAATGAAGACAATGTTGACGTTAGACCGGGCCGCCTTCTCCAGGTCAGCTTCCTCTTTGATTGATGCGATCACTTGCGATTGAACAATATCAATAATACTATGCCTCATCAACAAAACCCCTTCAATCGTCTGAATATTCCCTCTTAATTATAGCATAGAAAACAGAGGGACGGTTCTAGTGTTTGAGTTTAAGTATAATACCAGACTTTTGGTACTATGAAAAAGCAGGTGACCATAAGATATATCTGTTAATCTATACAAAAAACCTGCAGGATCATTACGAAAAAACTGCTCATCACTAGGGAAATGCTTTTTTTTACTACGGAAATTCTGTTTTACACTACAAAAATCAGTGTTTTCACTACGATTCACTCCTTTTTCACTACGTTTTATCCTCTTTTCACTACGAATTTCACCATTTTCACTACTTTATCCAAAAAATAGAAAATCAGGGGGGCTTCGCTTACCATTTTCCAAGTTCATCTTTGAGTTGCCCTGGAATTTCATCAATATAAGTCCCAACAAAAATACTTAGTTTATCTACTAGACAAACAAATAGGAGGTTGCTAAAATGAAGGTACATTTAATTACAAAATAAAAGGGGGAAAATGGTTCATGAAAAAATGTAAGGGTTTTCTTTCAATGTTGCTTGTCTTACTTTTAGTGTTTATGGTTTCTGGCTGCGGACAGGATGCCGGCAGCAAAGGTGCTAGTAGTGGTGCAAAGGACAATGGGGATGGAAAGTTAAGAATTGGTCTCTCGGTTTCCGATTTAACTTTAGAGCGCTGGCAGCATGACAGGGATTTCTTTGTTGCGAAAGCGAAGGAACTAGGTGCAGATGTACTGGTTCAATCCGCAAACGGGGATGAGGCAAAGCAAGTTTCACAGATTCAAAACATGATTTCTCAAGATATAGATGCACTCGTCATAATCGCAATCAACTCGGATGCTCTTACAACAGTAGTGGACCAGGCTAAGTCTGAAGGCATTCCCGTCCTGGCATATGACCGCTTGGTGAATGGTACGGAAATTGACGCATATGTATCGTTTGACAATGTAAGAGTAGGAGAAATGCAGGCTGAGTACTTAGTAGAAAAAGTGCCAACAGGCAAGTATTTCTTAATGGGCGGCTCTCCAACTGATAATAATGCAAAAATGTTCAGAGAGGGCCAGATGAATATCATCCAGCCGCTGGTTGATAAAGGGGATATTGAAATCGTCGGTGATCAGTGGGCAAAGGGCTGGGATGCAAACGAAGCGCTAAAAATCATGGAAAATGCTTTAACTGCCAATAAAAATGATATTGATGCAGTGGTTGCATCAAACGATAGTACTGCTGGCGGAGCGATTCAGGCACTGACAGCTCAAAGCCTTGCAGGCAAGGTGGCCATTTCGGGCCAGGATGCTGACTTAGCAGGTGTTCAGCGCATCGCGGAAGGTATCCAAACCATGACAGTCTATAAACCTATTAAAGCAATTGCGGAGAAAAGTGCAGAGGTTGCAGTACAGCTTGCAAAGGGAGAAAAACCTGCTGCGGATTCTACCGTGAATAATGGGAAATTAGATGTGCCTTTTATCAAGCTAGACCCAATCAAGGTTGGAAAAGAAAACATTGTTGATACAGTCATTAAGGATGGTTTCCACTCTTATGATGATGTGTATAAAAATGTTCCTGAAAGTGAACGTCCAGCACGCCCTTAATAAAAAGAATTAAGTAATGAACGCTCTTGGCAAACCAAAGATGGGCAGTCAGTATTAGCTTTTATCTGTTTGCCAGGAGCTTTTCTATATGAAGAGTTCTTCCAAGAATCACATTTAAGCATTAGGTGGTGAATGACCATGGATACGTTTGCTCTTGAAATGAAAGGCATTACCAAGCAGTTTCCTGGAGTAAAAGCGTTGGACAATGTGACCTTTTCTGTTCGCAAAGGGGAAATTCATGCGCTTTGTGGAGAAAATGGTGCTGGAAAGTCAACATTGATGAAAATTTTAAGTGGAGTATATCCACATGGTACATATGATGGGCAAATTTTAATAAATGGCCAGGAAGTTCGTTTTAAATCGATCAAAGAGTCTCAGGATGCCGGCGTGGCGATCATTTATCAAGAGCTGGCACTGGTAGAGGAAATGTCTGTGGCTGAGAATTTATTTTTAAGTCATGAGTATATGAGAGCGAAAATCATCAATTGGAACAAGGTCTATTCAGAAGCGCAAAAATGGTTGGACCAGATAGGGTTGGATATCGATCCTCAGACGAAGGTTGGAGATTTGACTGTCGGGAAGCAGCAGCTGATTGAAATAGCAAAAGCTTTGACGAAGAAGACAGATATATTGATTCTGGATGAGCCGACAGCTGCGTTGACGGAAAGTGATGTTGAGATTTTAATGAAGCTCCTCAATGACCTAAGGGCTAAAGGTGTTACCTGCATCTACATTTCCCATAAGCTTGGAGAAGTAATGGCACTGGCAGATTCGGTCACGATTTTAAGAGATGGACAGACAATTAGTACGGATCCAATTCGTGAGCTATCAGAAGATAAGATTGTAACAAAAATGGTCGGTCGAGAGTTAAAAGAGCTTTTTCCATACGAAGCAAGACCGATCAGCAATGAGAATATCCTTGAAGTCAAAAATTATTCTGCGATTGACGAGAGTGGGAAAACGATTATTGATAATGTGTCTTTCTCCTTGAAGAAAGGCGAAATATTGGGGATTGCAGGCTTGATGGGAGCGGGTAGATCAGAGTTATTCATCAGTCTTTTTGGAGGGCTGAAAGGGAAGAAGAGCGGAACGGTTTTAATTGATGACAAGGCAACGGATATTAAGAGGCCGGTGGATGCAATTAAAGCAGGGCTCGCCTATGTCTCTGAGGACCGAAAGCGGTATGGCCTTGTCCTTGGCATGGATATTGCCAAGAATACGACATTGACCGCATTGAATAAGGTTATGAAACTAAAGGTGATCGATCAGGCTCTTGAGGTGAAAAGGGCCACTGAAATCAATAACAGAATGAAGCTGAAAGCACCGAATCTGGAAACAAAGGTTGGGCAGTTAAGCGGGGGAAACCAGCAGAAGGTTGTTTTGAGTAAATGGATTCTCAATGACCCTAAAGTACTGATTTTGGATGAGCCAACCAGAGGAATTGACGTTGGGGCCAAGTATGAAATTTACAAGATCATCAATGAACTTGTCCAGCAAGGAGTAGGGATTGTGATGATTTCTTCTGAACTGCCGGAAGTCCTCGGCATGTCAGACCGGGTTCTCGTCATGGGTGGAGGGACCATAACTGGGGAACTCTCCAGAAAAGAAGCAACACAGGAAAAAATCATGACATTCGCAACAGGAGGGAAGAAACGTGAATCAGTTGCCAACAGTTGAGAATTCAGCAAAGGTAAACAGGGGGCTCAGCTTCAAGGTAGACCTGCAAGCGTACACTCTTATCATTGCTTTAGTTTTAATAGCCATTATTTTTGGTTTTTTTACAGGCGGAGAGTTCTTATCTTCACGTAATATATCAAACTTATTTACACAAATGTCCGTTATTGCCGTTCTGGCAATTGGGATGACCTTGATTATTGTAGCCGGCCATATTGACTTATCTGTAGGGTCATTAGTAGGTTTGACAGGCGGAGTCGCTGCGATTTTACAGGTGTGGTACGACTGGAATACATTGATGGCAGTGCTTGCTGCAGTTGTAATCGGGGCAGTTTTCGGTTTATGGCAGGGATGGTGGGTCGCATATCGAGCGGTGCCAGCCTTTATCGTTACCCTGGGCGGAATGTTGATCTTTCGCGGGATTTTAATAGGCTTGAGCAAAGGGCAAACAGTTGCTCCAATGAATGCTAGTTTTAAAGAAATAGGAAACAGTTATTTCCCTTATATTCCAGGTTACATACTTGCGGTCATAAGTATTGTATTGCTATTTGTTTGGACTGCCCATAACCGTAAGAAAAGACAAAGCATGGGGCTGCTCCTGCCGACAGCTAAAATGGATTATGGGAAGATTTCCGCTTACTCGTTCTTCATTTTGCTCATTACTTATATGTTGAATCGTTATCTGGGTATTCCACTCCCGATACTCATTGTTGTTGTTCTGGCCGGGATCTTTATTTTCATCTCAAATAAAACGGCTTTTGGAAGATATGTTTATGCGATCGGCGGCAATCAGGAAGCTGCCGCACTTTCCGGCATTAATATTAAAAAGAACACACTTTGGGTTTTCATTACCATGGGTGCCCTGGCTGGGGTATCAGGGGTTTTATTAACAAGCAGGCTGAACGCTGCAACAGTCAGCGCGGGTAATATGTACGAACTTGACGCGATTGCAGCCTGTGTGATCGGCGGGACAAGTCTGATTGGTGGTAAAGGTAAAATCGTTGGAGCGCTAATCGGTGCACTGATCATGGCTAGCATCGATAATGGGATGAGCATGATGAACATTGAAACCTTCTGGCAATATATCGTAAAAGGGTTGATTTTGATTTTTGCCGTGTGGATTGATATTTCAAGCAAAAAATAAAGAGGCTTATAGCGTCGGGGTTGTAAAATGAAGGAGGAATATTCTATGCGAAAAATCAAATGGGGAATCCTCAGTACAGCTAACATCGCACAGACACAGGTCATTCCTGCGATTCAAAGATCTGCTATGGCAGAGGTTATGGCGATTGCCAGTACTAGCGGGAAAGCGGAAGCGGCGGCTGCGAAACTGGATATTCCAAAAGCGTATGAAACGTATGAGGAGCTCCTTCAGGATCCGCAGATTGATGCTGTCTATATTCCTCTGCCAAACAGCCTGCACCGCAAATGGGTTATGGAAGCGGCAAGGCATGGCAAGCATATTCTTTGTGAGAAGCCTGCTGCGTTAACAGCGGAAGAAATGGTGGAAATGGACAGGTACTGCAGGGAGCAAAATGTGATCTTCATGGAAGCCTTTATGTATCAGTTCCATCCTCAGTATGAGCGTGTCAGGGAGATTATCGCCTCTGGAGAAATTGGGGAGGTCAAACTGATGCGAAGCAGCTTTTCCTTTTACATGGATGATCGTGACACGAACATCCGCATGGATAAAAGCCTCGGTGGGGGCAGCCTTTATGATATTGGCTGCTATTGCATCCATGCCATGCGGACAGTTTTGGAAGATGAGCCTGTGAAAATCCATGTACACGGCAAGCTTGATCCGGATTCTGGTGTAGATGTTTCAGCAGTGGCATACCTGGAATTCGACCAGGGAATCCAGGGGGTTTTTGATTGCAGCTTTGAGGCGGCATTCAGGCAGGAGTATGAGGTGGTGGGCACGAAGGGAAGGATTTTAGTTCCCAGGGCTTTCCGTCCTGATGTGACTGGCGGTACGGGGTTAATTACGGTTGAAGCTGATGGCCAGCAAAGAACCGAGGAAGTTGCCGGAGATATCTATTTACTTGAAGTAGAGCATTTCTCAGAAGCCATCCTTGATAAAAATACCCTAATTTATCCCCCAGAAAAAACAATCGACAATATGCGGGTCATTGATGCCTGCTACGCTTCTTTGGAAAAAAAGGAAGAAGTAAGCTTGTAAGAATAGTTGGATGAAGAAATTCAGACAGATTGAAACGAATCGTGTATGGGTAGTCACAACAATTTTCGAGACAAGAGGACCGTCCCTCTGTCTCCAATAACAATTTTCGGGACAGGAGAACCGTCCCCAGGGAGGATATTATGAATAAAAATACTAAACCTAATGAACCTTTGGTTACGCATATTTTTACGGCAGATCCTTCTGCGCATGTTTTTGAAGGGAAGCTTTATATCTATCCTTCGCACGATCTTGATCATGATGAGCCTTCAAATGATAATGGGGATCAATATAAAATGGAGGACTATCATGTCCTTTCGATGGATGATACTGGTGCGCCGTGTGATGACCACGGGGAAGTGCTTCATTTGAGAGATATCCCATGGGCCAGCAAGCAGCTATGGGCTCCTGATGCGGCTTTCAAAAACAACACGTATTATCTATTCTTCCCGGCGAGAGATCAAGAGGGAATCTTTAGGATTGGCGTGGCGACAAGCGAGAATCCTGCAGGGCCTTTTAAACCTGAGCCAAATTACATCCCAGGCAGCTTCAGCATTGATCCGGCCGTGTTAGTGGATGAGGATGACAGGGCATATATGTATTTCGGAGGTCTCTGGGGAGGACAGCTTGAAAAATGGCAGACAAAAACGTTTAAGCCTGATGCAGAAGGGCCAGCCCCGACGGAACCGGCTTTAGGACCAATTGTCGCTGAATTAACGGACGACATGCTGAATTTCAAAGGTGAACCGAAGGAAATCTCGATCGTTGATGAAAACGGCAATCCGATTCTTGCTGGTGACGAGGACCGCAGGTATTTTGAAGGTCCATGGGTTCATAAGTATAACGGTCTTTACTATCTTTCCTATTCAACAGGTACGACTCATAAAATTGTTTATGCAGTGAGCGAAAATCCACAGGGCCCATTTGTGTTTAAAGGGACCATTTTGACTCCGGTCATCGGCTGGACGACGCACCATTCGATCGTCCAATTCAAGGACAAGTGGTATTTATTCTATCATGATTGCTCGATGTCAGATGGGGTGAACCATAAGCGTTCCGTGAAGTACACCGAACTTAAATACAATGAAGATGGGACCATTCAAACGATTGATCCTTATGAAGGTCAATAAAAGAAAAAACCCGATTCAAGACGAATCGGGTTTTCTTTATGCCTTTGCTTCTTCCTCTTTTATAAAATGATCCACGACAAACGCGGAAACACCTAATGCAGTTGAGTACTTTCCAAGTTTCGAGAATTCCAGTTGCATTTCCTTTTGGTGGTAGGCAAGTGTATGATTCTCAATCGTTGTCAGGATTGGCGCTTCAATCCACTCTTTTATAAAAGCTAATCGGTTTCCGATGATCACCTGGTCAGGGTTGAAGGTATTGACAATGTTATTGATGCCATATCCCAGGTACTGTCCAGTCTTTTCGAAAAGGCCGATCACGGATTGGTCCCCGTTTTGGGCCAGCTCAATCAAGGACTCCAGAGAGTCATAACTTTCTCCGGCCATTTCCAGCAGGGCATTTTCTGAGGCGTAGGCTTCCCAGCAGCCTCTGCTCCCACAATTGCAGCGTTTGCCGTTCAATTCAATGATCATATGTCCCATTTCGCCTGAAAACCCGTTTCTTCCCTGATATAGCTCTTTGTTTAAAATGATTCCTACACCAATGCCGATTCCAGCACTAACATAAAGGATATTTTCATAATCCTGGCCTGCCCCAAACTGCAGCTCGCCAATCGCACCGGCATTTGCCTCGTTTTCAATGATGGTTGGTACATCGAAAATCCTTTCTAGATCCTCTTTTAACTGGATGTTTGTCCAGCCTAAATTAGGCGCAAGCAGGACGGAACCTTCTTTATTAACAATTCCCGGGACAGCTACTCCTATTCCGACAACGCCATATCTGCTCTTAGGCATCTCATCAATCAGGGACTGAATCATCGTTTGGACGGTGCCCATTATCGCAGAATACGAAGTTCGGGTTACAACCTGGCTTTTTTCAACGACTATCTTTCCTTTTAGGTCTGTCAGGATTCCCAGGATATAGTTAACGCCAATATCAATCCCGATTGCGTATCCGGCATTTTTGTTAAAATGGAGGATCACAGGGCGACGCCCGCCGCTTGAAACTCCGGGCCCAGACTCATAAATCAGCTCCTCTTCCAATAATTCCGTTACTAAAGAAGAGACGGTTGTTTTGTTTAAGCCTGTGATACTGGCAATGTCTGCCCTGGAAATCGTTTCCTTCTCAATAATCAAATTCAATACAAGCGCTTTATTATTTTTCTTCACAACATGCTGATTCCACGTAAGGATTCCCACTTATTTTAAACCCCTTATTAGATAGTTATTTTTATTTTATCATAATCTTTGTTTGCCAAACATACAAACTTAAATGAAAACCATTCATAACTTGTTTCTCACAATATTATAATGGGATCTGTTAAAGTACAAAATTGATTTTAATACCTATTGATTGTAGTGGAAGGAGCGTAGACTCTTGCGGGATCTGTTGGCCAGGTTAGAACCCCGCAGGAGCGGATAGTGACGAGGAGGATTACCGCCAGCCCCGCGGAAAGCGAAGCGTCTGGAACGAAAATCAGCAGCCAGGTTTAACAGACTTAGAATAAGTTGATTTTATATAGAAATCCAATTTGAACATCCTAAAATTATTGCCTTTATCTTAGTTTATCAGATAGACAAACTAAGTATGTGGTGCTATAATTTGAGTGTAACCACAAGAAAGATCTTTTTAACAAACAAAATTATGTAAGCATTTACAAACTGACTTAAACGAGGAGGAAGTACGGCATGGCTTATTTTGAATCAGTAAACAAAATCAAATTTGAAGGTCCAGGCTCCAACAATCCTTTTGCATTTAAATATTATAACCCGGAAGAAAAAATCCATGGGAAGACGATGGAGGAAATTCTTCGTTTCTCTGTTGCATACTGGCACACTTTCACTGCTGACGGCACCGATCCATTTGGTGTGGGTACAGCAATCCGTTCATGGGATCGTTACCAGGGACTGGATTTAGCCAAAGCTCGTGTTGAGGCGGCATTTGAACTTTTTGAAAAATTGGATGTTCCTTTCTTTGCTTTCCACGATGTGGACATCGCTCCAGAAGGAAGTACTTTAAAAGAAACAAACGAAAATCAGGACAAGATTGTCTCCATGATCAAAGAATACATGGAAACAAGCAAAACCAAGCTGCTTTGGAATACAGCTAATATGTTCACGAATCCAAGATATACTCATGGTGCCGCGACTTCTCCAAATGCTGATGTATTCGCATACTCTGCAGCGAAGGTGAAAAAAGGCCTGGAAGTGGCAAAGGAACTTGGTGCCCAAAACTATGTATTCTGGGGCGGCCGTGAAGGCTATGAAACACTGCTTAACACCGATATGAAGCTTGAGCAGGATAACCTCGCCCGTTTCTTCCATATGGCAGTCGACTATGCAAAAGAAATCGGCTTGAATGTTCCATTCCTGATCGAGCCAAAACCAAAGGAGCCTACGAAACACCAATATGACTTTGATGTCGCTACTGGTCTGGGATTCTTGCAAAAATACGATTTGACGGACTACTTCAAGTTCAATATCGAAGCGAACCACGCTACACTTGCTGGCCATACTTTTGAACATGAACTAAGAACAGCGCGAATCAACGGAATGCTAGGTTCAGTGGATGCCAACCAAGGCGATACATTGCTTGGATGGGATACAGACGAATTCCCGACAGATTTGTATACGAACACACTGGCAATGTATGAAATTCTGAAAAATGGCGGATTGGGCAGCGGCGGCCTGAACTTCGATGCAAAGGTAAGAAGGGGTTCATTTGAGCCGGAAGATCTTTTCCATGCCCACATTGCGGGAATGGATGCATTCGCGGTCGGCCTGAAAGTAGCAAACAAATTAATAGAAGATAAAGTTCTTGATAGCTTCGTTGAAGAGCGCTACAGCAGCTACACAACAGGAATCGGCCTAAAGATCGCAGAAGGCAAAACGAACTTCCGTGAACTGGAAGAATACGCTCACCAGCTAACTGAAATTAAAAACCAGTCTGGCAGAACAGAGCGCTTAAAAGCGGTCATCAACCAGTACTTACTTGAAACACTTTCAAGTGTAAGAGTCTAATCTTTCATATAAACATTGGGGTTGTCTAAAAAGAGAAGTGGTAAGTCCTTACTAGAGGGGCCAGCCCTGTTAGACAGCCCCATTTTTCATAGAATAGGAGGATCACGATGAAATATGTCATCGGTGTGGACCTTGGTACCAGCGCGGTCAAAATCTTGCTTGTCAATCAAAATGGAGAAGTGTCCACGGAAGTCTCTAAATCTTATCCACTGATCATTGAGAAGTCCGGTTATAGTGAACAAAACCCTGAAGAATGGGTTGAAAAAACGACTGCTGGCCTTGTGGAGCTGTTAGAGGAATTTGAGGGTGACGTAAATGAGATTGAAGGCATCAGTTTTTCCGGGCAAATGCACGGCCTCGTTTTATTAGATGAAAATCATCAGGTAGTAAGGAATGCAATTTTATGGAATGATACGAGAACAACGAAACAATGTGAGGAAATTGTTCAGGTTGTTGGCAAACAGCGCCTCTTGGAAGTAACAAAGAACCCTGCTCTGGAGGGCTTCACTTTACCAAAAATTCTTTGGGTGAAGGAAAATGAGCCGCAACTCTTTGAACGTGCCAGCACTTTCCTGCTCCCTAAAGATTACTTGCGATATCGGATCACGGGTGAAATTCACATGGACTACTCGGATGCGGCCGGAACTTTACTGTTAAATGTTGCTGAGCGGGAATGGAGCCAGGAGATTTTGAATGCATTTGATCTTCCTTCTGAGTTCTGCCCGCCATTAGTGGAATCCCATGAATTCGTTGGCGCCATTTCCTCTGGATTTGCTGAGGCAACCGGATTAGCAGAAGGAACAAAAGTGTTTGCCGGAGGTGCAGATAATGCGTGCGGCGCAATTGGCTCCGGGATCTTATCGGAAGGAAAGAGCTTATGCAGCATCGGTACTTCTGGTGTTGTCCTATCTTATGAAGAAAGAAATGACCTCGATTTTGCAGGAAAAGTTCATTATTTTAACCATGGGGAAGAAAACGCCTATTACACGATGGGTGTTACGCTGGCGGCTGGCTACAGCTTGAGCTGGTTCAAGGATACCTTTGCAAAACAGGAAGCTTTTGACCAGTTTTTAGAGGGAGTGGCTGAGGTCCCGGCTGGCAGCGACGGGCTGTTATTTACTCCATATGTCGTAGGGGAAAGAACGCCGCATGCCGATTCAGCGATTCGCGGGAGCTTCATTGGCATTGATGCCTCGCATGAGCGCAAGCATTTTGCACGCGCAGTGCTCGAGGGAATTACCTTCTCTTTGAATGAATCCATCGAGATTTTTAGAAGCAGCGGAAAGACGATCGAATCGATCATCTCAATCGGCGGCGGAGCTAAAAATGAAACATGGCTGCAAATGCAGGCAGATATCTTCAATGCGAAGATTGAAAAGCTGACAAGTGAACAGGGGCCAGGTATGGGAGCGGCGATGCTCGCTGCATATGGATGCGGCTGGTATCCATCATTGAAGGATTGCGCCGCAGCATTTATCCAGGTTGCCAAAACTTATGAACCGATTCCCGAAAATGTAGAAAAATATCAGAAACTCTTTTCGGTTTATCAAAATGTATACACGCAGACCAGGACGCTTAATGACCAGTTAAAAGAATTCAGAAGATAATCTAAATAGACATTCCCCACTATGTGGGGCTTTCTTTTTCTTAAAAGAGAGGAGGATTTGCATGGAAGTTTTGAAAGAAAGATTTGGCCAGATTGGCAGCCAGTCGGTCTATTCATTTACTTTAAAAAATGACGAAGAGATGGAAGTGACGGTCATTAATTATGGCTGTATTATCACCCGAATTAATGTTCCAGACGCAGACGGAATGATTGAAAATATTGTCCTCGGCCATGATACGCTTGATGAGTATGTGAACGATCCTTATTTTCTCGGCGCTGTTGTCGGGCGGGTGGCAGGCCGCATAAAAGGCGGCAGTTTTGAACTTGAAGGGCAAAGTTTCACTCTGGCCCAAAATGATAACACCAATCATCTTCATGGCGGATTGAAGGGCTTTGGCAAGGTGGTATGGGATGCAAAGGTGATGGAAGACGGTGTTCTGTTTTCCTATTTAAGCAGAGATGGAGAAGAAGGCTATCCGGGAAATCTGTACATAGAAGTAACTTACAGGCTGACTAACGACAATGAGTTATCGATCCACTATCGGGCTCAAAGTGATCAAAAAACTCTGTTGACTGCCACCAATCACTCCTATTTTAATCTAAGCGGCAATTTGAAAAGGGATGTTTTGAATCATTCTCTACATCTAAAAAGTTCACGTGTTTTAGAGTTGGACAAGGAATTCCTGCCGACCGGACGTATTATGGAAGTCAATGATACGCCATTTGATTTTACAAAAGGTGGTACGGTAAAAAGAGGAGCTGAATCGGATTATCCGCAAAATGTGCTTGTAGGACAGGGATATGACCATCCATATATATTAGATAAAAATCATGATCATGAGATTGTCCTGAAGGACCCCGAAAGCGGACGTACCCTGACGGTTGAAAGTGATGAACCGGCCGTTGTGGTTTACTCCGGCAACTCATTGAAAGCAGAAGGAGACTTCAGAGGTGTCCCTTCCAGAAAGTATCTGGGCATTTGTCTCGAAACGCAGGCTTATCCTGATAGCATCCACCATCCTAATTTTCCATCGATGGTTCTTGAAAAAGGTGAGATGTATTCTTCAGTCACAAGATATAAGTTTGGTATTGAAGATTAAGTAATGATGGATTCATCAGCCACAAGATAAAAGTTTGGTATTGAAGATTAAGTGTAAGGAGATGACGGAATGAAATATCGTGAATTAGGCAATACCGGGATCAAAATCAGTGAAGTGAGCTTTGGAACATGGGCAATCGGCGGGTCATGGGGAAAGACCAGTGATGCAGAAGCATTGCAATCTCTTGAATATGCGATGGACCAGGGTGTTAACTTTTTCGATACAGCAGATGTGTATGGAGATGGACATAGCGAAGAGTTACTCGCCAAGGCCACGAAAGGGAAGGAAAATCAGATTTATATCGCGACAAAGTTTTGCCGCAAGGGTGATATATTTGATCCGAAAAACTACAGCTATGAAACAGTCCGGTCTTATTGTGAAGATAGTCTGCGCCGATTGAACAGAGAAGCGATTGACTTGTATCAAATCCATTGCCCGGCTACAGAGATTTTGAGGGATGGCAGTGTCTTTGAGGTGCTCGACCGTCTTCAGGAAGAAGGGAAAATCCGCAATTATGGTGTCAGTGTCGAAACGGTGGAAGAAGGGCTGATCAGCCTGGAAAACCCAAATGTCAAAAGCCTGCAGATCATCTTTAATCTATTCCGCCAGAAACCCCTGGAAACATTGATTCCTCAGGCTCATCAAAAAGGAGTTGGATTGCTCGTCCGGCTGCCGCTTGCTAGCGGGCTTCTGACTGGCAAATTCACGGCAGGGCATGAATTTGAAGAGGATGATCACCGCCGTTTTAACGAAAATGGAGAGGCCTTTAATGTTGGCGAAACATTTGCCGGTCTTGGGTTCCGAAAAGGCGTGGAATTAGCTGACCAGCTGAAGTGGATTGCAGAAGAACGACCATCCATGGCAAGTGCAGCATTACGCTGGATTCTCGATCATAAAGAAATTACCTGCATCATTCCTGGCTTTAAAAACGTTGGGCAAGTCCAGGATAACCTGTTGGCGCTGGAAACGAAGCCTTTCACAGAAGAAGAAAAGCAAACGGTGCAGTGTTTTTATCGGGAGAACGTGAAGGATTTTATCAGAGGACCTTACTAACCTAGCAAGAATTCTTGTGTTTCTTTTAGCCGTAGGAATTATAATGGAAGCATGGGTGAAAATGTTTTCTGGCGTTTTACCGTAGCATATGCGAGAACTAGAATAGGAATGGCTGGAATCACCTGTTCATGTTTTTGGTGGGAGGGATTGGATGAATACACTGGCAAATCGGGCTTACGCAGCAACGGAATGGATCACGAAATTTGCCTATTTAAATTTACTATGGATGGCGTTCTCACTTGCAGGTCTCATTGTCTTGGGCTTTTTCCCGGCGACAATTGCGATGTTTACCATCATTCGCAAATGGCTGAAAGGGGAATCCGAGATCCCGATTTTCAGGACTTTTTGGACAACCTGGAAAACGGAATTTTTCCGCAGCAACGGGTTGGGATTGCTCGTCCTAGCAGTGGGAGGACTTATTGCTTTTAACCTCGTTTTCGTAAAGAGCTCAGGAGTCGGTTTTACAAGTGTCATTCAGATTCCCATCTACTTGTTCATGTTTGCAGCGATCTTAACCATTTTCTATCTATTCCCGGTCTATGTTCACTATGAGCTGAAGTTGTTCCAAATGGTTCGAAATTCATTCCTGATGATGCTTATTAACCCAATTGAAAATCTAGTGATGATCACAGGAATCCTGGCAGTACTATTTGTAGTAAAATTTATTCCTGCTCTAGGCTTCTTCTTCGGCGGAAGTCTCATTGCCGCCATCATCATGTCCGCCGGTTATCTCGTTTTTAGCAAGATGAACAGGAAGAGAAGCATGGTTGAATAATGAATATATTAATAGTTGAAAATTAAAAGGATCCGGAGGACTGTTTACAGAGTAGTTGTGAACAATCCAATGGATCCTTTCTATGTGTCAAACCTATTAATCTGGAACTGTTTAATATAAAAGGTCCGTTGATTTCCATTTCAGGCGCTTCGCTTTCCGCGGGGCTGGCGGTGAGCCTCCTCGTCGCTATTCGCTCCTGTGGGGTCTCACCTGTCCAGCTGATCCCGCAGGAGTCTTCGCGCCTTCCACTCCAATCAACTCTGATTAAAAAATTCAATAGTAATGTATAAAATAAAAACAAGAAAATCCCTCTCTGGTAATAATTATGTCGACACAACCAAACAGAAGGAGGGATTTTCTTGTACAAAATTATAATATGAACCTGTTAATCTTACCAACGGACATTCATTTGATTCCATCCATACCTGGTCCGATTGACTTTTACCATAGACTAGTAGATCCCAATACTCCTAACAGAATCAACCCTTCACCGAACCAGCAGCCATCCCCTCAACAATCTTGTCACTTAAGAACAAGAAAGCCAGCAGGATTGGTACGATACTAATGACCAGGGTCGCTCCAATCGCTCCCCAATCTGTCAAATATTGTCCTACGAAGTTATTAATCCCGACCGTCAGCGTCTTCCAGTTGTCTGAACTGATAAACGTGTTCACAAACACAAATTCATTCCAGTTGTAAATCATATTGATGATCGCCGTTGTCGATAGGACAGGGACAGTCATCGGCAGGGTGATCTGGAAGAAGATCCGGTGAACCGAACAGCCATCCATGACAGCAGCTTCCTCAATTTCACGCGGGAAGGTTCTGTAAAACCCAAGTAAAATCATAATCGTTAATGGCAGGTTAAAAGCTGTATACGATAAGACAAGCGATACAGGGCTATTGATTAAACCCGCACGGTTGTACATATTGAACAAGGGAATCAAGGTCGAATGCAATGGAATCATATAGGCGACAAGGAATAATCCTAGTACAAGGCCGCTAAGCTTCCAGTTCATCCGTGTAACGGCAAATGTCACGAAACTGGCCAGGATGATGGTCAGGGCTACGGATAAAACAGTGACCCAGACACTGTTGAAGAAATAGACGCCAATATTACCTGAAGTCCAGGCCTTTGTATAGTTGCCCCACTGTGGGTCTTGGGGCAGAGAGAAAGGTGACATTCCGAATACTTCTTGATTGGTTTTCAATGAGAAGAACAGCAGCCAAATCAGCGGGTAAATTTGAATGACAGCAAATAACCCTAATATGAGATAAAGAAATCCGAATCCGATTTTGTTCAAGTACGATTTCTTTGTTTTATGGGGTGCGGAAAAGGTTGTTGCTGCTGGTTGTGTACTAAGCTCACTCATTCTGTTTCACTCCCTTAAAATTGAACATCATCTTTAGATTTCGTCAGTTTCGATATTAACCAGGTCATGAAGAGTGCAATCACCAGCAAGCCAAAGCCGATGGCACTGCCATAACCGAAATTATTCAATTTAAACGCTTCTTTGTACATGTACGAAGCCATTACTTCACTTGCTCCGTTCGGACCTCCGCCGGTCATGACATAAATCAAATCAAAGTATTTCAGTGATCCGACTACTGCCAGCATGATCGTCACTTTGAAAACTCCAGAAATCAGAGGCAGTTTTATTTTATAAGCGATCTGCAAAGAGCTGGCGCCGTCAATTTTCGCTGCTTCAATGATCTCGTCAGGTACGTTCTTCAATGCTGCATAATAAATGAGAATATAAAAGCCTGCATACTGCCAGATTACCGGGATGAAGATGGCATAAAGGGCAATGTCGGGGTCTGCCAGCCAAATAGGTGTATTCTCCACACCAAACATTTCAAGTAACTTGTTGGCCATACCGTTCGTTGGATCGAAGATTTTCATCCACAGCTGGGCGATGGCAACGGAGGATAATAACATAGGAATTAAGTAAATTTTCCTCAATAAATCCGAACCTTTGATTTTACTGGCTAAAACCAGGGAAATGGCCAGGTACAGCAGCAAGCTTGCCGTGGAGAAAATGGCCAGGAGAAAAGAATGCCAGGTACTTGTCCAGAACATTTTATCCTGAACCAGGGTAATATAGTTATCCATTCCAATGAAGGTCATCTGACCGATTCCGTCCCAATCCATGAAACCGTAATAGCCTGATAATACAATTGGAATATAGATAAGGGTGAGGATAAGAAGTAATGCTGGAAGCGTGTAAAGGGCGATCACGTATTTATTCGACATAACATTTTTCATGGTGGTTAGCCGCCTTCCTTTCTATAAAGAAGAGGGCATATTCATCAGCAATATGCCCTCTTTCCAAGCAAGTATTATTTCTCAGCAGCAAGTGCGTCTTCTTGCGTTTTTGCAAACTTTTCAGGTGTTGTTTGTCCGCCGAATAATGCTTGAATCTGGTTCAAGTGAACATCGGCTACACCGGCAGACATCTGAACATCTGCATATAGAGTAAGGTTCGTCGCGTCTCCCAAGTCATTCAGGATGTCAATGTACATTGGGTGAAGCTCGCCATCGGATGTATCCACTACTGTAGCCGGGATGACTCCAGCATCAACAACGGAACGCTTGCCCCATTCTTCCACCAGGTAAGAGACGAATTCTTTCGCTTCAGCTTTCACTTTGGATTGTTCAGATACAAACAATCCGACACCAGGTCCGCCTACATAGCTGTCGATATCGCCTTTTCCGCCTTCATAGGTAGGGAACTTGAAGTAACCGACTTTGTCCTTGAATTCCTGAGAGACATCAGGAGTCGTTGTATAGTTAGGCAATTCCCATGTAGCCATTAAGTACATAGCAGCCTGCTCATTCATGAAGTAGCCTTTTGCTTCATCGTTTGAAAGGCCGTTGTAGCCTTTAACGAATGCGCCCATCTTCACGAGTTTATCAATTTCTTCAGCAGCCTTTACCAGGGCTGGATCTTCAAAGCTTCCAGAACGGTTGATGGCACTGTTCAATGCCTCAGGTCCGCCAATACGGTCAGCAAGGTACATATACCACATGGAACCTGTCCAGCGGTCTTTGTTTCCTAAAGTGATCGGTGTCACTTTGTTTTTAGCAAGTGTTTCTACGACGTTAAGGAATTCGTCATATGTCTTTGGTGCTTCAAGGTTGTACTTTTTGAAAATCTCTTTGTTGTAATATACCGGGGTGATGTTTAATTCAAGTGGAACAGCGTATGGCTTTTCGTCAACTGAGAAAGCATCAAGCGTGCCAGCAACGAAATTGTCTTCTTTGGCAATGTCATCTAATGGAGCGAACATTTTACCATCAACGAAAGGCTTCATATATCCAGCTGCCCAGGTGATTCCCACATCAGGCAGTTCATTTGAAGCAGATAGTACTTTGATCTTTTCTTTGTACTGCTCATTGCCCAAAATCTCAGTCTGGATGTCGACATCAGGATTTTCTTTTTCATAAGCCTTGATAATGTCATCCACAATGGTAAATTGTGCATTAGAGCTTCCTTCCGGCCATAAATGCATCATTTTAACGACTGTTTTATCTCCACTAGATTTCGTATCGCTTGAAGAACCAGTGGATGAAGAACAGCCCGCTAAAATCAGTCCGCCTGCCAGAGCCAAAGAGATCACAGAGGAAAACGCTTTCTTTTTCATCAATCCAAAACCCCCTTAATTGTCTGTTTACTATTGCTTACTCTTAAAGTCTAACACCGGGGGTAATCTCAAAAAAGGCAACCACGATTAGGAAAAATACTACTTTTTTTAGAAAGCCCTTTCATTTCCCGTTTTCCGGTAAGCACTCGGTGTCATTCCCTCTATTTCCTTGAAGATTTTAATAAAGTATTTCGCCGTTTTATAGCCGACTTCTTCTGCGATTTCATTGATTGGAAGGGAAGTGGAGACGACTAATTCTTTTGCGCGCTGAATTCTGCGTCTGGTCACATATTCACTGAAATTAAGATTGACTTGCTCCTTGAACAACACGCTAAAATAGCTCGGATTCAAATGGACATGACCAGCTACATCCTTCAGTGTGAAATCTTCCTGTAAATGCTCATCAATATAGCTAATGGCCTTGCGGATCGTATCCCTAGTCGAATCCATTTTGTTGCTGGCATCGACTATCTTTTGATCGACCACTCTTTCAATCATTCCGGCCCGCACTTGTTTTTCCATGATTTTCACCGCTTCTTCAACGGCCTCGAGCAGCTTCTTTTTCCCGATCGGTTTTAAAAGATAATTAACGACTCCAAGCCTTAACGCTTCCTGTGCGTATTCGAACTCCGAGTAAGCTGAGATCATGATTACTACTGGAGACACCTGTTTTTCTTTCAATGTCTTTAATAACTGCAATCCGGTCATTTCAGGCATCCTGATATCAGATAGTAAAATATGAATCTTTCTTTCTTCGGAAATCCGCAGGACATCCTCACCGCTTTCCGCAGTAAGGATGGTGTATTCGCCATTGTTCCAGCTCTCCAGCGTCCGTTGCAAGCCCTGTCTCGTTCTTGGCTCATCATCGACAATTAAAATCGTTTTCGTCACCATACTGCTCGCCCCCATTAATCGGTAGTTCGAATGCAATCAGAGTTCCCTCGTTTAACTGACTTTCAATCACAAGGTCTGTATGTGAGATGCCTTTGTAGTACAATTTCAAACGCTTATAGACATTGGCAATGGCCATTCCCTTGCCGCTAGTAGAGGAGGTACCGCCGCCCTCCATCGAATGGATGATTTGTGAAAGCCTGGCTGGATCCATTCCGGAGCCATCATCTTTGACAGAAATACGGATGCGGTCCACATACTCGGAGGTGACTGGCTCAACTGTTACGGAGATCCGGCAGTTTCCGGCTTTATTTCCGGCGCCATGCAGGATCGCATTTTCCACAAGTGGCTGAATAATCAGCTTCGGAATCCTGACTTGCTCATAGTTGGCAGGGATCGAGACGTGCCAGTGCAATCTGTCACCAAACCGCATCTTCATAATTTCCATATAGTCGCTGATGTGCTTAATCTCATCCTTAAGGAACACCC
The DNA here is from genome assembly GCF_003937825.1 of Mesobacillus subterraneus. Taxonomy (GTDB): domain Bacteria; phylum Bacillota; class Bacilli; order Bacillales; family Cytobacillaceae; genus Mesobacillus; species Mesobacillus subterraneus. The sequence goes on along the minus strand of NZ_RSFW01000013.1, from coordinate 122,683 downwards.
ACTCATCATCGTTTTCTTTCGCGATGGTATAGCGGAATAAATCCGACATGGCAACCACTAGTTCAGCCAGTTCTTCTTCATCTTTTTCATCAAGTGACCAATGCAAGGCATCCAATGTGTTAAAGAGGAAGTGCGGGTTGATTTGCGCTTGAAGCGCTTTCAATTCACTCTGGCTTCGCAAAATTTCCTTCTGATAAACCATCTGCATTAAATGGTTGGTTTCTTTTACGAGATGGTTGTAGGTACTATTTAATTGATTGATTTCATTTACGGAATAAACTTCCGGGTTGAGAGTCAATGAACCATCACCAGCCCGCTGCATGGTTTTAGTCAATTTTAAAATGGGCCGTGTAATGATGGTGGAAAGAAAATAGGAACTGATGGAAAAAATGATGAAGCCGACAACTCCTGATAAAATGATGCCGTCCCTGATCCATGACATGCCTTCGGTCAGTTTATTAACAGGGGTTAAAATAAGGACAGTCCAGCCTGTAAGCTTTGATGATTGCTTTGTCACCATATAATCCTGATCGTTCAGCTGTAAGATGTTCTTCTTACTCTCAATGATGCTCTGGATATCGCCCGTGTAATTTTGGATGATCGGATTCTGATCTTGATCCAATAGAATGGAATATTGGTCGTTCTCATATTTTTCATTCGCAAAGTGAAAATGATTGCGGTTAATGCTGATCAAAAGGTAACCGCCATTTCTATATTGCCTTTCCATCAAATTTACTCTGCGGATGGCCAGGAAGTAGTTTTTATCATTAGGATCTTCACCAATCCAGACAATTCTTCCTTTTGCTTCATTTGCTTGTTCAATCCATCTTTGGCCGATCCTGTTTATTAACTCATCTTCATCAAGAGGGAGGACACGCTGCATTTTGGCAGAAAAAAGCTGAAAGGAAAAAATTCCATCGGTATTTCCTATAATTCTATTGATATGGCTCATTAATTGCTGGCGATCGTTGAAGGACACTTGGTTTCCGTCATGGACATTCGTTAAAATCCTTTGGACTGACTCATCGGTAATGACCAGTTTTGAATTCATATTGATCTGCTCGTAAAGAGATTCAATCCGGCCATTTGCCTCGATTGCTACCTGCTGGATTTGCTTTTCGGCGTTATTCTGCAGCAATGCCGAGACCTGTCCTAACGTCAGAAGGCTGACGATCAGTAAAACAATGACCATGACCAGCAAGAAGATAAATAGGATCTGGTTCCGCAATGTGTTCCATTTTCTTAGTGATTTCAGCACGGAGGGTTCGTCCTTCTTTTTTATAGATTTTAGGTATCTATTATTATATTTCTTTCCGATCAACTTGTGTGATGTCTATTTTAGGCAGGTTTATCTGGTTAAAAATCAGTCTAGTCCTATTTTATCATTTTTCGAGAAAACTTTAAATTATTAGTTTATTAAGTGGATAAACTAAGTTCGATGTTGTTATAATCATTTTACGTCAGGTCACAGCTGCTGTTATTTACACCTTTATGAAAGCCCTTACTTTTCTACCTGGCAAGCAAATTGTATAAGGGGGGAGAATTCGTTAGGTCTGTAAAAAATCAAAAACAAATCGAGAAAGAGGGGAAATCGTAACATGTTAAAAGTATTGCGTAAACCATTTCTTACTGGACTGGCTTTAGCCTTGTTTTTACCTGCCGGATTATCCAATGTCGCAGCAGCTGAACCGATCAGTGCATTAGATGTCGAAGTTGAACTTGATGAAAGGTATGCGGATTCATTCGATATCGGTGCAGCAGTTGAGCCCTACATGCTTGATGGAAAAAACGCTGAAGTGTTGAAGCGTCATTATAACAGCATTGTCGCTGAGAATGTAATGAAGCCGATTAATATTCAGCCTGAAGAAGGGAAGTTCACCTTCGAGGAAGCGGATAAAATCGTCCAATTTGCTAAAGAGAATGACATGGAGCTGCGCTTCCATACGCTCATTTGGCACAGCCAGGTTCCAGAGTGGTTCTTCCTGGATCAAGAAGGGAACAAGATGGTCGATGTAACAGACCCGAAGAAACGTGAAAAGAATAAAAAGCTCTTGCTTAAGCGATTGGAGACCCATGTTAAAACGGTCGTCAAGCGCTATAAAAATGATATCAGTTCATGGGATGTTGTCAATGAAGTGATTGATGAATACGCACCTAATGATAAAGGCTTGCGTGAATCGCCATGGTATCAAATCACCGGGACAGATTACATCAAGGTCGCATTTGAAACAGCGAACCGTTTTGCTGCCAAAGATGCTAAGCTTTACATTAATGATTACAACACGGAAGTAGAACCAAAAAGAACCCATTTGTACAATCTGGTGAAGGAACTGGTTGACGCTGGTGTACCTATCGATGGAGTCGGTCATCAGGCTCATATCCAAATCGGCTGGCCATCTCTTCAGGAAATTGAAGATTCGATTAACCTGTTTGCTGGCCTGGGACTTGATAACCAAATAACAGAATTGGATGTCAGCCTATATGGATGGCCGCCAAGGCCTGCTTTTCCTGCATATGACGAAATTCCTGCAAGTGAATTCGAACGCCAGGCCGTGCGCTATGATCAGTTGTTCCAGCTATACGAGAAACTGGGAGATAAAATTAGCAGCGTAACTTTCTGGGGTGTTGCTGACAACCATACTTGGCTGAATGACCGTGCAGAAGAATACAATAATGGGGTAGGAGTAGACGCGCCATTTGTTTTTGATAAGGACTACAATGTAAAGCCGGCTTATTGGGCTATTATTGACTAAGAGGTAAGAAGCGAGCAGGTTGCTAAACTTATAGTTTTTGATTTCTTTAGGTTCTTTTACGTCTACTTTGTTGTTTTGAACAACAAAGTAGACGTGTTATGTTGGTTTTGAGGTGCAAAGATGTAATTTAGATTCTGTCGTTTCAACTGAAATAGCTCTTAGCAGGAGGGAACAATGCGAATGAAAAAAATTAAAGGACTGTTCTTGGCTTTGACACTAATCCTAATTGCGAATACTCAATACCAGTTGCCAGCTAGCGCTAAACAGACTGAAAAGGTTGAAATTCCGGTCTTGCTCTATCATGTCGTTAAACCTGATCCTGACCCGAATAATCCCTATCAATTCAGTCTTGAAGAATTTGAAAAACATATGGCTTACCTTCATGAGAACGGCTATCGGACTTTAACGATGAAGCAATATTTCAACATTCTCGACAAGAAAGCAGCGATGCCCAAGAAGCCGATCCTGCTGACATTTGATGACAATTCAAACGACTTTTATCCATATGTCTATCCAGTCTTGCAGAAGTATGGAATGAAGGCCACTCAATTTACAGTGTCAAGCTGGGTGGATGGCAACTGGAATATGACGTCATCCGAGCTTCTGACAGTAATGGAAAACGGAGTGGATATCCAAAACCACACCGTTACCCATCCATTCCTCGCTGAATTAAGCAGGGACCAGCAGTACGCAGAAATCAACGAAACAACAAACGCACTAAAAGAGCTGACAGGCAGAACCACCAACGCCTTTGCCTATCCATACGGAAACTATAACGCAGACACAATCTCCATCCTAGAAGAACTAGGCTTCAAAGGAGCCTTCAAAGTAGGAGGAGGAATCAGCACAGACCAAAGCGAACGATACGAACTCCCCCGCATCATGATCCTCCAAGAACACACATTAACCGACTTCATCAGAATGATCGAAACAGGGTATTGAAACAGAGGGACGGTTCTCCTGTTTTTGGAAAAAGTGAGGGTTTAATAATAAATGAAGTGATTTGTTAAGGTTCATTCTGGGATGGCTGTACATCCTTCCTAATCAAAGACGAAAGGCACCTCCAGATTGGGGGTGCCTTTCGTCTTTGGTGTTATCTTTTTATAATCCAGGTTGGTAGGCAGTCTTCGGAATTTTATCATAATCCGCAGCATTTAAGTCTTCAACAGAGCCATCCACGACTCCGTTGATAATCCCATACAGTCCGGTTTCGACAGCTTTAACAAGCTGGCCCTTTTTCTTGTTGCCTAATGTATGAGATTGGCCGCGTACTTCGAAAAGGACGGTTCCGCTTCCATTCAACGCGAAGCTGCCGAGCGCAGTGCCTGGAAGATCAAGGTTCTGGCTGTAAAGGCTGATGTTGTTGAATGGTGAGTTTTCACCCAACGATTGCAGCGCGTTGTATGCTGCCAGATTCAGTTGCTTAGAGAACTCGAAATTGTAGTTGTCCGCATACTGGGCGTACTTGGCTCCGGCCGGTGTGTTTGGATCCGGAACGAAGTCAGCTGAAAGGGACATTGTGACAAGATCATCTGTACCTTCCACGTAATACTGTCCCTGGTGGTGAAGGTCGATGAACACATCTACCTTTCCAAACTCAGCCTGTAGCGACTTATAAACATCGCGTACCGTTTGTGATTCAGGGGTGATGTACCAGCCCGCTTTGCTTGAGTTGCCTGGGAAGTCGGAAGCCTGTGGGACATAGTTAAGATCTGGATTAAAGTCACGGTTTACATCAAAGCCAGGTCGGGCGGTGTAATCCCTGTCCTGCAAGATGCGATTATTATAGTAATTCCAGGCAGGGCCTGCAGCCTCTGCCAGCTGCGGGAAGGCTTGGACGACTTCTTCCCATGACATATCATTGCCTCGGCGATCCAGTTCGGATGCATCCGGGTTCATTTTAGGAAGAGTCACAAGTGTGATTTCATCACGGATTTTTTGGGCATCAGGTGAATTGCTTGATCCCAGATATTGAAGGATGCTTAACAGCGCTTCGGTTCCAGTGCTTTCATTTCCGTGGATCTCACTCTCAATCAAAACCACTTTTTCCCCAGTCCCGACTCTTGCCTGATAAATGTCTCTGCCCTGATTGGACTGGCCAACCACTTCTAAAGAAACTCTGCCCTGGCTGTTCGCCTCAATTTGCTGAAGACGCTTCACCATTTGAGCGTAGTCAGTATAACCTTTTACGGAGTACACCTGATTTTCGTTGTAAAGATTCCCGTTTGGTGAATTGGACGCGAACGTCGGAGCAGTCAATGACGCGCATAAAGCCAGTACACTTAATCCTGCAATTACCTTTTTTCTTTTCATAGATTTCAGTCACTCCTCAAGAAATAGTAGATTTAACTCCAATGACTATATTAATCAAGCCGATAGAGAAAAGGTGTCAGAATTCGTCGAATATTTAGATTCCCTAAATAAATGAGAAAAAGGCACTAGAATGATATAGAGCAGTTAGGAAAAACAGAGGGACGGTTCTCCTGTTTTTGGAAAAAGGGCGGGACGGTTTAAGTTTATTAAAACACTAGAACCGTCCCTGTGTTTCACTTGGTACAGTTCTCAATTTCGTAGTTGGTCATGCTGACGAATGTTTCATACTCTGGTCCCTATGCCATCGGGTAGTAGAGTCCTCTTTCCTGGATCAAGTTTTCCCAGTCGCTGTTAATGATTTTGTTTGGATTGTTGAACAGCCTTGATTCTGGTTTAAACAATTAAATAATTATAAAAAGGTAGGGGCAAAGGTTAGAATAGTTTTAAGATACTAGTAGATTTTATGGAGGGAAATGCAAATGGGTAATGAGGTGCTATTGGAAGTTCTTTCAAATGTGACAACCGATACGGTTGATGATGTTGCGAGGGAATTAGCAAAAAGAGAAGAGGATATAACAGTACTTGTTGATCATTTCCCATCCATGAGCAATGTGGAAAAGATGACGATTCTATCTATGAGTCTCTATTCTAAAAGTAAGAAATTGAGAGAGCTGGTAGAGGATGTGGCCACTAGTGATGAGATATTTTATTTAAAGGACTATGCCCAAGGAGTAATGGACAAGTTGGACAAAGAAAAAAAAGAAGTCCTTTTGAATAACATTATTAAGAGATTTAATCGGCAGGAGGATTCAGCCCAAATAGTCGACCTGGCTGTGGCAGGCTCTCTGGAATCCGAAGAAGCCATCTCATTTCTAGAATCTGTTAAATCTAATAATAAGGATGTTGTAGAACAAGCTCAGATAGGAATTCTACAGATAAGAGATGGAATTAGGGGGATACTTGAGGATTATAATGCTCCCAACAGGAAATTTTCGATTAGGGGATTAAGAGAGGCACTCTACAATTCTCTACCTAATCATGACGCAGAAGAACAAATCCTCCGTGACCTTTTTTCATCAGATGAAGAGACACTGGTTGATACTACGAGAATAATACTTTATGAACCAGCGTTTCCTAGAGTAAAAATAAACGAGACACTCCTACAAAGATTGGTGGAAATACTTGAAGGTAACTTTAATCATGAAATTAAGGAGAATGCTGCCTCAATTCTCGGCAGGGAAACTAAAAGAAAAGGGAATAAGCATTTAAAACAAGAGCTCATAAGGGTCTATGAAAGCGGGAGTTACAAGAAAAAAGGCCTAATGAACGTTCTGAAGAACAAAGAACTCACTGAGACTCTTAGGGATATACTAAAGGTATAATTGAAACAGAGGGAAACAGAGGGACGGTTCTCCTGTTTTTGGAAAAAGGTAGGGACGGTTCTAGTGTTTCGCGAAACACTAGAACCGTCCCCGTGTTTTTACCTGTGTTTTTCTAGTTCTCTGATCCGTAGCTGATCAAGTTGGTGAAGATTCGGTATCCGCCTGGTACTTGGCCTTGGATTTGGCGGTAGAATACTAGGTTTGTATATAGGTAGGTTCCTTTGCCGTAGTTGGCCATCAGGATGCCGCCGTCGAATGCGTCTTCACCTGGGTCGGCCATGCTGACGAATGTTTCATATTGTGGTCCCCATGCCATAGGGTAGTAGAGTCCTCTTTCCTGAATCCAGTTGTCCCAGTCGCTGTCATTGATTTTGTTTGGATAGTTGAACAGCGGTGATTCTGGCTTTAGGATGTTCACTTTTGCGTTTTCATCGGTTACCCGCCAGGCGATGGATGGATTTCCAATCGTCAATGGATAAGGTGCAGTTGTATCTTTGTTCCATTTATCATCCGGCTTGTGGTATTGGACGACTAAGTGTCCGCCATCTTCTACGTATTTAAGCAGGCGGGCATTGTTTACAAGCAGGTCAGCCCTTGATAAGTAAGCGCGGATCCCGACTACGATTGTGTCGTACTGGCTTAAATCGCTCGTCGCGATATCGGATTCGGTCAATTTCGTGATATCCAAGCCTGCATTCGATAAATAATCAGCCACGAGATCGAAGCCGCTGTCGATATAACCGACCTTCAAATCATCGTTTGTCAGCAGTTCAAATGCTACGCCATTCACCTGGGCAGGATACTGATAATAGAACGTTCCGATATGGTCATACTTGATCTCCTGGACTGTTGATTTGAATGTTTCGCCATTCACAGAAACTTCTGCATCAACCTTGAAATCTCCTGTTTGAATGCTTTCCGGCGGTGAAAGGGTAAACGCGACTTCTTTTTCCTCAAATTGGGCGCTGAAATCAACACTTGCTGATTCCGGTTCCACTACCCAGCCTGCGGGTGCTTTCAAGGAAACAGCAGCCTGGGAAGCTCCGTTAAAATAGTTCTTTACTTTTACCTTCACCGGGATTTCACTTTGGACATTTGCTGTATTGACGATGATGTCCTCTGGATTCAAAGTCACTGCAGCATCTGGCAGAACTGCGATGGTACCTTCCAGTTGCTTCACTTGTTCAACCTCAGCGCCATCGTTCTTATAAGAGACTTTAGCCTGTAAAACTGGCTCCTGGTATGCGTGGAAGAACTCAGCATCTTCCGGGACGGAAACGTCAAAAGAAAGGGTAGCTGTTTCGCCTGGCGCCAATGATTTTACCTTCCCGCTGGAAGCAACGCTCCAGCCTTCCGGAGCCAATAATTCAACTGCTGTATGCTCCAATTCATGTTCTCCATTATTTTGCAAGGTAACCGTTACTGTTGTGTCTTCGCCCTTTGTAACCACAGTAGATGGAGCTTCTGCTTTTACATCAAGGCTGGAAGAAACAAAGCTTGCCTCCTGAAGCTGATCTGCTTTCAGGCTTAGCTTGTTAAGTAAATCAGATTTAAGCTCGTCATCAAGCTTCGCTTTTTCTGTCATCTTTTCTAGACGGTGGACATCTTTTAAGGCTTTTTGTGTTTGAGTGAAGACTGCTCCTCTGTCAGGATAGGAAGCAATGATCGACTCAAGCTGTTTCTGGAAATTCGTATACTGGACGGACAATCCATTCGCGTTTTTCGGCAGCGTTTTTGCCCATTCTGCAAAGTCATAAGGTATGCCTGCGAAAAGTTCATTGCTGCCGTTTGTGTCAACATTGCTGAAAAGCAGTTCTAGATGAGTTTGTCGTGGTGCGACAGGAATGTCATTTCCCATTCCCTGGCTTTTGTGCATGTAGCGGGATTCTTCTCCCAGCTGTGGATAGGACATCTGGTAGATCGGGTCGTACATACCGATTTCAATAGAAGTTGTGGCAGTAGCTGGTGAAGCAGCAGGGAGGAAGAACTTTTTAGTCTGCCATACCGACAAGCCTTCTGTTAACTGTTCTGGATAAACGGAAGGGTTCGCTGCGTCTTTAAAAGCTTTTTCACTCAGGATGGCCATTGCGCGATGATGTCCATGCTGTGTTGGGGTATCTCTGAAGGATGGCATGACGATATCCGGCTGGTATGTGCGGATAAACCGGATTAAACGCTCATACGTGACATCTTCATCCCACTTTTCCAATGTTTCAACAGGGCTTTTTGAAAAACCGAAGTCGTAGATGGCATCGGATGTTGTGTCGCTCAAATGATAAGCAGTAACGCCGGTGATTTTAGAAGCTTCAATCATTTCGCGGGAACGGATGATCCCGAGTGCGTTCCCCAATTCATTGCCAATTTCATTTTGGCCGCCCTCACCGCGGTTGGCGATCATGCTGGCCGTTTTTACACCGAGTCCTCTTGATAGGTACGCTAAAAAGTCACTGCGCTCATCATCTGGATGGGCACCGGTATTCAAGAAGGTAACAGTTGTATCAAGTGGCTTTATTTCGTTCCAAAGGTCAACATCATGCTCCTGGGATTCGACAGCTGTTCCGCTTAAAGGCACCATGGATACGATGAGGAGCAAAGAAAGCATACTCATGATAAACTTTCGCATTTTTGTAACCCCTTTCATTTTGTGGTTTGAAAAAGAAATCCTGAACACTCCTTCCTCTTTTATGTAATCGTAGGTTAGTTAATCTGCCTAACTAACAACAGATGTAACACCTAACTAAAAGGTAAACATAGTTAGATAATATTGTAAATTCATAAATTATCAGAAAATTAAAAATGAGAATTTCTATCTATAAACAGTTTGGGTAAATGGAACTAACTGGATAATTTATAAAAATAGGGAAGGGAAGATCCAGAATAAATCCCACTTTTGTAAAATATACGTTTAAGAGACAGGATTTAAAATTTTCTGAACTTTACGGTTGTAAACGTTTCCAAATTAATGTATATTTCTAGTTAATTAGTAAATCTTACTAACCAAAAAGAAATTAAGGCCGTGATGTTATGAACGTAAGTGGAACAACTGTGCAGCTGAAATCACTCAATAAAAAAAGAGTGCTTCAGTGCATCCAGGGAAATTCACCGATCTCAAGGGCTGAAATTGCAGCGAAAATCAATATCAGCAAACCAACGGTTTCATTATTGGTCGATGAATTGATTCAGGAAAGATGGATCTTTGAAAAAGGGATTGGCGAATCGACATCACAAGGTGGCAGAAGGCCGATCCAGCTATACTTCAATGAAAAGGCGGCTTACATAATCGGGACGGATATTGGCGGGACGAAGGTGAAGACTGTTATTTGCGATTTGAATGGGAACATTATCGCAAACAGAAGTTTTAACACTTGCCAGTACCTTGAATCAGGGCTGCTGAAGCAGATTGCAAAAGAAATTGACTACATGGTAAAAACAGAAGGACTTGAAGTCGAGAAAATCTTGGGAATGGGCGCTGGGGTACCGGGGATTACAGAAACAACAACCGGAATCGTCGTCGAGGCGCCAAGCTTGAATTGGGTTCGATATCCTTTTATCAAAGAAGCGGAGCGGCATATTCCGTTCCCGGTCCATGTGGACAATGATGTCAACGTGGCCGCACTTGGAGAACAGTGGCTTGGGAATGCACGCGAAAAACAAAATGTATTGTTCATCGCAGTTGGCACAGGAATCGGCAGCGGCATTATCATCAACAACCAGCTGTATCGAGGTTCATCCAGTGCGGCTGGGGAGATTGGCTACATGGTCACCGACAAGAATCATATGAAGAATGAGTTCAAGCCGATTTTCCATCGTTACGGCTACCTTGAAAGTGTGGCAGGCGGGAAATCGATTGGAGACAGGCTGACGAAATGCATCCAGAAGGAGCCGGAACATCCTTTGCACCAGCAGGCACTTGCATCTGAATTGGCTGGGGAAACGGCATTCAAACTAGCGAAGACAGGTGACGAGATTGCCCTGAAAGTCATTGAGGAAGCGATCGAGCATTTAGCTTATGGAATTGTGAATGCTGCTAGTTTGCTAAATCCAGAGGTTGTCATTTTAGGAGGTGGTGTTTTAAAATCATCCGAATTCATCTTGCCGAAGCTGCAGGAGATTGTAAATCAGTATCTTCCTAGTTCAGTCCAGCTGAAAACTTCCCAACTGGGTGATAATGCAGGGGTTCTTGGTGCAGTATCGCTATTCATGAGGGAGCATGAAAGTTTGATTAAATACCATTAACGAGGGGGAATTTCCATGAAACACAAGAAAAAAGTTTTGATTATCACTGCACTAACTTTATCTGCATCCTTATTGCTGGCAGCTTGCAGCTCTGAAGAAGGCTCCAGCAAACCGGCAGGGGACAAAAAGGATAGTGATCTAACAGGAAAAGTGGTCATCTATTCTCCGCATGGTAAAGATATTTTATCAGAATTTGAGAAACAGTTCGAAGCTGAATATGATGTGGATGTTGAATGGCTTGATATGGGCTCCCAGGAAGTCCTGGACCGTGTCCGTTCGGAAAAGAACAACCCGCAGGCAGATGTTTGGTGGGGAGCACCATCTGTCATGTTTGACCAGGCTAAGGATGAAGGACTTTTACAGCCATATGAGCCTTCCTACTCTGGAGCCCTGGCTGATGGATTCCATGAGGCAGAATGGCACTGGTCAGGAACAAGCCAGACACCTGAAGTCATTATGTACAACAGCAAAGAGCTGACAAAGGAAGAAGCGCCAAAGGATTGGGATGAATTGCTTGATCCTAAATGGAAGGATGAAATCATCATCCGTTATCCACTCGCTTCCGGAACAATGAGAACCATCTTCTCCGCGATGATTTACCGCGATTTCAAAGACAGCAATGACCCGGCGAAAGGATATGAATGGCTCGAAAAGCTTGATGCAAACACGAAGGAATACTCCGCAAACCCTGAAATGATGTACAACAAGGTTGCCAAGGGTGAAGGTTCAGTATCTGTTTGGGCAATGCCGGATGTCGTCATGCTGAAGGAAAACAAGAACTATCCATTTGAATTCATTGTTCCTGAAAGCGGCACGCCTGTATTGACTGAGGGAATTGCGATCGTGAAAAATGGTCCGAACCAGAAAGCTGCCGAAGCATTTTATGAGTTCGTGAATACGCCTGAAGCTGCAAAGCTTTTAGCGGAAAAATACTACCGCATCCCTACGAGAGATGATGTAACGGATCTTCCTAAGTGGATCACGGATACAGAAATCAAGGCGATGGATATTGACTGGAAAGTGTTCCAGGACAACAGCGATGCGTGGATGAAGTATTGGGATGAAAACATTAAGAGTGGAGATAAAGAAATCAAAGAATAGGAAGTGTGTGGTATGGCGTCGATAAAAATAGAAAATGTCCAAAAAGCCTTCGGTAAAGTAATTGCGGTCGATCATTTGAACCTGGAAATCAAGGACGGCGAGTTCTTCACTTTCCTCGGGCCAAGTGGCTGCGGCAAGACAACGACTCTAAGGATGATTGCGGGATTTTACTATCCTACCAAGGGTATGGTCCGATTTGGCGATAAAGATATGACGCGTGTACCTCCAGAAAAAAGAAATACGGGCATGGTTTTCCAAAACTATGCCCTTTTTCCTCATATGACGGTCTTTGAAAATGTAGCCTTTGGATTGAGGGTCAGAAAGATTGGCTCCAAAGAAGTAAAAACGCGGGTGCATGATGTGCTTCGCAAGGTAAGGCTTGAACAGTACGCCGATCGTCAGGTGAGCCAGTTGAGTGGAGGACAGCAGCAGAGGGTTGCTCTTGCAAGGGCATTGGTGATTGAACCAGAAATCCTTTTGCTGGATGAGCCATTGAGTAACCTCGATGCAAAGCTTCGTGACGAAATGCGGAGCGAAATTCTCAGACTGCAAAAGGAATACAAGATTACCACGATATATGTTACCCACGACCAGGCAGAAGCACTGTCGATGAGTGACCGGATCGCTGTTTTCAACTTTGGTGTCTGTCACCAGGTTGGGACTCCATCCGAGATTTACAATGAGCCTGCAAATGATTTCGTTGCTAGTTTTATAGGCGAGATCAATCTTTTGCCTGTAAAAGTGGATCAGCTTGATGAAAGCCGGATTACCGTTTCTGCGATTGAGAATCCAGATATGAATAAATTTGTTGTACATAATACTCCGTTTAATTTTAGTCAGAGTGCTCAAGAAGGTGAATTGGCGCTGTCTATTCGCCCTGAATCAATAAGGATCCTTACGGAAAAAGCTGACCGTCCAAATGTTTTTAAAGGGAAGGTTGAAGATGTGCAGTTTTTTGGCACAATCATCCTTGTCAAAGTGCGGGTCAATGGTCTGCTGCTTGAGGTGAATTTGCTGAACCATGTGTCGGCAAACCTGAAACCGGGAGCTGATGTATGGGTCGAGATGCCTGAGGACCAAATCAGACTGATTCCGATGCTGAGCGGTGATGCGTCATGATGAAGAACCGTGATAACAGGCTGACGTTATATTTGCTCATTCCAGTGTTGCTTGTTTTGATTGCCTATGTTCTCTATCCTTCTGTTCGTACGATTCTTGAAAGCTTTCATAAAGATGGAGGATTGACGTTCGGGAATTATCAGGACTTTTTCACACAGGAATCGAAGACTAACCTGCAGGCGCTGTGGAACTCCGTTTACATCTCGGTGCTCAGCGTTTTGGTCAGTGCAGCGATAGGGATACCGCTTGCTTTTATTTTTAATCGATTTGACTTTCCGGGCAGAGGTTTTTTCGCAACCGCTGCGATCATGCCGATTGTTTTGCCTTCATTAGTAGGGGTTATGGCATTCATGTTTCTTTATGGGGAAACTGGCCTCGTCCCGAACGCAATTAAGGATTTATTCGGATTGGATGAGGTTCCTTTTAAAATTGGCGGCGTATCAGGAATCCTGATCGTCCACGCCTATACGATGTATGTTTATTTTTACATGACGGTTTCCTCGGCGATCAATAAAATTGATCCATCGCTTGAGGAGTCTGCGTATAACCTCGGAGCAAGCCGTTTTCAGGTGTTCTGGAAGGTGACATTCCCGTTGCTGACTCCGGCCATAGTTGCTGCTTCGTTATTGGTGTTTATGATCTCGATGGCTTCCTTCAGTGCACCATTCCTGCTGGCCGGCGGGTTTCGGGTCCTGAGTCTGCAAATCTATTTTTCCAAGATTAATGGAGATATGGAGGTAGCAGCGACTCAATCGGTCATTCTGTCGATTGTTTCGATCTCGTTCCTGTTGTTCATGCGCTGGTATCAGAACCGGAAGGACTACAGGATGGCATCTAAGGGGATTGGGGCTCATCGCAGCGAGGTCAATAATCCGCTGCTGAAGTGGACGATGGTGGCAACTGGTGTGATAGGCGTCATCATTCTGCTATTGCCGCATTTCACTATTTTACTATTGTCGCTCGTGCCGGATGGGACCTGGACATGGCAGACATATCCTTCAGTTTTCAATTTCGAAAACTACCGATTGCTGCTGCAGGACCCGAATATCTTCAAGCCTTTGAAAAACAGCTTGATTCTGTCGTTCATCGCTACGGCAGGGAATCTCGTATTCGGTGTGCTGGCATCCTATGTGCTTGTTAAGAGGAAGTTTGTCGGCAAAAGCTTCGTCGATATTCTCGTAATGATTCCATGGGCATTGCCGGCAACTGTTATCGGGATGAACTTGATCTTTGCTTTTAATGAGCCGAATATCTTTTCGTTCGGAAATATACTTGTCGGCACGTTCTGGATTTTGCCGCTTGCTTATTTTATCAGGCATATTCCTCTTGTGGTCCGTTCGACCAATGCGGTGCTCGAGCAGCTCGATGATTCGATTGAGGAGGCCTCTAGGAGCCTGGGGGCAAAGTGGTTCTATACATTCAGGAAAGTCATTTTGCCAATCATTATGCCGGGTGTCCTCTCCGGGACATTGCTTGCATTTGTTGAATCTGTCGGTGAATTCCCAACATCGGTATTGCTTTATACAATTTCGAACCGCCCGATTTCGATTGAAATCATGAACCAGCTGCGGATGTTCAATATGGGGCAGGCAGCTGCGTATGGAATGATCCAGATAACCTTGATTGCGGTTGTCCTTCTGATCTCGAACAGGTTCTTCGGGGTGAAGGCAGAACAGTCTTTATCATAATGGTACAAAAAAGCATAGTCATAGAATCGGAGATGAAAATATGAACAAGCTTGAAGAGTTTATTAAAAATGAAGGGGCTGCTTTCCCCGGGAAAACATACGTGGAAGAGCTGTTGATGCCCGTCTTCAACGACCAGCGAGATTACTTGTTCCATGTCATGTTTGATATCCACCGGGCGCATGTGATTATGCTGGCTGAGCAAGGAATCATAGAAGAGGCTGAAGCGAAAGTGATGCTTGAAGGAATCAATAAGGTCGCGCAGACGGATGTGGGGCTGTTAAGCTATCAGCCGCAATTTGAGGACTTGTTTTTCATGATGGAAGCGCAAATTGGCGAGGAAATTGGAGCAGAGCTCGCTGGCAAAATCCATATTGGCCGCAGCCGTAATGATATGGGTGTAGCAATGTATCGTTTGGTATTGCGTGAGCATCTCGTTAACTTGCTCGGGAGCGCCTATCAGCTAAGCGAGACTTTGCTTGAGCAGGCTGAACGCCATACAGACACGATCATAACCGGCTACACGCATACTCAGCCTGCGCAGCCGACTACACTCGGCCATTATTTCCTTGCGATTTATGACGTTTTGGCTCGGGATATTCAGCGTTTATGGTCCGCCTACCGGACGGTGAATCAGTCTTCGCTTGGAGCGGCCGCTTTGACAACGACAGGCTTCCCGATCAGCCGCGAGAGGACTTGTGAGTTGCTTGGCTTTGATCGGATTGTCGAGAATTCCTATGATTCTATTGGCGGTGGGGATTATCTGCTTGAGACGGCGTCTGCTTTGATGACAAGTATGGTCAATACCGGCAGATGGATCCAGGATTTCCTGCAGCATGTCACAAGGGAATTTGGTTCGTTTTATGTGGCCGATCCGTATGTCCAGTGCAGCAGCATCATGCCTCAAAAGCGGAACCCGGTGTCGATTGAACATTCGCGTTCAATTGCAAGCAGCGCATATGGTGATGCGCTGGCTGCTTTTAATATGGTGCACAATACACCTTTCGGCGATATCGTTGATACAGAAGACGATCTGCAGCCTCACTTGTACCGAGCATTTAACAATGCGAACAGAGTATGGAAGCTGATGTATGCCGTAATTGCGACATTGAAGGTGAACGGAGATCATACGAAGGAAATGGCGAAGAAATCAAGCATCACGATTACAGAGCTTGCTGATACGCTTGCCCGCGATTATGGAGTGCCATTCAGGAAAGCACACTCCATCGCCAGCCATATCTCCAAGCAGACCGTTAAGGAAGCAAGAGAACTGTACGAGTGGAACGTTGACGATATAAATACAGTCATTAAAGAATTTGTGGATGTTTCTTTAACAGAAGCAGAATGGCAAAAAATCATCTCACCCGAATACTTCATCGAAATCCGGAACATCCAGGGCGGCCCAAGTCCAAAAGAAGTCACAAGAATGACCTTGGATCGGAAAGAAAAACTCGGTAAAGATTTAGAAGATTATTCAGAAGTCGTTCAGACATTGGATGAAAAGAGAAAAAAATTAGTAGAATTTAGATTTTGAGTTTGATTGACGGTGTTGGTGTGCTGCCAGTGAACATCTGAATAAAAAACAGAGGGACGGTTCTGTGTTTCACGA
Source organism: Mesobacillus subterraneus (assembly GCF_003937825.1). Taxonomy (GTDB): domain Bacteria; phylum Bacillota; class Bacilli; order Bacillales; family Cytobacillaceae; genus Mesobacillus; species Mesobacillus subterraneus. Next base: position 106,485 of record NZ_RSFW01000013.1, on the reverse strand, counting down.
AACACTAGAACCGTCCCTCTGTTTTGGAAAAAATAACAAACAAAATTTTTAGAAATTACTGATTGATTTTTGTAAGGGGTTTCATTTATACTGTTACTAAACCGGTTTACTAAACCGTTTTACTAAATCGGTTTATAGAGAATTCAAAGAAGGGATTCTTATGAAAAAAGTAACTATGCAGGATGTGGCTGTGAAGGCGGGCGTTTCGAAAAGTACGGTTTCTCAGTACATAAATAACCGATATGAGTTTATGGCGGAGCCGACAAGACTCCGCATCCAGGAAGCGATTCGCGAGCTTGGGTATATCCCGAACTTCGTCGCGAAGAGCTTGAAGCAAAAGAAGTCATCGACGATTGGCGTGATTGTGGCGAACATTCTCCACACGTTTTCAACGGAGATCATCCGGGCGATTGAGGATGCGTGTGAAGAAAGCCAGTTTCATATGTTCGTATGCAATGCCGATGACAATCCGGCGAAGGAACGTGATTACATCAATATGCTGCTCGCAAAGCAGGTTGATGGCCTGATCATCTTCCCGACGGCCGACAATCTTTGTTTGTATGAAGAGCTGAAGCGTTCGAACTTCCCGGTTGTATTCGTAGACAGGAAAGTGGAGCAGCCGATTTATCCGACGTTGATGCTGAACAATGAAAGGGCAGCTGAGGTCGCGGTTCGAGAGCTCCTGAAAAAGGGACACACGAAAATCGGAACGGTATCGATGTCGATCACCCAGAAGGTATCCCCGAGGGTGGAGCGTATCAGCGGTGCAAAGAAAACGCTTACTGAAAACGGTATCACACCAAACGAAAGCTGGATCATCGCAGCTGACCGGAAGGGAATCGTACCGGCGCTTGAAAAGCTCTGGGAGCAGGAAGACAGGCCAGAAGCATTTTTTGCGACAAATGACCTTTCCTTGATTGAGTTGCTCAAGTTTTTAAGAAAAAAGAAACTTCAAATCGGAGAAGATGTAAGCGTTATCGCGGTCGATGATTCCGATTTCCTCGAAATAGCGGCAACGCCGATATCTGCGATCAAGCAGCCTACCTTCCAAATTGGCAAGGATGCGGCCGAAACGCTGTTCAACCTGATTGCCGAAGGGGAAATAGAAGATTCATATGAAATTAGAAGGTACGACCCCGTATTAGTAGAACGGGAGTCCGTGCAAGTGTTGGGAGAGAAGAACAATGCCAGATCGGTATAAGGTTTTGACCATCGGAGATGCAATGATAACATTCAATCCATCTGTGCAAGGCCCCCTGCGCTTTGTAGAAAGATTTAATAGAAAAGTAGGCGGAGCGGAGCTGAACTTCGCGATTGGCTGTGCGCGACTTGGCCTGCACAGCAAATGGGTCAGCAGGCTGGGCAAGGATGAGTTCGGCAGGGTGATTTACAACTTCACTCGCGGAGAGGGTGTCGATGTCTCCGAAGTGAAGCTCGTGGAAGGCTATCCGACCTCACTAAATTTTAAAGAAATCAATGGTGACGGATCCGGTAAGACGTTTTACTACCGGTATAACTCGCCGATTACGACCTTGACTCCTGAAAAGGTACAGGAAGACTGGCTTGACGGAGTGAATTTGCTACATCTGACCGGTGTGTTCATGGCCATTGATTCAAATAATGTGAAGGTTGCTAAAAGGTTGGCCGAAGTCGCCAAGGAAAAAGGTATTCCGGTTTCCTTCGATCCTAATATCAGGCTTAAGCTTTGGACAATCGAAGATGCGCGCAAGGCATACAATGAGATTTTTCCTTATGTTGATATCCTCCTTACCGGACTGGATGAAATCCGCCTGATCATTGGCAAGGATTCAGCAGAAGAGCTTGGAAAGTTTGCAGATGAATTCGCAATCAAGGATCTCGTGATCAAGGATGGAGCGAATGGTTCGAGAATGTATCGCAATGGTGAGTGGATTGAAGCGCCTGGCTTCAAGGTAAATCCGATTGACACGGTTGGAGCAGGAGATGGCTTTGATGCAGGCTTTGTGTACGGCTGGCTTCAAGGCTTCACCCCAGAACAGCTTCTCCGCTTCGCAAACGGAGTCGGTGCACTTGTCACCACGGTCTCAGGGGATAATGAGGGGCTTCCTTATTATGAAGAAGTAAGCGCTTTTGTAAACAATGAAGCGGTCATTGAACGCTGATCGGAGGAGTGCCATGAATACGATCACAACAGTGTTAAAAGAAATGCAGGCCGTATGCATGAACGTTGAAGCTGAGCAATACGCTTCCTTCGTTGAACTTTTAAAAGAAGACAGACGCTTCTTTTTCACAGGGGAGGGGCGCTCGGGTTTCGTGGCTAAGGCGATCGCCATGAGGCTGATGCATAGTGGCAAAACAGTCTATGTTGTCGGAGAAACGACTACTCCGGCTATACAAGAGAATGATATTTTAGTAGTCATGTCTGGTTCGGGTAAAACCGCGCAAGCACTGAACATATCAGAAAGTGCCCATGAGACAGGAGCTCGGGTCTTCCTTGTTACGACAAACGAGGAAGCATTGCAGCTGCCCTTCATCTCAGGGGGGATCAGAATTCCGGCGGCGACGAAATATCGTATCGAGGGTGAGCCAGAAACAATCCAGCCGCTCGGGAACCAGTTCGATCAGGCCGCACATCTCATCTTGGATGCAGCCATCATCGACAGTCTGGCAGAAGGCAAAACGAACGAAGAATTAAGAAAGAACCATTCCAATCTGGAATAGGAGGGGCAAGGAATGTCAACAGTAACGATTTCACATGAAGAAGCGAAAGAGCTAGTTGTAAACAAACTTGGCGAGGCTGGCTTGAACAAGGAGCACGCAGTAAAAGTGGCTGAAATCCTTGTCCATGCAGACCTTCGCAATGTCAACTCACACGGTGTTCTCCGCACGGAGCATTATGTGAACCGCCTGAATGCTGGCGGAATCAATCCAAATGCGGATATCAAATTCAATAAAACGGGACCAGTTACAGGCGTTGTTGACGGGGATGACGGGTTCGGCCACGTGATCGCCGATGTCGCCATGAAACAGGCGATTCAAATGGCGAAGGAAAATGGTATCGGCATGGTGACAGCCATTAATAGCAGCCACTGTGGCGCACTGAGCTACTTTGTCGAGGAAGCGGCAGAACAAAACGTGATCGGCATCGCGATGACCCACACGGATAAAATCGTCGTTCCATTTGGCGGAAAGGAAGCGTTCCTCGGGACGAACCCAATTGCATATGGTGTTCCAGCCAAAACGAGCAAACCGTTCATTCTGGATATGGCTACTTCCAATGTAGCGCTTGGCAAAATCCTTCAATACAAGGAAGAAGGCAAGGAGATTCCTCCAGGATGGGGAGTAGATGAAAATGGTGAAACGGTGACTGATCCTGCCAAAGTTGTCTCACTCCAGCCATTCGGCGGGCCTAAAGGCTACGGATTATCCATGATTGTCGATATCTTTTCAGGCCTGCTGGCAGGCGCGGCATTTGGTCCGCATGTGGCTAAAATGTATGGCGACCTTGATAAGAAGCGCAAGCTTGGCCATTACTTCTGCGCCATCAACCCTGCATTCTTCACAGATGCGGATGCTTTCCTTGAAGGCATGGACCAGATGATGGCGGAAATTCGCCAGTCAGAACCTGCACCAGGGTTCTCACAAGTGTTTGTGCCTGGCGAAATTGAACAGATGAATGAGGAAAGAAATCTCCAAAACGGAATTACGATTGCTTCCACTGTGTATGAATTTTTAAAAAAATAATCTAAGGAACTAAGGGGAGGAAAATGTTCATGAAAAAGGCAAAATTTTTATCAGGTATTTTGGCAGCATCACTATTGTTGACAGCTTGTGGCTCTGGCGATTCTGAAAAAGCTGGCGGCGAAAGCAAAGGGGATGTCATCAAGTGGAAGTTCGGCCACCTTGCTGACGAAAATCACATCTGGCACAAAACAGCTAAGAAATTCGAAGAGCTTGTAGAAGAAAAAACTGACGGCAGCATTGATATCACAATCTATCCAAACAACTCACTTGGCGGGGAAACAGATACAATCAACGCGATTCAGGCTGGAACTGCAGACATGGTCATCTCTGGAGAAACACTGCAAAACTGGGCACCAAAAGCTGCGCTGATGGCTGTACCATACGCATTCCGTGATTTGGACCATGTTAAGACAGTTGTCGAAGGTGAAATCGGTGAGCAGATTGAAGCGGAAATCTCTGAAAAAGCGAACCTGACACCTTTGTACTATCACACTCGCGCACCGCGTAACCTGACATCCAACAAAGAAATCACTTCACCGGAAGATTTGAAAGGTTTCAGCATGCGTGTACCAAACGTTCCATTGTTCCTGAAGGTATGGGAAGCTGCAGGTGCAAAGCCGCAGGTAATGGACTTCAATGAAGTATTTACTGGACTTCAGCAAGGCGTAATCCATGGACAGGAAAACCCGGTTGACCTGATCAAGAGTGGCGCACTTTACGAAGTACAAGATTACGTGAACCGCACTGAGCACGTTTACTCATGGATTTACATCCTTGTTGGCAACAAGCAGTTCGATGCACTGAATGACGAGCAGAAAGAAGCTGTAAAAGAAGCAGCAGCTGAAGCACAGCAGTTCGGAGCTGACCTGTATGACAAGGAAATCGCTCAAATCGAAAAGGATCTTGAAGGCGAAGGCATGAAGTTTGTCGATGTGGATCAGGATGCATTCCGTGAAGCAATGATTCCTGCAATCAAAGCTTCGTTGAAGCCAGAACAATATGAATTATACGAAAAGATTCTTGAAACGAAGTAATTCTGATAAGGCACTGTCCGGCTATTGCAGCCGGCTGTGCCTTTCCTTTAAGGAAGGGATGGAACCATGAAAATTCGTAAATGGCTTGATACGGTGTTGGCGTTTTTAACTGTTGTCAGCTTAACTGGTGTCATCGTTGTCGTGATGGTACAGATCATGTCCCGCTATCTGCCTTATACAGCGATTTGGACTGAGGAATTGACACGATATTTATTCATTTATGCCATTTGCTTCGGCGCTCCGCTCGCGTTGCTCCGCGGGGAGTATATCAATGTTGATATGATCCTGACGAAAATGTCCCATCATTTCAGGCGTTTTTACGAAATCGGGATTTACGCAGTGTTGATGGTGCTATTCGGAGTCATGATCAAGACAGGCTACGACTTCACGCTGGTCGGCACACAAACCTCAGCGACAATGCCGTTTAAAATGTCTGCAATCCATGCAGCCATCTTGATTATGTCAATTCTATTAGCATTTTATTCTATTGTTAAAATCGTTAAGTTGATTCGTAATGAAGTAGACTTCAAGTCAGACATCGATGGAGGAGAGTTATAATGGCGGCCGTTTTATTCATTTCATTCATAGTGCTGATCTTTTTGGGCGTGCCGGTTGCTTTTAGCCTCGGTTTGTCTTCCTTGATCTATTTGTTCCTGGCAGATATTCCTCTAACCATCATTCCCCAAAAAATGTTTGCCGGACTGAATTCCTTTGTATTGCTGTGTATTCCGGGATTTATCCTTGCAGGTAACCTGATGAACGCCGGCGGGATCACGGACCGAATCATCAAGTTCGCGAATAACCTCTTCGGACATGTCCGCGGCGGCCTGGGATTGGCGAACGTTGGTTCATCCATGGGCTTTGCCGGGATCTCCGGAACGGCGCTTGCGGATACAGCAAGCATCGGCGCGATCATGATTCCTGCAATGAAAAAGGAAGGCTACGGTCCTGGCTTTTCTGCTGCAGTTACTGCATCGTCTTCAACGGTCGGACCAATCATCCCGCCGTCCCTGCCAATGATCATTGTTGGGACATTAGCTTCTGTATCGATTGGTGACCTGTTCTTAGCGGGAGCGCTGCCTGGACTAATGCTTGGACTCGGTTTGATGATTCCTACTTACATTATTTCAGTTAAGCGTAACTATCCAAAAGGTGAAAGAAAATCCTTAAAAGTCATTTTCGAAAGCTTCATGGGCTCATTCTGGGCATTGTTCATGACGGTCATCATCCTTTGGGGCATTCTTGGCGGATACTTCACGCCAACAGAGGCATCGATTATTGCGGTTATCTACGCACTTGTAATCGGAATCTTTGTTTATAAAGAATTGCCGATCAAAAAGATCCCTGGCATCATGCTGTCTACCATGACAACGACCGCTTCCATCATGCTGCTCGTCGGTTTTGCCAACCTGTTTGGCTGGATAATGGTAAGCGAACAGATTCCACAGCTAGTGGCTGATACGATTCTTGGTATCTCTGAAAATCCAATTGTCGTCATCCTGCTGATCAACCTGCTGCTTTTATTCGTAGGTACATTCATGGAAACGATTGCTGCGCTTGTCATTTTGTTCCCGGTATTGATGCCGGTTGCTGCACAAGTTGGAATGGACCCAGTCCAATTTGGTGTCATGATGGTCCTTAACCTTGTCATCGGCCTCGTTACACCTCCAGTTGGTGTATGTCTTTTCGTTGCTTCCCAGATCGGCAAGGTACCGATTGGCAGGACAGCGAGGGAACTCGTTCCTTTCCTTGGCGTCAGCTTAGTGGTATTGCTGCTGGTTGCGTTCGTGCCGCAAGTTTCACTTTTCTTACCAAGCTTATTTGAATAGGTGGTTTTTAAAAAATGAAGGCAGTCCAAATTCCTCAAGCAATGGAACTTGTAATTCAAGAGCTAGAACAGCCCGTTATAAAGAATCCGGAAGATGTTCTTGTAAAAGTAAAGCGTGTTGGCATTTGCGGATCCGATATGCATATCTACCATGGCACGAATCCGCTGGCCACTTATCCGCGAATCCCTGGCCATGAAGTTACCGGGGAAGTAGTTGAAGTAGGCTCTGCAGTTAAAAATGTAAAACCTGGAGACCATGTGGTGGTTGAACCAATCCGTTACTGCGGTGAGTGCTATGCTTGCAGAAAAGGCCGCACGAATGTTTGTAAGTCACTGTCCGTATTTGGTGTCCACGAAGATGGCGGAATGCGCGAATCTTTCGTGCTGCCGGAAAAACAGCTGCATGTGGTTGATCCTTCCCTTGGTTGGGATGAAGCTGTTTTAGCAGAGCCATTCACGATCGGTGCACAGGCTGTCTGGCGCGGCGGTGTTGAAGAAGGGGATACCGTATTGATCCAGGGCTCCGGTCCGATTGGGATCTGCATTTTAAAAATGGCGAAGCTTCAAGGAGCAAAGGTGATCATCACAGACCTTGAAGAGGAAAGACTTGCATTCGCCAGGGAGAATGGTGCAGATGAAATCATCAATGCCCGTGAAGTATCCGTGGCCGAACGCGTAATGGAACTGACGGACGGTGACGGCCCGAACGTAGTGATTGATGCAGTCTGCCTTCCGTCAACATTTGAGCTTGGTGTCGATGTCGTTTCGCCAGCAGGCACAGTCGTAGTGCTGGGCTTTGATGAGCGGCCATCACAGATTCCGCAGCTGCCGATCACGAAAAAGGAAGTGACGATTGTCGGCTCTCGTCTGCAGACGAACCAGTTCGGCAAGGTCGTCAACTTACTTAATGACAGAAGACTGAAAGGGAATGGTTTTATCACCCACCAGTTCCCGCTTGAGCAGGTAAAAGAAGCTTTTACATTTGTAGAGCAGAATCCGGGTGAAGTACGCAAAGCAGTTATTGTGTTTGAATAGGGGCGATTTGATGAACTTGAAAATAGAAACACTACAGCAATTGTCTGAATCCAAGGTCGTCGCTGTCGTCCGCGGCGCGACGGCAGAAGAAGCGATTCAAATCTCGGAAGGTGCCATCGAAGGCGGCTTCCGGGCCATTGAATTAACCTATACGACTCCTGATGTTGCCAAAGTATTCGAGGAGCTGTCAGGATCAGATGCAATTTTGGGTGCAGGAACAGTACTTGATCCGGAAACAGCCCGCCATGCGATATTAAGCGGAGCTAAATTCGTGGTCAGCCCGAATTTTAACAAGGATATCGCAGTACTGTGCAATCGCTATTCTGTTGCATATTTGCCAGGCTGCATGACGATTACCGAAATCGTTACGGCGATTGAAAGTGGCTGTGACATCGTCAAACTGTTCCCGGCAAACCGTTTCGACCCATCATTCATTGGCGCGGTCAATGGGCCACTGCCACAGGTTCGCGTCATGCCGACAGGCGGCGTCAACCTTGATAATGTATCCGATTGGCTTGGTGCTGGTGCGGTTGCAGCAGGAATTGGCAGTGACCTGAACAAGGCATATCGTTCTTCCGGAAAAGAAGGCGTGACGGAGCTTTGCCGTAAATACACCGAAGCAGTATCAGGAGGTAACGCATCATGAATATGACATTTCGCTGGTATGGCCGCGATAATGATACGGTCACTCTTGATCATGTCAGACAGATTCCTGGTGTAAAAGGCATCGTCTGGGCGCTGCACCAAAAGCCGGTAGGAGAAGTGTGGGAAAAGGAAGAAATCAAAGCGGAAATGGACTACATCCAGTCATTTGGCTTCCATGGAGAAGTCGTTGAGAGTGTGAATGTCCACGAAGCGATTAAACTGGGTAATGAAGACCGTGAGCGTTATATCGAGAATTACAAGCAAACAATCCGCAATCTTGGTGAGTTTGGTGTCAAGGTGATCTGCTACAATTTCATGCCGATTTTCGACTGGACGCGAACCGATTTGTTCAAGGAGCTTCCTGATGGATCCACGGCTTTATTTTTCGAAAAAGCGAAAGTAGAAAACCAGGATCCCCAGGAGTTGATCGACACCGTTTCTTCAGCCTCTGACTTGACGCTGCCAGGATGGGAGCCGGAAAAACTGGCACGAATCAAGGAATTGTTTGCAGCGTATGAAAATGTAACAGAGGAAGACCTATGGGAGAACCTTGGCTACTTCCTCAGAGAGATCCTGCCGGTTGCTGAAGAAGCTGGAATCAAGATGGGAATCCACCCGGATGATCCGCCATGGTCGATTTTTGGTTTACCTCGTATCATGACGGGCAGAGCTAGCCTTGAGAAGCTGCTTTCCATCTCAGATTCTCCATCGAATGGAATCACTTTCTGCACAGGTTCGCTGGGGGCGAATCCTGAGAATGATATGGTTGCGATTGCGAAGGAATTTGCGCATAAGTCTCCTTTCGCCCATATTCGCAATGTGAAGATCTATGAAAATGGCGATTTCATTGAAACTTCCCATCTGACAACGGATGGTTCAATCGATATTAAAGGCGTAGTGAAAGAACTGGCAGATATCCAATACGACGGCTACGTTCGTCCAGACCACGGCCGACATCTGTGGGGCGAGGTGTGCAGACCAGGATACGGTTTATATGACAGGGCGCTAGGCATCATGTACCTTCACGGGTTATGGGATGCATATCAAGCCTCGAAATAGGAGGGATACGATGTTTCCGATCCATGAAAATCTGAATGGTAAGACAGCCGTCATTACTGGAGGAAGCGGAGTGCTTTGCTCCGAAATGGCACGAGAGCTTGCAAGGCATGGCGTCAAAGTTGCGATTCTGAACCGCACTGCGGAAAAAGGCGAGGCCATCGCAGCAGAAATCAACGAAGCTGGCGGGTCAGCGATTGCAGTTGCGGCAGACGTACTTGACGGTGCCTCCCTTGAAGCGGCAAAAGATCAGGTAGTTTCCGAGTTTGGCAGTGTCGATATTTTGATTAATGGCGCAGGCGGGAATCATCCTGACGCGATTACGGCAGTGGAGAAGTATGATGAGGAATCAACAGAGAAATCCTTTTTCGATATGGATGCTTCCGGATTCTCTAAAGTGTTTGATACGAACTTCATCGGAACTTTTTTGACATGCCAGGTGTTTGGCAAGGAGCTGCTGAAACAGGAAGCTCCCGTCATCATCAACGTTTCATCGATGAGCGCATACTCGCCGATGACGAAGGTGCCTGCCTACAGTGCAGCCAAATCGGCAATCAACAACTTCACGATGTGGATGGCCGTCCATTTCGCCGAAACAGGCATGCGGGTCAATGCGATTGCACCAGGGTTTTTCCTGACATCGCAAAACCGCAACCTGCTTCTCAACGAAGACGGAACACATACAGACCGTTCCAAGAAAATCATCGCCCATACGCCAATGAAGCGCTTTGGCCAGCCGAAAGACCTGCTTGGCGCACTTCTGTGGCTGACAGATGAAGAATACTCAGGGTTTGTGACGGGTGTAACCGTGCCGGTGGATGGCGGATTTATGGCTTATTCAGGAGTTTAAAATGATATAAAGCAAAACATCCACGAGAAGCATTTCTTGTGGATGTTTGCTATTTTAGGAGGCAGCTATGAAGATTCAGCTTGCACTTGACCGATTAACAAAGGAACAATGCTTTTCTATTTTGGAAAAGACTGCAGACAATATCGAATGGATCGAAATAGGTACAGGTGTAATAAAGGAATATGGTATGGAAATTGTTCGCGAAATCAATGAAGCCTATCCTCATAACACTGTTGTGGCCGACATGAAAACCTGTGATGCAGGCCGGCATGAAGCGAAGCAAGCCTTTGAAGCAGGAGCCGATATTATTACGGTTATGGCTTTCTCGCATAACAAGACTGTCGCTGAAACACTTGAGGTCGCCCAACAGTACGGAAAGAGGATCATGATAGATTTGCTGGGTGTTACCGACAGGGAGCGCGTTCGGGAACTTCATGAGCTGGGAGTCGACCTATTTTGCCTGCATGTAGGAAAAGACATGCAGAAGGAAGGGGCGCTGGCAGATCCGTCACTTTACCATTTGGTAGATGGCCTTGATAATATTGAGGTTGCTATTGCAGGAGGAATTTCTGATAAAACCATAGGTTCCTTGAAGAATAGTGTCGTTGATATTGCCATTGTCGGAAGTGCAATTACTGGAAGCAGTGACCCTGGCGAAGAGAGCAGAAAGATAAGAGATTTTATATAAGAGTTTCTGTCACCACTCAAAGGTTTTTACGAAACAAAACATGCAACTATATGTGAACTCTACCCCGGATAGTGGCACTTTTTATCAGTGTCCGCTATCCACGGGAAAGCTTCTTCATATTAGTATAGGTTCTAAAACGGAATAATTAACTGAATATTCTACCTTTTGTTCATGGATTCTGTTAAAATTGAACTGTACTTAATAAAGAACGAATGGGGTGGAATCTAAATGTTTCTATCAAAAAAGATTACCGGTTTCTTGATCGCTGGATCATTGCTGGTAGGCCTGCCGGGTGGCGTGATGGCAAAACCCGAAAAGAAGGTGGCAGATTTAGTCGTCCTTGGAGACTCCTTAGCCGCAGGATGGACTCCATATGGTGAAAAAGGTCCCGGATATGGGGAGTTTTTAAAGTCCAGATTTGAACAATCTCAGTATACTGGGGATTTAGACAATCATGGGGTTCCTGGATATGTTTCTGCCCAGCTTTTAAAGGATGTCCTGACCAGGGAAGATGTCAAACAATCCATAAGAGGTGCTGAAGTAATCACGATGGATATAGGAGCCAATGATCTTTTACGGGCAATTAAGACGAATGATCCTGCTAAGATCCAGTCAGCATTGGGAGAAGTGCAGAGTAACTTGTTCCTTATTTTAAAAACGATCGACGAATTAAATCCCCATGCTGATGTTTATGTAATGGGATACTATAACCCCTTCCCATACCTTCCGGAAGAACAGCAAGCTTCCCTTAGACCAATGCTGGGAGCCTTGAATCAAACGATTGAAACCATTGCAAAAATCAATGGAGATACTTTTGTTCCAACAGAGAAGGTGATTGCCAAGCATTTCGAAACTTACCTTCCAAATCCAAATGATATCCACCTCAGCGAGGAAGGCTATAGAATTGTAGCAAAGGAGTTTTGGAAAGCGATTGATAGAAGTTTAAATTAATTGTGGTCCCTGGCTTTTTCGGCCAGGGATTTCTCCTTGCCCTTAATTAGGATGTAGGGGCTTTATAGCATGCTTTGATTGACAGGTTAAAGAGATGAGTTGAGAGTTCTATAATATTAGCGGATGAGAATGTATTTAGCTTCCATTAAAATACCCAGCCACAAAGCTCTGTGGCTGGGCATTAATTATTAATTTGCTATACCAACAATTCTTCCTTCTACAGCAGGACTCACGGTTTTTTGATCTTGTGACTGAACATATTCAGTGAATATCTCCCAATCAACAAAGCCAGGTTCACTGACACGACCTTCATTGTAGGCTTTTGCAAAGACAGTATATCCGTCTCCACCTTTAGCAGTGAAAGTGTTTGTTGCTACTGTATAAGTCTTGTTTGCATCCAGGCTGACGTAATTTACGCCATCTTCTTTTACTTCAACAGAAACTACTCTCTGGCCAGATGGAAGACTGCTGTTGTACTCAAACTTTAGGCCTGATACTTGAAGAAATGCGCCGTTCGCTTTTGGGGCAAGACTTACGCTATGCTCCAAAGCTTCTTTAATTTCAGCACCTTTTAACTGCATAATGCCTAAAGAGTTTCCGAATGGCATAACTTCCAATACCTTCGCCAGAGTGATGTCTCCAGCAGAAACGGATGTGCGAATTCCGCCGCCATTCTGGACTGCGATCACCGTGTTTGGATTAATGGTTTTCGCTTTTGCTAGCATTCCGTCTGTAATCAGGTTTCCAAGATTGGTTTCACCAGTTCTGGCTGCAGGATTGCCGCCAACTAGATCGACAGTCGTTTTTCCGATAACGGTTTTTTTCATTTCATCAACCGCAGGCTTGTATTTAGTATTCAGGATTTGTGCAGCTTCCAAATCCTCTGGATAACCATTAACGTCTAACAACTTCCCAGCATATTCGGTTACTTTTCCTTTTTTATCGAATGTAACATCCAGAGTACCGAGGAATTTTCCATACTCATTCGCCTGAACAATGACTGTAGGTTCTTTACCGGCCTCTACTACAAGTGGTGCATTCAACTGAACGTGAGTGTGGCCGCCGACGATTACATCGATCCCATCTACAGCTTCAGCCAGTGTCAGGTCATTATCGCCGCCGCCATCATTCAAGCCAATATGTGTCAGGGCAATGATTTTATTGATGCCTTGCTTTTCGAAAGCTTCGACTGCAGCTTTTGCCTCTTCAATGTAGTCTGTGAACTTGACATCTTCTCCAGGGCTGGAGATTTCTACAGTTTCAGCTGTTGTGAGACCGAAGATTCCTACTTTCTCACCGTTAATTTCTTTAACGATGCCTTTGTAGATTTCACCATCTTTTGGCTTTGAAGCGTATTTATTTTTAGCATATTTTTTTAGATTTTTGTCTTTTTTAACGTCTACGTTTGCACTGACAAATGGGAATTTTGCATCTTTAACAAAATTAGCAAGCGTCGCTGTTCCTTTGTCAAACTCATGGTTTCCAAATGTCATAGCATCATAGCCAACAAGGTTCATGAACTCCAGGTCTGCAAGTCCTTCATACTCGTTGAAATAAAGAGTTCCAGAGAAAACATCCCCAGCGTCCAATAATAGGCTGTTAGCGCTTTCCCCGCGTACCTGCTTGATAGCTGAAACGCGTTTAGCCACAGTGTCTAAATGTGCGTGAGTATCATTTGTATGCATGATGGTAAGCTCAAATGGCTTGTCTGGGCTAACATGCTTCTCTTTTGCAGCTACTGCAGGTACCGCTACTGATGCCAAAAGAGCAGCAGAAGCAACTACCGACAAAACTTTACGATAAAACCTGTTCTGGTAATTCATTTTGACCCTCCCTAAAATTAAAAATAATTTGTGGTACTACTAAAATAGTAATTAAGTAGCACACTACCATTATTCTATCAAATTTGATTAAGAACGGGTGAATTTTACATTAAATTCATAATATTTAACAAAACACAGGGACGGTTCTAGTGTTTAATTGGGAGGCCCCTTTTCGAATTTTAGAGTCCCATCTTTCTTTTTGGGTGACCTTTAGTGAAGATAGGTCCCATTCGAAATTTGTCGAAACTCTTCTGTGCCGATATTTGTTTGGAAATAGTAGGATAATGATGGATAGGGTTTAGCTTTGCAAGAAGAATTTTTGAAATATTGAAGGTGGATATGATGAAAATAGTAAAATACCGTACGGCTACCATAATTGGGCGCATTTCAATTTGCCTACTTTTTATCGTATCTGGAGTGGCACTAATCCTCGCAAGTATGTATCTGGAAGCTCCTACCGGCAGGAAGATCATCTCTGTTGTTGCAGGTATAATGGGAATTTTGTTTTTTGGCAGAATGCTCTTGATGCTTATGATCCTTTTAATTAAGAATAAACAGATGTTCCGTTACGATAAGGAAAATATTATAATCAGGGACAAAACAATTAAGCTGGACACTATAAAAAAAGTTGAAGTAGAAAATGACATACCAACAGGATACTTAGGAATTAAGACACCTGCATTCGTACTAAATATAAAGGATGGGGAATCTATTCATATTCCAACTTACTATGTAATCTCAAAAAAAGATTTTCCCGTTTTCAATACAACATTAAAACAGATTGTCAGTGACAGGACAAAAAGATAAGAAAAAACAGAGGGGCGGTTCTTGCGTTTCGAAAAACGCAAGAACCGTCCCTCTGTTTCAATTTACATCGACCAGGTCTGCGACGAGGATGTATCGTTCCGGTGCGTCGCCGATATAGTCGAATGGGTAGCAGGTGCTGACGGTTAGTGTGGGGCGTGGTGTTGGCACGATGACCGTTCTATCGTCAGCGTCTACGATTCTTACTTTCCTTACTTTGTAGGTAAAGGTTCCGGCCTCGGTGGTGACGACGAGCAGGTCGCCTTTGCCTACTTCACCAAGCTTGCGAAAAACGGTATCTCGATGGCCGGAAAGGACGGAGTTGTCCCTCTCGCCTGGAAGGACACTGCCTGCAAAGTGGCCTACCCCTTTTTCGAGCTCATCTTCGTCTGTTCCATGGTAGATTGGCAGGTTCGCTTTTATTTTAGGAATGGTTAAGTTACCCATCATTTCGCCTTTTTTAGGCCGTTGGGCGTAAAGCTCTTTCTTTTTTACAACCTTTTGTATTGCTTCATGGGCGGATGCCAGCTCGGTTTTAGCCCCAGTCTTGAACAGCCAGTAGCCTTTCATGAACTTGTAGGCATTTGTCCCGCTGAACCAAATCCCAGATACGATTATTACAAGGGACAAGGAAAGAAGAACCACATTTCTGGTTCTTCTTTTCTTTCTATTCCTACGCACGTCTTGTCTTCACTTTCCTGAATACTAAGGCTCCGAGCAGAACAATTACAAGGCCAGCCATTGTGTTTTGCAGATAGTCAGAAGCAGTGTTTGGAAGCTTGCCGCCATTTACTGTCTTAGCCGGTGCTGTGGCAGGGACCTTATCCACTGCTTTTTTTACTTCTTCTGCTGCTTTTTTGGTATCTTTAAGGTTTTTGCCTGTTTCTTCAACAAAATCAGATCCGAACATTTCCTTTGTAATGATCATATCTACTAAAAACTCGCCAGATTTTGTGTAGATTTTGATTAACAAATCGGCGCCGCCGATATCATCCATTTGAATTAAAGTAGCGAAGGAGATAGGAGTTTCCTTACCGTCTTTTAAAAGATAGTATTCTACTTTAAGGTTTAAAAGGTTCAAAAGATCATCCCAAATAGCAATGAATTCAGCAATTTGTTCAGGCGTAAGGTCAGAAGCACTATCAAAATCAGCAAAGTTCATTAAGCGGTTGCTGATGTTTTCCAATGATACCATAAATGTTTCTTCGTTGAAATTTGGATCTTCCATTAAGGAAACGAAGTAGTTGGCTAGCCTTTCTGTTTCTTCCATCGTAAGGCCAAGTGAGTCCATAGCGGCCATCAATTCTTCCTCAGCCTGGGCTAAGTAGTAGCCAGCTACAGCAGATTCCAGTTCTTCAATAAACTGATAATTTTTGATTGAGTCATCATACTCTTTTAAAAATGATTCAAGCTCTTTTTTTGAAGCAAAGCCGAAATCTTCAAGAAGGATCTTCAGGTTTTCATCTGTAATCGGTGTTTGTGTTTCAGGATAAAGCCAATTTGTCACATCGAAATACAAGTCACCAATGAAGGAGTATTGGTCCAATGTCTTTCCGTTTTCTTCAAGCAACTTGTTTAATTCTTCTTCTGTAATTTCTAGATCAGTGAGCATTTCTTGCAAGTTCTGGTCATCGACTAAGGGTCCTAGAATATACTTTAATTCTTCTAGATTATCAAAATCATTAAGTGTTGCTTCCTGGACATCCTTTAGATATGTGACAAACTCACTCTCTGTCATGCCAATTTCCGTCAGGTAATTCTGGAATTCCTGGCTCTTTGGATCTACAGCTGCAAATGCTCCTAATGGCAAGGTACCGAGTGACAATGCAATGGCCAACATAATAGATAAAAACCGCTTCAAGATAATACTTCCTCCTAAATTTTCAAATATATTACAAGTGTATTGTAATCGTATTCTATTATTACTGATAGTGGAATAATGTGGAATACTTTAGTCCTATTTTTGCGTTACAAACGAAATCTATCTTGTTTTTCGTAAGTTAAAAGGATTTTAGTTACCTTAAGAGAATTAGTAATGGTAGAAGATGTTTTGGGGGAGAACAATGAACAGTAAGTTATCACTGGCAGTTATGCTTTTATTCATACTTCTTGTGTCGGGCTGTTCGGGTAAGATTGCGGAGGAAGCTGCGACAAAGGTTAAGGTTGATACAGATAAGCCTAGAATCGATTTAACCGTACCCCAATTGCCCGTAATTAAGGATTTCATGCCGAATATGAACTTTGTCCCTCGCAGCGAAACACCTACGCACATTGTCCTGCACTTTATCAGCAATGCAGCGGTGAATCCTGAGGACCCTTTTCTATATGAAGAGATTCGTAATATTTTTATCGAGTATGATGTCGCTCCTCATTATATGATTGACCGTCAGGGACAGATTTATTATCTGATGCCGGAGACCCGAAGGGCACGCCATGCAGGTAAAGGCGGGTTGTTTGATTTCCCGGATTATAATGACCGTCTGAATAATCACTCCATTGGCATTGAACTAATGGCGGTTGGCACGGAAGAGGAAATGCTGACAATGCTGACAGCAGAACAATATCAAAAAATCTCTACTGAGCATTTCGGGTACACCGACGAACAATACAAAGCTCTTAACCAATTGCTTGATGATATCCTGTCACGGAACAAGCAGATTAAAAAAGACAGAAAACACATTATTGGCCATAACGAATATGCCCCCGATCGGAAAGTGGATCCTGGCATTTTGTTCGATTGGTCGGAGATAAAATTCTAATTATTAACTCATTAAGAGTGCCTATATAGGTACTCTTTTATTATTCTAAAAAACTTACCTTGTTAATTTATTCCACCATCTATATTAGGGTCTTTTTACACTCTTACCGTTACCAGTAATGGTTTATAGTGGAAATGACTTCTCGTATTAGACAAAAATAGACAAAAGGTGGGAAAATTTGTTGAAAGTCGCTTCTTTTAGTAAATTGCTACTGTGTTTTCTGGTCCTTTTTTCATTCACATTATCTTTCCATGCGGGTCGAACAGAGGCAGCTTATACATTTCAGGCCAGTGTCAGTGCTGATGTGCTGAATGTCCGTTCGCAACCAGGCACAACCTATTCCATTGTTGGAAAACTCACGAAAAGTCAGGTTGTGACTGTTTATGAACAGAAAAATGGCTGGTCGAGAATCGCATACGGCTCATTGAAAGGCTGGGTTTCATCGCAATACATCACTGCGACAACCTGGACAGGCTATATAACGGCTACGAACCTAAACTTTCGCAGCGCTCCTGGGGGGAGTGTGATCGGGACTTTACCGAATGGTACTTCCGTAAAAGTTTATGGAAACGATGGAACGTGGCTGAAAGTATATGCATCTACCCTCAATAAAACAGGTTGGGTAGCAAGCTCCTATGTTTCCAAGCAGAAACCTGCAGCTGTCGTGTCCAAGGTTGTTCTTAAGGCCAACACTAATATTCGTAAGGGCCCAGGTACATCTTATCCCATCCTTTATACAGCCAATATGGGAATGTTCCTGGACCAGCTTGAGGAGAGTAATGGCTGGGTAAAAGTGAAGGATGCAAATGGCGTCATTGGCTGGGTTTCCGGAACGCTTGTCCGCGACCCGAATACGGTTCTAAAAGGGAAGGTAATTGTACTCGATCCCGGCCATGGAGGCTATGATCCTGGTACGAGGGGCGTAACCTATCTGGAAAAGACGCTGACACTGAGAACGGCTCTGGAGCTTAAACCTTTATTGGAGAATGCTGGAGCGAAAGTCATTTTAACGAGAGGTTCAGACATTTACCTGAGCCTGACACAGCGTGTGAACATCAGCAATAATAACAAGGCGCATGCATTTTTAAGCCTTCATTATAATGCTTATTCTTCAACAAGCAGTGGAGTCATGACCTTCTATTACAACAGTTCAAAGGATGCACCGCTGGCCAATACGATCCAAAGCTTTCTGGCTTCTTCAACTCAACTGAGGAATATGGGATCCAAGTATGGAAACTATCATGTGCTCCGCGATAACAGCCAGCCAGCTGCACTGGTGGAGCTCGGTTTCCTATCGAATCCAACTGAGGAAAAGCTCGTTGCAACCTCAACCTATCAGAAAAAAGCTGCAAAAGGATTGTATGACGGATTGTTCCGATATTTTCTTACAAGATAGTTAAGAGGAGTGGCCTGCTCAGGTCACTCCTTTTACTAGTTTGCTGTCTTTCTAAGATTGCTAGTTCTGGAGAGAAGGGCTCAGGTTTAAGTGAATTTATGTGTTTTTTGACCTATGCTGCCTATTTGGGGTTTTCCTCTGAATTATTCTGCGATAATACTAGGTCGAAGTCTATCATGTGTAATTAAAAGTTAACAGCTAGGGTAGAGTGGTTTTATAAAAAAGGACTCAGAAATTATTAGGGAAATAAATCAAATCATTCTTCAAGTTATTTTCCTGAAAAATCGGGTAAATAGTAACTAACAACTAACCCACAAAAAGGCAGGGATGAGAGCATGAAGAACGATAAAAATTCTAACTACTATAAACAAGAAATGAATTTGAATATGTATATGGACGCGTTGGCTGATCCAGATAATACTGATCTAATCCTCAACCGTGATAAGACCAGATATACTGATGATGTGAACAGGCTCATCAAGAAGGTGCAGAATGAGTTCCTGGAGAAGAAAAGAGTGGAGGAGATTGACTTAGCTCTTGCGAATAAAGATAAAAACCGTTTTATGAAATTGACTTCAGACAACTGGAAGGATGCCTTGTAAAGTGAAAATCGAATTACATCCAATATAAAAGCCTGAAACCAATAATTAATCTGGTTTCAGGCTTTTTGTGTTAATCCATAACCTCAAGGAATTCTTTCCGCAGCTTCTTTTTGGCCCCTTTCCGCCACTGTTTAACTGCGGACATGGAGACATGCTCCCGTTCTGCAATTTCCTTGATTGATAAGAAATCGACACATGTGTAGATCACCCATTTGGTTTCTTTCTCAGTCAATGTCTCGCAATAGCTGAGAAGAAATTCTATCTCTAATGGACTATCAGGATTTTCCTCCACTAGTGATTCCCAATATTCCTCTTTTGGAGAGAAGCTCCTTTCCTCTCTTTTATTATTCCTGCTCATTTCATTTAAAATTTGTCCTTTTATATAGCTGTATGCATAGCTGGAGAATTCCCCTTTTACCGGATTGAAACCCTCAGCTGCTTCCCAAAGCGCGACAAGGCCGGTATGGAAATATTCCTTTTGATTTTTATAGATATGGAGGGTCCGGATAATTTTGTGAATCATAGGTTCATACAGTTTGGCTAACTGATCGAAATTGTTCATTTGCAATCCTTCCTGGATCGCGCGCGACTTACTATTATTCCCGGGTAGCTTAAAGATACCTCCAGGAATGGAATATGAGCCAATCTTGAAAAATCATTTTTCAAAGCAAAAAAGCATAATTATTGTGCTTTTTTAGGTCCAAAATTGAATTTTCAAGAGTTGTTAGACAATTTCATAGAAAATGGCGATGAAAATGAGTTTTCTTATGAATTGTGAATATTGTATGTCTATTAAAGAAAATATTTTTTAGAGGTTCATGGGAGAAGTTTGCACTATTGCTGAATAATAAAATAGAGGTGGGATTCCATTTTTTAAGTGGAAATAGGTAAGTTTATCGTGTTTTATGAAAATAAACATACATTATACTGAAAAAACATATTTTTGACAATGTTCCGTAAGATTTATGCTTTCTAAACAGGGAACAAAGCCAATTTACTTATAAAAGGAAAAATTTATATAATAATACCAGTGGGGGTTAAAGGGGGGTGGCCATGAAAAAAGCCCTCGGGTAATTGTCTAGCAGGACTCCCGAGGACCGTGGTTGGGTGTACCAACTATGTTAGTATACCCTTTCTAATCAATTAATCAATAGATTTTATGAGGAGGGGAAAGAATGGAAGAATTAACGGATTACATACTCAATGAAGAAACGGTGCTTTTGACTGGGGAATACAATGGGCACGGAAGGCTGTGCGCAAGGGTGATCCAGGGGGAAGATACATTCCTGGTAGACAGCAGACCTTTACACATCATCAATGAAACAATGATTGGCCTCGGCTCCGATTTTAAGACAGGCAGAAAATGTGCAAAAAGGCTGCTGGGCGATGTCAGTATGTGCCCGATAAAAATCAACTGTAACCTGGGGATCTGGTTATTCCCGACCAAGTCATACAACGATGACTTCTGCATCTGGTTCTCTCTAATGCATGTACACAATACGAAAGCACTTGGGATTCGCAGAACAGAAGTAGAACTGAGCTATGGCCATAAAATCATCATTCAAATGAAAGAATCCTCCTTTAATCAAAAACGCAAAAAAGCAGAAGACCTGAGGGGAAAGATGATAAAAAATTCGAAAGGCCCCCTTACTTTCTATGTGGAATCTAAAAAGGGAATCAAGATGATCGAGGGAGAAGGGGTTAAGAGGTATACGCTGAAATAGAATTCATAAAGGCCAATTAAACTGTTCGGTTCTGTGTTGAGAGGACATTCTCTGAAGGATGTCCTTTTTGTGTTGGAAAATCTAATTCCTTTCAATTTGAAACAGGCATTCAAGCACTGTTAAATGGACCCTTGCAAAGCTATTATAAAAAGAACGAAGTAAGGAAGGGTATCATTTGACGAAGCCCTTATGAATATAGGATATTAGTAATTAATTACCTTAATTTTCTAATTGGAATTTTAAAAAGGGAGGTATGTATTAGAGGATGCACTCAATCAAATTCCAGGGTGGTTTTGTTCAGAATCTTAGTCCAGAAGCTAAGCGGCTTGCGACTAGAATAGGAACTATACAGACTGGTGTATCTCAAGTCAAGGGAAGCTTGGATAGTCGAATATCCAGCAGGAATGCTATTGGAGCAAATCTTGCTAAAGCGGGTGGGTCTCTAGGAAGGTTAGAGCAGAAACTAAATGAACTGAATGTTTTTGTCGATCGTTCTGTTGATCAGTATACAATTGCTGAAAATAAAATTAATAAGAAAGCTGTGTCCCTTATTGTATCCTGGAACAGGGATTTCGGGCTAGCGGAGTGCAATAGACCAACAGCTAAGTCTAAAGAGGGAAAGGGTCAAGTTAATAAAAAAACAGCTTCAAAGGAAGAAATCCTAAAATACTTTGCAGATGCAAATCAAAAAATGGGATTGCTGGATGCTGCCCTTGTTGGAACTCAGTTCACTTCTTTAATTACTGCCTACTCACTAAGCAGGAAGATTAACATTAATTATGTTGGTGGCAAGCCTACTCTTTGGCAAAAGCTTAAAGGCGGATACAAATTCACTGTATCCGCTGATGCCTCGTGGACTAGCAAAGGAAAATACAGTTCAACCGCAGCACGATATTTATATGATTTTTCAAAATCTAATCCGACCAACGCTGTTGCAAAGAAACTTCATAGTTTTGTGACTTCATATACTAGTCCGCCGGCACTCTTGAAGCATGCTGCCGGATTCCCCAAAAATGCAACCTATATGAAGGCTTCCACGTTAGCTGACGAATTTCATAAGCGAATAAAATTGGGAGTAAAGGATGTAGCAAAAAATGTAGCTGAAGCGAAAGGGTTTACAAGAGTAGGTAAAGGGATTCCTGTTGCTGGAACACTGATTTCCTTCGGCTCTGCTGCTTGGGAGCTTTTCGACCCAAGAAATGCAGGGAAGAGTGAAGGTGAAAAGTTCGGTAGGGCGATTGGCGGATTTACTGGCGATTTTGCTGCTATAAGTGGCGGTGCTAAAATTGGTGCAATGATTGGCAGTCTAGGAGGTCCAATTGGCACTGTGATTGGTGGTGCAGCTGGCGGTTTGGCAGGAGGGATTATTAGCGTGAAATACGGAGATAGCTTTAAAGATGCAGGTGGATTCCTAGGGAAATATGCAGAAAAGGGTTGGAAGTCAATCAACAGCTGGTTTAAATAAATATTAAGAAGTTTAAGGTGGAAATGTTAAGATGGCGCTAAAGGAAATATTCGATATTATTCTAGGTCTTATAGGCTTGCTGCTCTCAGCTCAATTTGCATTCGCTCTGACAATTCTATTACTAGGTAATATGATGTTAGATTATTATGAATGGGGCACTTACGAGAAACCAGCAAACCTTATGCAGAAAATAGTGAATGTTATTATGGGGCTGATCATTGGTATTGGACCTTATTTTTACAAGAAGTTCCTGAGATATAATTGGTTTCTTCGAAAGTTGATGATGTTAGGATTTCTTTTAATCATGGGTATTTTGAGTATCCTTGTCTATCAAATTATCAAATGGGCGCTATTTTCCTTGATCCTATAAGTGGGATGAGTTTTCTATTCCGAAAAAATAAAGGACGTGGAAAAATGGATAGTATTCTGTATTATCTGGACGCCGCCATTGTTATGTGGTTCATTACTCAAGTTACCTTCAGTTTTTTGGTTTTAGTGTTAGGGGATTTAATGGTGGAATATTATGAGTGGGGTACCTACGAGCAGCCGTCAAATGGGTATCAAAAAACTGTCAACGCGACAATGGGTTTTCTTATAGGGGCGGGTCCTTTTGTTTATAAAATATTGCTGAAATACCCATGGTGGAAAAGAAAACTGTTTATGATGGGGTTCTTTTTCATCTTCCTATTCAGTAGCATTCTAACCTATCAGTTGCTTATGATGATTGTTCGCATTGTATTTTAGGATGCATAAACAAAAAGGTGGAAAATAGTTTGAGTCTTGTAGAAATAATTAATTTCATAGAGCTCATAATCATCACTTGGTTCCTAATCCAAAGTGGCTATACACTATCGGTATTTTTAGTAGGTAGAGTGATAATCGTGTATTATGAATGTGGAATATTTGAAGATCCCTCTACTCTCTATGAAAAAACCATATATACCCTTCTCTCTATAACTGTAGGAGTAGGTCTGTATGTGACAAAAAGTTATACAAGGTCAATTGGCTATTCAGAAAAATACTCATGTTAGCTTTTTTAGTACTATTCGGAATCGCAGGCATTATTATATACAACGTGGTCAGTATTGCGTTACGTGCTCTATTGCTATAATTATATGTTCTTGTTAAGGAAGTGAATAAGTTGAAACCTCTTTTAGCATGCACTACAGAAGAACTGGCATTACTAGTTACCTTCAGCGGCTATCCTGGTGTCGGAAAGGGAATAGCGGAGTCATCCTTGGGCATCCTAAGCCCGGATAAATGGGACTCCGTCATGCAGGCAACCATTCACCAATTGATGCTAAAGCAGATTTGGGATTATGACAGGGAAGCCATTGGCGAGGCTCCAATCAGTGTTGAAATGGAGACTTTCATAAAATCCTATGTGGAATCTGAATGGATGGTCCGGTGCTCTAATGTACCAGAACAGCATATCCTGATGGTTCATAGAATTAATGACGAAACATGGCTTTCCCATTTGATTGACAGGGATATCATTCATGAATTTGCCTACGTAACGAGTGATGAACTGCCAAGTCATATAGAAGAATACTATTCATTTACAGATGTCCAGTTTAAGTCAGGACTGTCTTTTAAACTCACAGAAGGTGATTTCGATCAGCTTAGCAATCGGAAGAATATAGAGAAGTTAGCTGTAGATACATATTTAGCTCCTGAAGAAAAAGCAGCCTTCAATCATTTTTTAGAAGCGTTGGATGTCCGTGACTGGTCACTGAATAACATTTCTGTTTTCAACCTGCCGAACTTAGAAGCGGACCCTTCGCTTACGAATATCATGTTCTTTTTACCATCGATGCATGGCATTTGGATTATAGACTATACTGAAGCTGAAGATCGACCCGTTCATGTGGAACTGCATCCATATGAGGGATGGGTGGACATGCTAAAAACTGTTCCTGTTATTATAGGTGGATAAAAAAGGTAAGTTGTCTACTAGGTATATACTTATAGTTGCGATAAAAGGTAGCGGAATAGGTGTTTGAAGATGGGAAAAAGGAAGTGTTGTGTTATGAAGACGAAATTCATAAAGTTTTTTATGGTCGTCCTTTTTATTCCGCTGCTGATCATTCCGGCTTATCCTTCTGAAGCCAGCGGGATTTCGACGAGTTCGGAAAAGGCGAGGGAATTGAAACAAGAGGCTGCACAAATGATTGTTGTTACTCCATCGAAGAAATCAAAAACAACTGGTACCATGCAGCGGTATGAAAAAAGGAATGGGAAATGGAAGAAGGTCTCCACTCCCATGAAGGTGGTCATAGGGAAGAAGGGGACGGGGAAAACAAAAGAAGGCGATGCCCGGACTCCTGTTGGAACATTTCGCCTTGGCACCTCATTTGGCTGGGGAACTAAGCCAACAAAAACAAAGTATCCTTTTAAGAAAGCAACAAAGTACGACTACTGGATCGATGATGCAGAGTCAAAGGATTATAATAAATGGGTCCGTTATAAAGGAAATCCTCATAAAAAGTGGAAGTCCTTTGAACGACTGAATCATCCTTTATATAAATATGGGGTCGTCATTCGTTACAATGAGAAACCGATCGTCAAAGGAGCAGGAAGTGCAATCTTCCTGCATGTGAAAACAAGTAAAACCAAGTATACCCTCGGATGCGTAGCAACAAGCGAAAAAAATCTTATCAAAACGCTTAAATGGCTAGATTCTAAGAAGAAACCGATCATCGTCATTAAGCCTTAAATGCCATTCATCTGATTCCCTAGCTAGTTGCACAACAGTAGTTATTGTCATATGTTTTTCAAATCTAATTTTCGTATTTTGTGTCACCCGATTGGTCAAACAGTTTTCGAAAAGTGCCTTTCACCTTCTTAATGCCCTGGCTTAATTCATTTTTATCTATTTTTTAGATATATATGTAATAAGGCTGAGGTTAAAGGAGGCTTTTATGATTCTTGTTGTTGGCGGGGCAGGCTATATCGGCAGTCGTGTTGTTGAGGTATTAGTGAAAAAGAATGAAGTGGTGGTTTTAGATAATCTTTCAACGGGATTTGAGAATGCGGTTGATCCGCAAACAATATTTATAAAAGGTGACATTGGTAACGAGGGTGATCTCGAAGCTGTGTTCAGCAACTACCCTATTCATGCTGTCATGCACTTCGCAGCAAATAGTCTAGTAGGGGAATCAGTCGCCAATCCGCTGAAATACTATGAAAATAACGTGTCAGCAACTCTTAAGCTATTAAAAGTGATGTTGAAGTATAGTGTGAAGAACTTTATCTTCTCATCCACAGCAGCAATATATGGATTTCCCGATGTTAATATGATCCATGAAGAAAGTAAGGTAGAACCAATCAATCCATATGGCCGGTCAAAACTTATGGTCGAGAATATTCTGGCTGATTTTGCATCTGCTTATGACTTGAGATATGTAGTGTTACGCTACTTCAATGCTGCCGGGGCGAGTGAGTCAGGGAGAATAGGGGAAATGCACGATCCGGAAACACATTTGATTCCGATTATTCTGCAGCACCTTTTGGGCCAGCGGGAGCAAATATCCGTGTTCGGGGATGACTACGATACGCCGGACGGCACATGTATCCGCGATTATATTCATGTAACAGATTTAGCATATGCTCATGCTGCGGCCCTGAATTCTTTGTTGACAGGGCAGAATAAAACGGCGACATACAATTTAGGCAATGGGCTGGGGTACTCTGTAAAAGAAGTGATTGATACATGTGAGAAAGTGACTGGCCGAAAAGCAAAGGTTGTCATTACGGACCGCCGTGCCGGGGATCCGGCCAGGTTAGTGGCCTCGTCAGAAAAAATTCGTGTTGCGCTTGGCTGGAAGGCGGAACGTAATCTGGAGCAAATTGTGTCAAGCGCTTGGAAGTGGCATAAAAAAACTGATGAATAAAATTATAGAAAGGACCTCTGGAATAGGAGATTCTTTGATTTTTGATTGGCTATTTAAGGTATATCTCAGATTCACATTTTATTGTCCCTTATTATTTGAATTTTCTGTTCAATACTTATTGACTAGGTAATTTGTCCTGTGTACTATTAAATTAGTAGTTTAATAAACGGACGGGTGAAATATGAAAATTGAGAGTATTATATATGTCATTAATAACCTGATGGAAAAGCATCAATATGGATATGCCAGGAGCATGATTATAAATGAATGGGCACGCTTGACTGAGGGGAGAAACTATCAGAAGCTCAGCAGTGAGGCTAAGGAACTTTTTAAAGTGGTTGAAAGTGAAAAAGCTAAGCCGGATTTCAATTTGCTAACAGAAAAAGATAAGAGAATCCTACTGACATTAAATGAAGCTGTACGTGATGTGAAACTTCCTTACGCACAAAAAATATTCCGGCAGCACAGAGAGTTAATCATTAAATCTTATGCCCAAAATTGGCTGACATCAGATGCTCGCTTTCTCTGTCAGGTATGGAGCAAAAATACAACTGAGAACGTCATATAAAGCTAGTGAAGGACAGCTTCCCTTGGGGAGGGAAGCTGTCCTTTTTACTTTTTATCAGTCTCACAACTTTCGGTTAGTCATTGCTCCAACTCTCCATGATTTCGCACTGACCTTGAGACTTTTTCTGTCTTCGCAATCTCATTGGAGCGATAAAAAAATCAAAGGAGCCTATTTGAAGAAGGCTCCTTAAAAATTTTATACATTCTGCACCGAACCCCCGGGAATCAACGTCACATAAATCCGTTCATGTTCCACTGGTTCATTGGCGATCAATTTCAAAAGGTGTTCGGCCGAGACGGCGCCCCATTTTCGTTCTGAGTAGTCAATGGTGGCGAGTCTTGGACTGGTGTATTGTGTGAGTTCGATGTTATCGAATCCGATAATGTGGATGTCTTTTCCGACTTCATACTTTGTTCTTGCCAGGTAATTGTACATCCCGATGGCCATTTCGTCGTTCAGGCAGAATACTGCAGCCGGTTCGGTGAATTCTTTTACGATTTGTTCAGCGGCCTTTTCGCCGGCCGGTTTATTGAAATCACCTGGAAGTTCGTGATAGTCAATATCGGCATATCGCTTAACGGCCTGACGCACGGCTTCGATTCGCTGGGTGGCATCATAAGAACCCTCAGGTCCGGAAACAGCATATATTTTTCGGTGGCCTTTTTCAATCAGGTGATCGATCGCCAGGGTAGCGCCTGATGTATTATGCAATAACACTTGATTTATATTAGAATGCGTAAGCTCTCTATCCATAACGACGATTTTATGCCCGGCGTTCGCATGCTTGATCAGTTCTTCGCTGGAAAAGAAGTAATCCAATACGATGGCTCCATCAATCATCCGCTCGGGGATGAAGCGGTGTGATTCTTTGCCGCTGCAGACAATCATTTCGTATCCCTTTCGGTTGAGGGCCTCCTGGATGCCCTGCAGAAGCTGTCCGTAAAAAGCCCCCCCGTAATTGGTCAGAAAGACGCCAATGATTTTCGTTTCCCGCTTCTTCAGCGAACGGGCGGCGGCGTTCGGAACGTAATTCAGTTCCTTCGCGATGGCAAGGATTTTTGCCGCCGTTTCTTCCGTTACCTTTGAACTGCCATTCAGAGCATAGGAAACAGTCGATATGGATACGCCTGCTTGTTTCGCAATATCTTTAATACTTGCCACGATACTCTCTCCTGTCTCTTCATTAAGCTCTCTAGTTTATTATACAATGTTAACGTTTACAGCTATAGTTAATTTTTCAATTTATAGACAATCGCTTCGTAAGGACGCAATTTTTCAGTAGGGGAGTCATAGTTATGGATGACGATTTCACCATCACAAATTAACTGACTTTCAATCTCTCTGTTGCTAAAATTGCAGACTACACGCCATTCTTCATTTTGATAGGTGCGAGTGTAGGCGAAAATCTCTGGTTCACTTTCAAGCAGTTCATAGTCTCCGTAGACGATCAGGTCGTTTGCTTTACGCAGCTCGATCAACTTTTTGTAAATTTGATAGATAGATCTTTCACTGTGGTGATCTGCCTGAACATTGATTGATGGATAATTTGGATTCAAGTCAATCCAAGGTTTTCCAGCTGTAAAACCGGCATGGGATTCTGCATTCCACTGCATCGGCGTCCTCGCATTATCCCTGCCTTTTACATAAATCGATTCCATGATGTCATCGTGGGCAAAACCTTGCTTGATTCGCTCTTTGTACATATTGAGAGTCTCTATATCACAATAAGAGTCCAAATCAGCGAACTGCACATTTGTCATCCCTATTTCCTCGCCCTGATAAATGTAAGGGGTACCGCGCATCATATGGAGCAGGACAGCGAGCATCGTCGCACTTTCATACCGGTATTCCTGATCATTTCCCCAGCGTGAAATGATCCGCGGCTGGTCGTGATTGCTCCAGAACAAGCTGTTCCAGCCCTTGCCTGTAAGACAGGTCTGCCAGTTGGACAGTACTCTCTTCAAATCGTCCAGCTCAAGCGACTTTAAATCCCATTTTTGCTTGCCATGCTGTTCGTCGAGAGCGATATGCTCGAATGAAAAGACCATGTCGAGTTCCTTCCGTTCCGGGCTTGTAAAAAGAATCGCTTTTTCCAAGTCGGCTCCGCCTGTTTCACCGACCGTGACGACGTCAGCACCTGCCAGCACTTCCCGGTGCATTTCCTGCAAGTAAGGATGGAGCAGGGGACCGTTGGCGATGATTCCCTGTTCCAGCTCCTTCGCGATCAGGTCGATGACATCAAATCGAAAACCCTTGATCCCCTTATTGATCCAGAAGCGCATCACATCATAGATTGCCTCGCGGACAGGAGGGTGATGCCAGTTCAGGTCAGGCTGCTTTTTGCTGAACATATGCAGGTAATACTGGTCTGTCCCGGCATCATACTCCCAGGCGCAGCCGCTGAAGATTGACTGCAGGTCACTCGGCGGGCCGCCATCTACAGCATCCCGCCAGACATAATAATCACGATACGGATTATCTTTGCTGCTCCTCGACTCGATGAACCATGGATGCTCGTCAGATGTGTGATTGGCGACAATATCCATCATAATGCCGAGTCCACGCTTTTCCGCTTCGGAAATAAGCAGGTCCATGTCTTTCAACGTGCCAAACTCGGGATGGATTTGATAATAATTGCTGATATCATATCCATTGTCATCATTCGGAGACGCGTAAACAGGGCAGAGCCAGATCATGTCCGCCCCAAGGTCCGCAATATAATCCAGCTTAGAAATAATGCCTTTAAGGTCGCCGATCCCATCTCCGTTACTGTCCATGAAGCTGCGGGGATACACCTGGTAAACAACGCAGTTATGCCACCACTTCTTCTTCATATTGAACCTCCCTGATTAGAAAAAGGAAGCGGCCTAATGGGGCCGCTGATTCCTTTTTACATCGTAATCTCAATCGTATTTTTCTCAGCGTTCAGTTTCTCAAGCTTATCCGCTTCGATACGGTAGCCTCCATCGCGATAACGATTTGAAACTCTTGCTGCTTCAAGTCCTTCTCCATTGACCTTCACGCTGGCTTCACCTTTGAAATGGTAGATAAACGTAACAGGCTTGCCATCAATGTTGAATGCGAATTCCAGGCCGTCCATTTCTTCTGGAAGCACAGGGTCGATGATTAGGTCTTGAGCTTCGCGGCGGATACCGAGCGCGTTTGAAATCAGCTGGTTCATGTAAATGCCAGGGCCGCTAGAGTAAATGCGCCAGCCGCCTTTTACCGGAGCAGAGCCATCCCGAAGCTTTTCGAAATTCTCAGCCGCCTCGTAGCGTGTGTTGAACTTTCCGTCAGAGCT
Source organism: Mesobacillus subterraneus (assembly GCF_003937825.1). Classification (GTDB taxonomy): domain Bacteria; phylum Bacillota; class Bacilli; order Bacillales; family Cytobacillaceae; genus Mesobacillus; species Mesobacillus subterraneus. The sequence continues at coordinate 76,340 of NZ_RSFW01000013.1, read as the reverse complement.
GCTGAAGTAGGCATTGCTCTGGCGCAATTCAGCATTCGGAACCACCTTCTGGATGCCGATCGGATTAATCGTCTGCAGGCCTTTCCACACTTCATCCACTTTGCCAAGCTTCGCCATTGCTTCAACGAAACGGATGTGGGCATGAACATACTGGAGACCGATTTCGCGGCCGAAGTTCGAAGCCTGCTCGGCACGCTTGAAGTTCGTGCTCACGCCGCCTTTATACGTCGCCGGTCGGTCCATCAGGCGCACGCCGTCCGGATGGTACAGGCGCTGTTGGATGATTTCATAATGTGATTCCGCCTGTTCCGGAGTCAGCAGTTCGCCGATCATGCTCCGCGTCATTGGAAGAAGACGGTACTGGATGCCTGTTTTTGTATCGGTAGGGTGGACCATTAGTTCAGGGTGATCAGGCTGCTCCATGAACACGAATCCCGGGATGATTTCAGTGGACAACATGTATTTGTTGAAGTCTTCCTTAATGCCTTCTGCCATCGTACTCAGCTCATCTGCGAGCAGAGCATCTTCCTTTTGTAAAAGCGATGCGAATTGGTTCATCACTTGGTAGGTCAGCGCGACAGTCCAGCTGCTCGCCATATATTGCTTCAGCTGTGCATTTGCCGGCTGAAGCGTGTCATCCCAGTCGCCATCCCCGTAAGAAGACAAATGCGTATCATGTAAAAAATGATCCTTGATATATTGGATTTGCTTTTTCACATGGTCAAGCAAGGACACTTTTTCTGCGGTGAACTCAAAGCTGCCTTTTTCGGTGTAAGGAAGCATTTCCTGTAAAATTGTATAATCATTGGTCGCGCGCAAGTATTCAACAATGACCTTCAACGGCCAGACGATGATGTCGCCGTGGCTTTCTTCCTGCTGGAACCGGTAGTAGTTGTCGAACATAAACCACTGCGGCCAGTTTCCATCATCATGGTACTGGTGAGAATAAACAGTTTTGATGATTTCTTTTACATTTTCATATTTTTGCGTCGCAATGAAGTATTCAGTCGGACCCTGGCAGACATCACGCGTTCCCCAGGCAGCGCCGCCGTACTGTTCAAGACCATGCGGCACGGAGTAGTGGACCAGCATATTATGCGTGTACCACCAGGCGAGCGCGTTGACCTTTTTGAGTTCCTCAGTGGCTTCGCCATTTTGCGCGAGCTTGAAGCCGTTCATCGTCTCAGCAAAGAATTTACGGTAATTCTCGATTTCAGTTTGAGTGTCATTATCCATGAACGGAATCTCTTTTCCGTCTAGCAGACCCTGGACAGTGATGTTCCACTCGCTGACTGGCTCCAGCTCAAGTAATGCAAGTGATGCTGTGCTAGCTTCGATGTTCTTACCAAACACGCTAGAATTCTTCACCTCGAAGTTTTCGCTGATTTGCATGCGATAGCTGAGTTCAGGGAAGACCGTGGAGCTGTTGGATCCTTTACCCGCTGTAAAAGTAAGGACATTTCCGTCCTGCTTCATATTAAATGGCTGTGCATATTCGTTGTTGTTCATCGAAACCTGGTTCGTTACAAGGAAGCGGTACGCTTTTCCATTGGCAGAACGAACCTGGAGCTGCAATTGCGGTGAATCCACAGCGCTGTGAGTTGTCGCAATGATCATGTCATCATTCGTTTTGTAGTACCAGCGGCCATAATTGAATCCCATTTCGAACATCGAAGGCATTGTCAGCAATCGGTATTCGCCATCGATCTCCACATAAATCCTCTGTCCGGAAGTCTTCATCACATTCAAAGCATTGCGGGCATTAGTGAGCATTTTATTAAAAGATGTATTGCCCACGACAATGTGCGAGTTGAAAATTCCATACATATATAAAGTCGTCGTCAAGACATTCTTGATGTTGTCGACATTGCCGCCGCTCATCAGGATATGCCCATGCGGACGCTCTACAAGAAGTTCCTTTTCCTTTAAAACAACATGCTCATGCTGCTCTGTGAAGAAGGAAAGCAATGTATCGCCAGTTGTTTCTTCCTGATGGCGATTCGGGAACAACTCATCAATTTCCTCTTTAGACATTGAAACAGTTTCCAAAGGTTTTCCGAAAGCAGGGGAGAGGTTCACTCTTGCAATTTCAGGAGCTTGCTCAGCTTTTATCGTCTTTGCATGTTCCCATGCTGCCGCCACTTCGTCTGTAAATTCCAATTCAGTAATTGCTGCTTGATGATTCTCTTTAAAAATTCCATAGAATACAAATTGTGCTTTGCCATTCAACGTTACTTTTTCCGACTGTAATGCAGTGTAAGCAAACTCATATTGATAGACTTCGTTTGCCAGGTGTTCCTTAGTTAAAACTTCAGGAACGTCCGTTTCTTTATAAGACAGGCCGAAGAATTGGAATCCGTCTGTTGAATAGCCAGCAGTTTTCGTCAGCGAACCTTGCTGGGAATACGGGAAGAAACCACCGCTCATTGGCTGATTCTGGCGTGAGCAGACAACATAGCCTTTTTCCGCATCATTGAAAACATTGTGGTCGATATATTGCGACATATACGCTTCATTCGTGCGGACAGCCCCTTTATCAGCAAGACCAAGATCCTGGCCATAAACGATATCAATCGTTGCATCGTTGCCTTCCACTTCAACATCCCAGAACCAGATGCCTTGCTCTGTCACGGTAAAAGTGACTTTGTATTGGAGACCAGCGGTTTCGCCCTTCCAGAATGCCTGATTGTCACTGTGGCTCACTGTGCTGTCAGATTTCGAGCCAAGCAGCGGATAAAACTCAATGCCATTTGCGCTGTGAACACGCAAGAATAGATTATTCATAGAGCCATCGATCGGATTCGATAGCCACTGGTTAATCATGGTCGTTTTATGGGCAATCTCATAAACGTCGCCGCTATGCAAAAACGTAAAACTTAAGTCATTTGCCAGTATGGTGAACTTTGACTGTGTCATGGGTGTCAACTCTTTCCGTTTAGGTTTGTCATTCGTCTTTTGGGTGGCCGAGGTGTTATAAAGCCTCAACCATTAATTTATTTTCTCAACTGGAGATATATCGTCTTCAACTGGAGATATATTACCTCTAACTGGAGATATAAGGCCTTCAACCGGAGATATAGGGCCTACAACCGTACAATTATTGTCTATAACCGTAGAAATATTATCTCCAACCGTATAAAAACTGACATTTATCAAATTTTTGACCACTCAAAACGGCCTTTTATCGTGATGATCAATAGTATATAGGCTATATTAGGTTCATCTTCTGTTAATACAATCACTCATTGACAAGTTCAAAGGCCATTTCCACCGTATCGCGGCTGTTTGGTCCAACAAATGCGATGAATTTTCCTATATCGCTTTTAAAGCTCAGGTCGGCGTGATGGTAACGAAGCATTTCTTCTGTGATTTCGAATTCAACAGTTGCTTTTTCACCTGGCTGCAACGAGAGTTTCTTGAAGGATTTTAGTTCCTTCATTGGTCTTACGACTTCACCGGAAATGTCTCTTATATAAAGCTGGACAATTTCTTCACCAGCCATGCTGCCTGAGTTCTGGACTTCGACGGAAACGGTCAGCGGCTTGGTTGCTGTCATCGTGACATCCGACAGGGTTTCATTGCTGTACGCAAAGCTTGTATAGCTTAATCCATAACCGAATGGCAGCAGTGGCTCGTTCGGAATGTCCAAATACTGCGATACATATCGTTCCTGGGCATCAGGCGCACCTTGAGGGCGGCCTGTGTTGAAATGGTTGTAATAAACCGGAACCTGTCCAACAGAGTGAGGGAAAGACATTGCCAGCTTCCCGGATGGGTTCGCATCGCCAAACAGGATGTCTCCGATCGCATTTCCGCCTTCTGTTCCTGGATACCATGCTTCCAGAATCGCGTCGCTTTCTTCCCAGATTCCGTGGAGGTCAAGTGGACGGCCGTTAAATAAAACAGCGACGATCGGTTTGTCCAGTTCTTTCATTTTAGCTGCTAGTTCGAGCTGGATCTGTGGCAGGCGGATGTCTGCACGGCAGCCAGCTTCACCGCTCATTTCGGATGCTTCGCCAAGTGCGAGCACAATCAAATCTGCTTCCTTGGCAGCTTTTACTGCCTCAGCCAATTGTTCTTCCGTTCCCGTCTCGATTTCACAGCCCTTGGCCGCCGTTAAAAGAAGGGAGGAATTCATCTTCGCCAGCAAGCCATCGTACAATTGAACAGCTTTTTCTTTTGAACCAAGGAATGACCATGGTCCCAAAACATCTCCGCTTTGTGCGAAAGGACCAACCAATGCTATTTTCTTTTCTCTATTAATAGGAAGAACTCCGTTGTTTTTTAGTAAGACAGAGGACTTAACCGCAAGCTCTCTGGCGGCCTGGCGGTGATCTTCGCTCATGACTAATTCATTCTCGAGTGCTTCGTCTGCACCTCGGAATGGATTTTCAAATAAACCTAATTTATCCTTCAAAGTCAGAATCCGCATAACCGATTCATCTATAAGCTTTTCTTCTACTTTTCCGCTCTCTACCTGCTTTTTCAAATGGTCAACATAGCAGGAAGTCATCATTTCAATATCGACACCGGCCTGAATCGCCTTGTAGGCAGCTTCTGCCTCGTCCTCAGCGACACCGTGGGGAATCATTTCTTTTACCGCTCCCCAGTCTGAAATCAGGACGCCATCGAACCCCCATTCCTCACGAAGCAGGTCTCGCATCAGTTTTACATTGCCGGTGGCAGGGATACCATCGACCGTGTTAAAGGCGGTCATGACCATTTCGCAGCCTTCGTCGAGCGCCGCTTTATAGGCCGGCAGATAGGATTCCCTCAACTGGCGTTCCGACATATTGACGGTATTGTAATCACGTCCGCCTTCAGCAGCACCATATGCCGCGAAGTGCTTCACGCATGCGGCAACCGAATCTGTATTGTGTTTCAAGTCTTTCCCCTGGAAGCCGCGGACAAACGCCTTGGCAAATTCGCCATTCAAGAATGGGTCCTCACCAGTGGATTCCATTACGCGTCCCCAGCGAGGGTCACGTACCAAGTCTACCATTGGAGAAAAAGTGACATGGACGCCTGCAACGGCAGCTTCTTTCGCTGCAATTTCCGCGCTCTGCTGGGCCTTGTCCAAGTCCCATGAACAGCCGATAGCCAGTGGTACCGGGAAAATCGTTTTGTACCCATGGATGACATCCGCCATGAACAATAGAGGAATGCCTAAACGGTTCTTTTTTAAATGTGCTTTCTGGATGTTGATCGCTTCTTTTGCTCCCCCGGAAGCGCCAAGTACAGAGCCTGTGTTGATAATGTTTTCATCAGATATATTCATAGAAGCAAGTGGACCAGTAATTTGACCTTCGTCCTTCGATCCCTCGAAAAAAGGAGTAGCTAATTGAAGCAATTGTGCGATTTTCTCATCAAGCGTCATTTCATTTAATAAAGAAGTAAGTTTCTGACTGTTCATAGGGGTGAACCTCCCGTGAATTATATTAAGGTAATAGAAACGTTTCGAATAAAGATACACCTGCATTATAAGCGCTTTCTTTTTTAGAGTCAACAAATTATCGAAACGTTTCTATTAGTAATTGAAAGCGAAACAAATTATAGAGGGATTTTATAAAAAAAAGAAAAATTAGTCACAAATTTTTACTTGAAAACGATTACACCATGACATATAATAGCCCTATCGAAACGTTTCAACAAACTTAAACCATACTTTCCGGAGAAGAACCGGAAATACATGAATCGTTTCGCAAGATCCAACTATATATTTTTTTGTTAGTTTTCGAAACGTTTCACTATAAGGAGGTTTTCATAAACAAAGTAGAATTTCGCAGGTTATAAGTAATTGTTTGCTATAACGGGAATTTTAATTGCTAGACCTTATCATATTATTTTGGAGGTTTTACGAATGAGCCGAAAAATGTTAAATGTATTCAGCAAGAAATTTGCAGCTGCCGCAATGGTTGGTACTTTGGTGGTATCTGGTGCGTTAGCCGGATGTTCTTCTTCCGACACAGGTTCTGAAAAAGACGGCAAGAAAGTCATCACGGTATGGGGCATGGGGGAAGAAGCGAAGACTCTTCCGAAGATTGCTGATGAGTTTGAAAAAGAAAATCCGGAAATCGATGTAAAGGTGCAGGCAATCCCTTGGGATCAGGCACATGACAAGCTGTTGACAGCGGTTGCATCCAAAAAAGGCCCGGATGTTGTCCAAATGGGAACAACATGGATTCCTGAATTTGCATCTGCAAATGCATTGATGGATTTATCAGACCAGACTGAAAAATATCCTGAATTAGCAGCTGAAAACTTCTATGATGGTTCTATTGAAACAACCAAATACGAGGATAAAGTAGTGGGCGTACCTTGGTATGTTGATACTCGTGTCCTTTTCTATCGTACAGACTTATTAGAGGAAGCTGGTTACAAGGAAGCACCAAAAACTTGGGACGAGCTTCGTGACGCAGCGAAGAAACTGAATGACCGCGGTGATGACAAATACGGCATCAGCATTGATACAAATGAGCAAAGCTTGTCGTTCATGCTTGCCCGCCAGAATGGCTCTGAATTAATCGAAGGAAACAAAGCTTATTTCAACGAACCTGAATTTGTTGAAGCAGTTGAATACCTGAATGGATTCTTCAAGGATGGCTCAGCGCCGGTTGACCTTGGATTGGATATCGTCCAGGCATTCAAAGGTGACGGCATCCTGCCTATGTTCATCAGCGGACCCTGGATGGTCAAAATCATTAATGACCAGGCTCCTGAACTAGAAGGCAAGTGGGCAACGGCTGTCCTTCCAGCAAAAGAAACGAACACATCAACACTAGGCGGATCTAACCTGTCTGTATTCGAGCACACTAAGAACAAGGAAGAAGCGTTGAAGTTCCTTGCTTACATGAGCAAACCAGAAACACAGGTAAAATGGCTTGAAATGACAAACTCGCTTCCTGCGAACAAAGAAGCATGGAATGACAAGCAGCTTCAAGAGAACCAGTACTACAAAGTGTTTGGTGAGCAATTGGAGAACGCTCAGCCTATGCCTGTAATCAAGCCATTCGAAAAAATTGCCCAGGACTTCCTGAGCCGTTTCGAAAAGATTTACCGTGGCGGTGCTGACATTCAGGAAGAAATGGATGCATTTGATCAGAAGGCTGAGGAAATCCTGGCCAAATAATCTTCAAAATAAAGTTGACTGGCAGGCGGCATGCCTGCCGGCCAACTATATTAGTCCAAACTGATTGGACTGAGAAAGAAGGGACTTACAATGAAAAGCTTTTTGGCAAACAAGACTCCTTACTTTTTTATAGCTCCTGCCATCATTCTTTTATCCTTATTTTCTATTCTTCCTATATTTGTAGCTTTGATCATCAGTTTTACGGATCTTGATTTAGTCGGGATTGCTGATTGGTCATCAATTAGTTTTGTTGGCTTCGAGAACTATAAAGAAGTTGTAAGTGACCCGATCTTCGTCAAATCGATTTTCAACACCTTGTTCTATGTTGTTATAGGTGTTCCGCTAGTTATTGTCTTATCGCTGGCAATAGCGCTACTGATCAATTTTGGAAAAGCTCGTATTTTCAAGGCTTTCCGGGTTGTCTTCTACATGCCTTCCATCACAAACGTTGTTGCGGTTGCTGTTGTTTGGAGCTATCTGTACAACCCTCAGCTTGGATTGTTCAACCATGTACTAAACTTGCTGAACCTGCCTGATGTACCATGGCTGCAAGATCCAACCATGGCAAAAATCTCATTGATTTTACTTGCTCTCTGGAGAGCGATCGGTCTTAACATGATTATCTTCCTGGCAGCATTGCAGGGAATTCCAAAAACGTACTATGAAGCTGCGCAGCTTGATGGCGCCAACAATTGGAAGCAGCTGACGAGAATTACGATTCCGCTGCTCCGCTACGCGATCTTCTTTGTATCGATCACGACGATGATTGGCTGGCTGCAATTCTTCGAAGAACCATTCGTCATGACCAATGGCGGCCCGCTTGACAGCACGACTTCTGTTGCATTGTTCATCTATCGCAATGGATTCCAGTTCAGCAACTTTGGCTATGCGGCAGCTGGATCATTCATATTGTTCATCGCCATCATTATCATTACAATGATTCAATTCAAGATTCAAAACAAACAACAGGATTATTAAGGGAAGCAGAGGTGGACGACAAATGAAATCCAGTGCAGCACCAAAACAGTCATTAAGCAGCAGTATAAGACAGGAAAAAATCCAGCAGTGGGTGGTCGGCATCATCCTGGCAATCGGGGGATTGATCGTTGCCATTCCATTCATTTGGATGATCCTTTCCGCCTTCAAGCCCGAAAGCGAAGTCATGCAGCTAACGCCGACTCTGTTTCCTGAACAATGGACAATCGAAAACTTCCATAATCTTTTTGTGAATATGAATTTCGGTCTCTATTTGAAAAACACGATCATCGTTGTGCTCTGGTCTTTCGTCGGTCTGTTCCTGAACGCGATGGCCGGGTACGCATTTGCTAAATTTGAGTTCAAAGGGCGTAACCAATTGTTCTTCATGGTCCTGGCGACAATGATGATTCCAGGTCAGGTAACAATGATTCCTGTTTACCTGATCTTGAATCAAATGCAGTTGACGAACACGATGGCCGGGATTGTCTTGCCAGGCCTTGTCGGCGCGTTCGGAATCTTCCTGTTCCGCCAGTTCATGATAACCATTCCGGACGAACTGCTTGAAGCAGCAAGACTTGATGGTGCAAGTGAATTCCGCGTATTCTGGCAGATCGTCCTGCCGATGACAAAGCCAATCCTTGCGGTACAAGGAATCTTAACCTTCATCGCAGGATGGAACAGCTTCCTATGGCCATTGATCATCGCCAACGACGAAAACCTTTACACCTTATCGGTCGGGTTGCAGCTGCTAAAAGGCCAATACGGGGGAAACTTCGCCCTGCAAATGGCCGGATCAACCTTCATGGTCGTTCCGATCGTGATTATCTTCATCATTTTCCAGAAGCATATTATCGATGGCTATACGATTTCAGGGATGAAATAGAAGAGAAGGACAGCGAGAAATCGCTGTCCTTTTTTCATATGGGTGCCTGTCCCCACTCGAAATCTGTCGAAATAGAGTTAATCAAACGTTTGATTAATGGATTGTTAATTACAGTTCTTTGAAAAACACCTTCTTTATTGGGTATAGTTAGGTTAAGTATGCTGCATTGTTACATATGTTTTAGAAAACGAGCAGTTATAAAAGGGAGGGAGCTTCATGGAAAAATATATCCTTTCATTAGATCAGGGAACGACAAGCTCGCGAGCGATTCTTTTTGACAAAAAGGGGCAGGTCGTCCATATAGCCCAAAAGGAATTCACTCAGCATTTCCCAAAGCCCGGCTGGGTCGAGCACAATGCGAGTGAAATCTGGGGATCAATCCTTGCAGTTATTGCCAGCGTTTTATCTGAATCAAATGTTAAACCAGAACAAATCGCAGGGATCGGCATTACCAATCAAAGGGAAACGACGGTTGTTTGGGATAAGGAAACGGGGGTGCCAGTCTATAACGCAATTGTCTGGCAATCAAGGCAAACGAGCCAGATTTGCGATGAATTGAAAGCGGCTGGTCATGATAAACTTTTTCGCGGAAAAACAGGTCTCCTAATAGATGCTTATTTTTCAGGAACGAAAGTGAAGTGGATCCTTGATAACGTTGAAGGCGCAAGGGAATTGGCGGAGCAGGGGAAGCTGCTGTTCGGCACAATTGACACGTGGCTGATCTGGAAGCTTTCCGGAGGAAAAGCCCATGTGACGGACTATAGCAATGCTTCGCGCACGTTAATGTTCAATATATATGACCTCAAATGGGATGAAGAGCTACTGCAAATCCTCGGTGTACCGGCCTCTATGCTTCCTGAGGTCAGACCGTCCTCGGAGGTTTATTCCAAAACTATACCTTACCATTTCTTCGGGCAGGAGATACAGATCGCTGGTGCAGCAGGGGATCAGCAAGCTGCTCTATTCGGCCAGGCTTGCTTCGGGGAAGGGATGGCGAAGAACACTTACGGAACCGGCTGTTTCATGCTTATGAACACTGGAGAAAAAGCTGTTAATTCAGAACACGGGCTTTTGACAACGCTCGCCTGGGGCTTGAACGGCAAGGTCGAATATGCCCTTGAAGGCAGTATTTTCGTTGCCGGATCGGCCATCCAGTGGCTCCGTGATGGCCTGAGAATGCTGAAGGAGGCGAAGGACAGCGAAAGCTATGCTGAAAAAGTGCAATCCACAGACGGGGTGTATGTCGTACCGGCGTTTGTGGGTCTTGGTACTCCATACTGGGATAGCGATGTAAGAGGAGCCGTTTTTGGGCTCACAAGGGGAACGAGCAAAGAGCATTTCATCCGTGCAACCCTTGAATCGCTTGCCTATCAGACAAAGGATGTGCTGTCCGCAATGGAGGCGGACTCAGGCATCGAGCTGAAAACCCTCCGTGTCGATGGAGGAGCGGTGAAAAATAACTTCCTGATGAACTTCCAGAGTGACATCCTGAACGTGCCAGTTGAGCGGCCGGTCGTGAATGAAACGACGGCGCTTGGTGCTGCCTACCTGGCTGGACTTGCTGTTGGATTCTGGACTGACCAGCAGGAGATTGCTTCACAGTGGGCGATTGACCGAGCGTTCGAGCCCAAAATGCCAGAAAAGGACCGTGACCAGCTTTACACCGGTTGGAAAAAAGCCGTCAATGCTGCGATGGCGTTTAAATAGAATAGAAGCTAAGTGCAGTTCTAGTAAAGGATATCTTGAAGCAAAAAATTTCAAAGAATAGATATTACTTAGCCAAAAACCCGTTTGCCTTTTTTGGGGTAAGTCTTGCAGCTGTCGATATTATCCAACCCACTAAGGCCTCGTTCTCTTCTTTGGAAATGTGCGATCCTTATCAACGAGCCAAGGATGAACTGACTTAAAAAGCTTGTTCCAAAGACGATTATCTCTTTTGGAATCAGTAGGTATTGTAAGCCTAGAAGTTTGAATCATTAAGCTCTCCTAAAAAGGGGAGCTTTTTTCATTACATAGTCTTTATGATAAAGCATTCATTTTCCTTATCAACGAAAACACAAATCTCATCTTCTGGTGTTAATCCCATTAATCTTTTGAATTCAGCTGGAATTGTTATGGTTCCATCACTTGAAATAACGCGAGTATTTTCTGTATTGCTGTCCATATGTTTTCTCACTAAAAGGGTATCCTTTTTATACACAATATCGACTAACTTACCTGGGGTGAAATTTAATTGTTTTCGCCATTTGCCTGGAAGTCTTACAAGCCCATATTTATTAAACTCCTTGCATCTATAAGGCTCCACTAAACACACCTGCCCATAAGTATTTAATATTTTTTATCCCATTTTTCTTAATCCTAATCTCTCAATGACTTGGGAATTAAAGTTCCATAAGAAAACTAAAAAAAAAGAGCTCAATGAGCTCTCAAAAAGTTTATGTTTTTTAATCTTCGAATACGGTATGTTTGACTTTCCATTTTTCCGAAGCGATAAATAACCAGAATGAATAAATACCTAATGTTACGATAGTGAGTAAAAACCACTTAATCCAATTGCCAAAAAGCCCGATTGCGGATCCTGTAAATTTTAATCTTCGCCCATTAATAACTTGTGCCTGGCTTTCCACCCCAGAATCATTGTTATTGCCCATGGATAACAAATGCCAAAAGTTAAAACAGTTACTAATCCTCCAAGGATAGACCACCCGATGTATTGAAGTAAACCACCATCGAAATGAGAGGTTTCTTCAGTTTGTGTAGGTGCATACACAGTAGTATTAGCTGCAACTAAGTCACTCATATTTTTTCTCGATTCCCTTTTTGTACTAATTCTACTATTAGCCCTATGTATAGGAAGAAGTTCTTGGCCAGAAGATATTTTCTTAAACGTTTGGGGGAGTGAGAGGCCAATAAAAATCAAAAAAGTGGCTAGCTTAGCCACTTTTTTTGATTTTATATTCTTTTAGCTCCAATAAATCTTGGCTTCCAATAAGAGTTATTGATGCTTGCGATTGAAACGCCATTGGAGGTTGCTGAATGAATCATCTGTCCATTGCCCAGGTAGATTGCCACATGAGTGACTTTTCTGCCGCCGCTTGTTGCGTAAAATAATAAATCTCCTGGCTGTAAAGCAGTCACCTTTGTTCCGACATTGTACATTTCTGCAGCGGTACGAGGCAATTCAAGACCGGCTTGACCAAATGAATAGCTTACAAGACCTGAGCAGTCAAATCCGCTTGGGTTGTTCCCTGCCCATTTATATCTAACACCAAGGTTGCTCTTCGCAACTGAGATTGCTTTTGACTTATAATCTCCTGCAGGTGTTACAGATGCTTTTTTTATGGTGGAAGCTTTTTTCACCTTTGAAGCTTTAGGTGCAATATATTTAGAGCTGACATAACCTTTTTTTCCTTTTACCGAAATCTTAGCCCAACCCTTTGATTGGGAGGTTACAGTCACTGCTTGTCCTTTTGATAGTTTAGTAACAATTGCTCCGGATGTAGATGGCTTTTTTCGAACATTCAAGGATCCAGAGTTTGTTTTTACAATGTATGTCTTTCCAGAGGCAGATGCTTGATCTATAGACGGTGCGACAGTGGCTACTAAGGTGAAGAGCAACAAAGATGCTAGGATTCTCTTAAACAAGTAGTTTTACCCCCGTTTGTTAAAAGTTAAACCTAGTATATAGCGAAAGGGGTTACAAACAAATAACGGAGAAATTACATTTATATTACAATTTACGACAAGTCTTCCATGTTAATTATATACTCTGCAAGAAAAATGTATCGAATCAGAGAGTTTATGGGTGAAAGAACAATAAGTTTAAATGGGGAATTATTAAAAAAAGTCAGAACCCGACGGGAACTGACTTATTCAATCGAACGAATATAAGCATCTGAGGACTTCATAAACTCCAGTATCTTGTTCAGCTCTTTTATTGAATCCGGTGTAGCCGGGCTTTCGTTTCTATTCTCTATTAGGGTGATTTTTCCGCTGTCTCTCGTTTTTCCGGGAGAAAATGTATACTCCTTTGTCACGAAAGTTCCTGTTGGTGCATAAAAGCGAATTCCTACTGTATTCTTTTTCGAATTTAAGAGATCCGTTCCGAAAACGATTTCATCCCTTATATCAAGTCCCAGTAAATTTGCGATTGTAGGATAAACGTCAACCAACCCTCCGATGGTGTCTATCGTTCCCCCGGTTGCAGACGGTACTTTAATAATGAGGGGTACGTTCAAATGATCCAGGACAGAATGGTAATCATGCCCGACCAAGTCATTTACAAGGGCTGTATCCTTTTCATTCTGAGTCTGTACTCCCTGATGATCGCCATAAACAACAATTACCGAGTCATCATACAAACCTGCCGCCTTTAACTCCTCTAACAGCAATCCAAAAGCAAAATCAGCATAACTGACGGATTTTATATAGGAGCCAACGATTGAACCGTTAAAGGAATCGGGCAATGTGATCGTATGAGCGATTTTTGTTTCGGGAAAATCATATGGATAATGGCTTGATAACGCGATGATATGGGCATAAAATTTTTGTCCATTAAATCCAGCAAGTTTTTCGATTGTTTTTTTATATAGAATTTCATCCGATACTCCGTAAGCAATAAAGTCTTCCTTGCCAAAGTAATCCTGGTCAAAGTACTCGTCAAAGCCCAGGGCATCATACATCTCTTTTCTGCTCCAGAAAGAGATCTCATTTGCATGGAAGGTGGCTGAATAGTAACCAGCCTGTCTCAGGTGCCTGGGTAAACTTGGTAAAGTCTTACCGGCGGTTGCAGTCGACATGGGTTCGTTTCCTAAAGCGTAAATCGAGGTATTGACAAGGAACTCTGCATCTGAAGTGTTGCCTTTGCCGACCTGGGTATAAAAGTGAGGGAAATAAAAGGCCTCGTTGATCAGTTTATTCAGGTTTGGTGTCACTTCAATATTATTGATCTGTTTATTGAGTAAAAAGCTTTGGACTGATTCCAGTTGGATTATGATCAAATTTTTGTTCCTGGCGATGCCGTTTAACTGTGGGTCCTCTTTTGGGCTCGAGGGTTTTATCTTGTTTACGAGCTGGGGGGTAACTTCTTCCCCATCTTCTCCTAACAAACCTTTTTCAGCTGAGGCTTCCAGGAATTGATAGGCGAAGAATCCTACGGTTTCGTATTGGCTGATTTCACTGATGATATTGGTTGATTTGTAAAAACCCCAGGCAATCACCAGTATGTTTGCTGCCATCAAAAATAGGTAAGTTTTTCTTCTGATTTTAAAAGAAAGCCCTTTTCTTTTCCTGTAGAGGAATAGGAAAGGAAGATCTGCGAAAAGCAGTAAGTATCTTAGTTTAAATAGAGCGAATATGCTTGTTCTAATGTCGCCAATCTGACCGGCCTGTGCAAGAGATTTATAAGTGACGATCGAGTTGTAATAGTCAAAGTACATGATGGCGCCTATCAATAACAATGAACCTGTTATATTCAAAAGTATGTATATAAAATGCGCTATTTTTTCCTTTAAAAGAGAAAGGAATAAAAACAGCAAAAACAAGAAAGAAACTTCGACTACAGCACCGCCAAATTCCAGACTGCCGATGATCTCATATCGTGTGTATAACGACTTTAAGCAAAACGAAATCAATGTCAGTATCGCTAGTGATGATAATCTTCTCAAATCATGATTCACCTCCAAAGTCATTTTTCACCAACCCTATTATTCCTTTAATGATGCAATTTTATGGATAGAATATAAATCTGCTATATAAAGGCGGTTGCCTCCACGATAGCCATAAATGTAATAAGCGTTTTCTCCCTTTGTGACTATGGCGACCCCCTCATTTTCACCAGGTTCTTCAATAGCTGTTTGTCCGATCACCTGTCCGTTGAAATTAAGCATTGTGATGAGATTGTTCGTTTGAAAATAGATAATGCCATTGTGTACCTCGAGCCCCTGAGGGATTCCCTGATAATTGATGGGGAAATGCTTTAGAATGTTGCCATTAAAATCGGCAATACTGATTTTAGGTGCAGCTTTATCATCGTCTGCTGTGTGGATGACTAAAGTATCATTCTGATTATCAACCGCCAATAAACCTGCATGGCCAAGGGATTGGAAGTCGATCGTTTTTGTAATGGAGGGGTTTTGAGACAATATGTCTATTTCATAAACCAAAGTGGGGTTCTTTCCACCGCCGTTAGAGATATAAAGCTTCTTATTTGATTCCCTGAAATCCATCTCTGCAGTATGGCCAATTGGAAGGGGGAGCGTCTCCTGCAGCAGCTTTCCTTTGGAATTGTACTTTCTGATTACCCCGTATCCTTTTCCGACATCATAGCCAACAAAAATATTGCCATCCCAGGATGCTACACCCTGCAGGTTATCTTCTGTTGCGATTTCGAATAACTTCTCACCAACCAGCACGTTTAATGGGGGAGAGCCTTTTGCTTCTGGGACAGAAATTAGGAAGGAGGAAAAGGTAGTTATACAAATGCAAAAATAGAAGAAAAAGGTCTTCATCATAAAAGCGCTCCATTCTAAAAAGAGTTAAATCTATCCTATTTTTCTTCGCAGAATCTTTTCTTATTCAAGTTTAATCTCTGCAAAAAAGGTACAAAGAAAAACCTCTGCCTAATTTGGCAGAGGTATATAGTAAGAATGCAAACTGAATTATGAAAATAACCGCTCAACAAGCCAGAAGGCTCCAAACAGAATAATCACAATCGAGCCGTATTTGATATATTTGGCCGAATCCTTTAAGCGGTGCAAGTAAGTTAATACAGGTAGCAATAGTAGCACGATCACAAGCTGCACAACCTCAATTCCAATATTGAAGCTTACAAGTGCAGATGCAAGATTCGCTTTTGATAGGTTCATTTCCTGAAGGATATTGGCAAAGCCAAGGCCATGGATCAATCCGAAGATGAACGTCAAACCCCAGCGATGGTTTACTTCCTTCTTGAAGATATTTTCCAAGGCTACATAGATGATACTCAAAGCAATCATAGATTCAACAAACTTGGAAGGCAGATCCATAATACCCAGTACTGCAAGACTAAGAGTGACACTGTGTGCAATGGTAAACGAAGTGACAATCAGCGCATACTGCTTGAATGTTTGTTTTCGCAGCAATAATGCGAACAGGAATAATAAGTGGTCATACCCCGTCAAAATATGTGACATCCCAAGCTTGAAAAAGGATAACCAGGATGATGTGGTTTTTGCTGCAGGCTGAGGATCTTTCCTGGAGGTCGTATCACTATCACTCGTCAGCTCACTACCTGCTTGTTGCTCCTGCTGGTCTTCAGTAAGCAGAATCGTCCAGGAACGGTTTTCTCCTTGTAATGCGGCCTGGCTGGATCCGCCTGCGTAGGTTGCGGATAACAGATTTACATAGTTGGTGTCAGGATCTTTATAATAAAGTCCATCATTGACCGTAATGGTGTCACCGCTGCTAAAAGCTGGGTATTTGAGGGATATAGTGAGGAACTCCTTATTTTCTCTGGTCTCGACGATCATTGATAGCACTTCTGGTTCTTGTTGTTCATTATTCATGTCAAGAATCACACTGTGTGTAAGATATTCAATTAAATGATCTTCATCCGCTTTAATCTCTTCCTCTTGCAGAATGTTATCTTCATTTTCATCAATGTCTTCTTGAAGTTCCATGATTGATAACGTATCGATAGAAAATGTTACAAGTGTATCATCCTCATTGAATTTCATATTTGTAAAACTAGCGCTGTATGGGTGTGCTGCTGTAAAAGTAGGAAAGGAGTAAAACATTAAGCTGAATATAACCATGTAAAAAGTTACGAAACGGAATTTCCTCTGGCTACAGGTATTTTTCTTCACGAAGTGTCCCCCTGAAATATGTCTTATCTGTAAAATCACCTTAATATAATCACAATTTCCTATAGATGTACATACCTGATAGAAATATGTCGAATTTTTATAAACATTTACAAAAGTTTATATCTTTCATAATAGAAATTTTGTAGAATTATAGTAGTTTATTACTCTAGAAAGGAGTGCCGTTATAGAAGCTTATAATAGATAGGTATAAAGTATGTTGAAAGAAGGTAAATGGATGAAGAGGAAAATGAGAACCTACAGAAAATGGGCTAGTTTGTCCATGGCTATTTTATTGCTTATTAGTACGTTTTTACCAAGTAGCTTAGCTTTAAAAGTAAACGCTTCCATATCGCAACAAGTGGTAATCAGTCAGGTGTATGGAGGTGGCGGAAACAGTGGTGCTCCTTTTAATAAGGATTTCATTGAGTTATATAACCCCACTTCAGAATCAATTTCTTTGGAGGGATGGTCTGTACAGTATGCCTCTGCCGCGGGAACGAGCTGGACATCTACTAGTCTTTCAGATGTCATCCCTGCTTATGGCTACTACTTAATTACACAAGCAGGAGGAGCGAACGGGGCAGAGGTTCCGACTGCTGATGCTTCTGGAACTATAGCAATGGCTGCAACTGCTGGAAAGGTAAAGCTGCTTGATGCAGATAAGACCGAAATTGATTTCGTTGGTTTTGGGTCTACAGCGAACCAATTTGAAGGCTCTGGCCCCACTCCCGCTCCATCTGCAGCTAAGAGCGTCCAGCGCCGTCCCTACGCAAATATTATGCCGGAATCTGGGTTAGGGAATGCCTGGGACTCTAATGACAATGCATTGGATTTCGTAGCTGTTACTCCTGTTCCTAAAAACAGTGCTAGTCCTGCGGAACAGCCAATGGAGTCTGCTGCAAGCCTTCAGCCATTGGGATCCAACATTCAGTTTATCTTGCAGGAAGGTACCGCAACAGTTACCGGATTACCGCAAGCTGCTTCGGCACAATCAGTAATCAATGTCTATGAAACATCTGCAAAAGGAGCGGCGCTTGAAAGTGCTGTTGCTGCAGCTGATGGATCATTCGAAGTGAGTTTTGAAACAGCAAAAGCTTTAACTGCAGTTTACGTTACAGCAACCCAGGATGGCAAAGACGAGAGCGATGCCATCGGAATTAACCTTGCACAGGCCAGCAAACAAGTAGTTGCTGACAAACTAAGCTACAGTGTTGATAGCAAGGGCATAGGTACGTTGATTGGCAATGCCGGTGCAGGTGTAGCTAGATCCACGATTTACGTTTATCCCAACTCTTCAGCAAACAAACCAGAGAGACTGAACGGTGGAGGCACTGAAGTTCTTGGAACTGGCGCATTCAATACCATCACTTTCAACAATGCTCCAGCGACAATCTATGTTACACAGCAATCAAGTGATGCAAAGGGAATCATGCTGGAAAGCGTCCCGGTATCAGTGGAGAAAGCTGCAACTGATGTCGTTACTCCTTTGGACGAAGTAAAAGAAACAGATTCTAAAGGGATTCTTGTAAACCTTAACCAGTTCTTCACGGTTGAAGGTGTCGTTACAATCGACAATGGCGTGATGGGCACCCAGAAGAATAACTTCTATATTCAGGATGAAAAAGCCGGAATCAATATTTTCGGCAACTATGATTCTGGGCTGAAAATTGTCCGCGGTGACAAACTTAGAATCACAGGTAAACTCATTCAATACAACGGTTTGACAGAATTAGAAGCAACTGCTATTACAAGAGTGGATGAAGGCCAGGTCATCCCTGCTCCAAAGGATGTTTCAATTCTTGACCTTAATACATTCACAGTTGCAGAACCACTCGAAGGAAGCCTTGTCCGATTTAATGGGAAGGTGTCATCCGTAGCTACATCTGGTGCAAACTGGAATGTTACGTTTGTTGACGAAAACAACAAGTCAACAACTGTACGTGTAATGGATAAAACAGGCATCAAGGCTGATGAAGTGTTTGAGTCCGGCAAAAGCTATGCGTTAACCGGAATCGTTGGCCAGTATACAACTAATGCGACTCATGTCAGCGGATATCAGGTATTCCCGCGCGATATGAAGGATGTTACTGCACAGCTGGCTATCGATCATGAGCCAATAACAGAGGTATACAAAAATACTAATGTTGAGTTTGTAGCTAAGGCAAGCGGAGCAGAGAATGTTACTGTTTACTACCGCGCTGCAGGAACTGCAGATTATGTCACTCTTGAGATGACAGCAGGAAATGAGTCACGATATACTGCCGTGCTTCAGGCTGGAACTGTACCAGCTGATGGCTTCGACTATTATATTGAAGCAAAGGCTGGGGAAAAAGTTCAGAGTTCTGGTACGAAAGAAACACCACATCAGGTTAAGCTGATTGATGATGAAGTCGGACCACGTATCTATGGTGAAGCACCTGTTGGCGGAACGAAGGTTGAAAGTCCGCGTCCGGAGATTTCTGTTCTGCTTGAAGACCCAAGCGGTGTGAACCAGGAGAGCGTTAAAGTATGGCTAGACGGCGATGAGCTTACTAATGCTCAAATCAGCCAAAGCCAGGTGAAATTCACTCCTGAGTCCGATTTAACCCTTGGAAACCATACAGTAAAGGTTACTGCTAAGGATTTGAAAGGGAACAGCAGTGAATATGAGTGGACATTTAGTGTGGTTCCGCGTTTCGAAGGTGGAAACCATTATCGTGGTACAACCCATAATCATACGAAGATTTCTCATGATGGAGCAGGAGAACCTGAAGCTGCACTGAAGGCAGGACAGAAATACAAGTATGACTGGTTTGCTTTCTCAGACCATTCCCATGATATTGACCCGACCTTGCTTGGCCAGGATACGGTAGAACGAAATGGAATGTTGGAAAGAAGCGGCGGGGCAAACTGGCAGCTGACGAAAGATTTATCAGCCCAATATACGAAGAATGGCGAATACGTCGTATTCCCAGCATTTGAAATGACTTCTACAACATGGGGACACTCAAATATCTTCGGTACAGAAAATTTCATCGACCGAAACATCAACGGAAAAATGTATCAGGATCTGAATAAGTACTATGCATGGGTCATGACTTATGATGATGTGGTAGGACAGTTCAACCATCCGGATATGTCAAAAGATGCATTCAATAACTTCAAGCCATACAACAAGGATGTGGACAAACTCTTCACCATGCTTGAAGTCGGAAATGGATCCGGCCACTACGGCTATGCGAATGCTGAGAAGAAGTTCTTCTCTGTATTGGATTTAGGCTGGCATGTAGCGCCGACTTACGGTGAAGATAACCATGAAGGTACATGGGGGCAGACAAGGGCCCGTACTGTCATCGTTTCGGATGATCTCTCACAGGAATCTTTATTGCACTCTATGCGCAATATGCGTGTGTACATGGTAGAAGACCCTAACTTCACATTGGATGTGAAAGCGAACGGTTTCTATATGGGGTCAACAGTAGACAGCAAATCACTGAAGTTCAATATTTCGGGTAGCGATACAGTAGCTGAAAGCCGGTCAATGGCTGACTATAGCTATCTTGCTGCAGATTATAAGTCGGATGACCGTGTTGAAAAAGTTGAGTTGATTACAAATGGTGGCAAGGTATTAGATTCCTATTCTCCTATGACAGCAGATTTCACATGGGAGCCTTCTTATACAGTTACAGGCGGCCAGCAGTGGTTTGTCGTTAAAGTGACTCAGGCTGATGGCGAGCGTATGTACTCTGCTCCAATCTGGTCTAAAGAAGAAGCTGTCGATGTAAAAGTGAACGGAATCGACATCGTCGGTGATGTTATCATTGAAGGAAATCCTGCAACACTTAAAGCAAGCGTAGCTAACAATGGTACACAGGAAGTTAAAAACTTAAAAGTAGACCTTTATTATGACGAGGTCAAGGCAGATAACCTGATTGGATCTCAAGAAATCTCCTCTATTCCTTCAAAAGGAGTAGCGACGGCAACGGCTGTTTGGAATAGCCCGTTAAAAGGCGAACATAGCATCATAGCTGTTGTATCCTCTCTGGATGGACTGAATCTTGCAGACAACCAATTTGTATTGCCTGTAAAAATCAAGGAACCACTTGGTATCAACGTGGTAATTGATGCGAAGCATGGCAATGAAAATTCAAGTGGCGATAGCGGCACCTACAAGGATAACTTAAAAGCCTTCACAACGATGCTTCAAAAAGAAGGATATAGAGTCACTGAGAACACCGCTACTATCACAGATGCTGTATTAAGCAATGTAAAAGTATTGATCATTACGCACCCAAGATCAGCTTACACAGCTGAAGAAAGTGCAGCTATTGCAAAATTCGTGAAAGCTGGCGGATCCTTATTGATGGCAGGAAAGAGCAATCATAGCACGAACCCGACAATCAATAATGGAATGCTCGAACAAATGGGAGCAACTATCCGCATGGGAAACGATGGAGTATTTGATGACAGCAAGACCGGAAACTTCTGGAGCGATCCAAAGGTATCGCCTTTTGCAGTCCGAGTATTCCCTGAGTTGGTTTCCAACTACATCACGGACCGCGTTTCATTCCTTGATTATTACAGTGGAACTAGCTTATCGGGACCAAATGACACTGCACTCAATGGAAACGAAAAAGTTGTGATCCTTGCAAAAGGAAACGAAACGACCTACCAGGGTAATATTAAAGGCGGTTACACTTATGATGTCGTTTCTGACGCAACAGGCGGTTCTGCGATTCCGTTGATTGCTTCTGAAGAAATCGGAGAAAAAGGCCGTATCATCGTTTCCGGTATGAACATTTTCAACGATAAGCAAATCGATGAGTCATATGCACCAAAAGGAAACGATGAATTCATCTTGAATGCAGTCAACTGGCTCGCTCACCGTGATACAAAAATCACAAAGATTAGTGATGCAAGGAAGCTTGCGGAAGATTCCGATGCAGTGATTGAGGGTACAGTCACAACTGGAGCTGGAGTATTCTTCGACGCATTCTATGTCCAGGATGAAACTGGCGGAATCATGGCATTCCAGGAAGTGCCTGCTGGATCCATTAAGCCAGGAGACAAGGTCCGTATATATGGACATATTATTACATTCGATAACAACAAGGAAATCGAGTTTGCGAAATTTGAGCAGGATGTCATCAAGATTGGCAGCGGAGAACCTCTTGAACCTAAGCTGGTTCCTACAGGGGAGGCAACCTCTGAAGTTAATCAGGGTCTTCTTGTTAAAGTCAAAGGTAAAGTTGTTTCAAAGTTTGATGATAATTCTTACATCATTAATGATGGATCTGGAGAGGTGCTAGTATTCACAGATGGATACATTGTGAATCAAAGTGGTCCTGTCCCAGTCCTTGCTCCTTGTGATACGCTCGAAGCAGTCGGTTTATCCGGTGCATTTGCGCAGGGAGAACGTATTAGGGTAAGAGATACAAGAGAACTTCTAAAAATCTCCACTCTACCTGGAAGTGACTGCCCTAACCCAGGTGACGGAGGAACTGACCCAGGTGACGGAGGAACTGACCCAGGTGACGGAGGAACTGACCCAGGTGACGGAGGAACTGACCCAGGTGACGGAGGAACTGACCCAGGTGACGGAGGAACTGACCCAAGTGACGGAGGAACTGACCCAGGCGATGGAGGAACTGAGCCAGGTGACGGAGGAACTGAGCCAGGTGACGGAGGAACTGAACCAGGCGATGGCGGAACTGAACCAGGTGACGGCGGAACTGAACCAGGTGACGGAGGAACTGAACCAGGCGATGGCGGAACAAAGCCAGGCGATGGTGGAACGAAGCCTGGAGACGGTGGAACGAAACCGGGAGATGGTGGAACGAAGCCAGGCGATGGTGGAACGAAACCGGGAGATGGGGGAACAAAGCCAGGCGGTGGTGGAACGAAACCAGCCGACGGTGGAACCAAGCCTGCCAAGCCGGGAACAGTTGTAAAACCAGCTAATGGTGTAATTACGCCAGTTGGAATTCTCTCTAAAGATAAAAAGGCAATGAGTGTAGTGATTGAGGAAATCAATCTTGATGATGTGAAAAAGGGTCAAGTGGTTGTAATTAAACCACAAGATTCAAATATCACTGAAGTGCTTGAAGTGAAATTGTCTTCTAATGCACTTAAGAGCTTGATTGAAAATAATAGTGGATTAAAGATCGATAAGGCAGATGCAGATGTAATTATTCCGCCATCTATGCTTAAAATGATGATGGAGATGGCAAATGGAAAGGATGTTTCGATCACTTTAAAGAAAATGTCGGCTCCAGGAGCAATTGGATCTGTCTATGACTTTACAATCATTGCGGGTTCTAAAACACTTCACGACTTTAACGGCAAGAAAGTAACCATTGCTCTGAATGTCGATCAAGAAGCTGTAAAAGGAATCGATCCAAAAAATATTAAAATCTACTACTACAACGAAGATACTAAGGAATGGGAAGTGCTTGAAGATAGTGTTTACGATGCAAAAACAGGAATTGTAACGGCAACAACAACACACTTCAGTACGTTTGGAGTTTTCGAGGTAACAGAAAAAACAAAAGGAACTCCGGTTACTATTGATGAAGCAGGCAAGAAACTGCCAAACACAGCAGCGAATATCTACAATTATATGCTGGCAGGTCTACTTCTATTAATTGGTGGTACTTTCATTCTTATGCGTCAGCGCAGGAAAGCATAATTGTTCTACTAAACCTTATCCTCTTTTGAGGGTAAGGTTTTTTTTTGTCTGATCCCAGTTTCATATATGGATATGAACAGGGATCAGACAACTTGAATATGTTTAATCATTTTTAGGGCCTTTCTTATTTTGTGTGCTGATGACTGTTAAAAGTAAGAGTTTTTCCTCGGGACTCAACATGCTCCAGCTTCCAGCTTTTACTTTCATTTAAAACACTCCTTCTTAACTGTCTTATTTTTACTTTTGTAACTGTAATCCCTATATACCGCCTTTTTTAATAAATCAAACAACAAATGTTTCTACAAAATAATACAGACTTGTCCAATATATATGTTGATAAATAGGTCATTTTGATGAGAAGAGTCAAATTGGAGCTTTGGAAGACAGGGTTCCCTTCCAATAATTGGGCGTGTACGCAATTATCGGGATTCTTTGTGCAATTATCAATAAAGTTTACGCAATTAAAGAGAAATTTCTTTCAATTAACGCTGCTGATTGTGCAATTAACCCCATCGAATACGCAATTCCCAATGAACATCTCCAATAGAGAGCAATTTCACGATTTTCACTGGCTCAGTCTCAGGACCTAGATGACTTTACGGACCGAGTCTGTAGAAAAATAGCTTGTTTTGCAGTATTGTATAAGGGAGAAAACATTTTTTTACAGCGAATGAAACATTCTGTGCCTCCTATTCGTATAAATAGGAAGATTCTAAACAGGAGTCGATACTAATGAATAAATTCCTTTTACTTTTTATGCAAACAGGTGCTGCGATCCCATTTTCAGCTTTCATCTGGCTGCTGACATTTACAGGTTTTGACCAGACGTTTTGGATGGCTTCCCTATATGGAGTCATTGCCGGAGGCGTCATGTTTTTCGGACTGGGGCACTATCTGCAAAAAAGCTTCCTTGAAAAACACGGACTCACTAAGAAGGAATACAAATATATAAATCGAAATCTTAAAGAAGCGAATGCAAAGATCAGCCGAATCCAGAAGTCGCTTTTTTCCATTCGCCACATTCGTTCACTGAAGCAACGTATGGAGCTGGTGAGGCTCGTGAAAAATATCCAGAGGCTGAACACCCGGGAGCCAAAAAGATTTTACAAAGCAGAACGATTTTATTTTTCCCATCTTGATTCCGTGCTGGAACTCAGTGAAAAGTATGCGTTCCTTTCCTCCCAGCCGGGTAAAAACAGGGAACTGGAGCACTCATTGAACGAAACGCAATATACGTTAAAAGAGTTGACCAAAGTAGTTGAAAAAGACTTGAATAACGTGCTCTCTGACGATCTCGATCACTTGAATTTTGAAATTGACGTAGCAAAACACTCGATTAAAAAATTGAATGATATTCCTGATGAAACCAGGAGGTTAAGAAAATGACGGAAAAGAACCCAGACCTTTTAAAAAATAACGGAAACATCATGGATGATATATTGACCAACCCTTTTGGCGATACACCAGAGCTACAGGTTCAGCCTGTAAAACAAGAATCAAGCAGGCCGGTCAAGCTGATCGATGTGATTCCAGAAGAGAACCGGGCCCGAGCCTATCAATTGGCAGAGCAGATCGACCCAAAAAATCACCAGGCGATGATTCAGTACGGTACACAGGCTCAAGGCAAGCTTCTATCCTTTTCGCATTCGATGCTTGAGCATGTTCAGAAGAAGGATATCGGCGAAGTAGGGGAAGTCATCAGTGATCTGATGAGGCATCTTAACGATATGAACCCGGATGAGCTTAGCGTCGAGAAGCCATCCTTCCTGGCCCGCATGTTTGGAAAGCTATCGGGTTCTGTACAGGAAATCCTCTCCAAATACCAGAAAACCGGGGCGCAAATTGACCGGATCAGCGTAAAGCTGGACCGAAGCAAAAATGTATTGCTGTCTGACATCGGCATGCTCGAGAAATTGTACGACACGAACAAAGAGTATTTCAACGCGCTGAACATCTACATTGCTGCCGGAGAGCTCAAGCTGGAGGAACTGCATGAAAAGACGATTCCGCAGCTAAAGAAGGAAGCAGAAGCTTCACAGGATCAAATGAAGTTCCAGGAAGTCAACGACATGATCCAGTTTGCCGACAGACTGGATAAGCGTCTGTACGATTTGAAACTAAGCCGTGAAATCACGATTCAAAGCGCACCGCAAATCCGCCTGATCCAGAACACGAACCAGGCGTTAGTGGAAAAAATCCAATCATCAATCGTCACAGCCATTCCGCTGTGGAAAAATCAGGTCGCCATCGCCCTGACACTCATCAGACAACGGCACGCAGTTGAAGCACAGAAGCAGGTTTCCAAAACAACCAACGAACTGCTGCTGAAAAACGCTGAAATGCTAAAAACGAACACAATTGAAACCGCAAAGGAAAACGAACGCGGCCTAGTGGATATTGAGACACTGAAAAAGACGCAGGAGAACCTGATCACCACTTTGGAGGAAACATTAAGAATCCAGGAAGAAGGCCGGACCAAGCGGCGCCAGGCAGAGCAGGATTTGGCTTCTATGGAGAATGAGTTGAGGTTGAAGCTATTGGAGATAAAAGACAAATAAATGAATAAAGGTTCCAACCCCCGATATTTGCCAATAGGGTTTGGAACCTTTTTATATCCGGTATGAAATCGTTCATCTTTTTTTACGGGCTAAATTATTCCTCCCATACTTCATCCATCAAAGCTTCAACTTCCTTGCGCAGCTTTTCAGTTTCGTTTTTTAGAACCTTGCCTTGACCATTTTCTATTATCACTACATCGCCGGTGGTTGCATCCTTAGGGAAAATAGTTTTTGGATAATCTTTTGTTTGGCCATTAATCTCAACTACTGCAACTTCTCCTTCAAAACGGTCGATGATCCCCTTTATCATTTTACTTCACCGTCTTTACACTAAGTTTTGAACCATTAGTCGTGAAAATAACATGTCCGCTTTTATCTGTACGATATGTTTTTATATTATAGGCTTTCAACCGTTTAATAATCGTGCTTGTTGGGTGCCCATATCCGTTTTTTCCAACGCTGATAACCGCATAAGTTGGCTTAACAGCTTTTAAGAAATTACTGCCTGTAGAAGTCTTGGCTCCATGATGACCAACTTTTAATACATCTGCCTTCAGTGAATTTTTAGATTTTAACATATCAGCTTCGGATTTCGCTTCTGCATCTCCGGTAAATAGGAAAGATTTCTTGCCATACTTCATGTGCAGGACGGCACTCCAATTATTTAGATCACTTTTGGCATATGTTTTGATCGGAGCTACGAACTTAGCGGTGACTCCTTTTAATGGAACTGAGACATCGCTTTTTGCAGTCTTTATTTTTAAGCCCTCGCGTTTTACGGCTGTCAGGAATTCTTTGTATGCGATGGTAGTATGACTGACCTTTGGGGCATAGACGGATTTTACTTTGAAAGCATGTAGTACTTCATCTAGACCTCCAAGATGATCCGCATCAGGATGAGTCGCAATCATCACTTCAATATCTTTCACTTTTTGCTTTTTTAAATACGCAACTACATCACTGCCATCCTTATTACCTGCGTCAATAAGAATATCTTCCCCGGCTGCAGTTTTAATATAAACGGCATCCCCTTGTCCTACATTAATGAAATGGACCTTCATCTCCTTAGTAGCTGCTTGAGCGCTGGAAAACCCAAATAGAAGACTAATAGATAGTGTTAAACTTGTTATTACCTTAATCAACTTGTGTGTCATGTTAATCCCCCTCTGGAATCTATTTTACTTATTTTTCAAAATTATTCCAGAGTTTTTTGTGAGATCGGTGTATGATTAAAAATCTCATGCAAATGAGGGTTCTAAAGTAGGATGGTATAGGGGTGCCAGGAGTATGCATTCAACCGCGAAGTTGCATTAACCCAGACTTTAAAAGAAAAAAACAAAAAAAAGAAAAGATGAGAAGACCATTTCAACTGGTTTCTCATCTTTTTTTAGCCATCCAAAGTAAATATAACCATTTAGCTTTTAGATGGGGAAGAGTATGTGTTATTTTACCGGTACAAATTTAGCGCTTTCAAAGGCGTCAATTTTAACCGATGTGCCTTTTGAGGCTTTCCTTTTCAATTCTTTTACCACAATTGTGACGGTATGCTTTTTATTGGCTAGGTTTTTGGCGCTGAATACACTTTGTTTATATAGACGTTTCTGTGAATACAAGTCTACGCTTTTTACCTTTTTGTCATCCAAATAAATATCGGCATAGCCAGAATATTGATCTTTAAGGGCATATACTGCGACATCCGTCCCATTGAAGGTGTACTTTAACGATTTTTTTGATTTAGACGCAGATAGGACGGACCCTCCCGATGCCTTTTTATACTTTTTGACGGACCACTTCCCGGCTTTCTTAATGGAGGAAGCAGAGCTTTCAAGCTTTTTCACTGTTTTTACACTTAATTTCACACTATATTGTCCAGCCCCCGTCTTAGCATTGGCAACAAGATAATGTTGTCCTGTAATTTCCGGCTTAAAGACAATCCTCTCGCTTGCAGCAGACGAATCAGATTTTGCGTCCGCTTTTGTACCATAGATGGTACTTGTCCCTGGTTTAAATACACTTAAATCATAATCACTTCCTGAAGGACCAGTTAGCAGGACTTCATACGTTTGGCCTTTGACGAGTCGTTTCTTCCACACATCGTGAGTGTCAAGATTCTTAACATTTAAGTCGCCTTTTAGGGTACTGCCTACCCATGTTTGGGAGCTGCTAATATCATCATCAAGTTTATAGTTGATGGAGGAAGAGGATAATGGTGTCTCTTCTCCATCCATAACAATTGAAACTTTATACTGATAAGTTTTACCGGCCTTTGCTGTTTGGTCAACAAAAAATGCAGAGGAAGTTGTCCCCACTTGGGTAAAATCAGAATTTGATATTTCCTTTCTATAGACGTTATAAGCTTTAACGTCCCTCCAATCTACCGCAGACCATGATACTACAGGTGCTTTATTTTTGGTATTGTAAGAAACGGCCGGTTTAAGAGGATTACTCTTTACAATAAAACGATCAAGGTTAATACCAGCTGCACTTTTTCTGGCTGCTGGATCATTTTTTCCAGTCCAAACAATCTTAATCGTGTGCTTGCCATATGGAACAATCTTCTTATAGAGACTTTGCTGTGCCAGAAACTCAGGTGAATAGAGGGAGGCTGAGTTTTGCTTAACTCCATCTATGTAAATATCTGCAATTCCTTGAGCAGCATCCTTAAAGCCTCGCCATTCGATGCCATATCCTACAAATGAGAAGGAAAGCTCTCCTGGGGATTTAAGGAAATTGGCAGAAAACTCGGAATGCTCTGGTTCCATAGCTATTTCCCATTCTCCTCGATATTCAACAACAGGTGAAATGTCTTCGTAGCTGCCATCAAAATTCCCAACTGCAAGTTTATAATTTCCTTTCCCTTTGAACGCAAAAACGTCAATAAAGTAAAAGCCTGACATTGGTGCAACAAACTGAATTGCTTCTGTAGAAGTTCCGGGATTTTCCGAAAGTGCTACAATTCCATTCGCATTGTCGGCAGATTCGGCCTCTTGGCTATATACATACAGGTCAAAATCGGCACCGGCTGTTCCGTTTAATGACAGATTAAGTGCTTCACCCTCTTTTAATAGGATGGCATACACATAGTCTTTATTTGAGATACTGTCAAGTGAACCTGCCTCGATATTTTTCTTTAAGGGTAATCCCGGTATATTACTAGCTGAAAATGAATCAATATTAGCAGCTTTAATGACTTTGCCACTCTTAACCAATCCCGTTAGTTGCGGCAGTTTTTTACCTTGATGGCTCAAGTATAATTTTGTATAAATAGGATCCATATCTGGATTCATGCCCATGAATAATGCTGCTGTTCCTGCAGCATGTGGCGCAGCCATTGACGTTCCGCTGTAATAAGCATATGCCTGACTGTATTCAGAGACAAAGTCTAGAGCGAGTAATGTTTTACCCCCATTCGGAAAGAGTAAGTCAGCAGAAGGGAATAGTGCCCCATCATCCTCTACTTTAAAATTTTTGCCTTCATAAATGGAACCTTTTCGACCGGTTACATTCATATGTGGCGCCATATCAGGGTAAACTTTTAAATTTAGCATCGTCTTCACAAAAGTTGATTCTTCATTTCCCCATAGTGCATCCTGTCCAGAAAGCAACAATTTCCCGC
Organism: Mesobacillus subterraneus; assembly: GCF_003937825.1. Classification (GTDB taxonomy): domain Bacteria; phylum Bacillota; class Bacilli; order Bacillales; family Cytobacillaceae; genus Mesobacillus; species Mesobacillus subterraneus. The sequence goes on along the minus strand of NZ_RSFW01000013.1, from coordinate 46,665 downwards.
CAGCTTTTAGATAGCTATCAAGCATGGCGATATCTTCGTCCATGAGTGTTTTCCAATCGGGAGTATTGATTCCAAGTCCGTGCCCTGTAAACCAGATAACCGCCTGATAATCCGCAAGGTTTTGGTCACCCAATGTTTCTTTTAGATTTGATGAGGAACGGATTGTCAGTAGGTCATATTGAGTGCCATATTTCGCTAATAATTCTTCATACACAGGAAGGTAGTCTTTAAAATAGTTTTGCAGCTCAGGCTCACCTTTGAATTCGCTGGCCATGTCATGTTCATCATCCTGAATTAAAAGGATTTTATCCGCCTGTTTATCAGATATTAAATAATCCATTGTTGTGTTGAAAGCTTCCTGCCGTTCTTGTCCCGAAAGCTTTTCAAAGCCAATTCCATCCATTATAGCCTTGAAATTATATTGGGTATTATGAATCTGTGCAAATGGACCAAAATCTCCAAACATCTTTTTCAATTCATCCACAGGAAACTTTGGTATTGTGCTCAGGATATCCATTCCAGGAGCAGCCACATCTACCGAATGTCTTCCATAGTTTGAAAAAGGGGCGAGCTTTCCCTGATTTGTCAGAGCAGCAACCGAAAGAATATTTGGCGTTTCAAAGCCAGCAGGATAGAAACCACCCTCATCGTTGTTCATAGATTCATTTCCTGCAGCTGCAACAAAGAGACAGTCACAATTAGCAATCGCTTCTTCCAGCAACGGATCATACTCGCCGCCGCCCCAGCTGTTATTCGAGATCTTTACTCCCATTTTTTTAGCGTATTCAATAGCGGCAATTGCCCCCGCTGTGTCACCGCCCCAAGGACCGAGAAATTTGATTGGCATGATTTTAACATTCGGTGCGACGCCAACTACACCCTTATTCTGGCTGATGTCTGATCCTTCCATGGCCGCGGCTATTGTTCCGGCAACGTGCGTTCCATGGTCATCTCCATCCAGTGGGTCGTAAACTGAGTTGTCATTATTATAAAAATCCCATCCATTAACATCATCAATGTAGCCATTATTGTCATTATCAATTCCATCGCCAGGAATTTCACCGGGGTTTGTCCAGATTTTTTCCTTAAGATCCGGATGGTTTAGGTCGACCCCTGAATCAATGACTGCCACTACGACTTCGTCAATATCTTTGAATTTACCCCATGCTTCAGGTGCATCGATATCGGCATCTCGAACTCCTTGCAGCCCCCTAATCGTTTGGCCGTTGTTATTAAGCCCCCATAACTGTTCATAGTAATTGGAAGCTGTATTCTCACCCGTCGAATAGTACTTATAGTTTGGTTGAACCGAATCTATAACAGGATTGTTTTTTAGTTGCTTGATAAAATCCTCCATCTTCTTTCCGGCAGGGATTTTCACTACTTCGGACTTGAGGGATTTGATTTGTTCCCCCTTCTTTAGGGAATATTTATTGTAAAGGGTACGAATGTTTTCATTGGTAGCACTCTCTTTATACTTAATGATCAATTCTCCGGGTACAACTTTTTCTTTTTTAGCTTGTTTGTTTTTCTTCTCTCTAAATTTTTCCGCCAGCTGATCCTTGCCTTGATTCCCTGGCAAAGGAACCTTGTAGCTGTTCTGCTTGATTTTTGTTTCGATCTGGCTTTTCCGGAGTTTATCCGTGGAATTCTTTTCAGCAGCATAGCCGAAGCTTCCCGCTGCTTGAAAAACACTAGAGAAGGCGAGCAGTGAGACAAGAGACATAGAAAGAAGCTTAGTCTTTTTCATTAGTTACCCCTTTATTATTTTAATAGTTTCATATGGAATTATATAACAATAGTTGAATTACATACATAAAAAGAATGTGACAAAAAATGTCGAAAAAATCATTAGAAAGAATTTGTAAATACCGTGTAGTGGAAGGTAACAAGAGGAGGAGGAAAATTAAGCAATGTTGATTTGTTTTTTCGTAAGAGTTTTAACATGGAAGAAAAGGGGTAAAATTCCCTACTTGAAAATGGTCAAAAAAGAATCTTCAACTGTGTATTGTATAGTAGATTGACCTTGGTGGGTATCAACGGAGCGATTAAAGTTTAAAACTTTTTAAGGGGGAATTACCTTATGAGGGTATTTATTCAGGCCAAGTATCATCTCCACCTATTTTTAAAGAAATATAACGAGGTATTAATTGAAGATGCATTATGTCACCACTTAAAAAGTAAATTAGAGCAAAAAGCGAGATACCATTGGCAACAAGCTGTTATGCTCCAAGCTAAAATATAAAATCTGCATTTGCTTCAAATATTAAACTAAAATTGCTTTAATAAATGGAAAAGTTACTTTAGATGAAATTATAATTTAGCATGATATGATCCTTGATCTTGGAGGATGTCATTATTTGAGGAAAAACGAAATTGTCACTCCAAAACAAAGATGTAATGTCGCCCTTAGTTATCAAATCTATCAAAAGTAGCAAAAAATTAACTTTTCATAAAAAAACACATAAGGATTTCCTTTGCTAGTGAGCAGAGTGAATCCTTATGTGTTTTTTAATGTAGGATCCCCCGTATAATACCTTACTATAGAAAATTAGTACTAGAAGGAGGAAGTTGTGAATTCCACAGTGACTTAATGAGGGTTGAGCAGGAATCACATATTTGGACTGATACTCTTTCATCGAAAGGATATATCATTTGTTATTGATTTTGTCATGGGGAAGCTTGATAGAAGCACTTAAACGTGTGAAGAAGAACAAATCTACGTATGGTGGTGGGAGAGGTTAGGGGTTACATCTCATGACTATTTTACTATATTGTAAACAAGTCCAATTACCTATATAATAAATAATGGAAATATATTCTTTTTATTATCTTTAAAAAAGCCGTTTAATAAGATTATCTTATTGAAAAGACTTCGAATCTAAATGGTATGAAAGGAGAATGCAACAACTCAGTGAACAGAAAAGAACTTAGGTAATAAAAATACACAGGGGGTATAAGTTTGATGCAAAATATTAATAAACATAAAATGTGGAGATTAACTTCAGTATTTGCATTGGTTATTTTAATTGGATTGAATCTTTTCTCTATTCAGGCTAAAGCAGCTGAAGTGAATTTACCCTTTAATACTAAGGTAGAAGGGCTTTTAACAACTGCGCAGGATAGTATCATTTATAAAATTCAGGTAACTAAAGCTGGGAGAGTCACGTTTGATATTAATTCCTTTGTTGACTCAGGAACTTATATTAAACTCTCAGATAGTTATAATAATGTGATTTTTGATGACGGTCAGACAAGTAGTTCACAAAATCCAGCTAAATATTTTAATGCAGTCGACTTGGAAGCAGGGAACTACTTCTTAGAAATTTACGATGGTAATTATAATGAATATACAGGGAAATTCAATGTAACACTCGGCTTTACTCCTGCAAATAATAACGAATTCGAGCCTAACAATGGTACGGTCCAAGCACAGCCTTTATCATTTAATACATTAGTAAATGGCTATCTATCATGGAATGATAAGGTCGATGTTTATAAAATTACTGTTCCAAAATCGGGAAGAGTATCCATTGATTTATCATCGTTTGTCGATAAAACTACCTATGTTTCTTTGATTGATAATAAAAATAATATAATTATAGATGATTATATAAATAGTAGTTCAATCAACCCTGCTGCTTATAAGGAGCAGAGAGATTTAGAGCCAGGTACATATTATTTGAAAATTTTTAACGGTGATGAATATTCAATCAATACAGGCAAATACCAATTAAAAGTTGGCATATTGTTAGCAAATAGTGATGATAAGGAACCGAATAACGGTACAGTAAATGCGCAGCCCCTAGCGTTTAGTCAGCAAACTTCAGGATTTCTTTCATGGAATGACTCGGTAGATGTCTACAAAATCACTGTGCCGAAATCCGGAAGGATTTATTTTGATTTTTCATCATATATAGATACTAGAGCGTCTATTACTTTACTAGATAGTTTTAATAAGGTAATTGCGGACGATATAGTATATGGAAGTTCAGCAAATCCCGGGAAATTTAATGGATACAGTGACTTGAGTAGCGGAACATACTATCTAAAAGTAGAAAATGACAATTACTATGATTTACACTCTGGTAAGTATTTTATAAAAATCTCAGCTCCACATTTATTAGCACCGCTAAACATGGGGCTGGTTAGTGATAAAACGACTGTTATAACAGGAAAAACGAGCCCTAATTTGCTGGTTACTTTAAAAGTTTCCGATAAACTATACAAAAAGAGTGCGGACACAAAGGGTAATTTTAAATTTACTATTCCTAAGCAAAAGGTCGGGTCAAAAATTGAGGCTTTCGTTACGAATGGTTATGGAACAAAAAAGGTCATTGTTAAGGTAGTAGATAAGACGCCTCCTGGCATTCCAACAGTAAATAGGATTGCGGATAACCAAACGGTAATCAAGGGAAAAACCGAACCATACGCAATAATGTATGCGAAGGTTGGCAAAAAGCAGATTGGTTATGGAAAAGCAAATGCAAAAGGATATTACACCATTAAGATATCAAAACAAAAAGCAGGTACAAGTATTAAGGTATATGCAAGAGATAAGGCGAAAAACATTGGGCCCGAAAAAACGGTAAAAGTATTGGACAAAACAGCACCATACAGTCCTAGGATAACTGACGTTTTCCCTGAAATATCAGGCAATGCTGAAAAAGGATCAACAGTTTACATCTATAATGGTAAAAAATTATTAGGGAAACAGAAGGTTACAAACAAAGGTGAATTTTCTATTGGAGTAAAAGCCCAGAAAAAAGGCAGTACACTAAAGGTATATGCTCGTGATAAAGCAGGTAATAAAAGTAGGTCAATAACCATAAGGATAAAATAATTACCAATTTTATAAAGGGAATAGAAAATTTTAAGTCGCAAGATGACGACCTTTAGTTATTTATCTCAGTATACTATCAATATAAAGGGTTTATTTTATAGAGGCAATTGGGGTTATTCATGGTGTAGAGGTTCTTAAGCATTCGGTGTGATATTTCATCGAATGCTTTTTTCTTTTTATTTAGCTTCAAAAAGGGTGAGCTTTTAAGGAAATAAGGAAAATTATAGATTTCTATATCCACTCCAAAATAAAACATTTACAATATTTACTAGATAGAGATTAGTAAAGGAAATAAGGGGAGAATTAATCAGTGAAAAAGCACCTCATTGTTTTAACAGTTTTGTTTTTGGTATTTCCATTAATAATACCTGAAAGTCAGGCAGAAGCAGGAGTCATGACATCTTATCAGGAATTTAACCAAAATCTTCAAAAGGAACTAAGTAATTACTTAAGAAAATCAGGAGGAACTGTCACACTTCATTATCATGATCTTTTGACCGGTGATGAATTCAAACACAATAGTACTGCTCCTATGAGGGTGGCAAGTACAATCAAACTTCCGCTTGCCTTATACATAATGGAACTGGCAGCAGCTAATAAAATAAACTTAAATCAAAAATTGAGATATAGGCCGCATCATTATTATGGCGGCAGTGGAGTGATCCAGTACGACAAGATAGGTTCGAAGTACACAATCCGGGATTTAGTTAAGAAAGCAATGGTACATAGTGATAATATTGCTTTCATCATGCTTAAAGAGAAGGTTGGAAGAAGTAATTTTAATAAATATATGAAAAAGGCTGGGGGTGAGTATGCATATCCGAGGGGGCAAAATCTTACATCATCTAAGGACCTGGTTACATATGCAACTCGCTTATACGATTTTTCGGAGAAAAACAAATTAGGCAAAGAATTAGTCAGCTACCTGATGAAGACCGATTACAATACGACAATTCCTAAAGGAATCAAAGAGGCGGAAACAGCACATAAAGTAGGCATGATTCCAATGTCGCTTATTTATAACGATGTCGCTATTGTATATGACAAGAATCCATTTGCATTGGCAGTAAGACAAACAATATTAGTTATGCAAAATTACAAAAAGTTATTGCAGACATAGCGGGAATCGTCCATAGGCAACATAAAAAGAAGAATAATGTTGCGTATTTGAAAACGAAGAAAAAGACAATCATTTACCATGATAGTACAGGAGAACTTCAAAAGGCAGGGAGCCTGGAGAAAAGACAATCATTCAAGGTGATAGCGAATAAAGGAACTTGGTATCAGGTGCAATTTGGAAAGAAAAAAGGCTATGTAAAAAAGTCAGATGTAACGGCTTATTCCATAGCCCCCTCAAAAGGTTTTACGAATAATAAGGGAAAGTCACAAGGAATAATTACAATTAAGCGTTCAACCTCATTTGTAACAACTCCTTATAGTAATGGGGAGAAAGTTGCAACGATTTTTAAAGGGGCGGAGACCTCTATTTACTCTACCGAAGGTACATATTATAAGGTTATATTTGGTGGAAGAATAGGATATATTTTAAAGTCTGCAGCTCAATTGGAATACTCTAATGAAATTAAATATATCCAGGTAACGGAACCGGATGCAGCGTTATATAGTATAAAAGATCACCGGTATATAAAAATAGGGACAGTAGACAAGGACCGTGTATTTTTGCGAGGAAATGGAAATAGCAAATATAATGAGTTGCTTCTAGGGTCTGAAAAAGTATATATAGCCAAAAATGATGCCAAACCTCTTTTATCTACTAAAATATCAAACTTCATTGTAGAGAGTAAATCTAATGGAATAAATATCTTAACACAAAGCACGGTGGTATATTTACAGCCAGACGAAACCAGCGCAACAGCAGGAACCCTTTTGGAAGGACAACATTATAATTATATATCTAAAAGTGGGGACTGGTATGAAATCAATTTCATGGGCAGAAAAGGATATATACTAGATTCCAATTTGAATTAGACAGCCAAAGGAAACAGTCTAGAATTTTTTTAATAAACGCATTTTCCAACCGATATATATATAAAGAGTATATCGCTGAGAGAGGGAGTCGGCTATGAGGTTTCTTGCAACATTTCTATTTGTCTTTCTAATTTCAACGTCAGCTTTTGCTGTGTCTGGAGCAGAATTTAGCAATGACAAAAGTGGAAGCAGCTTATTTGGTGACGATAAACAATACAATAATAGGGAGTTAATTGTTAAGTTCAAATCAACAGTTACTTCCGAAGAAAAGGAAAAATTAATATCCTCATTAAACGTTAAAGAAATTTCAAGTATTGATCAAGGAGACATCTCTCTGCTTACAGTTTCGAAAGTTTCTGATTTATTGCCGTTAACCAAAGAATTGTTAACAAGGAAGGAAGTAGAATTTGCAGAGCCCAACTATAATATTGAAACTGCCTATATTCCTCAGGATCCCGGTTATACAAAGCAGTGGTACTTACCGAGAATTGGGATGCCTGCAGCCTGGGATTTGACGAAAGGTAACTCTGCAATCACTGTAGCAGTCGTAGACAGTGGGGTTCAGATGAATCACCCGGATTTGAAAGGGAAAATAACATCGCCAATTAATATGTTGACAGGAAGTCCTGATACTTTGGCAGATGAGCATGGGACTCATGTAGCAGGAATTATAGCTGCATCACTTAACAGTTCGGGGATTGCTGGGATTGCTCCGAATGTAAAAATCATGCCAATCAACGTTTTCAGTGGTGACTCTGCAACCGTATTTAATATTATACGCGGCATTTATTATGCTGCAGATCATAAAGCGAACATAATTAATCTCAGTCTGGGCGGAACTTACTATAGTCAGTCCCTAGAGAGTGCCATTAATTATGCAAGGACTCATGGCGTTTTACTGGTAGCTGCTGCAGGCAATGACAGCAGCAATATTACAACATATCCAGCGGCTTTTCCTGGCGTTATTGGAGTAAGTGCTACCAATAGCAAGGATGAAATGGCTTCATTTTCGAATTTTGGGAGTTATATTGATATTGCAGCACCTGGCGAGATGATCTACTCGACAATAAGTGGAAGTTCATATAATTATATGAGCGGGACCTCCATGGCCGCTCCAGTAGTATCTGGTGTTTCAGCATTGATCTTATCTAAGAATCCTTTTCTAGCCCCTGAAGAAGTTGAGACTATTTTAAAAAGATCAGCTTATGACTTGGGTTATGCAGGGCGGGATGATTACTTTGGTTATGGACGTATAAATGCTTCCCTGGCATTGGAAAATACTCCAGAGCCCTATTCAAAGATCAAAGCCTCTACAAGAAATTTCAAAATTGAGGGTGCAAATAAACTAGATGTATCATTGGATATTTATAGAGGTACAAATATTGCAGCATATGTGCAAAATTATAAGGGAGCTATCATTCAAAATCTTGGGGATAGCTATAATTGGGCTGGAGGCAATTACTCTTTAAACTGGGATGGAAGACAAAGAGATGGTAAGTATGTTAAAACCGGTAAATATAAACTTGTTGTTAAAATTACAAATGACAAGGAAACAGTGTACAGATCCATTTATATAAATGTTACTAACTCAGTCACACCGGTAGTAAAAGTGAACAAATCATCTACCTTTTCACCGACTTTGGAGAGTAAATTAACAATTCCCTACAATGTAAATAAAAGATCCAAAGTAACAGCCCTGATCTATGACGGGCGTAATAAAAAGGTTAAACAACTTTCCTCAGGCAAACTTGTAACAAGCGGAAAGCAGTATTTGTACTGGAACGGTAAGAACGGTGCAGGTAAAAAAGTCAAAGATGGTAAATATAAACTTATAATCTATACAGTAGATTCACAAAAGAGAAAGAGCACGACTAAACGTATGGATATAATAGTTGATTCTATCAAGCCATCTGCAAAAGCAACGGTTACCACTCCAGTTTTTAAAATGGATGGAAAATCCAGAGCAAGGATGAAGGTTGAAGTAAAGGAAAGTGTAACAATCAACGTTTATATACTTACAGAAAAAGGTACCAGGATTAAGAAAATTGTATCTACTAAAAGCTATAATCCAGGAACCCATATTATAAAGTGGGATGGGAAGAATTCCAAAAACAAATACGTAACAGATGGTAAATATAAATACAAAGTTGAGGTTACAGACAAGGCAGGAAATACTAAGAGATTATTCAGTAAAAACCTCTCGCTTCAGGACTGGCGCATGCCTTCAGTAGAAGGGAAGTCCGTGGTTGAGTATAGTGCTCTGGGATCAACCTCGTATACCTTTACACTAAATAAACCAGGATATGTTAAAATTGAACTTTTCCAAGATGGAAAAAGAGTAAGGACATTATATACTTCTAAATGGAAAAGTAGTGGCAGCCATATATTTAAGTGGAATGGTAAAAATAGCTCGGGTGAACTTTTGAATGGGAATGTCTTTTACAAAATTACACTCACGGACCTTCATAAGAAACGTGCCGCATTTACTGGTACGATTAAAATCGAACTAAATTAGGTTAAGAGTCTAGAAGGGAATACTTGCGTGGTAAGCGGGTAATACAATGTATACAAATGAGCATTTAATTAATCACCTCAATATATTAAAAAGCAGGCCTTTCATCATTAATGAATGGGGGCCTGTTTTTTTTACCTGATCAAGGTTATTGCGTAAAAATAAATGTTACAAATTAACTAAAATATTTACAATAAAAGGCAAAAAAATACAAATACCATGATATAATACAAGCAGGGGTTTAAAAATATTTAATCATAAGCAGGTGGACTAATGGAAGAAATAATCAGTTTAAGAGATTTACTAGGAATTCTAAGAAAACGATTAATACTAATTCTCTCAATTACCTTTACCACAGTATGTATTAGTGCTATAGTAAGTTTCATTTTTTTAACACCAGTATATCAGGCATCCACACAGATTTTAGTGAACCAGTCCAAAAATGATCAAAATGGCTACAATGCTAGTGATGTACAGACAAATCTACAGTTCATTAATACATATAATGTGATTATTAAAAGCCCTGCAATTCTTAACCCAGTGATTGATAAATTAAATCTTAACATGACTTCTGCACAGCTAAATGAAAAAATCTCCGTTGGCAGCGAAAAAAATTCACAAGTAGTAAACATAACAGTTCGGGACGAAAAGGTAGAAAATGCCGTGAAAATTGCAAATACGGTTGCAAAAGTCTTTAAAAGTGAGATTACTGATATTATGAGCGTGGATAATGTAAGTATTCTTTCACCAGCAACAGCAATAGAAGGACAATCGCCAATTAAGCCGAGACCTTTAATAAATATCAGCATTGCCCTGATAATTGGTATGATGGCTGGAATCGGACTGGCATTACTACTCGATTACATGGACAATACGATTAAAAACGAACAAGACATTGAAAGATTTTTGAGGTTGCCTGTGATAGGCATCATTGCCACTATTGACAATAATCAACTTGATTATAGAGATAGCGGTCGGAAGACAAGAACATCCAGAACAAGAGGTGATTCAGTTGGCTTTTAAGAAGGATGCGAAAAAAAGAATAATGGATCATCGCAGAAAACTCATATCTGCGCAAAATAGCAAGTCCCCCATTACTGAACAATATAGGACGTTAAGAACAAATCTACATTTTACTTCGATAGATAAAGAGTTAAAAACCCTTATGGTAACCTCAACAGGGCCATCTGAGGGTAAGTCAACAACTGCCGCAAATCTTGCTGTGGTATTTGCTCAACAAGGCAAAAACGTACTACTAGTAGATGCTGATTTAAGGAAACCCACAGTTCATTACACCTTCAACTTAACAAATACCTCTGGTCTTACAAGTATATTGACGAGACAGTTATCGTTAGATGAGGCCATAGTAGAATCAAAAATATCAAGCCTTTATCTACTTCCAAGTGGTCCGATTCCGCCTAATCCGGCTGAACTTATGGCTTCTGGAACTATGGAACAATTTCTCGAGAATGCAAGCCGAGAATTTGATTTGGTTATATTCGACACTCCACCTGTAATGGCAGTTACTGATTCCCAAATATTATCTAATAAATGTGATGGTACAATCCTTGTGGTTTCCTGTGGAAAAACATTAACAGAAGAGGCAATTAAAGCAAAAGAGTTATTGGTTTCGGCAAAGGCTAATGTTCTTGGTGTAGTGCTAAATAATAAAAAGTTAAAAAATCCAAGTTATTATTATTACGGAAGCTAATTTCCATCCTCATCAAAATTAGGCAACTCACTTTCCTGTATTTTTTGGAATGGTAACAATTCAAAAGACTGAAAAATTTTACAATTTATTGATAGGATGGTTGCTATGATAGATATACATTGTCACATCCTCCCGGAAATTGATGACGGACCTAAAAGCATTGAAGATAGCGTTTATTTAGCAAAAGTAGCAGTAGAGGAAGGGATTCATACCATCATAGCCACCCCTCACCATAAAAATGGCCGCTACATAAACCCAAAGGCTAAAATACTTGAAAAAGTCATTGAATTAAATGATCGACTTAAGAATGAAAAAGTACCATTGACGATTCTTCCAGGACAAGAGACAGCCATACATGGAGAAATGTTAGAAGGGTATGAAAAGGGTGAAATTCTTACACTGAATGCCACCCAATATTTATTTGTAGAACTCCCTTCCACTCATGTACCTCGGTATACAGAACAATTGATTTTCGACCTACAGCTTAAAGGAATTATACCCATCATTGTTCACCCAGAACGAAATCAAGAAATCGTTGAGCAACCAGATCGTCTTTATCAGTTAGTTAAGAAAGGAGCTCTTGCACAGATAACAGCATCTAGCGTTGTTGGAGGTTTCGGGGAAAAAACTAAAGGCTTTTTCAGAGCAATTAATGGAGGCTAATCTTATCCACTTTATAGCCTCAGATGCTCATAATGCGGTTAATCGCAGCTTTCTGATGAAGCAAGCATATAAACATATACAGAACCGTTATGGTTTGGATATGGTTTACTATTTGAAAGAAAACGCAGAATACCTTGTGGAAGGTAACACTGTATATAAAGCTATTCCATCTAGGGTCAAAAAGAAGAAAATTCTTGGATTGTTTTGAGTTTCAGGTAAATATTTTTAATTCATCTGTCAGAGATGGAAGAATTGTTTATGTGTAAAATGAATAAGAGAACTAAAGATAAAGAACTGCTACTGATAATGTTTTGATAATATGTTATAAAAACATCTGGAAAACGGCCGGCGATACATTTGCCGGCTCTTTTTTGTGCCAAGGGGTAATATAACCAATCTCAATTTATATATATATAGTAATCGGACAATCAAAGATATATAAATTTTTCGGGTATGAATTAAATCAGCAGGATTTAATTGGTTTAATATAGAAATTTATGGTATGATTTGTAATTCCTTTTGAAGACATCCTACTACTATTATTACGAGGTGTTGTGCTCATGATTTATGCTGAAATTTTAGCTGGAGGAAAAGGAACACGGATGGGCAATGTCAATATGCCAAAACAGTTTTTAATGTTGAACAGCAAACCGATCATTATACACACCCTTGAAAAGTTCTTATTAAATGACCGATTTGAAAAAATTATAGTTGTATCGCCGAGAGAATGGATGTTTCATACCAAGGATTTAATTAAGAAGTATATTGATTTTGATGAGAGAATCGCTGTGGTAGAAGGTGGTTCAGATCGTAATGAATCAATTATGAAGGGTATTGATTATATTGATGAATACTATGGAATCCGTGATCACGATGTCATTGTTACACATGATTCAGTCCGTCCCTTCCTGACTCACAGGATTATTGATGAAAATATTGATGCGGTCCTTGAATATGGAGCGGTAGATACAGTAATTGAAGCAATTGATACCATTATCCAATCAATTGATGGCGAATTCATTTCAGAGGTTCCTGTGCGTGACACGATGTACCAGGGACAAACTCCACAAAGCTTCAATATTAAAAAGTTGGTTGACCATTATCAATCTCTGACAAAAGAACAAAAAGACATCCTCACAGATGCTTGTAAAATCTTTGCTTTAAAGGGTGAAAAAGTTAAGTTGGTCAAAGGTGAAGTATTCAATATTAAAGTTACTACTCCTTATGACTTAAAGGTTGCCGAAGCTTTTATCCAGGAGAGGGTTTTAAAATGATTAATCAAGTTTATCGGTTAGTCTCACCTCGGCAGTTTGAGGTTACTTATAAAGATCGCTCGCTGAAGTTTGACGAGGATTTTGTAGTCATTAGGCCAACCCATCTTTCAATTTGTGCCGCGGATCAAAGGTATTATACGGGGACTAGAGGTTTTGAAGCACTTGCGAAGAAGTTGCCAATGGCATTGGTTCATGAAGGCATCGGTAAAGTGGTGTATGACCCTAGGGGGGAGTTATCCTCAGGAACTTTAGTTGTGATGGTACCAAATACCCCGCTGGAGCAGGATGATATTATTGCGGAAAATTACTTGAGGAGCAGTAAGTTCCGATCCAGCGGATATGATGGATTCATGCAGGACTACGTTTTCTTAGGAAGAGACAGGATTGTTCCTTTGCCTGACAATATCAACCCTCAGGTAGCAGCTTTTACTGAGTTAATTACCATCAGTACGCATGCGATTGCTAGGTTTGAACGAAAATCTCATTTGCGTCGTCAGGTTTTCGGTGTTTGGGGAGACGGAAATCTAGGGTTTATTACAGCCCTCATTTTAAAGAAGAAATACAAGGACAGCAAAGTAATTGTTTTCGGGAAAACGGAGTATAAATTGGACAACTTTACTTTTGTGGATGAGGTTTATCAGATTGACAGAATACCGGAGGACCTTTGGATTGATCATGGTTTTGAGTGTGTTGGCGGCCAAGGAAGCCAGTTTGCCATCAACCAAATTATTGATTATATCCAGCCTGAAGGATCGATCTCCATTTTAGGAGTCTCGGAGTATCCAGTCGAAATCAATACAAGGATGGTTTTGGAAAAAGGAATCACTGTGATTGGCAGCAGCAGAAGCGGCCGTGAGGATTTCGTTCAAACAGTTGATTTCATGAAGGAATACCCAGATATACTTGAGTATTTTGGAATATTGGTTGGGCACGTTTGTGTAGTGAAAACAATACAGGATATTATCCATGCTTTTGAAAAGGATCTCACATCCTCCTGGGGCAAAACGGTTATGGAGTGGAGAATATAGTTTTAAACGAACCAATCTGTTAACTATAGCAAGAACAAAACGCCTAATAAGATAGGCGTTTTGTTTTTGTTCAGTCTATGATTCGTTTATATACTTTTTCAGAAATACTGGATCCAGTCCAGTAATCAAAAAACTTTTGAGAATATTGCTCCTGTTCATCTGTTATCTTGTATTTATTAGAGTCGATTCTTTTTATCGTATTAATTAAATCAGGAATATTAGTGACAACAGGGCCAATTTTTTGTTCGGAAAATTTCATGTAACCCTCTTTGTATTGTGTTTTATAGAAAGTTTCATAATCAAATTGTGTAAAGATAACTGGTTTTTTCATAAAGGCGAAATCAAAGAAAACAGACGAGTAATCGGTAATTAACAAATCGTGATCGATTAATAAGTCCTGAACTTTAACATTTTTATTATCAATAACGCGAATAAGCTCATAATCGGTTTTAAATAAATGCAAAAAATCTTGCATTTCATAATGAGGGTAAAAGTTTAGAACAGCATTATGATCTTTTAAGAATTGATGAACATTTTTATTCCTTAAAACTTCATTATAAAACTGAAAGTAATCTGATTTTATAAATTGGTCTTCAGAAGCGCCGTTCTGTTTGCTGCTCTTTAAATAAGATTTATTGGCTAATGTGCTGCGCCATGTCGGCATTAGTAATATTTGTTTTTGTTTATTTTCTTCTAATGGCTCATGCCTGATATATTTTGATAATCGATCGTATCTGGGAAGCCCTGTCTTGATAATTTGATCATCTTTATAGTGAGCGTCCTTAATGAAAAATTCAGATTCGTGAGTATTGGATGAAATGACTAAATCATATGCGGTCCTAAACTTGGAGGCTGCCATAGATATATCATTGTATACGATCCCGTGTTGAAGAAAAATTCTTTGATATTTTAATAAATCACCAAACTTTTCAAGAAAACTCCACTTTGAATAGCCAGATGGAACCATGTATGACTCTAAATCATATGAATTTACTAGCTTATTAGCATGCAGTAAATATAAATAATGCTTTATTGAATCAAACTTAATTACATTTCCGTATTTTTTCGCCTGTTCATAATCAGGTGAAGTTTTATCTATGACGTAGTGCCAATTAGCGTCATTATGATGATTTCTCACATACTTAAAAAGGTGAGAGGAGTTATCCTGGAAGGTATCTTTGCGCTCGCCAATCAATACAATATTTTTCCGCGCAAGGAATGGATAGGATAACCAGTATAGAAGTCTTAATTTCCCTCCGACTTTCAATCGCAGTTTCTTCGGGTTAATGATTTTTTTAAACTGAGAAAAGATCCTTTTACTTAAAGATCTCTTACTCTGCATGTAAATGCCTCTTTTATTATATATATCAAGATAGGCGAGGGATGTATTTTTATCCTTAACAGGTCCCTTAAATCTATGCAAGGAGGTACTGGCAATGACCTTCCTCGTTATGGATTGATTCGTCTTAAAATCATACATTTTCGTTTTTAGCAAAAAGTTATGATTCTGTAACTGTTTAACATCCCTTAATGGGATTAAAACCTTTATCCCGTGATATAAAGCCTGACTGTGAGAATGATAATCCTTCCTTTGGGTGAATATTACATCGTAATTTCCTATTGAATCCTTGGTTTTTGGATTCTCAAAGTAAAAAGTCATCTCGTTTTTCAATTTATCTCTTATTGCGATATTCGCCGAGTTAAATAGTCCATAAAAAACAAGGTGATCACCTTCAATTGTTAAATAATCAATCCATACGGACCAGTGACATGTGATGAATTCCTTACTGGTAACGTCCCTTTTTAATGGGATATAGGATTTATGATCTTCGATAGAAATGTAATTCTGAATTGTCCTTCCTTCCAAAAACAATTCCAATTTATTCTCTAATATAGAGTAATAGATCAAATTTAGAGATTGATTGGCAACAAAGTTGGAAAATAAGTATAAGGGAATCTTTTTATACATTTTTTGAAGTCTATAAAAAATCCCTATCTTTTCTTCCGTAGTGAGAACTTCTTTATGTTTGCCCGCCATAGCTGTTAAAAAACCATTGTACGTTCTAATCATGTATTTATATATAGATTCTTGTTGGTGGAGTGTCGCATCCCTGGGAATTAAATTCCATAGCCTTTCATTAACTACTAGATGATCAAAGTAATTTTTTGGCTTAACGTAGATATTGTCCATTGTAGATGTGCCTTCTTCTCTTTTGCGATAATGATAGACTGCTTCATCCAGTATAGCGATTGGTGTTTCATCCAACATTAAAGGAATGATGGCATAGGCATCCTCGAATGTTAGCCCTTCAGGGAAATGAAAATCCTTTGACCTGAGGTAATCCATATTAAATATTTTATTACATGGAGAAGGGCCGAATATTAAATCGGGAGTATCATATATATCATTAATAATGAAATTTCCTTTGCCAAAATACTTTTTCCACAAGTAATTGGGGGTTCTTGATGGGAAGGTTTCCAAGTCTCCAATCACTAATGGACAGTTAGTTTCTACAGCCATAGAATACAAGCTGTGGCAAGCATTCAATGGTAATACATCATCTGAATCCAGGAACATAACATAAGGAGTATCAACTAATTTTAAACCATAATTTCGGGCGGTTGACTGCCCGCCGTTCTCTTTACAGTAATAGGAAATATTTTCATGCTTTTCTGCATATGCTTTAGCGATTTCGCTGCTCTTGTCGGTTGATCCATCATCGATTAAGAACAATTTAACTGAATTAAAAAATGTTTGGCCGATTACGGATTCTATGCATTCCTTAAGGTATTTTTCTACATTATATATAGCGACAATAATACTGACTTGGTATTCCATGGCTTGGGTCCTTTCTAATCAATTAAACTTAAACGTTTTAAAGTGCGGTTTATTAGATTCACTTCGTTTAATAGGTAAGTGCGGTTAGAAGTTTTAATTCCGAATTGGAATTTATACCAATTGATTGGAACTTTTGCCTCGAATCCTGTATTCTCATAATCTCTTATGACAGAACCCCATATGACTCTATTTTTATAGGGCAAATTTTCTTTGGGTAAATAAATTGTTTTATTATCTCTTTTAATAAATAACTGATCATCTGCTTTCATTTTGTATACTTCATTGATAAATAAACCTTGTATTTTCCAATATAAACCACGGTATTTTGAGTACAGCAATTTTACGTTGTGTTGTCCTAATGATTTTTTCGCTGGTTGATAAGGCCAACCGTTTTTCCTTAAGGACAATAAATAATCTTTATAAATTTTACCCATGTCCTGGATTTTTATATATTTGGGCTCTAACGTTTGTAATAGCTCTGCGAGTAATTGAAAAAACTCTTCTTGCTCTTTCTTATCTAAAACCTTAAATATGATTCCATTATTCTTCGGGTATAGAAATAGTTTTAAATGATAAATAATTAAAAATTGAGTATAAGGGATGATTCTTTTGAATAACCTTAAGCTTTCATTAATCATGCCCTTGTAGCACTTGCGCAACACATCGGTATATCTAGATTTTTTATACCAAGCCAAATCAACCAGTGAATCCTTTTCAGACCGTTTTCGATAATAATATTTGGGTTCTGCGATCACTCCGTATCTTTTTGAACGCATTAATAAGGTATTGATTAAATATGCATCCTCCCAAAACATCAAATCTTTTCGGAAACGATATTTACCCTGACCGACAAATTGCTGACTCTTAAAAAAGCATCCCCCAATATGAAATTGGATTGCTTTATACTCTTTTGTAATATCAATAACACGAGTGCCTTTTTCAAAGCGATAATTAAGCCGATGTGGTGTGTCGGTGTTTTCAAAGTGATAGATAGGAATAACGGCTAATTGCACTTCGGTATTCTTATTGAAAAAGGAGGATACCTCCTTGAGTGTATCTTCAGACAGATAGTCATCTGCATCAAGAAATCCAATATAATCGGTATCTTCAGAAACTGCTTCCAGCCCTAGATTCCTAGCGTTTCCAGGTCCGAAATTTTCACTATAAATATATTTAATATTTCCTGGATATAGGTCTCGGTAGCTTTTACAAATTGCGCCAGTCTGATCAGTGCTGCCGTCATCGACAATAATGACTTCACAATATTGTGTAAAATCGAGGGTTTGGTTTATTAGACTTTCAACTGCTTCTTTAATGTATTTCTCTGCATTAAAGGCAGGAATAATAATGGTGAATTTCATGCTGTAGTAACCCCCTTTGTTAAATAAAAAATTTTATTTTACCTATGTCAATTCCCTTAACCTAGTATGAATAATCGTTAAGTAATCAATAACTTAAAGGTAATATAATAGTTTTCTGGGGAGTTTTTCAAAATATTGGTTTATATATACAAAGAAGGACTTTTGTGGCTGGTTGTAGAAACCTAATGTATGAATTTTCCTTTTGTTTAATCAGAAGTTTTTGAAGGAGTTAAGGAAAAGGCAGTGGCTGGAACAGGGACAAGTTTTTATCCTTTTTTCAGAAAATGATCAGGAGGGGTTCTTTAATAATCAGTAGATATTAACGTATATGGATCAACTTCTGCTGCAAAAAACAGTGTTGGTGAGTAAAAGATAAAATATTTGAAAGGCAGGCGAAAGAGTGGGGTCACTTAAATATGCTTCGACTATTATTACAAAAAAGGTCCTTCAAGTTGTACATTTCTCGTCTTGTCTGCTGTTTAAAGTAAATAAGAATAAAATTACTTTTGCTTCATACCGTTCTGATGAATTATCAGGTAATCTTCTGTATCTTTCAGAGGCTTTAAAAAGAAAGTACCCTGATAAACAGTATGTGACTTTAATGAAGAGGTTTGACAGCTCAGTGACTGGAAAAGTGAAATACTTTGTTCATTTAATCAAGGCAACCTATAGTCTAGCTACCTCGGCATATTTTATAATCGATGATTTTTATATACCCGTGTATTTTGTTCGGCCAAGGGAAAATACAGAAGTGATCCAGTTATGGCATGCAGCCGGGATCTTTAAAAAATTTGGCCTTAGTACTGTCGGGAAACCATTTGGACCACGCCCTGACTATTTAAAACATGTAAAGATTCACTCCAATTATTCAAGGCTATATGTTAGTTCAGCAGATGTTGTGCCTTACTATGCAGAAGCATTTGGAATGGACGAGGATAGAATTTACCCATTGGGATTACCAAGAACAGACTATTTTTTTAGCAATTCAAATACTGCATTGAAAGAGCGCTTTTTCAATGAATATCCCAATCTTAGAGGAAAAAAGTTATTACTCTATGCTCCAACTTATCGGGGGAAAAGCCATTATCAAGATGACTTTCAAAGTCCTATAGATTTTCAGATTTTGGAAGAGAAGTTAGGGGGCGAATACAGGATCCTGATTCACCTGCACCCTTATATGAGAGTTACGGATATATCAGATCAAAAATTTGTTTACCACATTCAAAAGGAATACAGTATCCTGGAGCTGATGAGCCTGGCTGATATTTTAATAACAGATTATTCTTCAGTCATTTTTGATTATAGTCTTTTAGGGAAACCGATGGTTTTTTTTGCACACGACCTTGAAGACTATAAAAGAGAAAGGGACTTTTACCTTGATTATAAAGAGATGGTGCCAGGACCTGTTTTTGCCCAGACAGAAGCACTGGCAGATTGGATTAAAAATGAGGACTTTAATTTAGAAGCTGTAAAGAACTTTAAAAAGCGTTTTTTTGATTTTCATGATGGGAAGGCTTCAGAACGTATTGCTATGCATATCATGGAAGATAAAACAGGCGGATGAGGGAGATACCAGCCTTTTTCTTGTAAAATATATATCTGGATACGCAAATTAGTTGGAGGAATGGAGTTACTTGCATGCTTTCAAAAGTAAAGAGAAAGATAAAGAGAATGCTAAGCAGAAATAAAGCAGTCCAATTGAATGGAACGGCCGCGATCGAGTATGGAGATTTCACTGACAAAGCCGTTGTCTTTGAAGAGGACCGAATAATCATTCAAAAAGATAGCTTGGGAGAATCTATTCCTTTCATCAATGAATTGGCTGGGATCGACGAGAATTTAATTCCCCGCCGAAAAATCACCGCACTTCAATGGAATGGTCCTATCCTTGAGATTAAAGGGTATTATTACTTAGAAGGTATATCATTATTAGAGGATGATCTTGTTAAGAAAAGATTAGTATTATTAAATAATACGTCAGGTATCAAAATCACCATTCCATTAAAAGACAAAGCTATTGATGAAATGGGACTTGTAGAAATTGAAGACAAATATTACTGGGCGGGTTTTCATGGAAAAATCAATTTTGCAACATTGGACGAAAATGCTCCCATTCCCCATGGGGAATATCGAGTATATATCGAATTGGAAGTACATGTACTGGGAGATAAGCATTATCGAAAGAGCTTCCCGCTGGGTAATATAGAGGGATTTTTAAATAATGGATTTCATTCTGCTAAAATGGAGTACTTTACTGCCAAGAAAGAAATGAAATTCAATTTACTGGCAACCTATGATTTGCCCCGAAAAACCCTGAAAATTACATCCAGCAAATTAAAGGATATGGATCCATCCGAAAGTGGCCTGGATGCAGTTGAAAATAAAAGGAGTATTTTCTATAAATTTTTTTCAAAGGCAGTATTTAACACTCTCTATCGTTTGTTTTGCTTGTTGCCTCTGAATGAGAAAAAAATCTTGTTTGCATCTGATAGCCGCACTGAAATGAGTGGGAACTTTAAATTTGTATATGATGAACTCGTCAGCCATGATTCAAATTATGAGATCCACTTCATGTTAAAGCAGGGAGTCGAAGAGAAAAAAACGTATAAGGAAATGGTAGAGCTTGCATATCTTATAGCCACATCTAAATTTATTCTGCTTGATGATTTCTATCCAATGGTCTATTCACTTAAAATTCGGGATGGAGCCGAGCTCGTTCAGCTGTGGCATGCCGTGGGAGCGTTTAAAACGTTTGGATTCAGCCGCTTGGGCCGGCCGGGGGGACCTTCTCCAAAATCTAGGAACCACCGTAATTACACAAAGGCAATTGTAAGTTCGAAGAATGTAGCTAAACATTACGCTGAAGGCTTTGGAATCGAGAAGGAAAAGGTGATTGCAACAGGTATCCCCCGGACTGATATCTTTTTTGACAAAGAATATCAACTTTCTGTCAGAGAAAATTTATACGCGGAATATCCTTTTTTAAAAGGAAAGAAGGTCATTATGTTTGCGCCAACTTTTCGTGGCAATGGGCAGCAGTCTGCCCATTATCCAATGGAAGTTTTGGATCTGGCAAAGTTATACGAAGAGCTGCATGAGGAATATGTCTTCTTGTTCAAGATTCACCCTTTTGTAAAAAATGATTTTAGCATCCCTTACCAATATAGTGACTTTTACTATGATTTTTCATCTTACAGGGAAATAAATGATCTTTTGTTTATAACCGACATATTGATAACTGATTATTCCTCTGTATGTTTCGAATTCGCCCTGCTGAACAAGCCGATGCTTTTCTTTGCATTTGATGTAGAGGAATATGTCAGGACAAGAGACTTTTATTATGATTTTCATTCATTTATACCTGGCCCGCTTGTTCGATCAGCGGAGGAAATCATAGGTAAAATCCAAAGGCGCGATTTCAAACTGGAGAAAATTGACCCATTCGTTCGTTATTTTTTTGATGAGGCGGATGGTAAATCAAGCAAGAGGGTAGTGGATCAAATTATCCTTGGAAAGAGTAATTTAAGATAAAGTCAAAAAAAGGAGCAAACAGTTTCTAAACTGTCGGCTCCTTTCTGATTTAAAGTGCATACATTTGCTATGAAGTTATTAAATATACTTTTGGTCGAACTATTTCAACTCTTGAACAACAAAGCTTGAACTTACCCACCCTGTTCTGCCATCTGCTAGCTTCACGCTATACCATGTTCTTGAAGAATCCATAACAGGGCTGCCACTTTGATCTAGAATGATATGAATATATTCATTCAGTTTAAAACTAGAGATTGGAGACTGAGAAGTTGAAGGAACAGGACGTACATTCAAGGTGTCCGCAGTCACTCTGCCAAGGTTTTTGACACTGATGAACTCCTTATACCGATCAAACTTAATATCACTTGTCCAATATTCCTTATTATTAAGCTTAACCTTAACCCAGTAATCATTATGCTTTTCGCTGATTTCGAACAGCGTATCCTTCTTAAGGGTAGTAGCCAGGGTTGTACTCCCTTTTTGATTTACTAGTTTAATATCTTTGTTGGCAGCTGCCTGGATCCCGACAGGAAATAAATCTATTCCTGCAGGTCTGGTTGGAATAGTAAAGATGGTGCTATTTACGGCAGCCTTATCATATTCAGCTTTATTGTAAGGAAGTATGTTCTGCATATGTGAAGCAATCTTTTGCCCCCACTTTTCATCGCTTGCATAATAAAAATTCATGCCTTCACTGTTGGTATCAATTCTTGTCCCACCAATTACTGTCTTCGTACTGAATCCTAAATAAGCGCCTTTATACTTCCAGTTTCCTGGATTCAAATAAGTTGCCTTCATTTCTTGTGCAATATAATCAATATTCTGTTCGATGGAGGCAAATCTGACTGCTCCTACAAAAGGAGTAGCATCAAATGCCCCGAATCCAAAGAGATTGTATTTGCCTAACGAGATATTGGATGTACCGTAACCGCTCTCCAGAATAGCGTGAGCTGCAAGGTAAAGAGCATTCACTCCATATTTGTTTCCTGCATCCAGAAAAACTTGTCCTTTATTAGCAAGGACGCTAGCCTTCCCGGTTCTGGCTGCATAATTATTGATATAATTATTGATTTGCGCAGCCGTAACCGTGGAAGGTTTACGTAAATCGATAAATTGATAGCCTTCCCTGTGCATAGGATCCCCTGTAATGACTTCTTTAATATATGTTCCTGATAAATAGCCGGTTTTGCCATTGTATGCAACTTTATACCACCCATTTGATACTTTATGGGTTGGAAATACAAATGTTCCGGTTGGGATGACCTGTAAAACTTTAGAGTCTATGTTAGCTGCTTCCCTTTGATTTAGATTCGTTGACGTTACGAAAGTCTTGCCACTGATTGCTGTCTCAGTCAATACCTGCTCTGGCTTGAGTTCCGGTTCTTGCTGTGAGTCAGGGTTGATTTCCGGCTCAATCGGTTCATTAGTCTCCGGCTCAGTTGCAGGAGTCTCTGCTGGTGGTGTATATATGGCTAAATCAGTGGAGTAGACATAACCCGTCTTACCACCAAATGATAATCTATGCCAGCCTCCCACACTTAAACTGGAAGTGAGTATAGTATTCTCTGGAATTTGCACAAGTTGGTTATATACATTTCCGTAAGAAGCATAAAGATATGTAGCTTTAGTTGAAATAAACTGACTCTTAGTGAATGTTTCAACAGGAGCAGCTATTGCATCGTTAGCCGGAATGTAAGCCTTCTTTCCATTAAAGGTGACTTTATACCACGTTTCTCCCAGACTGTTAACGACCTTCTGTGTAGAAAAAAACCCATTATTCGCCTCAATGTTAAATAATGAATTTTTCTTCCGATCAGGTGTCGGATATAGTTGAGTTGAATTCTTTGAAAAGTAATAAGTCTTTTTGATGGCAGTATACTGGTAATATTCCTTTAAGTATTTGCCGCTAACCCACCCGCTAACATTTACTTTTTTTCCATTAGAAGTGTAGGTATAAGTAACTTTGGTCCACGCGCCATTTCGTTCTGTTGAGGAGACGATTCCTCCTTTAGGAATTGTTTTAACAACCTTAGCTTTAGAACTGGCAGTGGAGCGAATATTTAAATTCACGCTTGTTTTAAACAGAGTTTTTGGGGTTTTGGTTGTACTAATTACAGATGTACTTTTAGCTAAAGTAACATTTTTAAGATATGCACCCGCAACCCAACCAGATTTGGTAACCTTTTTTCCGTTTAATGTATAGCTGTATGAAACCTTGTACCAATTACCATTCTGCTCGAAAGCAGTCACTTGCTTTCCTTTTGGGATCGTTTTAATGACTTTATAGTTCGTTCCAGCACCAGAACGCATATTCAGGTTGTTTGTAGTCTCGTAGGGAATATTATTTAGTTTAACTACAGCAGCAGCCTGAACGCTTGATGAATAAATAGACGTAACTGGCAGGGACGACATACCTACTAGAATACCGGTTGACAGAAACAGAACTTTCCCGACTTTTTTCATATGTTTCACTCCTGATTAATAGTATAATAGGCCTAATTAGTATTTTCTTAAGACAGACAGAAGATAGCATTAGATGCTCTATCAAATGATTTATAATATTTATCGGTTAATAGGGTAATTTATCAATAGATCGTCTGTGGTAAATAGTGGAATAAAACAATATTATTTTTTATTTTGGATATAAATTACAGTTAAAGAATAGATAATGTATGGTAAAATTAGACTGTCATTTTAAGTATATTGTAATTTTTTGCTGAAACGTAACAAATTGTAAGATATGCTTAATGAAATTATAATATTTTATAGAAGAATATGTCGATAGATGTTAAAATTTAAACTGATTTTAAGAATTTACTAATTTAAGGGGATAAAGGAATGCAAGAGGAAATAAGTTTGCGTGAAATAATAGAGGTTATTTTAAAAGGGAAAAAGCTAATTATTGGGATTACAATAATTGCTCTTATTATAGCTGCTATCTTAAGTTACTTTGTTATAAAACCATCATACGAAACAAAAGCAACAATCTTAGTCAATAACAATAGCTTTCAGCAAGTGGCAGGGGAGGAGCTTACTTCCTATTTGAATGAAGTCGTTTCTACTCAGGTTTATAGTGAGAGGCTTAAATCCCAGCAATTATTAAATCGGGTCATCAAAAATCATGAATTAAAGGATTGGACATTTAGAAGCCTGCAAAAAAACCTAAAGGTAGACACCGAAAAGGATTCTAAACTAATAACAATAACACTAGAAGGTAATGACCCTGAACTTATTTATAAGACATTGAACGCGATTATAGTGGAATCAAACACTTTTACTGGTGAATCTATTTCAAATCGATTATCAGCAGTTTCAGATCAATATAAAGCGCAACTGGGAGAGGAAAAAGAAAAACTGGATGCTGCTCTTGAAGATTATAACAAGGCTCAGGTGGCAGAAGGGTTGCCTGCAATTGTATTACTTGATGCCCTTACAAAAGAAGGAAAACAATATTTAATTGATATTGATGAAAGGTACTTAGATGAACTTCAAAACCTGGATAAAAATAAACAGGTGGAATTCCAAAAACTAAACAATCAGGTTAATGCCCTAACTAGTCTTTATAATAAATACAACGAAAAATATGAAGAAGCAAGAAGTCTTTCAAAACTATTTAACCTAGAAAATGTACTAACCATTGTTTCAGAACCAGATTTACCAGAAGATCCAGTTTCTCCAAATAAAGCTTTGAATATGGCATTTGCAGTTATTGTTGGAATTATGGTTGGTATTGCGGTTGTAATTTTTCAGCATTATTGGAATGAAACGAATAAAGGCTCTTAATAGAGCCTTTTCATATGGAATTTTTTTCTAAACGATAGTTGAAAATTCTACTTGCCAAGAAAATAAGGAATAAAGAAGGGATAATAATTGAGCTATAAAAAACGGGTTCCTTTGTTGATTTTACTGGATTCAGTAATCGTGATATCTTCTATTTTTATGGGTTTTTACATATTAAATCCCTACATGAATGTTTATACTGTTCCCATGCTGTGGATTAGTTCAATTACTCTATTGATTAGCCATCATGCATTCGCCTTCGCTTATCGGCTGTACCAGAAGGCTTGGGAATACGCAAGTGTTGGGGAGTTGTCAGCTATTGTAAAGGCAATCACACTCTCTGTATCCCTCGCAGGTGTGGTCCAGCTAGTGTTAAATCAGGATGTTTATCTGAGAGTTTTGGGGATCACTTGGATGCTCCATGTAATATTGATTGGAGGTTCACGCTTTTCTTGGCGTGTTTTTCGAGATCGATTTATTTCACCTAATCCGAATATGAAGCGTACCTTAATCGTTGGAGCGGGGTCAGCGGGAACAATGGTTGCAAGACAGTTATTACGAAATCCAGATGCTGATTTATATCCGGTGGCGTTTGTGGATGATCACCCTAAAAAATATAAACTCCAGATTTACGGTATTGAAGTCCAAGGAACAATCAAAGATATACCTCGTTTAGCTGATGAACTAAACATAGAAAATATTGTAATTGCCATTCCTTCATTGCAAAAACTAGAAATGAATAGAATATTTGCTGAGTGTTCTAAAACATCTGCTAAAACAAAAATTCTTCCGCTGATTGAGGACTTGGTAACTGGCAGAGTATCTGTAAGTCAGATACGGGATGTCCAAGTAGAGGATCTCTTAGGCCGTGAACCCGTAGAACTGGATTTAAGCAGTATTTCTGAGAAAATTTCCGGTAAAACAGTTCTTGTAACAGGAGCGGGAGGTTCAATTGGATCAGAAATTTGTCGGCAAATAGCTAAATTCTTGCCTCAAAAAATGGTTCTCGTTGGCCATGGTGAAAACAGCATATACTCGATTGACATGGAATTGAGAAATCAATACGGACAAGTAATTGAAATTGCTCCAATCATTGGTGATGTACAGGATAGGAATCGGATGTTCGAAGTCATGCAGGAACACAGTCCTAATGTAGTCTATCACGCGGCTGCACATAAACATGTGCCTTTAATGGAATATAATCCACGAGAGGCTGTTAAAAACAATGTTTTTGGGACAAAAAACGTTGCTGAAGCTGCAGACACATTCGGAGTTGAAACGTTTGTCCTTATTTCTTCAGATAAAGCAGTAAACCCAACAAATGTTATGGGTTCAACAAAGAGAATTGCTGAAATGATTATTCAAAAGTTAGACCAACACAGTAAAACAAAATTTGTAGCAGTAAGATTTGGGAATGTATTAGGTAGCCGAGGGAGTGTAATTCCACTATTTAAAAAGCAAATACAAGCAGGTGGACCGGTTACTGTTACACATCCCGAAATGACCAGGTACTTTATGACGATTCCGGAAGCCTCCCGTTTGGTAATCCAGGCTGGAACTCTTGCTAGAGGCGGTGAAATCTTCGTATTGGATATGGGTGAACCAGTAAAAATAACAAATCTTGCCCAAAACTTGATCAGATTATCTGGTTATACAATAGAAGAAATAGGTATTAAATATTCTGGGTTAAGGCCAGGCGAGAAGATGTATGAAGAGTTACTGAATGAGAAAGAAATACATCCTGAACCAATCTTTCCGAAGATTTTCATTGGCAAAGCTGTATTAGAACAAGAGGATGAAGTGAGTTATCTTCTTGATCAATTTGACCAATTTACTTCTTCACAAATAAAAGAGTATGTAATAAATCTAGCTAATCGAAAAAAAAACAAGATTTTTTTAGTGGCAAAGTAACAAGGGGGCAACAAAAATGAAAAAAGTTCGAAAAGCAATTATACCGGCAGCTGGTCTTGGCACTCGCTTTTTGCCAGCTACAAAGGCTATGCCAAAGGAAATGCTTCCCATTGTTGATAAACCTACCATTCAATACATTGTTGAAGAAGCAATTGCTTCAGGAATAGAAGATATTATCATTGTCACTGGGAAAGGAAAACGGGCAATAGAGGATCATTTTGATTTTGCCCACGAGCTTGAACAAAATTTAATAGATAAGAATAAGCTGGATCTACTTGATAAAGTTCGTTATTCAACAAATCTTGCTGATATTCATTACATTAGACAGAAAGAACCTAAAGGATTGGGTCATGCTGTTTGGTGTGCAAGGAACTTTATCGGTGATGAGCCGTTTGCTGTCCTACTAGGTGATGATATTGTGCAAAGTGAAACGCCTTGCTTAAAGCAGCTAATTAATCAGTATGAAATGACTCATTCATCAATAATAGGGGTACAAACTGTACCTGATAATGAAACGCACCGTTATGGAATTGTCGAACCTTCTGGACAAAATAACAGAAGATATCAGGTTGAGAATTTTGTGGAGAAGCCAGAGCAAGGAACAGCACCTTCGAACCTTGCAATTATGGGTAGATATATTCTTACACCTGAAATATTTATGTTTTTAGATGAGATGGAAACAGGGGCAGGTGGAGAAATCCAGTTAACCGACGCCATTCAGAAGCTGAACCAGATTCAAAGGGTGTTTGCTTATGACTTTGAAGGAAAACGTTATGATGTCGGCGAAAAAATAGGATTTGTAAAAACGACAGTAGAATTTGCACTGCAAGACGAAAACCTAAGAACAGAGTTGCTAGATTATCTAATGGAGATCACTGAAAAATCCAAGGTTAAAGGAAACTAATGGACGTTGCCCCTGTCCATGTGAAAGTTATTGGACAAGGGCTTTTTCTTTTTGGTGCTAGTAGTACAATTCATAATTAAAGTTGGTGTGTTAATAGTTTGTTTGAAAAGTTCATATTAGTATTCTAATAAAGTATTAACTTACTGACATAATAAGAGGGAGTGAGCAACTTTGTATAGAAAAGTAAAAAGGTTGTTAGATATTGTTCTTTCATCGATTGGATTAGTTATTCTTTCTCCAGTTTTTTTGTTGATTATAGTTGCTATTAAAATGGAATCAAGGGGACCTGTCCTATTTAAGCAAAAGCGAGTTGGTTTAAATAAAACTCACTTCTATATATTAAAATTTCGGACAATGAGAGTTGATACTCCTAAAGATACACCAACACACCTACTAGAAAATCCAGAACAATATATTACTAAAACAGGGAAATTTCTCAGGAAAACTTCCCTTGATGAACTTCCACAAATTTGGAATATTTTCGTTGGAGAAATGAGTATTATCGGGCCAAGACCCGCTTTATGGAATCAGTACGATTTAATTGCTGAAAGAGATAAGTATGGAGCTAATGGTATATTGCCTGGGCTTACTGGTTGGGCTCAAATTAATGGACGGGATGAACTACCTATTGAGGTTAAGGCTAAGCTGGATGGAGAGTATGTAAGAAATATCAGCTTCTTGATGGATGTTAGGTGTTTTTCTTCAACAATTATCAGTGTTGTAAAAGGTGAAGGCGTGCTTGAAGGTGGGACCGGGAAGATGGGTAAGAAAGAGGTTGCTACCAGCAAGGAGGCTTCTAAATGAAAAAAATACTAATAACTGGCTTGAATAGTTATATAGGTATCAAACTAAAAGGGTGGCTTGGAAAATATCCAGATCAATATATTGTGGATGCTGTCAGTGTGCGAAATGAATCGTGGAAAGGGATTGATTTTTCTTCCTATGACGTCGTTTTTCATGCAGCTGGAATTGCGCATGTTTCCACTGACCCTAATATGAAAGAACTGTATTATAAGGTTAATCGGGATCTGACGATTGAAGTAGCAAAGAAGGCAAAGGAAGAAGGAGTATCACAGTTTATTTTTATGAGTAGTATTATTGTATATGGAGATAGTACTGTAAGTGAAAGAGTAATCAATCAATTCACAGAACCTTCACCAAGCAATTTTTACGGAGACAGTAAACTTCAGGCGGAAAAAGGCATTGCATTGATAGAGAGCAGTGAGTTTAAGGTCGCGATAATCAGGCCACCTATGATTTATGGGAAAGATTCAAAAGGGAACTACCCAAAATTATCAAAAGCAGCAAGAACACTTCCTGTATTCCCGGATATGGATAACAAACGCAGTATGCTTCATATTGACAATCTATGTGAATTTATAAGACTAATAATAGATAATGAAGAAAGAGGACTTTTCTTCCCTCAAAATAAAGAATATGTGAGAACAAGTGAGATCGTACAAAGAATAGCAAGAGTTCATGGCAAAAGAATTATCTCTACCAAGATATTTAATCCAGTGCTTAAAAGCTTAGTTCCAAGATTTAGTATTATAAATAAATTGTTTGGGAATTTAGTGTACGACCAATCATTAAGTACCTATAAAGAAAATTATCAAATTAGGGATTTTAGCGAATCAATTGAGTTAACTGAAAAAAAGTAAAGGGTGGAGAAACAGTTGAAAAAGCATATTTTGGTTATTGCACAGTATTTCTACCCTGAGCAATTTCGTATAAATGATATTTGTACTGAATGGGTTAATAGAGGATACAAGGTAACAGTTATTACAGGAATTCCAAACTATCCACAAGGGAAATATTATGATGGTTATGGATTGTTAAAAAAAAGACGAGAAGTATATAACGGTATAGACATTATAAGGATTCCGCTTGTACCAAGAGGAAATAGCTCAGTCATGCTTGGGTTAAATTACTTGTCTTTCGTAGTATCAGGATTTTTTTGGAATTTGTTTACTAAGATACAAGCTGATTATGTATTTGTTTTTGAGGTATCACCAATGACTCAAGCATTACCTGGAGTTTGGTATGCAAAAAAAAGAAATATACCATGCTATCTTTATGTTCAAGACTTATGGCCTGAAAACGTTGAAATAATCACGGGGATTTCCAACAAATACTTCATAGGCTCTATTGGTAAAATGGTGGATTATATATATAGTAGATGTACAAAAATTTTCACCACCTCAAATAGTTTTGTGAAGGCAATTGAAAAACGTGATGTCCCTCGAAAAAAAATAGAATATTGGCCGCAATATGCAGAGGATTTCTATTTACCTTTGGAAAAAAGAGAGATACCAGAGATACCAAATGATGATGCATTTAACATAATTTTTGCTGGTAATATTGGAACTGCCCAAGGGTTAGATATATTGCCATCGACTGCTATGATTATTAGAGAAGCTAACCCCAATGCTAGGATTAGGTTTAACATAGTTGGAGACGGCAGATTTAAAGAGACATTGATTGATATGGTTCGTTCAAGTAATTTAGATGAGATGTTCAATTTCATTCCTAAACAACCTGCTGATAGAATACCGGAATTTATGGCGGCTAGCGATGCAGCCTTTTTATGTCTAACGGAGGGTCCTTTGTTTTCAATGACTATCCCAGCGAAACTTCAATCTTATATGGCTTGTGGCATCCCTATACTCGCTTCTGCTGACGGGGAAACAAAGCATATTATTGAAGAGTCAAACTCCGGATTATCAAGCCCGGCTGGCAATGCGGAGAAGCTTGCAGATATAATCATTGACTTATCAAAAAAGTCCAAAATGGAATTGAAACAACTAGGTAATAACGCGAGAGTATACTATGCCGAACATTTTGATAAAGAAGAGTTGTTAAATAGAATGGACAGAATATTTAAGAGATGTTAAGAGCGGAGGAAATTAAATTGTTTAAAGATAAAACCCTATTAATTACTGGTGGCACTGGTTCGTTTGGCAATGCAGTCATGAAAAGATTTTTAGATACAGACATAAAAGAAATACGAATTTTTTCTCGAGATGAGAAAAAACAGGACGATATGAGAAAGTTGTATAAAAATGAAAAACTAAAATTTTATTTAGGAGATGTTCGTGATTTAGCGAGTGTAAAGAATGCAATGTACGGTGTAGATTTTATTTTCCATGCCGCTGCTTTAAAGCAAGTTCCTTCGTGTGAGTTCTTTCCGCTAGAAGCTGTAAAGACTAATGTAATGGGAACAGATAATGTATTAACTGCAGCGATTGAATCTGGAGTAGAAAAAGTTATTTGTTTATCTACAGATAAAGCAGCTTATCCTATTAATGCAATGGGAATTTCAAAAGCTATGATGGAGAAGGTATTTGTAGCGAAGGCGAATACTGTCGACTCAAAAAGGACCCTAATATGCGGCACTCGATACGGAAATGTTATGGCTTCTAGGGGATCAGTTATCCCGCTTTTTATTGAACAAATTAAAAATGGGCAGCCATTAACAGTGACAGATCCCAATATGACTAGATTTCTTATGAGTTTAGAGGAAGCAGTAGAACTTGTAGTCTTTGCATTCCAAAACGCTGAAGCAGGAGACATAATGGTACAAAAATCTCCCGCTTCAACCATTGGTGATCTAGCTCTAGCAATTAAAGAACTCTTCAACGTGGACAATGAAATTAAAGTTATAGGAACACGTCACGGTGAGAAACTATATGAAACATTGTTAACTAGAGAAGAGCATGTAGTTGCAGAAGACTTAGGTGGATTTTATAGGGTACCAGCAGATAAAAGGGACCTTAATTATGATAAATACTTTGTAGAGGGTGACAAGAAGTTATCTGTTGAAGGAGAATATAATTCTCATAACACACAGCGTCTAAGTATCGAACAAGTGAAAGACAAATTGTTAATGCTTGAATATGTCCAAGAAGAATTAAGAAGATGGAATCAAGTATGAAAATATTGGTCACGGGTGCAAAAGGATTTATAGGTAAAAACCTGATAGCGGAATTAAGAAACCGCCAATACAAAGACATATATGAATATGCGAAAGATACTGACCCTGATTTACTTCATGAATACTGTAAGGATGCTGACTTTGTTTTTCATTTGGCAGGTATTAATCGTCCAAAAGATGAATGCGAGTTTATGGAAGGGAATTATGGTTTTACCTCAAAACTCTTGAAAACTTTAAAAAAGTATAATAATACTTGTCCTATTATGATTTCTTCATCTATTCAAGCAAATCTAAATAACCCCTACGGCATTAGTAAAAGGGCTGGGGAGGATTTATTATTCAATTATAGTAAGGAAACAGGAGCGAACGTTTTAGTTTATCGTTTCCCTAATGTATTTGGTAAATGGTGTAAACCTAATTATAATAGTGCGATAGCAACGTTTTGCCATAATGTTGCTAATGACTTGCCTATCACTGTAAATGATCCTAATGCTATTATAAATTTAGTATACATCGATGATGTTATAGAAGAGTTAATTCAATCTTTGGAAGGGAAGGGGAATTTTGTAGGTTCATTATACGAAATTCCAATAGTTTATACCAAGACCCTGGGAAGTATAGTCGAATTAATATATTCTTTTAAAAATAGCCGTGAAGAGCGGTTTATTCCTGATATGTCGGATTCCTTCACGAAAAAATTATATAGTACGTACTTAAGCTATCTTCCTAAAGATAAGTTTAGTTATGATCTTAAGATGAATGTAGATAATAGAGGTTCTTTCACTGAGTTTCTAAAAACTCCAGAAAGAGGACAGGTTTCCGTTAATATTTCGAAGCCGGGGATTACAAAAGGAAATCACTGGCATCACACTAAAAATGAGAAATTTTTAGTTGTAAGTGGGAACGGGGTTATTCGGTTCCGGAAAATTGGAACTGAAGATATTATTGAATATTTCGTTAGCGGAGATAAATTAGAAGTAGTAGATATTCCTACTGGCTATACTCATAATATTGAAAACCTTGGAGATAAAGATATGGTTACTATTATGTGGGCTAATGAGTTCTTTGACCCTGAGCGGCCAGACACTTACTACTTGGAGGTATAAATATGAAAAAATTAAAAGTTATGACCGTTGTTGGTACTAGACCTGAAATTATACGGCTTTCTGCTGTTATAAATAGATTAGAACAATCAAATGCTATTGATCATGTATTAGTCCATACGGGGCAGAATTATGATTATGAACTAAATGAAGTATTTTTTAAGGACTTTAACCTAAAAAAACCTGATTATTTTCTCAATGCAGCAACTGGAACTGCAGTAGAAACAATCGGAAATATACTAGTTAAAATTGACCCCATTTTAGAAGATGTCAAACCAGAAGCACTTTTAGTATTAGGAGATACCAATAGTTGTTTGTGTGCAATTGCTGCTAAGCGAAGGCAAATACCAATCTTCCATATGGAAGCTGGTAATAGATGTTTTGATCAAAGAGTTCCAGAAGAAACAAACCGCAAAATTGTAGATCATATTGCTGATATTAATCTTACGTATAGTGATATTGCTAGGGAATATTTGCTAAGAGAAGGGCTACCAGCAGATAGAATAATTAAGACCGGAAGCCCAATGTTTGAAGTGCTTAACTCTAGAAAAGACGACATTAATCAATCAGATATTTTAGAAAGATTGGAACTTAAGGAAGGACAGTTCTTTGTTGTTTCAGCCCATAGAGAAGAAAATATTAACTCAGAAACTAATTTTCTAGATTTGGTGGGGAGTTTAAATGCGATAGCTGAAGAATATAATCTTCCTGTTATTGTGAGTACACACCCGAGAACTAAAAAAATGATTGAATCCACAGGTGTATCTTTTAACCCGCTTGTTAAAACGTTAAAACCACTGGGTTTCAATGATTATGTAGAGCTTCAAATTAAAGCTAAAACTGTACTTAGCGATAGTGGAACAATTAGTGAAGAATCATCAATCTTAGGATTTAGAGCGCTTAATATTAGAGAAGCTCATGAAAGGCCAGAAGCAATGGAAGAAGCTTCAGTTATGATGGTAGGACTAAAAAAGGAAAGAATCTTACAAGGTCTAGAAATATTAGAAACCCAAGAGGATGTATCATTAAGACCCGTAGCGGATTACAGTATGCCGAATGTTTCAGATAAGGTGCTTAGAGTTATATTATCTTACACGGATTATGTTAATAGAGTTGTATGGAGGAAGTAATAGATGGAACTTTTAGTAGCAGCGGATTCTTTATTTCTTAGAACACCAGATGGCAGGTATTGGTGCAAAACAATATATGGGTATAAATTTTGGGTTCGTTATTTGACAGTTTTTGATGATGTTGTCATTGTATCCAGAACCAAGTCTGCAGACTTTAGTGAAGTAGAGGGGTACCTTCAAGTAAATGGGCCTCATGTAACTGTAGCTGAATTACCATATATGCGAGGGATGAAACAGTATATTACGCATTATTTCAAATTTAGAAAAGCTGCTAGAGATGCTGTTAAAAATGCAGAATGTGCATTAATACGGTTACCATCTGTTTCTGCTTTTATGGTATTAAAGTATTTCAAGAAATTAGGAAAACCTTATGCTCTTGAAGTTGTTGCTGATCCATTTGATGCTTACGCTTCTAATAAAATTGCTCAGTTTCTTTATACCTGGAAACTCAAGGAAGCAGTAAGAAAGGCGAATGGTGTTTCTTATGTAACACAAAAGTATTTACAAAGTAAATATCCCTCTTCTGCTAGTATATACGGAAATAGCAACGCTTTTTTTGAAAGTTATTACTCTACTATTGATTTGCCTGTCACATATTTAACTCATCCTAGAGGTTATACAACTGAGAAAAAAGAGAATTTCACCATTGTTCATACTGCAAATAGCATAAATAATGATAATAAGGGTCATGAAACATTAATTAAAATATTGAAAAAACTAAGAGAAAAAAAATATAAAGTTAATGTAGTATTTATAGGTGATGGTAGTAGAAGACCATATTTTGAGCGGATTTCTGAGGAACTAGGTGTTAAAGATCATATTACTTTTACAGGATTATTATCATCATCACAGAAAGTAAGGGAAACCTTATTACAAGGTGATTTGTTCGTTTTCCCAACAAAGGCAGAGGGTTTACCCAGAGCAATTATAGAGGCTATGGCGGTAGGTTTACCTTGCCTTTCAACACCTGTAAATGGGATTCCCGAATTATTGAATAAAGAAAACTTATATGATCCGTTGGATGTCGATGGTTTTACTAACAAAATTATTGAATTGCTAAATTCTCCTGAAAAACTCGAATTAATGAGTAAAGAAAATGTTGCCAAGGCTAGAGAGTATACTATAGATAAGATAACTATTAGAAGAAATGAATTCTATGAAAGTTTAAAAAGATTAGCAATAAAAATCAATAACTAAATTATGTTTATTATACTTTTAATACATTTTTGGGGAATAGAGGAGAGAATCTAGTGGAGCGTTTGCCGTATATAATTATACTAGTAATAATAACTCTTTTAATATTTATTTCGGTGCGTCTTTCGCCCCCAAAAACAATCGCATACGGTAGTAATAAGGTTTTTCATTACAATATATTAGGAAATTATATTTTATTCCAAAGTTATTTGGTATTTATACTTTTTACTGTATTCCGCTTAATTGATGAGGGATATGGTGGAATCGATGCAATGGCTTATAAACTCTACTTTATCGGTTCAGAAGGGACCTGGATTGAATCATTAAACTTCCAAAATTATGAGTTTGGATATGCCACAATGATTTGGCTGGTTAGAAATTTTACTGATGATTATAAGGTTGTACTATTCTTAATTTATACAGCGTTGTTCTTAATGCTTGTGAAATATGCCAAATACATGACAAGGAATATTTCTACCTTATTCTCATTATTTTTATTACTAGCATTAATAATAAATAGTTTTAACACAACAAGAGTTATAATAGCGGTATTTATCGGATTGATGGTCTATATTTTAATATATAAGGAGAAGTATGTAAAAGCTGTAATTCTATCATTGTTCGCATTAAGTATTCACATATCTTCAGTAATTTTGTTACCAATGATAGCAATAAGTATGATGTTGAGAAAAAAAATGAGCTTTACTCGATTGATAATATGGGTATTATTAACAACAATATTAGCGTTTATTTCAATAAATGTTGTAGAAACAATCATAGGTAATGGGAAATACTATGTATATATAAATTATAAAGAAGGTATTGCTTTACAGACATATTTAATTATCTTTATAGTTTTTTTACTTTCTGTATACAAGTATAGGGAATTAATAGAGATTAATTCATTTAATAAAACTTTAATTACAATTCTTCCATTAGCCTTTGTTATAATCCCTTTACAACTGAAGTACTCAATTTTATATAGAATGCTTTTATATTTTTTACCCATTGTATATACCTTAATACCTTCTCTGCTAAAGGCTTATTCTGTAAGAAATTTCAATTCCATTTATTATGCCCCTATAAAGATCGGGTTGATCACTTATTTAGTCCTAAAAATATATATCTTTATTAATGTGGAATTAGCCAGTGCAGGTTTGCCGTATGTCAATGTACTATTTGATTAATGTTTTTAATAACGTAGATGCTTACGTAGTGGCTTTAGTAATTGATTAAACTTATGAGCTAATGGTAACTAGATGTGAAATTTAGAGGTGTGATAGTGAAATATTTACATTTATTTTCAAGGGATGAGAACTGTAAGTTTTCAACCTCATATTATTATTTTATTAAAAATAATTTTTGTCTATTTGACCATAATTTTGTAGTAATAAATAAAAATGAAAGTATAGGCTCTGAAAAGAATATTCAAGTGTTATCATTAAAGTTCCATTCTATCTTCAGGTTAATCAAGAAAATGTATATGGCAAAAAGAATATATCTTCATGGTTTAGATTTTTACATGATATTGTTGCTTCTTTTTCAACCATGGTTTCTTAAAAAAACCAACTGGATAATATGGGGAGGAGACTTATATTTTCATATTCTAAAAAAGAGAAGTATTAGAAACACAATATATGATTTTACCAGGAAACTCATCATAAAGAACGTGGGCGGAATGATTACCCAAGTAAAAGGTGATTATGAATTAGCTAGGGAGTGGTACCAGGCAAAAGGAAAATATTATTACTGTTTTTTATATCCTAGTAATTTATACAAAGACATTGATCTAAGTAAAATAACTAAGGAAAAAGACAAGCTTTATATACAAGTAGGGAACTCAGCTTGTACTACAAATGAACATATCGAGGTTTTTGAAAAGTTAGCTAAATTTAAAAATTCTAATATAATTATTATATGTCCATTATCATATTCAGGGGAAAAAGATTATATTGATAAAGTCATACTTAAGGGTCTTGATATATTCGGAAAAGAACGCTTTTTTCCTATAGTAAACTTTATACCATTTCAAGATTATGTGAATTTATTAGGTAAAATAGATGTAGCAATCTTCAATCATCGAAGACAAAGGGCATTAGGGAACATTACAACTTTACTTGGGCTAGGAAAAAAAGTATATATTCGCACTGATATTACCACTTGGGATTTTTGTGAAAACCATGGATTAGTAGTTTATAGTGCAAATAAAGAATTTAATGATATATTTGATCCAATTTCAATTAAAGACAAAGAATCGAATAAAAGGATTATGAAGGAAGCTTTTTCAATGGATAAACTAGCTTCGGATTGGGGAAAAATTTTTTCTGCATGAAGATTAAAACATGAGAAAAAGGAGGAAATATGCGGAAGTTGCAATGGGACTCTGATTTTTGGGGTGTTAATGTGTATCACCTTAATAATATCGAGACACTAGATTTAAAGCAGTTAAATAATCAATGCTATTTAGTTCAAGCATTGGTCAATGTTAGGGACATATCCTTTATTGGTGAATTGGAAGATAAGGGGTTTGGATTTAAAGAAAGTAAAATTACTCTATTTAAAAAAAACAAAAGAAAAATTATTAAAATTCCACATAACTTTAAAGTGTTGTCGCTATCAGATTTAGAACCATACGAACACATTTTTTTTGAGCTGTATGGAGTGTACACTAGGTATAATATTTTTCCTTCTGATAAAGTAAATAAATTTTATTATACTTGGTTAATTAATAGTATAAGAGGACAAATGGATGATCAGTGTATAGGGTATTTTATTGACGACGAACTTGCAGGCTTTATAACATATAAAAGAAACGATAGCCATCTAATAATCGGCCTTTTAGGCGTTTTGCCTAATTTTAGAGGGAGAGGTATTTCTCAGTTACTATTAAATTATGTAGATAATGTTGCATTTAAAAGTGGACTAGATGGTATTAAGGTCTCTACTCAAGGGACTAATATAATTGCACTAAACGCCTATATTAGAAATGGCTATACAATTAACAGTATTGATCATTGGTATTACTTAACTAAGGGAGAATTTCGATGATTCCATTTAACAAACCACCTTTTATTGGAAGAGAAATAATGTTCATTGAAGAAGCAATTGTGAATAATCAAAAACTTAGTGGTGACGGCCCTTTTACTTCACGTTGTCATGATTGGTTTGAATCAAACTTTAAAACCCCAAAAGCTCTTCTAACAACGTCTTGTACCCATGCATTAGAAATGGCGGCAATATTACTTGATATACAGCCTGGGGATGAAGTTATTGCTCCATCATATACTTTTGTTTCAACAGTTAATGCCTTTGTTCTTCGTGGAGCTAAAATAGTGTTTGTAGACATAAGACCAGATACAATGAACATTGATGAAACTTTAATCGAAGGTGCTATATCAGAAAAAACTAAAGCTATTATCCCTGTACACTACGCAGGAGTTTCATGTGAAATGGATACAATTATGGATATAGCAAAACGTTATAACCTTTATGTGGTGGAAGATGCAGCACAAGGTGTGATGGGAGAATATAAGGGAAAAGCTCTAGGAACTATTGGAGACCTTGGTTGCTTTAGTTTTCACGAGACCAAAAATTATTCAATGGGGGAAGGAGGAGCTCTCCTTATTCAAAACGAAAAGTTTTTGGAACGAGCTGAGATTATCCGAGAAAAAGGAACAAATCGTAGTAGGTTTTTCCGTGGGCAAGTTGACAAGTACACATGGGTGGATATTGGTAGTTCATTTCTTCCAAGTGAATTAAATGCTGCATTTTTATATGCACAATTGGAGAATGCCTCTAAAATAAATGAACATCGACTAGAAGTTTGGAATGGTTATTACAAAGGGTTGAAAGAACTTGAAGAGAAGAGTTTGATAGAGTTACCAATTATTCCAAACGAATGTAAACATAACGCACACATGTTTTATATTAAATGCCGAAACCTTCAAGAGAGAACGAAACTTATTGAGTACTTAAAAGAAAGTGAGATTCAAACAGCATTTCATTATATTCCTCTCCATACTGCAGAAGCAGGAATGGTATATGGAGAGTTTAATGGCGATGATAGGTATACTACATGCGAGAGCGAACGCTTGTTAAGATTACCAATGTACTTTGGTCTTAGTACTAATGATGTTCAAACGGTGGTAGAATTTATTAAAAAGTACTATTACAAACAGGAACAATAAAAAAGTAATTTACCCTAGGGTTATGAAAAATCGGTACAGTACTGATTTTTACCCCGAATCCTGGCCACAGAAGAGGGGATAAGTAGTGAGGAAGCTTAATAAGTTGCTAGAAAATCAATTTGCTAAAAATATTTTAATGGTAACGAGCGGTACAGCTTTTGCTCAAGTATTTACTATTGCTATGTCTCCTATTATTACAAGAATATATACCCCAGAGGAGTACGGAATTCTTTCAGTCTATGCTTCGTTACTACTCCTCTTGAGTATTGGGGCTTCGTTAGATTATCAAAAAGCAATTCCAATTGCAAAAGATAATTCTTCGGCTAATAACTTAATTGTAGGTTCCTTTGTCATTTTGCTAACATTTTTTGTATTATTTACCCTGGTAATTTCACTTTGGGGAGATCAATTGTTATACCTATTAAAAAGCGAGTCATTAATAAGCTATAAATATTTGATTTCTCTAGGTATTCTTTTTATTGGTGGGTACAATATTCTTTTACATTGGGCTTTGAGAGTTAAAGACTTCAATGTAGTAACTAAAACAAAAGTTACTCAAAGTGTGTTATCTAATATAAGTAAAATAGGTTTAGGACTGTTGGGTATTGGGTCTCTGGGGTTGGTTCTTGGTCAGATTATTGGTCAAAGCAGTGGGATATTTAAACTTTCTGCACCAATAATAAGAGAGAGAAGAAACTTCATAAAAACGATAAAGTTAAATGAGATAAAAAAACAATTAGTACGATATATTAAATTCCCATTATATTCTGCACCAAGTAATTATGTTTATACTGCAGGAGATCAAGCCCCAATTATATTTTTAACGTTTTTATTTGGTACTTCAACAGCAGGCTTATATGGATTAGCAAATTCTATTATTAGTTTGCCTATTAGTTTACTTGCTATATCTGTTTCACAAGTTTTTTATTCAGAAGTCGCTAGCATAGGAAATAATAATTTTAAAAAAATTAAGAAATTATCAATGGAACTATCCAAAAAACTAGCTTTAATTGCCCTTATTCCTTTATTAATTTTTGTTACTTTTGGCCCTTTGTTATTCAGTCTTGTGTTTGGCTCATATTGGTATGAGGCGGGGGTTTATGCTCAAATTTTAGCTTTTGTGGCCTATGCGCATTTTGTTATTCTACCCTCGGGTCGTATTTTCGAAGTAATAGAGAGGCAAAATATCAGTTTAGTTTTGAACATATTTAGACTACTATTAATTTTTCTTGTTTTTATTTGTTCTCATTTTCTTAACTTTAGCCCGATTGAAACAATCATCTTATATACCATTGTAAGTACATTGAGTTACTTAATTATGTTTATAGTGGTTCAAAGGGTATTATCTCAATATTCTTGAACTATTTTAATCCTAACTTTTAGCCTTTTTATAGTTAGGGTTCGCATTAGGGATAGTTTAAATAAACTAGGTCAATTCGTCTTCAAAAGGTTTCCCACATAAATTATTACAAATATGTTCAGTAGGATATTTCGTGAATATAAAGTAACGAAAAGGTCAAGTAACTTCTTCTAATTTAATGATAGTTTCTTCTGTTTAACATAACAAGGGGGAAAAGTAATGAAAGGTATTATCTTAGCAGGTGGATCCGGGACGCGTCTTTATCCATTAACAAAAGCAGTGTCAAAGCAAGTACTTCCCGTTTATGACAAACCTATGATTTACTATCCATTGTCTGTTTTAATGTTAGCAGGCATAAGAGAGGTTTTAATTATCTCCACCCCAAGGGATATTGGGGTTTTTGAAGAGATGCTTGGAAATGGTAGTGATATTGGGATGTCATTTGAATATGCTATACAAGAACAACCCAACGGACTCGCAGAGGCTTTTATTATAGGTGAGAAATTTATTGGTGATTCCTCTGTAGCACTGGTTTTAGGAGATAATATTTTTTATGGCTCAAATTTTGGAAATCGTCTCATGGAAATTGCTAAGTTGAAAAATGGAGGAGCAACAATATTTGGATGTTTTGTGAAAGATCCCAGAGCATATGGAGTCGTCGAAGTAGATGATAATGGTAGGCCAGTGACAATAGAAGAGAAACCGGAGAGACCTAAATCTTCTTTTGCGGTGCCGGGCTTATATTTTTTTGATAGTAATGTAGTAAATATAGCTAAGAAGGTGAAGCCTTCACCTAGAGGAGAAAAAGAGATAACTTCTGTTATAAATTATTATCTAGAAAATGGAACACTAAATGTTGAACTTGCTGGTCGTGGATTAGCATGGCTAGATACGGGAACACAAGAATCACTTCTCGAAGCATCCAACTTTGTTGAAGCAATTCAAAAACGTCAAGGACTTTATATTGCCTGTATTGAAGAGATTGCATTTCGAAAGGGTTATATTGGAAAGACACATCTTTTGAAATTAGCCCAGCCATTACAAAAAACTGATTATGGGCAATATTTAATGGAAATAGTTGAATCAGTAGATAAAAATGAGGTGAAAATTCAATCGTGAATATATTAGTCACTGGTGGAGCAGGCTTTATTGGCTCAAACTTTATAAGGTATATGCTTATAAATCATAACTATAACATTGTTAATTTAGATAATTTAACTTATGCGGGT
This sequence comes from Mesobacillus subterraneus, assembly GCF_003937825.1. Taxonomy (GTDB): domain Bacteria; phylum Bacillota; class Bacilli; order Bacillales; family Cytobacillaceae; genus Mesobacillus; species Mesobacillus subterraneus. The sequence continues at coordinate 4,182 of NZ_RSFW01000013.1, read as the reverse complement.
AACTTAAAGAACCTATTAGAAATTGAAGGTCTTGAAAGGTATACCTTTGTTAAAGGTGATATTTCTGATCGGAATTTATTGGTTAAGATTTTTCAACAGCAAGATATTCAGGTGGTTATAAACTTTGCTGCCGAATCTCATGTAGACCGAAGCATTCTAAATCCAGAAATCTTCCTAAAAACAAACGTCCTAGGAACACAAGTCCTACTCGATGTAGCTAAAGATTATTGGAAGGTAACTCCTACGGATAAGTATAGTCGTAAATTTAAACAAGGAGTAAAGTATATCCAGGTTTCAACTGACGAGGTATATGGTACATTAGGTCCAACCGGTTATTTCACTGAAGAAACTCCTCTTGCACCTAATAGTCCTTATTCAGCATCGAAAGCTTCTGCAGATTTAATTGTTCGGGCATACCATGAAACTTATGGGATACCTGTTAACATTACCCGTTGTTCAAATAATTACGGACCATATCAATTTACTGAGAAATTGATCCCGTTAATGATTAGTAATGGGTTAATGGGAAAGGAATTACCTATATATGGAGATGGTAAACAGGTTCGGGATTGGTTACATGTCGAGGATCACTGTAGAGCTATTGATACGGTTCTTCATAAAGGAACTAACGGAGAGATCTATAATATTGGTGGTAACAATGAAAAGGAAAATATTGAAATAGTTAAACTGATAGTAAATTCTCTTGGAAAAAGTGAAAACTTAATAAAACATATTCAGGATCGATTAGGACATGATCGAAGATATGCAATTGATAATACAAAAATCACTAGTGAATTAGGTTGGTCACCTATGTATACGTTTGAAGAGGGAATCAAGCAGACAATTCAGTGGTATACTAACAATAAAGAGTGGATGAAAGAGATATTGTAAGGTGAGTATTTAAGTTATTACCAACCAGAAGAAAAAATAAAATAAAGCTTAAAGAAGCTCCTTCTGTATTTAAAAAACAAAGGAGCTTTTTCTTAAAAAAAGTTATGCTAGTCAATTGAATTTTTTTGAAAATCAAATTTTATATAAACGATAGAGTAAAGGACGTAATAAAAATGTACAAAATAGCAGTGGCGGGAACAGGATATGTTGGTTTGGTAGCCGGTGTTTGTTTTGCGGAAGTTGGCCACCAAGTAACCTGTGTTGATATAGATGAAGAAAAAATAAAATTAATGAAATCTGGTGTTTCTCCAATATATGAAACTGGTCTGCAAGAATTAATGCAGAAGAATTTTGAAGAGGGAAGGATCGATTATACTACTGATTTTAGGTCAGCTTATAAAGATGCAGATGCAATCTTCATTGGTGTTGGCACTCCTGAACAGTCTGACGGCTCTGCTAATCTATCGTATATAGCAACCGTTGCAAGACAAATTGCTGAATCAATAGAAAAGGACTGCCTTGTAGTAGTGAAATCAACCGTACCAGTAGGAACTAATGATAAGGTAGAACAATTTATCAATGATTTTTTAGTGAACAATGTTAGGGTAGAGGTGGCTTCTAACCCCGAATTTTTGGCACAAGGATCTGCCGTTCATGATACACTGCACGCTGAAAGGGTTATTATAGGAACGGAAAGTAAATGGGCTGAAAGTCTATTAATGAATATATATGAACCTTTCAATTTACCGATTGTATCTGTGAACAGAAGATCTGCTGAAATGATAAAATATGCATCAAATGATTTCTTGGCCTTGAAAATCTCATATATGAATGATATTGCAAATCTATGTGAATTAGTAGGCGCTGACATACAAGATGTTGCTCGAGGAATGAGTTTCGATGCCCGAATTGGAAGTAAGTTTTTAAATGCAGGGATTGGTTTTGGGGGTTCGTGTTTCCCTAAAGACACCAAGGCCCTGGATAACATTGCTAAACAATATGGTTATGAACTTAAAACTGTGCAGGCTGCTATTGATGTAAACCAAAAACAGAAAACGTTGTTGTATAAAAAGGCAAGCGAAAGACTTATTACTTTTAATGGATTAAAGGTGGCAGTGTTAGGGTTGACTTTCAAGCCGGGAACAGATGATTTGAGAGAAGCAGCATCTCTTGAAAATATTCCCTTATTATTAAAACAAGGGGCTGATATTTTTGCTTATGATCCTGTTGGAGCAAAAAACTTTGCTCAGGTTCATCCTGAAGGAAAAAACGGAAAGGGAAGTATTACTTATGTGGGCAACATTGAACATGCATTAAAAGACGCTAATGTCTGTTTTATTTTTACGGAATGGGGAGAAATTAAAGCAGTAAATCCAGAAAATTATAAAGAATTAATGAAGACTCCTTTGGTATATGATGGTAGAAATATATATAACGTTAAAGAAATGGAACAGGCAGGTGTAGAATATTATTCAATTGGTAGAGCTCCTGCTAAACGTGGATTATTAAAGGAGACGAAAAAAAATGCAGTACAAGACATTAAATCCTGACAAATTATATTTAATAACAGGAGCAGCAGGTTTTATTGGTTATTATCTTTCAAAGAACTTATTGGAACAGGGTTGTCGGGTAATAGGGATTGATAATGTTAATGACTATTATGATATCAACCTAAAATATTCTCGTTTAAAGAAACTTGAACCATTTGAGCAATTCTCATTCATTAAGGGAGATATCTCAGATAAAGAGTTTATAAATGGAGTATTTAAAGAGTACAAACCTAATATAGTAGTGAATCTTGCAGCTCAGGCAGGAGTAAGGTATTCCATTGAAAACCCTGATGTTTATATCCAAAGCAATGTAAATGGATTTTATAATATTCTAGAAGCTTGCAGGCATAATCCGGTTGACCATTTAGTCTACGCTTCTTCCAGTTCGGTGTATGGATCGAATAAAAAGGTACCGTTTGAAGAAACGGATTTTGTAGATCAACCAGTTTCGCTATACGCATCAACAAAAAAAACAAATGAGTTAATGGCTCATACTTATAGTCATCTGTATAAAATTCCGGCCACCGGCCTACGTTTCTTTACAGTATATGGACCGATGGGAAGGCCAGATATGGCTTACTTTGGTTTTACGGATAAATACTTTGCTGGAGAGCCAATAAAAATTTTTAACAACGGCGATACTAATAACGACCTTTATCGGGATTTTACTTATATAGATGACATTGTAACAGGTATCGAGCGAGTGATAAGCAATTCACCTGCAGATACAGTTCCGCATAATTTGTATAATATTGGGAATAACAAGCCGGTAAAATTAATGGAGTTTGTTGAAACCTTGGAAAAGGCGTTAAGTAAAGCACTTGGTAAAGAAATAATGTTTGAAAAAATTTATGAACCAATTAAACCAGGAGACGTCCCAGCTACTTTTGCATCAACGGAGAAATTACAGAAGGATGTAGGATTTAAACCTAAGACCCCAATAGAGGTAGGGTTACAGGAATTTGCTGACTGGTATGTAAGTTATTATCGAGTTAAATAAATGCCATTTTTTTTGTGAATTGGGAAGAGTGATTATAAAATTCACTCTTCCTTATTTAATTTAAATTAGCTTTCTTTTTGAATATAATTTATTCTATATTTTAGTAGCTATATAAATATAAAATACGAAATATTTTTGTATAGGAAGGTTATTAAATGGCAAATGAGAATAAAATTTTTAATGCAAAGTTATGGCTAATGTCTTTATTACTTACATATCTTACATTTAGTAAATATTATTTAAAATCAGTTGGTAATCCAAATGGAATATCGAATGAAATTTATTTAATAATATATTCATTATTCTTTATATTGATTTTCATTTTGATTAGGCGGTTGAAAATTAATATAAAGAATAACTACCATGCTATATTTATTATTCTCATAATTATTTTTAATTGGGTTTTAGATAAATTTTATGTTTTACCTAGATATGATTACATTTTACAACAGAGCTTAAATTATTTTCTTATATTTATTATAAGTTATATAGGATTTTCCCTTATAAGAAGCAATATATTAAACGAAATTTTGAAGCGTTATTACTTTATTGCATTTATAGTTGGAGTAATTTTTTTAATAATAGTTGAGCTTGAAGTTATAGATAGAAATGTAATATTGAATGAGAATACTTGGGGGTATTTTCTAGCTCCCTTTTTAATTTATTTATATATTAAAAAGGAAGATTCTCTGAAAAAGTTTATTGTATATGTTATAGGTATTGTTTTGATTTATTTTACAA
>NZ_RSFW01000012.1 GCF_003937825.1 Mesobacillus subterraneus | reverse complement strand
CCTGTTAATTATTATATTTATATAATAATTAAAAATTTAAAAGTTTTTAAATGTTGAGAAAATTGTTTATTCCCCCTTATAATTAAGAATGTAAACGCATTCAATGTTTTAAGGGGGATGGAAATGAATTTTGATTTGACATCAGAACAGGCAATGATAAAAAGAACGATCAGGGAGTTTGCGGAGGAAGAAGTTGCTCCGGGGGCGATTGAAAGAGATAAAACCAAACAATTTCCGACAGAAATCTTCAAAAAGCTTGGGGAGCTTGGCATGCTCGGCTTGCCGTTCCCGGAAGAATATGGCGGTGCTGGGGCCGATACGGTGAGCTTTGCGATCGTTACGGAAGAATTGAGCAGGGCTTGTGCCTCGACAGGGATTACGTACTCTGCCCATATATCACTGGGTGGTGCGCCAATCAATCTATTTGGAACAGAAGAGCAGAAGCAAAAATATTTGACACCAATCTGTACAGGAGAGTCAATGGGTGCTTTTGGTTTGACTGAACCGAACGCTGGCTCAGATGCAGGAGGAACCCAGACGACAGCTAAAGAAGAGAATGGTGAGTACATCATCAATGGGAATAAAAGCTTCATCACGAATGCAAGCTATGCGAAGCATTTGGCCATGACGGCTATTACTGGCAGCAAAGACGGTAAGAAGGAAATCAGTGCGATTATCGTACCAACCGATGCGCCTGGTTTCAGCGTCATTGATAACTATGAAAAAATGGGTCTGAACGCCTCCAATACTACTGAGCTGGTGATGGAAGATGTCCATGTGCCAGTTGAAAACCTGCTTGGCAAGAAGGGCGAGGGCTTCAAGCAATTCCTCGTAACCCTTGATGGCGGCAGGATCGGGATTGGTGCCATGGCAGTCGGTGTCGCTCAGGCAGCATATGAAAAAGCCCTTCAGTACGCAAAAGAGAGGCAGCAATTCGGACGTCCGCTGTCGCAGTTCCAGGCGACACAATTTAAACTAGCTGAGATGGCAATGAAAATCGAACTTGCTCGAAATATGGTATACAAAGCAGCATGGCTGAAGGATCAGGGCCGTCCGTTCTCCAAGGAAGCGTCTATGTGCAAGCTCTATGCATCTGAAATCTCGATGGAAGTGGCTGATGAGGCTGTTCAAATTCATGGGGGTTACGGCTATATGCGCGAGTATGAGGTGGAACGCTATATGAGGGATGCAAAGCTGCTGGAAATCGGCGAAGGTACCTCAGAAGTGCAAAAAATGGTCATCGCAAGATTAATTGGTTGCTAACTGGGGAATCTATATATGCCAATAACAAAAAAACTTCATCAAACGATGGAGTTTTTTGTCTAATTTGTGAACAAGTGTGACAAAGTTTGCTTTTTTACTTTCCCTGTAAACGTTTTTCAAGTAAAATAAAAGCTGTGTGAAATTATTATTTAAAGTGGATGTTATACATAAGGAGGGTATACGATGAATCGCAATCCAATTATCCCATTCGTATTGATTATGGTTATGGGACTCGGCTTGATGTTCCTGCTTTCTTTTAAGGGCCTTGGTGATTCTAAGGAACTGGCGAAAGAAGGCGAAGGCGGCGAAAAGACTGAAGAAACGGCAGAGATGAATCCTGAGGATTTCTATCAACAGTCTTGTGCAATGTGCCATGGAAACCAGTATGAAGGTGTTTCTGGTCCTTCATTAGAAGGCGTTGGCAGCAAGTACTCCCAGGACGAAATCAAGGATATCCTGGTAAATGGTAAAGGCGCGATGCCTCCAGGTCTGGCAGCAGGCAAGGAAGATCAAATGGCTGAATGGCTGGCAAATGAATTGAAATAATCGAAGTGGGCTCTTTGCGAATGCAAAGGGCCTTTCTTTTTAAATTGCCGGGAAATTGGACAAGGGGCGGCAGGTTTTCATATACTTATAAAAGCAAAATATGATTTAGAAGGTGACTTGAATGAATGCTGAAAGGCTATCAAACCGGCTCGAGGCCGTTGCAAATAAAATTCCTGAAGGATCCAGGATTGCGGATATAGGATCTGACCATGCATACCTTCCGTGCAATGTGGTAAACAAAGGCATCGTTCCATTCGCGATTGCAGGCGAAGTTGCACAGGGGCCGTATCTATCAGCTCTTGAGCAGGTACAGTCTGAGAATCTAACAGAACAAATTTCGGTCCGGAAAGGAGATGGCCTGGAAGTGATGGAGCCTGGCGAGGTGGATTGCATCACAGTAGCAGGCATGGGAGGTACATTGATCTCGACAATCCTTGAAAATGGGAAAGAGAAGCTTGAGGGGGTCAGTCGGCTTGTGCTCCAGCCAAACGTCGGCAGCTTCGCAGTCCGCAGCTGGCTGATTGATAATGGATGGGAGCTCGTGGACGAGGAGGTCCTCAAGGAAGATGGGAAGATCTATGAAATCCTTGTGGCTGAAAAAGGAGACCCGCTCAAGCCTTATCAACAAACGCAGATTGAGAAAGGAATCCTGTTCGGGCCGTTCTTGTTAAAAGAAAAGACGACTGTATTCAAGGAAAAATGGAGAGCTGAAAAGAAAAACTGGGAACGTATTTTAAATCAGCTTGAGCAAGCCTCACAGAATGAGGAGGCGGCCAGCAAGCGGGATGAACTGCAAAAGAAAATCGACATGGCAGAGGAGGCGCTAAAGTGAAAAAAGTGAATGGTCATGAAGTAGTCCAGCTATTTGAACAATTTTCACCCAAGGCTTATGCGATGGAGGGAGACAAAATCGGATTGCAAATCGGAGGTCTTAATCAGTCTATTGAGAATGTCCTGATTGCCCTCGATGTTACCGAGGAAGTGGTGGAGGAGGCAATCACAAAAAACGTTCAACTGATCATAGCCCATCACCCGCCAATTTTCCGCCCTCTGCAGAAAATTGCCACAGATACGCCTGCGGGAAGAATGATTGCCAAGCTGATCAAGCATGACATCGCTGTATATGCTGCCCATACAAATTTGGATGTAGCCAGAGGAGGCGTCAATGACCTCCTTGCCAATGCCCTTGGTTTGAAACATCCTCAAGTCCTTGTTCCTACATATGAGGAAAAGCTTAAGAAGCTGGTCGTTTTCGTTCCGGAAACAGATGCCGATAAAGTTCGGGATGCCCTCGGGAATGCAGGTGCCGGTGCAATTGGAAATTACAGTCACTGTTCATTTTCCGGAGCAGGGGAAGGCCGTTTCCTTCCTGGAGAGAATACAAATCCCCATATCGGTATGCAAGGGAAGCTTGAAGCGGTAAGGGAAGTGCGTATCGAAACGATTTTCCCTCAAAGCATTGAAAGAAAAGTCATTCAGGCGATAATTAAAGCTCATCCTTATGAAGAGGTGGCTTATGATGTATATCGTCTTGAAAATACCGGCGATCAGCTGGGCCTTGGCAGGATCGGTCAAGTGGAGGAAACAACATTAGCAGAATACGCGAAATTCGTAAAGGATGCGCTAGGTGTTGATAAAGTCCGGGTTATCGGTGATTTGGATTCTAAAATAAAAAAAGTGGCGGTTCTGGGCGGGGATGGAAATAAATATTATTCCCAGGCAAAGTTCCGCGGAGCTGATGTATATATAACTGGAGATATTTATTATCACACCGCTCACGACGCGATCATGGCTGGCTTGAACATGATCGATCCTGGCCATAATGTCGAGAAAATCATGAAAAAAGGGCTTGCAGAAGTCATGGATCAACTCTGCAAAGAAAAAGGATTTGAAGTCAGCTTCATACCTTCGGAGATAGAGACCGATCCTTTTACATTTATATAGGATATCACTAGTCCTTCCTAAAAAAGCCGCCTGGAGCATATTGGCTCCAGGCGGCTTTCTGATAATTTTATACGTTTGCTCCAGTCTTTTTGACCTTGGGCAGGATTCTGTTTAACGGTACTTTTTTCTCTCTTGTCCAGGTTGCTTCGTTTTCCGGATCGAACTGTTCGATAAATGAAATAACCTCTTTTGTTATCGGTGTCGGTGTCGAAGCGCCAGAAGTGACTGCGACTGTGCTGGCATCCTTGAGCCATTCGATATCCAGTTCAGTAATATCAGCAATCCGATAGGCTTTTGTTCCGGCAATTTCTTCAGAGACTTGCGCAAGACGGTTGGAGTTATTGCTCTTAGGATCCCCGACGACGATGAGGACGTCCGCTTCCTTCGCCTGCTCTGCAACTGCCTCCTGGCGCACCTGTGTGGCCATACAGATTTCTTTATGGACCTCAGCGTGAGGAAATTTTTCCTTCACTTTTTTCATGATTTCAGCAACATCCCATTGGCTCATGGTCGTCTGGTTGGTCACAATCAGCTTTTCCGCATGGAGATCAAGTGCCTCAACATCTGCTGCGGTTTCGACGAGATGGACGATTCCTGGTGCCACGCCGACAGCACCCTCCGGCTCAGGATGTCCTTTCTTGCCAATATAGATGACCTCAAATCCTTCTTTCTCTTTTTCACGGATGAGGTTATGTGTATTCGTTACATCTGGACAAGTCGCATCAATTGATACAAGTCCTTTTTGCTTGGCGAGTTCCCTGACTTCAGGGGAGATTCCATGTGCTGTGAAAATAACAGTTCCGCCTTCGACCTTTTCAAGGATTTCCTTACGGTTATTCCCGTCCAGTGTGATGATGCCTTCTTCTTCGAATGCATCGGTGACGTGCTTGTTATGGACAATCATTCCGAGTATATATATAGGACGCGGCAAGCTTTTGTCCAATGCTGCGTTCCGTGCAATGACCATGGCGTCAACAACGCCATAGCAATAACCGCGTGGCGATATTTTAATTACATTCATTGAGTCATCCTCCTGCGAATACCTCTGATTCTCTCTTACATTATATAAGACTTATAGAAAGATTACAAAAGGCAGTTTCCAGAAGGGGGAAAACCGATAAGGTTATATGAACAGTTTCGGAGAAGATCCGCCATTCATTGAAGGTTTCTTTGCTGCATGTTCACTGGTTTTCTTCTTCGAACGCTTTCTGGCTGTTTTCTCAGTTTTCTTTTCACCGGTGTTTTCCACTTGTTCTGATGATTCTTTTGTTTCTTCTTTCGATTGTTCATCGGCATCCGGAAGATCCTTCAGTCCTTTATACAGCTTCCACATTGAAGGAAGGTTGCGGACGAGAGGGCCGTATTGCTGGATCATCGGTCCAAATTGCTGTGCCGTACTTAAAACTTTTTGTGTATTGGTCAAAAAGCCGTTTATCGCAGATGGATCTGTGAGGGTTTTCAGGATTCCGTCTCCCTGGCTTACACCTCGGGCAGCACTCTGTCCCCCAGATAAAAGACCTGCCGGGCCGTTTCTCTGGCTTTGTCCTCCCTTGCCAAGAATTTTTGCCAGCAGACCGCCGCCACCCTGTCTGGATGGTCGGCCCCTGCCCATCATCCTGGGCATTTGGCCTTGCGGCATCATCGGCATCTGTCCATAAGGATGGTAGTACATCTGACGCTGTCCCATACCTGGCCTTCCCATGTATCCAGGCCCAATGAAGTGATTTTGCATGCCTCGCGGGTTCATCCGGGATCCTTGTAGCATCATGACCACTCCTTTCCAAATAATTCATCTCCTATTAGAGTATGCATTTATCCCGGTTTGGGTTAAGAAAATACTATATAAACGGAAACAGGTTTGTTTTTTTGTCAAGGAAGGGTTAAGATAGTACTGATTGGAGATTTTCTGCAATCTTTATTATAATTACAGGATGAACCTGAAAAAGACCAGCTTACGGAACAGGCTGATGTTCCTGTGAAACACGGGACCAGGGTGAAAAAAGGAGATTTTCAATGAGTGAAACTAAATTTGATCGTTATGAACTGAAGCCGTTCATTATAGATGCAGTCAAGAAACTGGGCTTTTATGAGCCTACAGAAATCCAGGAACGACTAATTCCTACTGTCCTTAAGGGTGATAGCGCCATCGGGCAATCACAGACAGGGACAGGTAAAACACACGCATACGTTTTGCCGATCATGAACAAGATTGATGCCAACCGCAATGAGGTGCAGGCTATCATTACTGCTCCGACACGCGAGCTTGCAAACCAGATTTACCACGAAGTGCTGAAAGTTGCAGAACACTCTCCCCAGGAGGAGAAAATCACTGCACGCTGTTATATTGGCGGAACGGACAAGCAGAGGACAATTGAAAAGCTGAAAACCCAGCCGCAAATCGTCATCGGGACGCCAGGCAGGATCAATGACCTGGTCCAGGAAAACGCGCTTTTCGTACACACAGCGAACATCCTGGTGGTCGACGAAGCTGACTTGATGCTTGATATGGGATTCATCGAGGACATTGACCAATTTGCTTCAAGAATGCCTGAAAAACTGCAAATGCTCGTTTTCTCAGCGACTATCCCTGAAAAACTGAAACCGTTTTTGAAAAAGTACATGGAAAACCCTAAGTATGTACAAGTGGATCCTAAGCAGGCTGCGGCGGAAAAGATTGAGCACATTCTTCTTCCGGCGAGGCACAGGGATAAAATTGGTCTAGTGCACTCAGCATTACTTGCCTTCAATCCTTATCTTGGAATCGTATTTGCCAATACAAAGAAAAAAGCGGATGAGATTGCTGATGGTTTGATCCAAAAAGGAATGAAAGTAGGCCGTATCCATGGTGATCTGAGTCCGCGTGAACGGAAGCGGGTCATGAAGCAAATCAAGGACCTTGAATTCCAGTACCTCGTTGCGACTGACCTGGCTGCAAGAGGTATCGATATTCAGGGGATCAGCCATGTGATCAACTATGAGCTGCCTACAGACTTGGATTTCTACATCCACAGGGTCGGACGCACGGCACGCGCCGGTTCATCCGGTGTTGCCCTGACGGTATATGAGCAGAGCGATGAAGATGCATTGGTAAGACTAGAAAAAATGGGTATCACCTTTAAAAATATCGATTTGAAAAAGGGTGAATTCACTGATATTGAGGAGCGCAACAGGCGCCAAAACAGGAAGAAAAAAGAAACTTCTGGCGAAACGCTTGCGAAGTCGCTTGTCTCCAAGCCGAAGAAGGTGAAGCCTGGCTATAAGAAAAAGATGAAGTCAGAAATGGACAAGATTAAAAAGCGTCAAAACCGCCTCGAGAAGAAAAAGAAATAAAGGCATTTAGGGAGAGATTATGATATGTTAATTGGCTCACATGTTTCCATGAGCGGCAAAAAGATGATGTTGGCTGCGAGTGAAGAGGCTGTCTCATATGGAGCAAATACGTTTATGATCTATACAGGGGCACCTCAGAATACAAGAAGGAAAAAGATTGAGGACCTGAATATTGAAGAGGGCCGCCGCCATATGGAGCAGCACGGCATCACTGAAATCGTCGTCCATGCTCCCTATATCATCAATATTGGGAACACACAGAATCCTGACACCTTTGACCTGGGTGTCCGGTTCTTGCGAAGCGAGATTGAACGGACCGAAGCCCTCGGCGCGAAGCAGATTGTACTGCATCCTGGCGCACATGTCGGTGCCGGAACAGAACTTGGAATTGCGAAGATTGTGGAAGGGATCAACGAGGTTCTCACGGGCAAGGAGAATGTCCAGATCGCCCTTGAAACAATGGCTGGAAAAGGTTCAGAGTGCGGTAAAACTTTCGAAGAGCTGGCGATGATAATGGATGGAGTCACCCACAACGATAAGCTCTCCGTCTGTTTTGACACTTGCCATACCCACGATGCCGGTTATCCGATCGTTGAAGACTTTGACGGAGTCCTGAATGAATTTGATAAAATCATCGGGCTGGACAGATTGAAGGTCCTCCACATAAATGACAGCAAAAACTCTGTAGGCATGAGGAAGGACCGTCATGAAAATATCGGTTTCGGCCATATCGGCTTTGATGCCCTTAGCTATATCGTCCACCATCCTCAATTGGCACATGTGCCAAAAATCCTCGAAACACCATTTGTCGGGGAGGATAAGAACAATAAGAAGGCACCGTATAAGCATGAGATTGAGATGCTGAAAAACAAACAATTTGAAGAGAATCTGCTAGATCTCATCACGATTGGCTAAACTGAATGTTAACGAGAAAAGCTGTGGATCCTTTCCACAGCTTTTGACATTTCATGATTCTGGTTATTTAGTGAATTTCACGAACAGCTTGTTGATTTCCCTGGCTGTTTCAGGGCTGGTGATTCGGGCGATTTCTTTGATCAGGGCTTTACGCTCTGAATCATTGAAGATGTTCACCTTTTTACCGCGTAAGTACCCGGCGATCTTCTGTGCCTGTGCCGTGGTAATGGCAATGTTGAATTGAGAGGCATATTTCAGCAGTTCATCCGCCGTAATATTGCTTATTTTATGGTTAATGATATTTTCAAAAATAGCCAAAGATCATCACTCCTCCATAGTAGGGTATGAGCCCGGTTTGGATTTTGTGACACTTTTCTTGGCATTGGGAAGTCTTTTATTTACATTATGCCTTTTAAAAGATATACTACTAAATGTAAATCGGAATGATTCTTATTTTTTTTGCGGGTGATGAACATGACCACAAACGATTACATTGTCCAGGTAGAGGACTTGTATTATCGATACGATAAAGAAAATGTACTTGAAAATATAAATATATCCATCCAAAAGGGCAGTTTCCTGGCGATCGTCGGACCGAACGGATCTGGCAAGTCTACCCTGCTAAAGCTTATGCTGGGCCTCATCAAGCCTCAGAAAGGCTCGATCTCTTTATTTGGCCAGGACATTTCCAGGTTCAGGGAACAGCATAAGATTGGCTTTGTTTCGCAAAAAGCCAACTCTTTCAACACCGGATTCCCTGCCACCGTGTTCGAAGTAGTGGCCAGCGGACTGACAAAGAAGCTGGGACTGTTCCAATTTTTAAGAAAAAGTGACCACGAAAAGATCAAACAGGCAATCGAATCTGTTGGTATGGAACAATTCCTGGACAGGAATATTGGTGAGCTTTCAGGAGGGCAGCAGCAAAGAGTTTTCATTGCAAGGGCACTCGTCAGCGAACCTGAGCTTCTCATTCTGGATGAACCGACGGTTGGCGTGGATGCCAAAAATGTGAACTCTTTTTATGAAATGCTGGATTCACTCAATAAAGAAAAAGGAATTACGCTTCTTCTTGTCACACACGATATCGGGACGATTTCCGATAAAGTGACGAATGTAGCCTGTTTGAATAAAAATATGCATTTCCATGGAAGCGCGGAGGAATTCGAACAGCTGAAGATCAATGAGGTCTCCGAAATATACGGTCATGATGTCCATGTGCTGACACATGATCATCATCACCACCATCATGAGGAGGCGCATATCCATGATTAGCGGACTGTTGCAATATGAGTTTTTGCAGAACGCTTTTTTGACCGGTATGATCATCGGTGTCATTGCGCCTCTGCTTGGAGTGTTCATTGTTGTCCGCAGGCTCTCGCTCATTGCCGATGCACTGAGCCATGTTACATTGGCCGGAATCGCCGCGAGCCTCTTGCTTGAAAAGAAATTCATGCTGTTCAGCGGACTAAATCCGCTTTATATGGGAATGGCTTTTTCAGTAGGGGGATCCCTGTTCATCGAAAAGCTGCGGACAGTCTATAAGCATTATCAGGAACTGGCGATCCCAATCATCCTTTCTGGCGGTATTGGATTGGGAGTAATCTTTATTTCGCTTGCGGATGGCTTCAATACAGATTTATTCAGTTATTTATTTGGCAGTGTCAGCGCGGTAAGCCGTGCAGATCTTTGGACTATATTAATCATCAGCATACTGGTCATTGCGGTAGTTGTCTCGTTATATAAGGAACTCTTCCTCTTATCCTTTGACGAAGAGTATGCCAGGGCGACAGGAATTGCGGCGAAATCGCTGCATTTCATTTTCATCGTGATGGTAGCGCTGGTGATCGCGGCATCGATGAGGATTGTCGGAATCCTGCTGGTATCATCTTTGATGACCCTGCCGGTTGCAGCCAGTATCCGATTTGCAAAAGGGTTTAAGCAAACTATTTTCTTTTCGATCCTGTTTGGCGAGATATCCGTGTTGGGCGGGCTGTTTCTCTCCTACTATCTGGACCTGGCACCAGGGGGAACAATTGTCATGATCGCTGTCCTCATCCTTGTACTGGCCATTTGGTATAAAAAACAAGCAGCTGCTAGATCCATTTAATGAGGTGATATCATGAACGTTAACGAAGCGATGGACCTGCTGAAAGAACAGGGATATAAGCATACCGGAAAGCGCGAAGATATGCTTCAGCTATTTTCCGATAATGATAAATATTTGACAGCACGGGATGTACTTGAAGAAATGAAGGGGAATTATCCAGGATTGAGTTTCGATACAATCTACCGCAATTTAAGCGTGTTTGTCGAGTTAGGGATCCTCGAAATGACGGAGTTGTCTGGTGAAAAGCATTTTCGCTTCACCTGCTCGCATAAGGAGCACCACCATCATTTCATTTGCCTGGACTGTGGAAAAACAAAGGAGATCGAGACCTGTCCAATGCGGAATATCGAATCAAGCTTTAAAGGCTACGATATTTCAGGACATAAATTTGAAATTTACGGACGCTGTCCTGATTGCGTCCAATAATGAAGGTCGGAAATCTTTTCCGGTCTTTTTTATATGGAAAAATGTAAGCTTCATCAGAGACCCTGATTGGCACAACTGGAAAAAAACATTGATAATTTCCAATTCGCCAATAAAAATGGATTTTCGCCAATAAAATTAATTTTTCGCCAATAAGAACCTTATTTCCGCCAAAAAAATCTATTTTTTCGCTAATAAATTGAACCAGTTATTTTTTAAGAAAAAAATTCGTCATGAAAAACGCCGGCGTTATGAGTTTTTTTAATCGTGAAGGAGCCGCAAAATATGGAAAAAACATTTTGATAACAAAAAAAGCCCCAATAAGGCTTTTTTATGCATTCCTTAACCACTTCTGCACCCAATGATTAGCCTCCTGCCAGTTATTCACGCGGATGACGCCTTCTGGGATCGGATCCTGGTTATAGGGGGTATCAAACAGAATGACCGGGATCTGCAGTTCTTCATGCAGGTCAACGGCATTATCATGTTTATCCTCAAAGAAAATGTCGACCTTATAGTGCTTCGCCGCTTCTATTTTGTCATGTGAACCGATCAAATGGATATCATGATACTTCAGTTCATTTGCAGTGAACCATTCCTTGGTGAGCTCAATCAAATGAGTACCTCTTGCGCTGATAAAATATAATTCATGCTCTTTTTCCCAATTCTTTAAAATACCCTTGGCTCCTTCAGCCAAAGGTGATTGTGAATAAATGACAGGCTCCATTTTACTGAACCATGCCGCGAATTCTTCTCTTGTTACAGAAACAAGCGGCATGAAGTCATATTGCTTGATATCATCAAGAGTAATATTCAATCCGAATCCTTCATTTAAATATGGTACAAATGTCGTTGGGCAGGTGACTGTACCATCGATATCGATGCCAAATCGTTTTTTCATCATTCTGCTCCTTACAAAAGATCTTTCCTTCATCTTACCAAATGTTCAAAGTACACAAAAGATTTACTTTCCCAGCGAAACACCACATTCGTTTGCCTCTTCATTTTTAGATAGGAAACTTAGACAAACATTGGCATGTTGAAATCGCTCTTGCCCGTAAACAATAATAAATGCTCCACTTAAGAAAGCGAGGGATTAAAGTGGCAGACCAAGAACGAAATCAGATTGGTACTGAATATATTACTGAACCTAAGCAGGATGTCATCACGATCAGGGATGCTCGTGACGAGATTTTTCAGGAAGAAACAGCAACCGAAATCGCTGCACCTGTTCGTGATGAACACTATCAGGAAATGACAGCGATTGCTGAACCTGCTCGTGAAAAGGACTATCAGGAAATGACGGCAATTGCCGATTCTGGTCGTGAAGAGCACTATCAGGAAATAACGGCCATTGCCAGACCTGCACGTGAAGAAAGCTACCGTGAAGAAACGGCGGCTGAAATCGCTGCACCTGCGCCTGCTATAACAAGAAGGTCAGAAGAAGAAAGTACAGAAACTGGAGGACGAGGGCTTGCCTATTCCGCTCTTGCCCTTTCGATCTTGTCGCTGTTTATTTTACCTGTTCTTTTCGGAGCAGCCGGGATTGTCCTTGGCTTTATGGCCCGCAGAAGAGGATCCGCTATCGGAACGTGGGCAATTGTGATCGGGGCAATTTCGATCCTGGTTGGCATCTTCATCCTGCCGTTCTTTTGACGGCTTTGAAAATGCAAAGCCAAAAAATGCCCGGGAATTTATTCCCGGGCATTTTTATGGGTTATTTTTGTAATGCTGCCTCTCGCAGCTTTTCTTCGGCAATTTTATCGATTTCCTTCTTCAGCTCTTCCACCATCGTTTCTTCCGGAACCTTGCGGACGATTTCCCCTTTACGGAAAAGCAATCCTTCTCCTCTTGCGCCGGCAATCCCGATATCAGCTTCACGAGCTTCACCAGGTCCGTTGACGGCACATCCAAGAACGGCCACCTTGATCGGTGCTTTGATCTTCGAGATGTATTCCTCTACCTCATTGGCTATGCTGATCAAGTCGATCTCAATTCTGCCGCATGTCGGGCAAGAAATCAAAGTAGCGGCATTGGCTGCAAGGCCGAATGACTTTAATAGCTCTCTTGCTACTTTTACTTCTTCTACAGGGTCGGCACTTAAGGAAATCCTCACTGTGTTGCCGATTCCTTTGCTGAGGATTGCTCCGAGGCCTGCTGCACTCTTTACAGTACCGGCAAACAATGTGCCTGATTCAGTGATTCCAAGGTGAAGCGGATAATCAAAGGCTCTTGCTGCCTTCTCATAAGCTTCGATTGCAAGGTTCACATCGGATGCCTTCATGGAGACAATGATATTATGGAAATCAAGGTCCTCAAGGATTTTGATGTGGTGCAATGCACTTTCAACCATGCCATCTGCGGTTGGGTAGCCGTATTTCTCAAGAATACGTCTTTCCAGGGATCCAGCGTTAACGCCAATCCTGATTGGGATCCCGCGTTCTTTTGCCGCTTTTACTACAGCCTCTACCTTTTCCCGCTTGCCGATATTGCCAGGGTTGATCCTGATTTTATCAGCGCCCCCCTCAATTGCTTTCAGGGCAAGACGGTAATCAAAATGGATATCGACCACAAGTGGAATGTTGATTCGCTTCTTGATTTCAGGGATGGCATTGGCCGCTCTCTCATCCGGGCATGCAACACGGACAATCTGGCAGCCTGCTTCTTCCAGACGCTTGATTTCTGCAACAGTCGCTTCGACATCATGCGTCTTGGTGGTAGTCATACTTTGGATGACAACTTCATTATTGCCGCCGATAGTTAAATTCCCTACCCTGATCGGGCGGGTTTTGGTACGATGTATAATTTCACTCAACGGTGATTCGCTCCTTTAAAAAATGGAATTCATGTAGATGTTCCAAAAGATGCACAAACCCATTTTATCAATCTTTGGCTTCAATTGACAAGGAAAGACTTCAAATGTTAGCCTTTGCTAATTTTGTTTGCTGTAGTCCGGGAATTTATAGGTGCTTCCGAATTTGATTTTTTGCGGCTCAGTGCCGGCATTCAGTTTTTTAAAATCCTCTACCGCTTTTGTCACCGGAACATTCAAAGGGCTGTCAGAATTGCTGTCAAGCACTGACAGCAAGGTATCACCTGGCTGCACCTCGTGTTCAAACCATGGTATATCTATCTCTTTCTGCTTTTCTGCCTTTTCTGTTTCAATGGTTTCAGGTTCATTGGACGTCGCTGCCGGAAGGGTTCCCATACTTATGTCGTTGTATATGGCGTAAAGCACAATCACTAGAATTAAAAATCCTGCCAGTCTTTTCATAGGTCCTTCCTCCTCGATCACCTTATATCATTATTTATGCAGATAGAATAGAGGACAGAACCTTTTTAATAGAATAAATTGAAATTTTAGTATAAAAAATGAGAAGGGGAGTTCATTCGCAGATCAATGGGTAAATAAAAAAAATACGCCCTGCGGCGCATTTTATCCTTCTTTCTTATGGGGGCTCGGTACTTCCTTTATTGCCAATAAGAGAATCATCGAACTGACAAACCAGTTAATACCATAGTTGTATGGTACCGGTGTCTTTAAGAATCCCATAATCGTAAAAAATATGGTAGTGAGCGTTACACTATAGGCGGCGATTCTCCATAAATGTCTATATTGCAAGGGCTTTCCGGCAAGGTTTTTTAATAGAAGTCCAAAAAGAGCCAAGAGAGAAATTTCAATGAATTTCATCCCGCTTGAAAAAACAAAAATGACTAGGAGCACAAGCCCGATCATAACTGGAAGGGAGGAATCGGCAGCATCTATTAAATTCAGGACGTCTTGCTTTGTCATCTTTTCACCGGCAAAAACGGAATAGGGAATTGCATTGGTTTGTCCGCCAGTTGCCAGTACCGCTGTATTTTGCAGCATGGCAATGGTTGCGTCCATCCCGGCCATATCTTTTTCTTCTACAGCCCCACTAGGGTCAAAAATAATCGTGAATTCATCCTTGGTTATGGTCAAAGGAGCATTCGTATCAGAGATCAAGGAACCTTGTTCGATTGTAAAGGACGGAAGATCATCTTTTACTGATTTCTTTGCCGTATCAAAAGCCTCTGTAATGCCAGAGGAAATATAGTAACCAACTGGCAATATGGAAATCAGAGTCAGCAGGAAAACATACAGGATCGTCTTGCCTATTCCCTGATAGCGAGTACTGGCGATATCTTTCGGTGAATACATGCTTTTTGCTAATTGTGTAAAGATAGTCATAAGGACACGTCCTTCTATTAGATTCACGTCCCTTATTTTAGCTTTTAAAAGGTTCATAAACAAGTAGAAAGTTTCAGGTTTGTAACATTATTGTAACATTACATCGGAATGTTAAGGTATTGTAAATTTGAAGATAAAACAGTTTACTTTTAATTCACACTTCCTACATAATAGTAGAGGTTTGTAAATCTTTGTCGAAATTAATCTAGGGGTTGAAAAAATGGAAATGAATTTACAAGAAATGCTGTTTGAGTTCTTTGGCGGCCTTGGAATCTTCTTATACGGCATTAAATTCATGGGTGATGGCCTGCAAAAATCAGCAGGAGATCGACTTCGCGATATTCTGGACCGCTTCACCACAAATCCGTTAATGGGCGTGCTAGCAGGTATTTTTGTAACAGTCCTCCTGCAAACAAGCAGTGGAACGACGGTTATCACAGTAGGTCTTGTAAGTGCCGGGTTCATGACACTCAGACAGGCAATCGGGGTCATCATGGGTGCGAATATCGGTACTACTGTAACTGCATTCATCATCGGTATTGATATCGGTGAATATGCATTGCCAATCATTGCAGTTGGTTCTATCATGCTATTCTTCTTTAAAAGTAAAAAGGTTCACAACTTTGGTCAAATCGTCTTTGGTTTCGGGGCGCTATTCTTTGGTCTCGAATTGATGAGTGGCGGTATGAAGCCTTTAAGAAGCCTTGAAGCTTTTCATGATTTGACTGTACAGATGAGTTCAAACCCAATTCTAGGGGTAGTTGTAGGTACTGTGTTTACAGTAATCGTACAGAGTTCAAGTGCGACGATTGGTATTCTGCAGAGCTTGCATGCTGAATCCATGATCAACCTTAAAGGTGCGTTGCCAATCTTGTTCGGTGACAATATCGGAACTACAATTACGGCTGTATTGGCAGCGATTGGTACTTCAGTTGCAGCAAAAAGAGCAGCAGCTACTCACGTGCTTTTCAACTTGATTGGTACGACGTTATTCTTGATTATCCTGGGACCATTTACATCCCTGATCGAACTGCTTAAAGTTAAATTAAATCTGAATCCTGAAATGACCATTGCATTTGCTCACGGGATTTTCAATACAACAAACACACTAATCCAGTTGCCTTTCATTGCAATTTTAGCACTGATTGTGACCAAGCTTATACCAGGTGAGGATTCAATCGTGGAGTACAAGGCTCAACATCTTGACCCTGTATTCATTGAGCAATCACCATCCATCGCTATTGGACAGGCAAAAGAGGAAGTCCTTCGCATGGGTAAGTTCGCTCTTAAGGGACTGGAAGAAACAAACGAGTTCCTAAAGACCAAAAATACAAAGCATTCCAATAATGCTTTACAGCTGGAAGATGCCATCAATAACCTTGACCGGAAAATTACCGATTACCTGGTACAGTTATCAACCAGCTCTCTGACAGCACATGAATCAGAAGAGCACGGCATGCTGATGGATACAGTTCGCGATATTGAAAGAATTGGTGACCACTTCGAAAATATCGTCGAATTGATTGAATACCAGCAGGCGAATAAAGTGAAGATGACCGATACGGCCATGGATGATCTTGAAACCATGTTCAATCTGACAGTCCGTACAGTTGAAGAAGCACTTCAGGCATTGGATCAGAAAAATATCGAGATTGCACATGATGTTGTAAAGAAGGAAAATGAAATTGACGGTATGGAACGTACGCTTAGAAAGCAGCACATCCTTCGTATGAATGAAGGACAATGTTCCGGACAGGCAGGAATCGTCTTCGTTGACATCGTCAGCAACCTGGAGCGAATCGGTGACCACGCAGTTAACATCGCCGAATACGTTTTGGGAGACCAGAAATAGTGGTAAAATAAGCAAGGGGAAACCCTTGCTTATTTTATTTCAAGTTAAAGAAGGATGGATAAAGATGGAATATGTTTATTGGATCATTATCGGGATACTTTTTGTTGGTGCTTTTGCCAGCCTTGTGATTCCAATTTTGCCAGGTGTTTTGTTCTTGTTTGGAGGCTTTATCTTATACGGTATATTTTTCACATTCGAACCGTTCAATTGGATCTTCTGGACTGTGCAGGGACTGTTCGTCATCCTGCTTTTCGGGGCTGATTACATTGCGAACATTATAGGTGTTAAGAGGTATGGTGGAAGCAAGGCAGGGATGTGGGGGAGCACGATTGGTTTGATTGTCGGGCCTTTTGTCATCCCGATTGTTGGAATTCTGATTGGGCCATTCCTTGGAGCAGCGCTTGCCGAGTTGCTGGTTAACAAAAAGAACCTGAATGATGCGGTGAAGATTGGTTTCGGGTCGGTTGTCGGCTTTGTCAGCAGTGTAGTGACGAAGGGAATTATAATGGCAATCATGCTCATTTACTTTTACATTCTTATCTAAGAAAAAAATCGTGCATTTCTGCACGATTTTTTTTGACCATCAATTAAGCCCGCAAATCTCAAAGGAACAGTTCTGGCAATCAACTTCTCTTTTCAAATAGGCGAGATTTTTAACAGTGAATTTCAGCTGGTCATAAGCAATGATGTCTTTTTCACGCAATTCCTTCAGCATTCTCTGGACAACCTCACGAGTGCCGTATGTGAGGTTGGCAAGCTCCTGGTGTGTGAGCGGCAAATCGATCAGAATGCCGTCGTCTGTCATTACGCCGTAGCTGTTGCAAAGACGAATGAGGATCGAGTAAAGGCCGCCTTTTTTACCGTTCATGATCAAGTCCTGGCACTTCATCTGCGCTTTGAGATATCTCGTGCTAAGCCATCTTACCAGCGCATTCATGGCCGTTTGATCATCTAAAACAAATTCCTCGAACTGCTCTTTTTTAATCATGAGAATTTCACACTCTGTAAGAGTCTTTGCTGAAAAATGATAACGGGGAGAATGCCTGAACAATTCATATTCGACGATCATTTCCTCGCCATTAAGAATCTTAAGGATAAATTCTTTTCCTTTCATATGGACACGCCCAACGGACACACTTCCACTGAGGATGATATATATATTTTGAACATTTTCCTCTTCCTGGAACAGGAGCGTGTCTGGCTTGATTTTCTGGATTGTTTCCTTATCGATGAAATTTTGCAGCAGTAAACTGTATAATGAAATATTTTTGTCCATGAGGATCGTCTCCTTATAATGCCTCTCTACACTTTTGATTTAAAAGAATTGTTGCTACTATGTCAACGGTGTTTTGGGATTATATGGAACTGGATAGTGGGGGGCTGCGACATAAATCGTTGACAGAAGGGCATTTCAGCAATATTGTCGATTTTTCGAAACTTCATGCTGATAGGACCAAGACGGTAGAATGACGAAAGAACCTGGTTTTTCATTCTGATTTTAGTGAATAAAAAAACTGGAATAAGGAAATTTTATATTCGTTGAATGAGGCATTTTATTTGAATCGGTTACCGTTCTTTGGTAATCTAATCTTGAAGCATTTTTAGAACGATTCTAATATCTGAATAATTAGATATGTTCTGAAAATGAAACACGATACATAGGAGGATGTTAAAATGGCATTTGAATTACCGCAATTACCTTATGCATATGATGCATTAGAGCCACACATCGACAAGGAAACAATGAATATTCACCACACGAAGCACCACAATACTTATGTGACAAACCTTAACAATGCTTTGGAAGGAAACGAAGAACTGCTTTCCAAATCAGTAGAGGAAGTCATTTCAAATCTTGACGCTGTTCCTGAAGCTGCGCGCACTGCAGTTCGCAACAATGGCGGAGGACATGCTAACCACACTCTATTCTGGCAAATCCTATCTCCAAACGGAGGCGGCGAGCCGACTGGGGAGCTTGCAGAAGCGATCAACTCTAAGTTTGGCGGCTTCGAAGGTTTCAAGGAAGAATTCTCAAAAGCTGCAACTACTCGTTTTGGTTCAGGTTGGGCTTGGCTTGTTGTGAACAACGGTGAACTAGAAGTTACCAGCACTCCAAACCAGGATTCTCCATTAATGGAAGGCAAGACTCCACTTCTTGGACTTGACGTTTGGGAGCACGCTTACTACTTGAACTACCAGAACAGAAGACCTGAATACATTGGTGCATTCTGGAACGTTGTTAACTGGGAAGAAGTTAACAACCGTTACAATTCCGCAAAATAATCCGCTTTAACCAAAGAGGCTGCTGTCTTAGGCAGCCTCTTTTTGTTTTGTATTCTTCGGACCCCAAAAGACCATGCGAAAACTTGTATAACCCCTTTTACTTTGTTAGAAACTACCCAAGAGAAAAGGGGAGTCGATCATGAGCACAGTAAAGAAATTATTAGGAGACATCGAACTGACAAAGGATTTAACACTCCTATTAGTTATTGGGGGATTATACTCATTGAGCATTGCCCTTTCTAATACTTTTGTAAATATTTATTTATGGAAGCAATCCGGTGAGCTAGCCGATTTGGGATTGTATAATCTAGCCGTGGTAATTGCCCAGCCGCTGACATTCATCCTTGCGGGCAGATGGGCAAAGAAAGTGGACAGGGTCATCGTTCTGCGGATCGGAGTCATTGCTCTGGCGCTGTTTTATGTAACAGTTTTGTTAGTTGGAACCAATGCTTCAAGTTACCTGCTCCTATTAGGAGCGCTCCTCGGTATTGGCTATGGTTTTTACTGGCTTGCCTATAACGTTCTGACCTTTGAGATTACCGAGCCGGAAACACGAGATTTCTTCAATGGATTTCTTGGCATTCTTGGATCGGTAGGAGGGATGATTGGACCTGTTGCTGCTGGTTTCATCATTTCCCAGCTGGAGAAATTCACAGGGTATACCGTCGTATTCGGTTTGTCGCTTGGATTATTTTCGATTGCCGTGTTTCTGAGCTTTTTCCTGAAGCGCAGGCCTGCTCATGGAAAGTACTGGTTTCAGCGAATCATAACGGAGAGGAAACATGATAAAAATTGGCGTATGGTCACCAATGCCCATTTCTTTCAAGGATTACGGGAAGGAGTGTTTGTTTTCATCGTGTCTGTATTTGTTTTTATCGCGACAGACAGTGAAATGGCACTGGGTACATACGGGCTGATCAATTCAGGAATCTCCTTCCTTGCCTATTATTTCGTTTCGAGGATGCTGAAGAAAGAATACCGGAAAAAGGCAATACTGGTCGGAGGAATCATTCTCTTCCTGGCAAT
This sequence comes from Mesobacillus subterraneus, assembly GCF_003937825.1. Lineage (GTDB taxonomy): Bacteria > Bacillota > Bacilli > Bacillales > Cytobacillaceae > Mesobacillus > Mesobacillus subterraneus. The sequence goes on along the minus strand of NZ_RSFW01000012.1, from coordinate 166,116 downwards.
TTTCCTGCTCGTTTTCGAATTAAGCTATTTCCGCCTTTTGCTATATGCAGCTCTGATTGCAATCGCTTATCCATTGCTCCTTGTCCCTTATTCATCGATGACCTACGATGTAATTGGGAGGGGCTGGAAAGCAGCTGAAATGAGAATCGAATATATTGTAGTCAGGGAACTTTTTTTGAATCTGGGACGTATTTTCTCAATCTTATTATTCCTCGGGGCAATCACGGTTTTTAACGAAGAGCGAATCATTCCTGTCCTTCTCGTCATCCTTGGCAGCGGCCATACCCTCATCTATTTATTCATCAGGCAAATCCAATTAAAAGTGCCAGCATAACCGGGAAGATTCCCGGTTTTTTGCATGAAGGCTATAACTGGAAAAATATTCTGCTATTGTTTATTGCTAGAAATAATCCTCATTTTTCGGTAAAATAATTGTTAGTGCATAGCCATGGACATACAGACTGAAGAGGTGGGAGAGGCTTGAACAAGAAAAAGAAGAAGACGCATGTGCCATTCAGGCTGAATATGTTGTTTTTTGCCGTATTTGTGTTATTTTCAATGTTGATTTTGAGGCTTGGGATTGTCCAGATTGTATATGGTGAAGATTTCAAACGGGAAATTGAACGGACGGAGGACGTCACCGTCAACAATCCGGTACCAAGAGGGAAAATGTATGACCGTAACATGAAGACGATTGTCGATAATACGCCTAGCAAGGCGATCACTTATACAAAGAGCCAGAGTACGGATAGCAAGGAAATGCTGATGATAGCCGAGCGTCTGGCTAAACTGATTTCGAAGGATTCAGAAGAGGATCTTAAGAAAGTCCGTGAGAGAGACAAGAAGGATTATTGGATTTTACGTAATGAAGAGCGTGCCAGAGAAAAGATTAAAGAAAAAGAATGGACCCTTTACGATGAAAAAAAGCTGGATGATAAAGAGCTTTATAATCTGCAGCTTGAACGGATTACGGAAAAAGAGCTGGCAGAATTAACGAATGATGATATGGAAATCCTGGCGATCTTCCGTGAAATGATCAGTGGTTATGCTTTGTCACCACAGGTTGTGAAGAAAGATGTGACTCCTGAAGAATTCGCGATTGTCAGTGAAAACCTTGAAATGCTGCCAGGTGTGGATACAACCACCGACTGGGAGAGGCACTACGCTTTTGATAAAACCTTAAAGACCATTTTGGGAAAGGTAAGTGATTCCGAAAAGGGTCTGCCTAAAGAAAAGCTGGAATACTATCTGTCGCGCGGATACAGTCGCAATGACAGAGTTGGTTTAAGCTATATTGAGCAGCAATACGAAGATGTTTTGCATGGACAAAAGGCAAAGGTGAAAAATATAACTGATAAAGGCGGAAATGTCCTCGATACGAAAATCATCTCAGAAGGGCAGCGTGGAAAGGACCTCGTTCTTACTATAGATATGGACCTGCAGCTTGCAGTTGAGAAAATCATTGAGGAAGAACTAAGCAAGGCAAAACAACAGCCGAGAACCGGCTTGCTGGATCGGGCTTTCGTTGTCCTGATGGATCCGAACACCGGAGAAATCCTGACGCTCGCTGGGAAACAAATCGTCAAGGATGAAGAGACGGGTAAAAACGTTATGCAGGATTTCGCCAGCGGAAACTTTACAACGTCATACAACGTTGGTTCAGCTGTAAAAGGTGCCACGATTTTGACTGGCTTTCAAACAGGGGCGATCACTCCTGGGACTCAATTCTATGATACACCGGTTAAAATTAAAGGCACCAACCCTAAGAAATCATGGAAGGCTGGACTTGGTACATTGGACGACCGCAATGCCCTGAAGGTTTCTTCGAACGTCTATATGTTCAGGACGGCCATCAATATTGGGAAGGGCAACTATAAGTATGACCAGCCACTGTACCTGGAGCCGCAGGCATTTGATACAATGAGGAATTACTTCAGCCAATTTGGTCTTGGAGCAAGGACTGGAATTGACTTGCCTAATGAAATGATCGGTTTTAAAGGTACAGAAAGGAAACCAGGTCTACTGCTGGATTTCGCAATTGGCCAGTATGATACGTATACGCCTTTGCAGCTTGCTCAATACGTATCAACCATCGCTAACGGCGGGAATAGGCTCCAGCCAAGGATTGTGAAAGAAATCCGTGAGCCTGTAATGAAGAATAATGAAGTGGGCCCTGTTTTAAATGAATTAGAGCCAGTCATTCTAAATAGAGTGGATGCAAAACCTGAGTGGTTTGACAGGATTCAGGAAGGGTTCAGGAGAGTCATGCAGGAAAGAGGCGGTACAGCTTATGGCGCGTTCTATACGGCCAGTTACAAACCAGCTGGAAAAACAGGAACTGCTCAGGCATTTTATGATGGTCCACAAAGAAGCAAATATGATTTGCCTCCGGAAGTTATGAACCTGAGTCTGGTTGCGTATGCGCCGCATGAGAACCCAGAGGTTGCGATGGCAGTCATGGTTCCTTGGGCATACGAAGGGAACCAGGGGCATCATGCAAACAATGACATCGGCCGCAGGGTTCTTGATACGTATTTCGAATTGAAGAAGAAACGTGCTGAAGGGAATATGAACCCTGAGGAGCCAGTACAGGAAGTTGAGGAAAAGGAAGCAGGCGAAGAACTTCTTGAAGAGATTGCTGATGAAATTGAACAATAGAAGTAGATAAAACTGTCCATTTTTGGGCAGTTTTTTTTTTGCTTGGACATACTAAGAGCAGCCGGAGACTATACCCTGATTTACACAAAATCCAAATGAATTTACAAAACCTTTACATTCGCTTAAAACCGCCTTAAAAGAAAAGCCTTATTCTTGGTCTGTAGGACAAAACAACCACATCTCGTAGGGGGAATCAATTAATGAAGAGTCTTAAGAAGATGAGCATGTTTTTAATGCTGGCAGCTGTCATGGTGTTCGCTGCAGCGTGTGGTGGAGGAGACAATGCTGGTGGAAACGGTGACGAACTTGAAGGCAGCGTTGTTATAGATGGTTCTGGTACAGTATATCCATTCATGGCACGCATGGCTGAGGATTACATGGGTGAACAGGAAAATGTTTCTGTCGAAGTCAGCCGCTCTGGAACTTCAGCAGGATTCAAGAAATTCCTCGCGAAAGACGGAACAGATTTTAACGATGCATCCCGTCAGATAAAGGATGAAGAAAAAGCAAAAGCTGAAGAGCTTGGCATCGAAGTAGAAGAAATGAAAGTTGCACTTGATGGAATTACCATCGTGATCAATAAAGACAATGACTGGGCTGCTGAACTGACTGAGCAGGAAGTGAAAGACATCTTCCTTGCAAGCGCAGGAAAGAAGAAATGGTCCGATGTACGACCTGACTTCCCGGATGAAGAAATCAAGACATATGGCCCTAATGAAAATCATGGAACGTATGAATTCATGTTTGAAACGATTCTGGAAGAACAGGATCTGCCTGGTAACATTAATTTGCAGCAGGACTACTCTACTCTAGTGGATCTTGTTTCAAAAGATAAAAATGCAATTGGGTTCTTTGGCTATGGTTACTATGAAAGCAATAAAGACAAGCTTTCGGCTGTAAAGGTTGACTTCGGCAACGGACCAGTGGAACCATCACTGGATACGATTAAAGAAGATGGAGATTATGCACCATTCACGCGTCCTGTCTTCACTTATTTGAATGTGAACAATGCGAAGGAAAAGGGACAGGTATTGGATTTTGCAATCTACACTATGAATAATGCTCAGGAAGTAGCAAAAGGAACTGGTTTTGCACCATTATCCGACGAAGATGTTCAAGCTACTCTTGACAAACTGAATGGCATGAAGGAGTAGGACCTTAGTAAGAGGAGATGAGAGGTATAGCCTTCTCATCTCCTTGCCTGTTCAAATTTAATGAATCATTGTTCTATGGGGTACGTTAAGGGGAAAGTTTTCCTTGGTTTGCAGGATGAAAGGGGTTTTTTTAAGTGGCAAAGAGCGTTGTTCACGACAGCGGCAAAAAGTTGAATGTGCGTGAAATCATTCAAGAAAAGAAAAAGACGAAAAGCATCAATAACACAACTGAAAAGCTGATTCCGAAGATATTATTTGGGATAGCTGCCATTTCAGTGTTTACGACAATCGGAATTGTTTTAACATTATTAACTGAAACCATCGCCTTTTTTAGAGACGTTCCTTTCATAGATTTCTTTACTGGCACTAAATTGAAGCCATTGGGTGAGAATGCGGTATTCGGTGTTTTGCCGCTATTGACCGGCACCCTGATTTCTACAGGAATTGCTATGCTGGTTGCCATCCCGGTCGGCTTGATGACAGCTGTATTCCTGAGTGAGTATGCTTCTGAAAAGACACGGAGATTGTTGAAGCCAATTCTGGAAGTACTGGCGGGAATCCCGACAATCGTCTATGGTTTCTTTGCCTTCACCTTTGTAACACCTTTGCTGAGATCGTTCATTCCTGGACTTGAACCGACGAATATATTGAGTCCTGGGATTGTGATGGGAATCATGATCATCCCAATGGTAGCTTCCCTGTCTGAAGATGCAATGAGCTCTGTTCCCAATGCAATGAGAGAAGGTGCATTGGCCCTTGGGGCGACAAAACTCGAAGTTACCTGGAAAGTAGTCATCCCGGCTGCTATCTCTGGAATCATCGCTTCCTTCGTACTCGGAATCTCCAGAGCGATTGGCGAAACGATGATCGTAGCGATTGCCAGCGGTAGCTCAAAGAACTTCACCTTCGATGTAACACAGTCAATGCAGACAATGACGGCTTATATTGTCGAAGTAACAGGAGGAGAGGCTGCTGCAGGCACAACTTTATATTACAGCCTGTATGCGGTGGCAATGACTTTGTTTGTCTTCACATTGATTATGAACCTGATCGCCCAGTATATTTCTCGAAGGTTCAGGGAGGAATATTAAAATGAAATATATTGATTCGACTCAAGTCCATAAGAAGATGGGCACGCGTTTGATCGCCAATACTCTTGCGAAAACCCTGTTTTTACTGGCAACCCTTTTCGGTCTGGTTGTGTTGATCGTCTTGATTTACCGGGTGCTGAAGGATGGACTTCCATGGATCAACATGGATTTCCTCACGAACCGATTATCAACTGATCCAGGAAGAGCGGGCATTTGGGGAGCGATCATGGGAACCTTCTGGCTGATGCTCGTAGTGGCACCTGTAACCATGATACTTGGCATTGGAACAGCGATTTACCTTGAAGAATACGCTAAGAAGGGCCGTGTGTCTTCTTTTATCAAAACGAATATATCTAACCTGGCGGGTGTCCCGTCAGTGGTTTTCGGAATCCTGGGCTTGACTGTGTTCGCAAGAGCTCTCGATTTAGGCTCAGTCGTATTAGCAGGCGGACTGACAATGGCCCTGCTTGTATTGCCGGTCGTCGTAGTGGCTAGCCAGGAAGCAATCCGGGCTGTTCCGCAATTCCTCCGTGAAGCATCCTACGGTATGGGGGCCACAAAATGGCAGACAATCAAGAATGTCGTCTTGCCAGCTGCAATTCCTGGTATCCTGACAGGAGTCATACTAGCTTTGTCCCGTGCAATTGGGGAAACGGCGCCACTTGTTGTAATCGGTATTCCTGCATTGTTAATACCTATTCCAGACGGAATCTTTGATAAGTTCACGATTTTGCCAGTACAAATCTACTACTGGACAATCGACTCGGCGCTCGTTGCTGAATACGCCAACCTGGCTGCCGCAACGATTGTGATCTTGTTACTAGTTTTGTTTGTAATGAATTCAATTGCCATTTTGATTCGTAATAAATTCCAAAAGAGATATTAGTCTGGGAGGTTTTTAACAGATGACTGTAATGACTGATAAAAAACATACAACTGAAAATCTAAGTATGAAAGCCGGTAACCAGGAAAATGCCAAGAAGGTGGTCTATGATACGAAGGACCTTAACCTCTGGTATGGAGAAGGCCATGCTTTGAAAAATATCAATCTGGCCATCAATGAGAATGAAGTAACAGCAATCATCGGGCCATCGGGTTGCGGAAAATCGACCTATATTAAGACGTTGAACCGAATGGTCGAGCTGGTTCCAAGTGTGAAAATCTCAGGTGAGATCCTGTACAGGGGACGCAACATCCTTGAAAAAGGATACCAGGTTGAAGATTTGCGGACAAGTGTCGGAATGGTGTTCCAAAAGCCAAATCCATTCCCAAAGTCGATCTATGAGAATATCGCATACGGCCCTAAAATCCATGGGATCCGCGATAAAAAAATCCTCGATGAAATCGTTGAGAAGAGCTTAAGGGGAGCGGCAATCTGGGATGAGGTAAAAGACCGTTTGAACCAGAATGCCTACGGACTTTCAGGCGGACAGCAGCAGCGTATCTGCATCGCGCGTGCCCTGGCAATCGAACCAGATGTCATCCTGATGGACGAACCGACATCTGCCCTCGATCCGATTTCAACGCTGAAAGTCGAGGAACTTGTTCAGGAATTGAAGAAGGATTTCAGCATCATCATCGTAACGCACAACATGCAGCAGGCTGCCCGTATTTCTGACAAGACGGCATTCTTCCTGAATGGGGAAGTCATCGAGTTTGCTGAGACTGATAAGATCTTCTCAAACCCTTCGGACAAAAGGACAGAAGATTATATTACCGGCCGTTTCGGGTGATTTTTCGAAGAATTTCATTGGAAGGATGAGGATGAATGGTAGTCAGAGGGAAGTTTGAGGAAGACCTGAAAACATTGCACGAAAAATTACTGGAGCTTGGGAACTTTGCGGTGCAAGCACTGGATCAATCCCTGGAAGCCCTTGAAAATAAAGATATTGAACTGGCATTGAAAATCCTCGAGGATGACGCGGACGCAAACATCATGGAGGAAGAAATCAATGACTTTGCGATCCTATTGATTGCGAAACAACAGCCAGTTGCTGTAGACTTGCGCAGGCTGATCGTAGCGATCAAGATTGCAACAGATATTGAAAGAATGGCTGATTTTGCTGTTAACATTGCTAAATCAACAATCAGAATCGGGCAAGAACCACTGGTCAAACCAATCGAGCATATCAAGCAAATGCACAAGCTTTCCGTTGAAATGCTCAAGCTATCACTGGAAGCATACAATGAAGAGGACTTGAACAAGGCGAAGCAGGTAGCACAGATGGACGATCAGGTGGATGACCTCTATGGGCAGACGATCAAAGAACTACTAAGCCTGGCACAATCCAAGCCAGAGCAGCTGGCCCAAATCACACAGCTGTCCTTCATCAGCCGCTACCTGGAAAGAGCAGCCGACCATGTTACAAACATCGCTGAAAACGTCTTCTACCTTGTAAAAGGGAAAAGATACGATCTTAATCAATAAAGGTATTTGAAAAAGGCTGTCCCAAGAGTGAATCTCATGGGACAGCCTTTGTTTATTTCTGTGGAAACGATGTTCGGACCATTTTCTGTATTAGCTTTGTATTTTGTCCAAAGCAGTAGACATTTCTTCCCCACAGCTTATAGTTCCCAGAAAAGTCCCGAAGAGTATACCTGGAATCAGTCCCGGATAAAAAAAGACCCTCACAAAGAGGGGCCAGGGAACAACATTATCTGTTTTTAGTAATAATCTTAGCGATCTGGTGATAATCGAGGCCTGTGGTGAGTTCGTATTGTCCGATTTGCACTTTTGTGTGGTAGCCTTTGTCAATCAGGAATCGTTCAAATTTCTTATTATCGTCGATGATTCCCTGGCTCTTCAGCATGATGGCTACGTCACCTGGTGACATGCCGCCAGCGATTACAAGCGTGAACTTTTTCTCTTCTTTTACTTCTTCTTTTTCTTCTGCCTTTTCAGCCGGCGCTTCTTCTTTTGGTTTTTCTTCCTTCACAGCAGCTTCGGCTTTCTCATTTAGCTCGGAAAACTCAGTGCTGTTCAATACCTGGAAGCCTTTACCTTCAAGAACTTTTTTTGCGTCGGATACAGCAATTTCCTGAGGTGCTTCTTTTTTCGGCTCTTTTTCCGCGATGACGCTGCTGCCGGCCCATAGGAGAACGGCTGAAAACAATAGTCCTAATGCGAATGCTTGTGCTGTTCGTTTATTCATACAATCTGTCCTTTATCAACAAATTCGTTAATGATTTCTTGAACTTCCTGGGTAGTAAGAGATGATTGCTTTGCGATTTGGTTGATATCCATTCCCTGTTGAGCAAGGGACCATACTTGGTTCTTGATGATGTCATGGATTTGCTTTTTGCCTGAATTGAAAGTAGATTGCCTTTCCAGCATGGAATCATTAACAAGCAATTCTTCCTCCAACACCTTCAGCTTTTTCTTGATCTGGTATAAGTCCTGAATTTGTTGGATGGTCACTTGGTCGATTTCCTCACGCAATTCCTTATATGGGTCTTTCAGGAAAAAAGAAAGTATTAACAGGATTGCTGCCAGGACTACCAGGCTAATGATTATAGAGCCCATATGATATTTCCTCCCGAGCTGTAATTAGAACACATAGAACTAGTTTACCATTCAGTTGTCGAAAATTCGATTCATATTTTTTTTCTGAAAAAAAATGATAGATTTGTCTTATTATGATTTCCATTCACTGTAAACCTTGTCGAAAAGCCTCCATTTTTGTAGCTCAAAAAGACTATGGAAAATTAATTGAACGTTTTCATTCAGCAGGTTCCGCAAGATGCAAATTACGACAATTTGCGTTCATTGTGGCCAGCAAAGTAACATGCTAACATAAATTTATAGAATAGATAAACGATTTCATTCATATAATGATTGGTTTGGGGGTGCAGTGTGACGAAAGGAAGCTTTAATACGAAGAAGATTAAGGATCATTTGGTTGCCAAAATTCTTTCACCTGGGAAACTTTATGTCTACTGGCAGCTCCTTGACGATAAAATCCGTTTCGTGAGCCATTATTTCAATCTGGAAGACGAGCAGCCTGGATTGATCTTGCGCCTTTATGATCGCACCTCCAATAAGTTGCTCCAGGAAGTGTTTATCCGTCCGGAGGTCAAAAGCTGGCTGTTTAAGGGAATAAAACCAGATTGCAATTTCCTGGTTGAACTGGGGATGTATCGCGCCGGAAATCAATTTTTTCCGCTGTTAAGGTCAAATCCCATTATGCAAAATCCCGGGTCAGCTCACATTGCTTCTGGACCGCAGGGAGTTCCTGGATGGGTGGGAAAGGTAAGCACCTATACCTATTATGAGGACCTTGAAGGGAGCAGCAGGAAATGATTGCGCATACAAAAAACATCCTGATGCTCTCCTGGGAGTATCCGCCGCATATTGTCGGCGGGCTTGCAAGACACGTTCATGCGCTGTCGCTTGAACTTAGCAAGTTAGACAATGAAATCCATGTCGTGACAGCAAAACCGTCAAATTCCAGCGACTATGAAAAACAGGAGGGAATCCATATTCATAGAGTGGCTCCTCTTAATGAGGAGGATCCGGATTTTCTTGCATGGATTGGAGGCCTGAATTTAGCTATTATCGAAGAATCTCTTTCCATTTCCAGACACATTTCTTTCGATGTGGTGCACACTCATGATTGGTTGACGGGGCCTGCTGGTGGATTTTTGAGCAAAATGCTCGGCATACCGTTGATTGCAACCATCCATGGGACCGAATTCGGACGGAATAAAGGGGTTTTTACAAATCTCCAGCAGTTTGTATTTTCAAAGGAAAAAGAGTTATGCCGATCTGCTGAGGAAATCATCGTTTGCAGCGATTTTATGAAGGATGAGGTTTTGAGGTTACTGGATGTGACCAGTGATAGGGTATCGGTCATAGCAAATGGGACTGCAATTGAGGAAGTGAATATCTCTAAACTTGTAATAGAAGAACTATTTCCATTCTTGAAAGATCGAAAAGTGGTTTTCTCCATTGGAAGAATGGTGAAAGAAAAAGGATTTGCGACGATTATTGAGGCAGCCAATCTCTTAAAACAAGAAGCACCGGAATTAAGCTTCGTCATTGCAGGAAATGGCCCGCTGCTGGAAACCTACAGGAGAAAAGTCTGGGAAATGGGCCTTCAGGATTCTGTCCAGTTTATCGGTTTCATAAGTGAGGAAGTTCGGCAAGCATTATTAAAAAGAGCGGATATCGCGGTGTTCGCAAGTGGTTATGAGCCATTTGGGCTTGCGGCTGCAGAGGCTCTGGCGGCAGGTGTCCCAACGATTTTATCAAGAACAGGCGGAATGCAGGGATTGATCGAGGATGGAAAGACTGGTTTTCACATGGAACCCGGGGATGAAAAAGATCTGGCACAAAAGATATTGTGGATTCAGCAAAACCATTCGTTGGCTCATCATATGGCCAAGTCAGGCCAAAAAGGAATCACGGAAAAATTCAGCTGGGAACACAATGCAAAGGCAACTGATACATTATATAGTAGGTCAATCACAACATTTGCCCAAAAGGAGGGTATTAGATGAAGACAAATGCTTATCTCCATGTAGACAATGAAGGGGATTTCGAACCTGGAATGAAACCATTGATCTTCAGCCCCGGGATTTGGATCGATGGAAAAATATATTGGCTGGGCAATACGACAGAAAAGCTTTTACCGCGTGAGGATCTATCGATAAAAATTAAACAGGCAAATGTACATTCAAAGGTGGAGTTTTTCGATCTCTATGTTACTAACCATTCCCAGGAAGAGAAGGAAGCAAAATTGATCCTGATGCAGCGGCATGCTGAAACTGCAAAAGATCAATTCAGCTTTGTATCGCCAAATGAAGATGTCATCTTCCATTTCGCAGACAAAAAGATTTATCTCGTAAATGGAATGAATAACAACGGCAGAATGAAGCAATGCACTGTGCAGCCAATCTGGAATGTCAGCACGGAACGCCTGTGGAATTGCCGGGATTCAGGGAGGCTTAATTATCAGCCCATGGCGAAGGGAGCAGCCGCCAGCCTGTTTTCACTGGATTTGAAAATGGGCCCTCGTGAAACGCAAAAAAGCAGCTGCTGGATGATAGAAGGAACAGAAAAAAGTACAGTTGTGAATTTGAATTCAATGCTTTTGAAAAACACACTAGCAATTCCCGACAAAAAATGATATTATAGAAAAGTCGTATGCACGAAACTAGCTAGAATAGTTTGGAGGGAAAATACATGCGTGTAAACATTACATTAGCTTGCACAGAATGCGGAGAGCGCAACTATATTTCTAAAAAAAATAAGCGTAACAACCCAGACCGTCTTGAGCTAAAGAAATACTGCTCAAGAGAAAAGCGCTCAACTTTACATCGTGAAACAAAATAAGCAGCGGGGCTTTCCCAGCTGCTTTTTTTGTTGGAAAAAACCTGTTTTTTGCCCTTGCATGGAGAAGGCAGCGATGTTTCTTCCCTGAAAAGTTTTTCAGTTTTAACCAGGAATGGTATTGTTGATACATAACATATATTTATTAAAGTTTGGGGGATAGAGGATGGATGCGAAAAAAGAGCTGCGTAATTCGGTAAAAGCCAAATTATCTGAATTAAGCCTGCCTTTATATGAGGATTTCTCTTATCAGGTTGCCCAGCAGTTATTTCAGGATGAGGATTGGCAGAAGGCTTCCACGATTGCGGTGACTGTTTCCAAAGCTCCGGAAGTAGACACACTTCAAATCATCAGGAAAGGCTGGGAGCAAGGAAAGAGGATGGTCGTTCCTAAATGTGAACCGAAGTCACGGGGGCTGGATTTCAGGGAGCTGAAGCGGTTTTCACAGCTGGAATCTGTCTATTATGGTTTATACGAGCCGATTGTCTCAGAAACCCATCAGATAAAGCCGGAAGATATAGACCTTGTAATTGTCCCTGGACTGGCTTTTTCAAAAAATGGTTTTAGACTTGGGTTTGGCGGAGGATACTATGACCGATTTCTGGCAAACTATCAAGGGAATACTGTATCCCTGGCCTTTAAGGAACAGCTTTTGCCCGACATTCCCATCGAAAGCCATGATATTCCCGTAAGCAAAATTATTAGCAGTGAAGGGGTCATCCTTATTGGAGACTGATCAGCTTTTAGCAGTTGCCTTTATCGCGTTGATTGCAGCTGCCTCTGTATATTTCAAGCTTTTAAAAACATCGGGGGCTTTTGCCGCATTTGTAACAGGACTCCTTGTATGGATTGGTTTCGGAATTAACGGCTTGTTGTTGATGGGGATATTCTTTCTGACCTCCAGTTTGCTTTCACGATATAAACGAAAGAAGAAAGAGGAACTTGGGGAGATTCATGAAAAAGGTTCCGCCAGAGACTGGGTGCAGGTAGCAGCCAATGGAGGAACAGGTGCGATCGCCGGCCTGGCGAACTTCATCGAACCAAACTTCATTTGGCTGATTATGTTTGCGATTGCGCTTGCAAGCGCCAATGCGGACACTTGGGCCTCTGAACTTGGGGTTTTAAGCAAGAAGCAGCCTATGTCGGTAAAAGCATTTAAAAGAGTGCCGCGCGGGACCTCAGGTGCAGTCTCAGGCTTCGGCACGCTTGCCTCTGTCGCTGCTTCTCTGTTGATTGCGACGTCTGCTTATTCTTTATTCGAAATCGAGCCGGCCTGGGTTTTTGGAATCTTTTTTGGGGGAATGGCGGGAACGGCGCTTGATACATTGATGGGTGCCTACTTCCAGGCGGGATTCAAATGTGCTGAATGCGGGTTGCATACTGAAAAAACAGTCCATTGTGCAAAAATCACTGAGAAAGTATCCGGGTATGCAGTCATCAATAATGATGCAGTAAATTTCCTATCATGTTTTACAGCCGCGATCTTGGGAATGATTGTATATATGGTCCTGTAGAATGGCTTTGTAACAAAATGTTTAGAATGATAACGTTTTCTGCTTTTAAAAGTAATACATAAAGTTTGTGAATTAATGTACAATCTAATTGTGGAAATCATTAAAGGGGGTTTGCGAGATGAAAAATCGTGTGAATCGTGTGGTATTGGTAGGAACAGGCTTCGTAGGATCAAGTTATGCTTTTGCAATGGTCAATCAGGGAGTCGCTGAAGAACTCGTACTTGTTGATTTGAATAAGGAAAAATCTGAAGGCGACGCAATGGACTTGAATCACGGAATGGCATTTGCGCCTTCGCAGACGAAAATATGGTTTGGTTCTTATGCGGATTGCCAGGATGCAGATTTGGTCGTGCTTTGTGCCGGTGCCAATCAAAAACCAGGAGAAACAAGACTGGATCTTGTTGAGAAAAACACTAAGATCTTTAAAAGCATTGTCGATGAAGTCATGGCCAGCGGTTTTGACGGGATTTTCCTTGTCGCAACAAACCCTGTCGACATCCTGACATATGCAGTATGGAAATTCTCAGGCCTGCCTAAAGAGCGTGTCATTGGCTCAGGGACAATTCTGGATACAGCAAGATTCCGTTTCCTATTGGGAGACTATTTCAAAGTGGATACACGGAATGTCCACGCGTATATTATTGGCGAACATGGAGACACTGAACTTCCTGTCTGGAGTCATGCTGATATTGGCGGAAAGCCAATTGCCAAGATGATGAAGGACCGAGAAGATTATAAGAACGATGACTTGGAAGATATTTTTACAAATGTCCGTGACGCGGCTTATCATATCATCCAGCGAAAGGGCGCTACGTACTATGGTATTGCGATGGGTCTTGTCAGGTTAACAAAAGCGATCCTGCAAGATGAAAATTCCATTCTTACTGTATCCGCGCATCTGAACGGGGAATACGGCCATGAAGATATTTATATTGGCGTACCAGCAGTGGTCAACCGCAGCGGCATCAGGGAAATCGTGGAGCTTTCTCTGGATGAAGAAGAACAAAAGAAATTCGATCATTCAGTAGAAGTCTTAAGGAAAGTAATGGAACCGGTATTGAGGGGTTAATAGACTGGAGCTGCTCTAATGGCAGCTCCTCTTTTTGGCTAGCGAATGAAACCGCTTTCTTCTATTATATATGCGTTTTTACGAGTGGATTTTTTTTACGGCAATGGATAAAAATATGTCCTTTTTCTCAAAATAGAAGTGGAGGGATGTATATGGTCAGGAAAATAATTTCTATCTTCATGCTTGGGCTTGCAAGTTATTTTGTTTTTGAAAACAGGTATCGGCTTATGAACATGCTTCTGGGCAACAGGTTTTTCCGCCGTGTAGCTGTGGGGTCGATCATGGGACTTCCCGGCATAAGAAGCAGGATGATGCAATCTGTGTTCTCTGGACCTTCTGAATTCCAGTAAAAAGACCTGTACAGGTCTTTTTCTGTTTTTGAGAGCTCTGAATGTCTTGGGCAAGGTCTTATAGTTTATAATATTTTTATAGAGGAAAAAATAAGGATAGATGATAAGCCCGAATCAGGAAAGAAAGTAGGGGAGAAGTTGGCTTTTTTGGAAGAGTATTTGTTTTGGAAGGTCGCGGAGTTCCTTATCGAAAAAAAGGAATACCGTATCCTGCAGCTTTCCAGGGATCAGGGAGAGTTATGGCTTGAGAAAACGGAAAACAAAAATGCGCAGGTGATTCGTCTGCTTCATTATAATCTTGACTGGAGCAACTGGCTTCAGCGGGACATTGAAAGGACTGGAGAAAACGGGGAGCGTATCAGGAAAAAACTTGCCAAAGGGGACTTCAGGGTTTTAAACATATACTTTAGTGCCTATCCCCCTGTGGATGATTATGAGTTCAGGTTCGCTGAACCATTACAGACCGATAATGGCAAAGTAATCGTTGACTCACTATTAGTTTACCGTTCCAATGCTGTTGAAGCGATACGTGATCTGGGAACCAAATTTGGTGAGCCAATAGAGATGGAATCGGCGGATGACTATTCTTACGAAGAAATCGAGCTGGTAAAGAAAAATGCAATGGATACAGCAGCGGAAAGGGCAAAGGCGGAGCAATCAGTCTTTCAGTATGGTAAGCCATTTTTCACATATATTTTCATTGCCATTCAGGTTCTTGTTTTTCTGGTTCTTGAAGCTGCAGGGGGGAGCACAGAAACTTCAACCTTGATCAAGTTTGGAGCGAAGTTCAACCCGCTTATTCTTGAAGGGGAATGGTGGCGGTTTTTTACGCCGATCTTCATTCATATCGGTTTGCTGCATCTGTTCATGAATACGCTGGCATTGTTTTATTTAGGTACAATGGTTGAACGGTTGTATGGCAATTTTAGATTTCTATTTATTTATATCGTTGCAGGATTCAGCGGAGTGCTGGCGAGTTTCATCTTAAGCCCGAATCTGTCTGCAGGAGCGAGCGGGGCAATCTTCGGCTGCTTCGGGGCATTGCTTTATTTCGGCGTCACGAATCCAAGGCTGTTTTGGAGAACACTCGGGCTTAATATCCTCATCGTACTGGGCATTAACCTGGCGTTCGGTTTTACCATCCCTGGAATTGACAATGCCGGACATATTGGCGGACTGATTGGAGGCTTTGCGGCAGCAGGGATATTGCATCTCCCAAAAAAGAAGAAGCCTCTGCTGCAATTGACCTTTCTTGCTGTCTCCGCTGCGGTGATTTTTCTTTCCCTTCAATATGGGTTCAGCGGTAAGGCCGAACTTGTTGATGAAAGATCCGTTTTGGTTCTTGCCCAGCAGCATATAAAAGCGGAGGAGTTTAACCAGGCATATGACGTTCTGGCTGGCTATTCAGAAGGAGCAGACCCTTCTGCCGAGACGTTATTCCTGCTATCCTACACCGAAATAAAGCTGGGCCGCCTTGGTGATGCAAAAAAACATCTTCATAGTGTCATCGAGAAGGAGCCGGGTTTCCATGAAGCCTATTATAATCTTGCGTTAATCTATTTTGAGGAAAAGAACTTTAGCGAAGCGATAGTCTATGCTGAGAAAGCCGTCGAACTTGAACCCGGGCAGGACAGCTATCAAAAGACCCTCGAGCAGATCAGGTATTACCTGGAAGAAGCTGCTTAAGGACGATACTTTCGCCATCCTTTGTCTCCGTAACTACCAGCAGATGGCTCTTGTCCTTCGCAATCAAAATCAATGGTATGGTACTGTCCAGCGGATCTGTGACAGTGCCATTGCTTTTTTTTATGCCCAGATAATAGTTCTTATACAAACCTTCCCAAAGTCTACCCAGGATATTGTCCGTTTCTTGCTGGGAAAACCCGGGGAGAGGCTGATCTTCGTATTTTCTGACCTCACTCAGGCGAATGGCAATATAATTGGCCGCGTTGATTCCATAATTCTTTTCTGCTTTGCTGAGGCTTTTAGCAATCCTGTTGCCAGTTGCCTTATCCAAAACCTGCTTCCAGTCCCTCTCCAGGTTGCTTTTTGCAACCCTGAACGATTGCAATGGACTGAATCGTGAGTCAATGACATACAGCAGATCATCTGACATTCTTTGGGCGCTTGTAATTTTGTCTCCGTTACCATGCAGTTCAGAGTAATGGAAGGTAATGGCATCGTACCTGGCGCTTTCCCGGGTTGAAATGACTTCTTCCTGTGCTAAATCCGCTGTGTCCTGTTCCCATTTCCCAACCTTTCCTTTCAAAATCCCATTTACATATAAAAGCCCCATATCCTGTCTTAAGTATGCTTCTCTGTCAAGGATGGAACTGGCTTTCCAATCGACACTGTGAAGGTTATTATGCTTGTTTTTCTCCAGCGTCAAGGTGGTGCTCGCGCTCTTATACTGAACAGCATCATTCAAGGGGAAAAAGGTAATGGTTTCCTCAGAGGGCATGACAACTTGAAGTTGGATTAATAATGCCGAAACAGCTATTGCAAGGGCACTGATGCTCAAAAATAAATACTTCTTCATTCAGCTCATCCTTTTTACTTTCAAATGGTTAGTCGATATAACCACTATATGACTCTTGTCCTTTGTCCATGCCTCCCAGTATGTTTTTCTGTTTATTTGGCTATGATGGAGAAAGGAAAATAATGGGTAGTGCTGTAATGAAAGGTGTTTGAATAGAATATGACAGATAGAACGAAACATCCCGTACAGGAGAACCTGAAAGATAATGTCGAGTTTTTAAAAAGAGAGCTCGGAACCGAAATAAGCTTCGATGTCATTCAGATGGATGTTCAGTATGCAGGCCGGGACATGGCCTTGTTCCTTGTTGATGGTTTTGCGAAGGATGATATCATGCTCTATATCATGCAATTACTCGCTAAGCTCGAGCCTGGAACACTTGATGCCGATACACTGAAAAAAATGGTCAAGAGATATATTCCGTATGTTGAGGTAGAAACGACGGACGACCTGGACAAAGTGGTTGATATGGTTCTCGCCGGCCCAACTGCCCTTGTGGTCGATGGGATTTCCGAAGTCATCCTGATTGACGCGAGGACTTACCCTGTACGCGGCCCGGAGGAACCAGATACGGAGAGGGTTGTAAGGGGATCGAGAGACGGATTTGTAGAAACATTGGTCTTCAATACAGCCTTAACAAGAAGGAGAATCCGCGACCGTACATTAAGAATGGAATACATGCAGGCAGGAAGAAGATCGCAGACAGATATCGTCGTCTGTTATATAGAGGACATTGCGGATCCGGAAATGGTTAAGAAAATAAAGGATTCAATCAGTAAAATCGATACCGATGGCCTTCCGATGGGAGAAAAGACGATCGAGGAATTTATTTGCGGACGTCATTGGAATCCATTTCCGACAGTAAGGTACACAGAACGGCCGGACACTGCGGCAACTCATTTGTATGAGGGACATGTGTGCATCATTGTCGATGGATCACCAAGCGTCATGATTACGCCGACCACTTTCTGGCATCACTTGCAGCATGCCGAGGAATACAGGAATAAACCCCTCGTAGGTGCTTACCTTCGGATGGTCCGTTTCCTTGCAGTCTGGACCTCTCTCTTCCTGCTTCCGTTGTGGTATTTATTTGCTGTGAAGCCCGAACTGCTTCCAGATAAACTTTCCTATATTGGACCCAACGATCCGGGACAGGTCCCGCTGTTTCTTCAGTTTCTTATCATAGAGGTGGGAATAGATGTCTTAAGGATGGCAGCCATCCACACTCCGACATCATTGGCAACCGCGCTTGGACTTGTGGCAGCCTTGATGATCGGACAGGTGGCAGTCGAGGTCGGGTTGTTGACAAACGAGGTCATCCTTTATCTTGCGATTGCCGCGATTGGCACATTCGCTACTCCAAGCTATGAAATGAGTCTTGCGAACAGGCTGGTAAGGATATTCCTTCTCGTACTTACAGCATCCTTCCATCTATATGGGTTCCTGATTGGCATAACCTTGTTCATAATCATGCTTGCAAGAATGAATTCCTTTGGAGTGCCATATTTATGGCCATTTATCCCGTTCAATATGAGAGCATTCCGGGATGTACTCGTACGTTCCCCAATTCCGTTAAAAAACCGGAGACCGAGGATTTTGAAACCACAGGATCCCGACCGCTAATTAAAAAGCAGCAAGTGTGCTGAATGCAGACTGCAGGCAAACCCGATGGAAATCGAGCTTGTCTGCAGTTTTTTGTACAATCAACAATACTCCGTTAAAACGCTTCCTTTTTCATTAAAAACTTATCCTGTACTCTTGAGGAGGTATCAAGTATCCATTATACTTAAGTAATGTATACATGCTCTTATTTTCACAAACATTGAGGAGATTAAGTTGAAAACGATTTATGACATCCAGCAGTTCCTGAAAAAATTCGGGACTTTTATATACATCGGTGACAGGGTGGCTGATTTAGAGCTCATGGAAGCCGAATTGAAGGAACTGTACAATTCCCAATTGATTGAAACAAAAGATTATCAGTCTGCCATTCTCCTTATAAGACAAGAGATCAGAATGGAAAGAGAAAAAAACGCAAATAAGAAAAGGTGACGCATGATGACTGAAAAATGGCTCGTTGGTGTAGATTTGGGTGGAACCACAACCAAACTCGCATTCATTAGTTTATACGGAGAAATTCTTCACAAGTGGGAAATCCCGACAGATGTTTCAAATGAAGGCAAAAATATTACGGTCAATATTGCTAAGGCAATTGATGCCAAGCTTGAGGAGTTAGGACACTCGAAAAGCGACATTGTCGGAATCGGGATGGGGGCCCCTGGCCCTGTTGACCTTGCAACAGGCGTTATATTCGAAGCGGTGAACCTTGGCTGGCGTGAACCATACCCGCTGAAGGATCTTCTTGAAGTAGAAACGTCGCTGCCGGCTGTGATTGATAATGATGCGAACTGTGCAGCACTCGGTGAAATGTGGAAGGGTGCTGGAAACGGAGCGAAGGACCTCGTATGTGTAACACTTGGTACTGGGGTTGGCGGCGGAGTCATCACGAATGGGGATATTGTCCATGGCGCTAGCGGTGCTGCTGGTGAGATTGGCCATATCACTTCCATGGCAGAAGGGGGAGCTCCCTGCAATTGTGGGAAAACGGGCTGCTTAGAAACGATTGCTTCTGCTACTGGTATTGTCAGGATTGCGGCTGAAGTGTTGCAAACTGATGATTCCAAAGGGGAACTGGCTGCAGTTTTCAAAGAAACGGGATTGGTGACAGCAAAGGACGTTTTTGATTCGGCAAGACGTGATGACGACATGGCGATGGGAGTAATCAATACGGTTGCGCTGTACCTGGGTATTGCTCTTGCAAATATCGCCAATACGCTCAACCCGGAAAAAATCGTCCTTGGGGGCGGAGTGTCGAGAGCGGGAGAGGTCCTGCTCAAGCCAGTTAAAGAGCAATTCTTGCGCAACTCATTCCCTCGGGTCGCCCAGTCAACTGAAATCAGCATCGCGACATTGGGAAATGATGCAGGCGTAATTGGCGCTGCATGGCTCGTCAAGAATAAAATAGGCCAAGCATAATAGAATGGATAGGGAGTTTTCTTCTGGGAGAAAACTCCCTATTTTATTTACTCCGAAAGTTCCAATTTTCTGAATTTGGACAGATTTGAAACTTTTAGAGGTTTAAATCGTCTATAATGGTGGAAAATCACAGTGATTGGTCTATCCTTTTTGAACCTTGATCATGTTTGCTTTTTCGCATGAAAAGTATTAAGATTATCTTTGATTCTTTAAAAGGGTGATTTTTCCACCTGAAATTTCCATATCTGTTAATCATAACAGGGAGGTAGCGATCGAATGAATACCCAGAAATGGTCAAAAGCATCCATTGTTGCAATTGCAATCATACTGCTTTGGCTGAAAACGTATATTGCTTATAAAACTAGCTTTGACATCAAAATTGAAAACTGGAGACAGGAAATCATCCTGTTCATAAATCCGTTGAGTTTCCTGATGTTCATATTGGGAATCAGTCTGTTCCTCAAGGAGAAATCACAAAAACGCTACATTTTGATTACAAGTTTCATAGTTTCGGCTATCTTGTTCGCGAATGTAGTGTTCTACCGCTTCTTCAATGACTTCCTGACGATTCCAGTTTTGTTCCAGACGAGCAACATGAGTGATTTGGGAAGCAGTGTTACGGAATTGATCAACTTCAGCGACCTGCTTTACTTTGTTGATTTCATCATTTTAGCCGTTCTGATAAAAGTTAAACCTGCATTCATGGGTTACCGTGAATACAGCAAGGTGGATCGCAGAGCGTTTTTCCTGGTTGCGATTGCGATTGCTTTCTTCAACCTTGGTATGGCTGAAACAGAACGCCCTCAGTTGCTGACAAGAACATTTGACAGGGAAATGCTGGTAAAGAACATCGGAACATATAATTACCACCTCTATGATGCTTTTTTACAGTCCAAATCTTCCGCGCAGCGGGCGATGGCTGATGGCAGCGAATTAGCGGATATTGATAACTATGTCCGTGCAAATTACTTGCCGCCAAATGAGGATATGTTTGGAGTTGCCAAAGGCAAGAATGTCATCTTGATTTCAATGGAATCGACTCAAAGCTTCGTGATCAACCAGACAGTAAACGGTCAGGAAATCACTCCGTTCCTGAACGACTTCATTAAGGACAGCTATTATTTTGACAACTTCTATCACCAGACCGGACAGGGGAAAACATCTGATTCTGAATTCCTGGTTGAAAACTCTTTATATCCTCTGAGCCGAGGTGCTGTTTTCTTTACTCACTCTGGCAATGAGTATACAGCAACACCGGAAATCCTGAATGATAAAGGATATTTCACCGCTTCCCTTCATGCCAATAATAAGAGCTTCTGGAACCGTGATATCATGTATCAATCATTGGGATACCAGCGCTTCTATTCGCTTCCGGATTATGATGTGAATGAAGAGAACTCAGTTGGCTGGGGGATGAAGGATGTAGACTTTTTCCAGCAATCTGTAGAGCACCTGAAGGCCATGCCAAAGCCGTTCTACGCGAAGTTCATAACGTTGACGAACCATTTCCCGTTTGAACTCGGAGAGGAAGACAGCTTTATTGAACCATATACTTCAAACAGCAAAACACTCAACAATTATTTTCCTACTGTCCGCTATACAGATGAGGCGCTTAAGCTGTTTGTCCAAAAATTAAAAGACGAAGGTCTTTATGATGATTCAATCATCATCATTTACGGTGACCATTACGGTATCTCTGAAAACCACAACAAAGCAATGGGTGAATATCTTGGCAAGGAAATCACACCCTTCGAGAGCACTCAGCTTCAGCGGGTTCCTTTGATTATCCATGTCCCTGGACAGAAGGGCAAAACGATTTCGACAGTGAGCGGTCAAATTGACCTGAAACCGACGATTCTTCATCTTTTAGGAATGGATACGAAGAATAACATCGACTTTGGATCCGATTTATTCTCCAAGAACAGACTCGACTTTGCTGTTCTCCGTGATGGCAGCTTTATTACCAAGGATCATGTTTTCACGCGGGAAACTTGCTATGATAAAGCAACAGGTGAACCAACTGATCGAGCTGCTTGTGAACCGTACTTCGAGAATGCAAAGAACGAACTTGAATTCTCAGATAAAATCATCTATGGAGACCTGCTAAGGTTTTATGGTGAGTCCAATGACAGCAAAGAATCCTTTCAGAAAACCGGAGAGTAGTAAACCAACTTGAAAACCTGTGCCGATTCGGCACAGGTTTTTTTGGTTAAAGGGGGAAACAACGCTTAAAACTCTGTACGATTCGGGTAATTAAGTATTATTGGCCCAAGAATTTATGTTGAAATTTTGTTTTTATAGGTGTATCGTATCAATGTCCGGCCAGAAAATCATAAATTTTAATCGATGACTTTGTTATAACCTGATTTGATAAACCAACATTGACCTCTGCTAATTGTAGCGACATGAATGGAAATCATCTGCCGCATTAAATTAATAAATCGATTTTTCTAAATTCATTGAAACATTTAGACGGTTACAACGTACAGATATATACAGTGTATAAAAGGGGGTGAAGAGGTGATTGGCAATAGGGAGAATACATACCGAATGACATATGTTTTATGGTCGCTGCTTCTTATTTTCACTTCTTCACTTGTTCTCACAAGCTGTTCCCAGAAGCTTGAAAGCACTCCGCATGAAGAGGCGGAGCATGATGGGAATGAGGAGAAGGATGCCCCGGGAACCAAGTTTTTGGGAACCGAGATCATCCCTATTAAGGCAGAGGGAGACGGGGATTTTTACAAGGCAGCCGGCTGGTTATCCGATACAGAAATCCTCTATATCCGAAATAAAGGCGAAAGATCCTTGTTGTATGCTTATAATCTTGCTTCAGGAACATCCAAATTATTGTTCAGGAGTGACCTTCCCATCATAACGGCAGAGGCAAGTCCGAATAAGGATAAGGTTTTAGTGCATAACGCAGCCAATGACAAGGGAATCTTAACAATCATTGATTTATCAGGGGAGGAGCTTTACTCCAGCAGTATTGAATCCTATGAAATAACCTTTGAATGGAACCCATTCAATGACGAAATATTGGTTATTTCCGCTTTTACAGAGGACTGGGATTTCAGTACTTATTTACTGGATTTACGGAAGGCTAACCTGGAAGAACTTGACCTTCCGGAACCTTTTGTACGCTGGATTTCCGAGGATGAACTTGTTTATCAGGGATGGGAAGAAGATGGAGTCGAATTGCAGGCACCTTTGTATTCCACTTCTCTTCAAGAGCTGAAGTCAACCAAATTGGTGGATAACGTCTATCAATTTGACACGATAGGAAAGTATTTGCTTGCTGTAAAAGTAAATGAAGATGAAGCACCAGAAATCGGCTTATATCAATTCCTGCAGGAAGGGACAGAACCAGTCGCGAGTTTCACAGCTCCGATGCTGACCTCTTATTCTGGATGGGTGGTGCCATTTTATGATTTAATGGATAAAGGCAACAACTTTATCTACTTGCGTGCTGTCCAGGAGGGAGAAGCTGATCTTTATCAAGATGGATTTGATTTGATTCGTTTTAACCTTGAGTCGGAAAAAGAGGAAATGGTCTTTTCCGGTTTAGCGAATGAACCAATCTCCTGTTCACCATCTGGAATGATGTGTCTGTATGGCTTTCAGTTGGATAAAGTAATGAATATGAAGACAAAGGAAATCATTGAACTTGCAGAATAGGAGAGATATGAATGGCAATTGTTGATGTTACAGTCATCCCAATAGGAACGGAAACCTCGAGTGTCAGCTCCTACGTCGCGGACATTCAAAGAATACTTAAGGAATATGAAGAACAAGGGAAAATACAGTATCAGCTGACTCCCATGAACACATTGATCGAAGGGGAACTGCCTGTGTTGTTCGAAGTGATCCAGGCAATCCACGAGTCGCCATTCAATGCCGGAATCAAGCGAGTTGCCACGAACATCCGTATCGATGACAGGCGGGATGTAAAACGGAAAATGCAGGATAAGGTGAACAGGGTGAACGAGCTTCTGAAATAGCAAGAGTACAAAAAGACCACCTCGAAAGGTGGTCTTTTTACGGCTTCATATTAATGTGCTACCGGGAAACCGGAGTTTAGAAGTGTCATGACTGTAAACCAGCCAATAACAAGGAACGTACCTCCGCCAAATACGATGCCCAGGATGTTTTTGTTTTTAAGTGCCGAAAAAGTCGCGTAACCGGCAAGAATAGTGATTAAAGCGCAGATAATAGCAAAACCCATGATATAGCCCCCTTATAAATATTAGGCAGACAATCAGCCTGTTTGATGAAAAATTAGGCGGCAGCCTGTTATTATGTAATGACAAGCATACACTCGTTTTTTATTTTATATTTTTTTACATCATTTGTCGAGGTCTAAAAACTCAACTTTCACGTTGTATGCTTTTACTATACCCAAAATGAGGTCATGATAATGGCTGATTGTAAAATAAATACCTTCTGTTGAAGTAAAAACAAGATGTTCGCCCAGCTGGATCAGAGCCATTTCTCTTTGTAACGTATCCCCTTCAACTATCTTAAAAGCAGAAAGTTCATTAAGATACAAAAAAGAAAACTCCAGCTGCATGAAATCCATAATCATAAAATTCTTCTCCCCGGGTGCCGTCTGTTCTTGCCAACTGATGCTTTTCCTCCATTAAGTCTGCGTCTGACAACAATTCAGCAGCTTCCTCAGCATCTTTCACCTCTTCATAGATATAAAGATTACCGTGAACCAGTTGTGGTGGGGCGATGGTAAGCAAAAAAATCCTGAAGTCGTCCAGTTCCAACAGTAAAGGTTTCGCTTCAATTCCGATGACGTATTGCACGATCCTGTCCCCTTTGTATAATCCTTAATTCTTGCCTGATTATAGTGTAGAATAATTATATGAATAATACCAATAGAAGCTGGAGGATATTCGAATGAAATGGAAACAGGTGCCGCTGGGTCCCTTGCAGACAAATTGCTACATTGTTTATGATGAAAGCAATTCATGCCTGATTGTGGATCCAGGTGATAACGCGAAGAAACTGTCATCAGTCATAGAGGAGCTGGGTTTAAAACCAGAAGCAATTGTCCTGACCCATGCCCATTTTGACCATATCGGTGCGGTGGACAAAATCAGGGATAAATATGGCATCAAGGTATATATCCATGAAAAAGAAAAGGATTGGCTGACAGACCCGGCATTGAATGGCTCAAGGCATTTCATGCTGAATGAACCGATAAAAGCTCGTCCAGCAGACCATCTGATCAGCGAAGAAGGGAAAATGACGATTGGAAGCTTTGCATTTGAGGTATTCGAGACTCCTGGACACTCTCCGGGTAGCATCTCCATCCATTTCCCGGAGTCGCATTTTGTCCTGGCTGGTGATGCCCTTTTTAATGGCAGCATTGGAAGGACAGATCTGCCTGGGGGGAATCACAATCAATTAATCAGAAGCATTCATGACAAACTCCTGGTATTGCCGGAAGAAACCGAAGTATTGCCTGGACATGGACCGGTGACGACAATTGGACATGAAATGGACTCGAATCCTTTCCTGAACGGTTTTTAACTCTCTCATGTGTGGTAATAGACCCCCTGGGAAACTAGAAAAGCCCTTCTCAATGAGAAGGGCTTTTCTGGGGGATGTTCTATTCATATCATGGGAGGGGATATAGTTAAGCTACTATTAAAACAATATAATAAAGAAAACACTATGTCAATAGTGAAAACAGTTTTCGAGGAGTCATGATGAAAGAAATAATCAGCAAGTATATTAACGAATCAACGAATCAAATGATCTCATATGCAGAGTTCATGGAGCTTGCTCTTTATCATCCAGAGCACGGGTATTACATAAGGGAAAAACAGAAGATTGGCAAAGAGGGAGATTTTTATACAACGAGCAATGTGTCCGACGTTTATGGCAAATTAATCGGTAAATGGTATGCGAAGAACTACCAAACCCTAGGGCTTGAGCCGGCCATCTGTGAGGTCGGTGCGGGAAATGGTCGTTTTGCACGAGCATTTGTGCAGGGATGGAATGAAATTGATGCTGCTCTATTAACTTATTGCATTGTTGAAACTAGTCCATATCATAGAACCCTTCAGGGGCAGGAATTAGAGGAACTGAAAAATGTAAAGTTCGTTCACGCAAATGCGTTCACGGAAACAGAGATGGCGGAAGGGCTTGTTTTTTCAAATGAATTGTTTGATGCGTTTCCAGTTCATGTGATTGAGAAAAAGCAGGGGATCATTCATGAAGTTTTTATAGGTTGTGAAAATGAACAATTTAAAGAAATCATGGTCCCGTTGGAGAATGAAAAAATCATTTCGTTTTTAAATGAACAGGAGCTTGAGGTAGCGGAAGGGCAAAGGATGGAAATTCCGCTGGCAATGGAGCCGTTCATCCAGTCCATTTCTGAACATTTGGCCAAAGGAATCATTGTGACTGTCGATTATGGATATACAAAAGAAGAATGGAAACACCCCTCAAGAAGGCTGGGGAGTTTGAGAGGGTATTATCAGCATCAAATGCATCATGATGTCCTGCAGCATCCTGGCGAAATGGACATCACCAGCCATGTTCATTTCGACGCCCTTATCACACTTGGGGAAAAGCATGGCCTGGGATTCCTGCAAAAAATGCGGCAGGATGAGTACTTGATGTTATTAGGCATACTCGACGAGCTGGCAGAACATCATGACCCTAATCCTTTCTCTGAGACAAGCAAGCGCAATCGGGCAATCCGCAGCCTGATTCTTCCGGGAGGCATCAGCCAGTCCTTCCACGTTGTCATTCAGGGTAAGGGGCTGAGCTTGCCTGACAGTAAATTATTTTGAAATTGGTCATTCCCAGTTTAAGAGTTCGATGACCCAAGATCAGCCAAAATAAAAAAAGCGATGGGATCCATCGCTTTTTTTATTGGCCTGATTAATGTCCAGCTCCGCCGCCTAATGGCATCATGAAAGTTGTCCAGTAAGTAAAGCCTACAAAGAAAATCGTTAAGTATGCGCCGAATACGTAAATATACATACGCTCGGACAGTTTCAAGTAACTTAAAAGCAAGAAAAATCCGGTTTGACCAAAGAAAATCAAGGACGTTGTATACATGTCACCCAAGAAAAACATGACAGCAAAGATTCCCGTCCAGAATCCCAAAACTCTGTACATACGATCCAAAGATATCCCTCCTTTACCCTACAAGTCCATCACTATCATATTATAAAGTAAAGTGGAGTGAAAAGTAAACAAGGATTGATTATTGTGCAATAACAGCCTGGTATGCACAGGAATCACAGCCTGAGAACATATTCTCCTTTTCAATTAATTCGATATCTCCGAATAGGGATTCGAACATTCCGCGCAGGAATTCATAGTGCATGTTGCAAACTGTTTCGGTATGTTCCATTGCGACTTCCTTGAAGGGACAGTTAAATATCTGGAAGTATATTTTTGTTTTCTCGCTGTTCGGTTCAAATTCAGGATAAAACCCAGCCAGTGTCGCAGCATTCTTGATTGCATTCAGTTTGTGGTCGAAAGTCATTTCCTCGCTTAGGTGAGGATGACGTGCCATCTCCTGGTCGATCAACTCTTCGCCAAATCGCTTGCCCGTCATATACAATGCTTTTTTTCCTGCTTCCCCAAGAGTCATCATCGTTGTCATCGCGATTTTGGAGAGAAGCTGATAATCACGGAATGGGAAGTGCAACTGAATGACATCATCTGATAAACGGTAAAGCCTGCTTGGGCGGCCGCCCTTGCCAGTTTTTTTCGTTTCTGATATCAGCATGTTCACATCTTCAAGTTTGGACAGATGCAATCTCGCGACATTCGGATGAATATCGAAATTGTCTGCGATTTCTTGGACGGTGACGTCTTTATGCCTTTTTGTAATGTATTGATAAATGTAATAACGAGTTGGGTCAGACAATACGCTTGTGATTTTTAATGTTTGCTCCACCTTAGTTCACCTCAGCCCACTAATTTGCCTCCATTATAATACAGAGGAAAATAAGGTTTACACTGTTTACACTATATGTTTAGAAAATGTTCACAACTAAATGGCGAAATGATGACAAAACACTGTACAAAAGTTATACAAAAGTTATACAATGGATATATAGATATTAAATGTCTGCCAGGAGGTAACAAAGATGGAAGAATTGACGTTTTATTCATATCCAAGCTGTACATCATGCCGAAAAACAAAAAAATGGCTCGTTACGAACAGCGTGAAATTCAAAGAACGTCATTTGTTCAAGGATACTCCAACAAAAAAAGAACTAATGGAAATATTAACACTTACCACTGATGGTCTCGATGAGCTGCTAGCAACCCGTGGAGAAACATTTAAAAGCCTTGGGGTGGATGTCGGGGAGCTGCCGCTCTCAGAAGTAGTCACACTTATGATCAATGAACCGAAGCTCTTAAGGCGTCCAATCTTAACGGATGGGAAGAAGCTGGTAATTGGGTTTAACCCTGACGCTTTAAAAGGTATGGCAAAATAGCGAAAAACGGAAGCGTGTGAGCGCTTCCGTTTTTCTATGATTTTCCTTCTATTACTGGGCTAGCTGGATTCGAACCAACGCATGACGGAGTCAAAGTCCGTTGCCTTACCGCTTGGCTATAGCCCAAAAAAATTACTGGCTGACGTTACGGTAGTTATTATGATTAGAATTGTCACTTTTTATACACATTTAAAACAAAAATTCCGCAGGAAACTGGAGGAGGATGGCGAATTTTCTTTCTTTAACAAGGCTTTTTTTGAGAAAGTAAGTCTTGAAAATAAAAAGGTGGTGCATCCCTATTGTAAAATCAATTGAACAACTGGCAGATCGTGTATTGAAAGACGCTTTACAAAGCGCCGCGTCTGATGTCCATATCATTCCGCGCGAAAAAGACACACTCATAAAATTCAGACTTGGAAACCAGCTCATCCCCCGATATACACTGGAACAGGCAGATTGTGAACGGCTTATTTCTCACTTTAAGTTTACGGCCTCAATGGATATTGGAGAAAAAAGAAGGCCGCAGAGCGGTGCCTTCACCTATGAATATGACAGAATGAAAATTGGCTTGAGGATCTCTACACTTCCTTCATACCAAAGTGAAAGCATGGTCATACGTCTCCTACCCGAACAAAGCAAGATTCCTTCTTATCAGATTTCCTTATTTCCCTCCACATCTAAAAAACTGATCTCCCTTTTAAAGCATGCGCATGGATTAATCATTTTTACAGGTCCGACAGGCAGCGGCAAGACGACCACCCTATATTCCATGCTCTCGGAAACCTCCGAAATGGTCAACCGGAATGTCATTACCCTTGAAGATCCAATCGAAAAACCGAGCGATGCTGTGCTGCAGGTACAGGTCAATGAACGGGCCGGAATCTCTTACTCAGCAGGTTTGAAGGCCATTCTCAGGCATGATCCGGATATTATCATGGTAGGGGAAATCAGGGATAAGGAAACAGCGGAGACCGCCATAAGGGCAGCTCTGACAGGACATCTTGTGCTTACGACGATGCATACAAGGGATGCGAGGGGAGCGATTTACAGACTGATTGAATTCGGGATCAATTGGCTGGAAATCGAACAGACGCTCATTGCCGTAACAGCCCAGAGGCTGGTTGAATTGAATTGTCCTTATTGCGAAGGAGCCTGCTCGCCATTTTGCTATTCTTCTGGCAGCGGCAAACGGGGAAATGTGTTTGAAATTCTTACTGGAAAAGACCTTTCCTCCGTGTTGAAGGAAGCAAGGGGGGAAAGTCAAAGCTATCATTATAAGACGCTTAAAGATGCAATAAAAAAAGGGATTGCACTTGGATACATCAAGGAATCTGAATATCAGAGGTGGGTCCTCAATGATGGAAAGTAGGTGGCCTGTCGCCGAACAGGCACGATTCCTGAAAAGGACCGGGGAATTATTGACCCGCGGATATTCTTTGGCTGAAGCGATTGAATCAATGACTTTTTATCTTGATAAGAAAAGGAAACAAGATATCCGGCGCAGCCTTGAAAGCCTTCGGGAAGGATTTCCTCTTTATAAAATCCTTGCCGAACTCAGATTCAACAAAGATCTGGTGAGTTATGTTTATTTTGCCGAACAGCATGGCGGACTCGCCCATGCTGTTTCCGAGGGAAGCGAAATGGTCCTGAAGAGGGAAGCGGATTACCAGAGACTGAGGAAAATTGCATCCTATCCAATTTTCCTGATGCTGCTTACCTTTATCTTATTTTTCTTCGTCAACAAGATTCTGCTTCCGAAGTTCACCTCACTTTTTACTGACATGAACCTTGCACCCACCTTCTTCATGCAAACGATCCATGCAGCATCGCTCATTTTTCCATTCCTGCTCTACTTCCTGCTTGGCTTAGTGAGTTTACTATTCCTCGATTACATGTTCCGATTCAGGAACCTGCCCCAACTTGAGCAAAAAAAGAAGCTGGTGAAACTGCCTTTTGCAGGCAAGCTGTTCAAGCTCCTTCACTCCCATTATTTTTCGATACAGCTAAGCTATTTATTTTCCGGAGGACTTTCAGTGCTTGATGCATTGAAAGTATTCGAACATAACCGGCATGACCCTTTTTCAAGGGAACTTGGCTCGGACATGATTTTTAAGCTTGCAGCGGGGATGGATTTTGACAGGGTGGTGGAAGGATACCCGTTTTTTGAAGAAGAACTGACGAGAATCATCAGTCATGGACAAAAGAACGGGAAGCTTGATCAGGAACTTTATTTTTACAGCCGGTATTGTTTGAAAGAGCTTGAAGAGAAAACCGAAAAATTATTGAAGACAGTCCAGCCTGTTTTATACAGTTTTATCGGGCTTCTGGTTGTTTCATTGTATCTTGCCATCCTGCTCCCGATGTTCCAGATGATGAAAGGAATTTAACAACGAAAGGAGATTTTTCAATGAAAAATCAAAAAGGATTTACGTTAATCGAGATGATGATCGTGTTATTGGTCATTTCAGTGTTGCTGATTATCACGGTGCCGAATATATCTTCACACAGCTCTAATATCAATTCAAAGGGATGCGAGGCATATGTAAAGCTTGTCGAGGCCCAGGTTCAGGCATACAAGATGGATAAAGAAACACCTCCTACTTCATTGGCAGATCTTAAGGGAGCAGGTTATCTAAAAAGTTCAGATGGAAAATGTCCTGACGGCAGAGTTTTATCAATCGATATCAAAGGTGCAGTCACAGTTTCAGAGACTGGAAATTAACGATGAACCATTCAGCGGGCTTTACGATGGTTGAAATGCTCATCGTCCTTTCTGCCTTCTTGATGCTTTCTCTAACCTCTGCATTCCTTTTTTCTCCTCACGATGAAAATCTCCAAAAGCAGCTCTTTTTTTCACAATTTGAGACCGATCTCCTTTATGGCCAGCAATATGCGATATCCCATCAGGAGCAAATCACTGTCCATATCGTGCCGGAAGAAAACTATTATTATATCCGAGGAGGGGACTATAAAGCGCCGCATTTGATTAAGAGATCGTTCCCAAAAGGGATTGAAGTGAGGAAGGGCACAATGAATCTATTGTTCCATTACATGCCGGATGGCAACACCGACAGTTTTGGGTCCATACTTGTAAAAGTCGGCAGCCGCACGTATAAGATGATGATTTTGATTGGGAAGGGCCGTTTTTATGTTACGGAAGAATGATGGATACTTTCTTGCTGAAATGATCCTTTCGCTTGCGGCCTTTGTAATGGCGGTGTCTATCTTGCTTCCACTTGCCATTCATGTCAAAGACCAGATGGCGCAGACAAGGAAGGTATCCGAAGCCAGCCATATTTTATTTGATGAACTGATGCACCTGAAAATCACGGGTGTGGCTACAGGCAAGGGTGATGTATACCTAAATGGCACCGTATATCAAATCGTTATATCAAAATCCAATGAAGATGGAGAATCATCCCGGGAGGTTTGTGTCCAGTATGAAAATGGTCATTTACAAGCCAAAAGATGTGCAAACACGGAATGAACGAGGATTTACAATGCTGGAGATGGTTATATCCTTGGCGTTTTTCATGATTATCGTGTCCATGCTGCCAATAGGTTTCAGCTTGTTGCTAAATAATTCTGCCGCCGAATTAGGAATCCGCCAAATGGAATGGGAAGTCTTCAGCAGCCAGGTGAAAAAAGAGATTCGTACAGCTGAACAGATTATGGTCCAACCTGATAAATTGCTCCTTACGGTTAATGGACAAACCGTTCTTTATGAAAAATACGGTTCAGGCATTCGGAGGCGGGTCAATTATCAGGGGCATGAAATCCTTGTACAAAGTATTTTAACCTGCAGTTTTCAGAATATCATTGATGGTGTGGAGATCACGGCTGTTGATTTGAATGGGAAGACAAGGTCTGTAAGGGTTCATCAATTTTATCAGACAGGGAGTGCGGAATTATAACTGAAAAAGGATTTATCTATCCATTGACGATGATTTTTTTGCTGTTGATGTCAGTGTTTTTGCTGATTTTGACAGAGCAATATATTGGAGAGAAAAGATTTGCCAGGGAAACGAACACGATTCGTGTGCAAGAGTATTACTTGCTTTGTGGTG
Source organism: Mesobacillus subterraneus (assembly GCF_003937825.1). Taxonomy (GTDB): domain Bacteria; phylum Bacillota; class Bacilli; order Bacillales; family Cytobacillaceae; genus Mesobacillus; species Mesobacillus subterraneus. The sequence continues at coordinate 133,830 of NZ_RSFW01000012.1, read as the reverse complement.
TAAAACAGGCAGAATCCCTGTTACGGGAGGACACCCTTCCCCTTGCTGGCACATTCACTTACACCGATGGAACAATCTCCTATCAAAAAAAGAGCATTTCAGCAACTCTTGACGAAGTAACATTCACTCTAAATTTGGACAGTGGCGAGAAGACCATTGGAATGGCTCGATATGACAAGGAAAAGCGGGCAATGGTAAAATGGGTAGAAAAGAAATGACAGGGGATTAAGAAGATGGAAGCCATTTACTTGATTGGATTTATGGGGTCGGGGAAATCAACGGTTTCACAGGAACTTGGTAAAAGATTATCCGTGCCTGTTTATGACACAGATGAGGAAGTCGTAAAAACCAGGGGTAAGGCGATAAACGAGATATTCGCAATGGATGGTGAGGAAGCATTCCGCATAATAGAGTCAGAGGTCTTACAAAGCATGCCCGATAAAGATGCAGTGGTCGCTACAGGTGGCGGGATCATTATGGCTGATGCTAACCGTAAATGCCTCAGGGACAAGGGAACCGTCGTGTTCCTGTATGCGGGCTTAGATGAGATTTTACAAAGGCTGGAGGGTGACGATACACGGCCTTTATTGCGGCAGGAAAAACGAAAGGCAGCTGAATCCTTATATAACAGCAGGCTTCTACTCTATCGTGATATATCGGATCTTGAAATCGATACGACAGGCAAATCGATTGGTGCCATCACTGAAGAAATCCTCCACCGTATGAAATGATAAGACATGGTTATACTGGATAACGAGTGAAGGAAGGTGTGGCCATGAAAACGAATGACTATGTAAAATACCTGACCCAGACTGTTGTGAAATATATCGATCAGCCAAAAGAGGAACGCCGTAAGATTAAACAGGCAAAAAAAGAAGCGGAAGCCACTTTTTTGTTCAAGTGGTTCGGAATCCTTCCCTTCATGCTGATGTCCAGTTTGAAAAGGAAAAAGTGAATGAAAGAAGCCCGGCTGTGCTATGCCGGGCTTTTGTGCTGTTATAATGCACCTTCGGTAAGGTAGAAAACCCCGCCGTTAATAATGGTAATATTTATTTTTGGCTCGTATTGTTCCTGTAACGCTTTTTTTTCGGTCTCGAAGCTTTCAGACTTCTCCTCTTCGTCCTCATAGAAGTGATGAAGCAAGTCAAGGTCCTTCTTCCAGCGTTTTCTAGCCTCTTCAGCCCACGCCTGGTCTTCCTGTTCAATCCCCGCTGTCAGAAATGACTGAATCCTGTTCACACCGCTTTTTGGTTTTATCAAGGGCGAGAGGGTATAGGCATAATCCGGGATGTTCGATTTCAATGGAAGCCTCAACAGTTTATCGTGGAAATCCTCTACCATCCTTCCGTTGATCAGCTGAAGGCCAATTGACTGGAACACATCACGCTTCCGGTCACATTGATAAGATATTTTTATATTCAGTCCAATCCATGGAATCAGGGGAGTTTGTGTCCTGAATTGATTATTTTCATATAACCGGATAAACCCAGCCAGGTTCTTCGTTGATTGAAAGATCTGATGCAGCCTTGGTGACCCAAAATGGATGACCTCTCCTTTTACATTGTCAGGAGCTTGCTGTTTATTCGTAATGAAGGTCAGCTTCATTGGATTAGGGACGCCGCCCGTCTTCTCGAGATAATGCCAGTAAAACGGCCGGTTCATCAGCTCTTTGTCCAGCTCAACTGTCAGTTGAACCGTCATATATCCTTTGTTGTTCTCAATGACATCACAATTATTGGCTGTAAAATACCGTTCGAGAAAATTATGGATTTCCTGTTGCTGCACGTGGTTTATCCTCCTTCATTTCTTCGGCGAATTGGATCATTGAGGTAAGGTTTTCCATTTTGATCTTCATTTCACCCTCCGATGAAGACTTTCCGAAAATATCGACGAGATGATCTTCAATATTACCGAATTCCAATTTTGTCAGGATATCATCGAGTTCACCGATCACTTTTTCAAACAGGTTGATTTTTTCATATAGCAGTTTCAATACATGCTCTTCAACCGTACCTTTTGTGGCGAAATTATAGATCTTCACATCTTTTTCCTGACCTAGACGATGGATCCGCCCAATTCTTTGTTCAAGCCGCATCGGATTCCATGGCAGGTCAAAATTGATGATGTGACTGCAGAACTGCAGGTTGATTCCTTCGCCTCCAGCTTCGGTGGCGATCAGCACCTGGACATTTTTTTGGAAAAGCTCTCTCATCCAATCTTTTTTCCCGCGTTTAAACCCGCCGCGAAACGGAACAGAAGTGATCCCGTTTTGCTTCAGGAACCATTGAAGATACAATTGAGTCGCTCTGTATTCGGTGAAAATGATGACTTTATCGTTTATCTGCTTGATCAATTCAAGTGCTTTCTCTGCTTTGGAGTTTTTTGTCACAGCTTCCACCCGCTTAATCAGCTGTGCGATGGTATTTTGAAAGCCGACTGATGGATTTTCCTGGCGCTGGAGCATATTTCTCAGCGTATAGAAAACTGCTTCCCGACTGCTGCACGCCTCACGCTGCAGAGTCATCAACGAGAATTGGCTTGAAGCAAGCCCGCTTTCTGAGCTTCTTAAAGCCTGGATGGAATCATACAAGGCACGTTCTTCTTTTGAAAACTCGATTGGAAGGGTTTCTACCTGCCGTTTTGTCCACTCAATCCCTGTGTCAGAACGCCTGTTGCGGATCATCACTTTATTGACTAGTTCTCTCAGATGTTCATCATCATTTACGGACCTGGAGTCTTTTTTGTATTTATCGAAAAATGCTGACTCGCTTCCCAGGTGGCCGGGCTTCAATAAAGAGACAAGATTGAAGATTTCTTCAATCCTGTTTTGGATAGGCGTGGCCGTCAGCAGCAGGCAAAATCTCTTTTTAAGATTTTGGACAAATTCATAGTTTTTTGTTTTGTTATTTTTCAGCTTATGAGCTTCATCAATGATGATAAGGTCATAATTTAAATTATTGATGATATCCCGGTGGGGAGCGCGCTTTGCTGTATCAATGGAAGAAACGACAACATCACACTGTTCCCATACATAGCTCTTCTTCTGGGCGATTGCAGGGATATGGAACTTTGTGTTCAACTCCATTGCCCACTGGGACACCAGGGAGGCAGGGACAAGGATCAGTACCTTTTTGACCAGTCCCCTGATCATGTATTCTTTAAGGATCAACCCGGCTTCTATCGTTTTGCCCAGACCCACTTCGTCGGCAAGAATCGCTTTCCCATTCATATTTTCGACAACTTGTTTCGCCACCTCCAGCTGGTGTGGCAATGGGGTCAGTTCAGGCAGATGGACCGGGGCCTGAAGCCCTTCGAATTCGGGGATGATCGTGTGTTTTTCTATTTCAATCGCAAGTTTGTAGAGCTCCCAGTTTCCCCAGGGCCCGTCATTCTCGATTCGCACAGCCATTTCGTCCTGCCAGGAAGAATCAAAATTTATTTGCACGGTCATTTTATCCACCTCTTTTAATGTTTAGCTTTGTTATAGCGAACTGGTGATATTAAACCTTGTTGATTGTAGTAGAAGGTGCGCAGACTCCAGCGACAGTCCCGCGGAAAGCGAAGCGCCTGGAACGGAAATCAACATCAAATAGAACAAAGCTTAATGTATAAAAATATTGCCGAACCTGAGTGTCTAATGGTAGGATGAAGGTAGCTTTTGAATGTTTTGAAATTTGTCACTTTATAGTCTTAAATCGACAGTTTGCAGAAATGCGTAATAAGGTTTATCATGCCCAATTTGGAAAATTATATAAATGCGGATGACAACAAGGGGAGAGACTACATCTGTAGCGCCGAAGGAGCAAGCATTCTTTGTGAATCTCTCAGGCAAAAGAACTCTTGTTTGACGCATCTCTGGAGAGCGCTTTCTTAAAGGGGAGCCACCAAAGGGGAAAGCCTTTACAGGTAAACTTTCAGGTGAAAGGACAGAGACCTTCTCAGTTTCAGAGGGGGTGCTCTGTCCTTTTTTGCTGGCTTATGAAAAAACTGCAATCTGGTCGTTAAGGCGAAAGACGAAGGGGGATACATAATGACTGAATTGAAACGCACACCGTTATTCGACGTGTATAAGGAATACGGCGGCAAGACGATTGATTTTGGAGGCTGGGAGCTTCCTGTCCAGTTTTCCAGCATTAAGGAAGAACACGAAGCAGTAAGAACAAAAGCCGGATTATTCGATGTTTCCCATATGGGAGAAATCGAGGTGAAAGGCCCCGATAGTCTGAAGTATTTACAGAAAATGATGACAAATGATGTTTCAAAGCTTAAGAACGGCGGTGCGCAATACACAGCCATGTGCTATGAAACTGGCGGCACTGTCGATGATTTATTAATCTATAAGCTGGAAGATGACCATTATCTTCTGGTAGTAAACGCGTCCAATATCGAGAAGGATTTTGACTGGATGGAGAGCCACCTAGAGGGGGATGTCCAGATTGAAAACCTTTCTGAAGGCATGGGGCAGCTGGCGCTGCAAGGGCCTGCTGCTGAAGCGGTCCTTCAAAAGCTGTTGAAGGACCACGACTTAAGCACAATAGGATTCTTCAAGTTCAATGAAGAGGTTGATGTAAACGGCAAGAAAGCCCTGATCTCAAGAACAGGTTATACGGGCGAGGATGGATTCGAGATTTATTGCAAATCGGAAGATGCAGTGAGCCTCTGGGAGGAAATCCTTGAAGCCGGAAAAGAGGAAGGTGTCGTTCCGTGCGGTCTTGGTGCGAGGGATACACTTCGCTTTGAGGCGAACCTTGCATTGTACGGCCAGGAGCTTTCACCAGAAATCAGCCCGCTTGAAGCAGGAATCGGTTTCGCGGTGAAGTTGAATAAGGAAGAAGATTTCATCGGCAAAGAAGCCCTTAAACAGCAAAAGGAAAATGGCCTGCCAAGGAAGATTGTCGGCATCGAAATGGTCGATCGCGGAATTCCGCGCCATGGCTATGCTGTATATAAAGGAGATGAGAAAATCGGTGAAGTAACAACCGGGACGCAATCTCCAACCCTTAAGAAAAATATAGGTTTAGCACTTATTAATACTAAGGAAACCGAGCTTGGCAATGAAGTGGAAGTTGAGATCCGCGGCAAGCGCTTGAAAGCTGTTGTTTCAGGCACACCTTTTTATAAAAGAGACAAAAAGTAAAACCAGAGAGGGGAAAAAGTTATGAAGCATCGCTATTTACCGCTGACCGAAAGTGATAAAAATGCAATGTTGGAAAGCATCGGCGTATCGACGATAGATGAACTGTTCAGCGATATACCTGAAAAGGTCCGATTTGCCGGAGAATACAAGATCAAGCCCGCAAAGCCTGAGACTGCTCTAATGAAAGAACTGGCTCAAATGGCTGCCAAAAACGCTGACCTGAAAATGAATTCTTCTTTTATCGGTGCTGGGGTCTACGATCACTACATTCCGGTAATTGTCGACCATGTTCTGTCACGTTCAGAATTTTATACGGCATACACACCATACCAGCCTGAAATCTCCCAAGGCGAGCTGCAGGCGATCTTTGAATTCCAGACGATGATCTGTGAATTGACCGGGATGGAAGTCGCCAACTCTTCCATGTATGATGGCGGAACGGCCTTAGCTGAGGCTGCGATGCTGAGCGCCGGGCATACAAGACGCAAAAAGATCCTGATTTCCAGTGCAGTTCATCCAGAATACAAGGATGTTGTCCGATCATACGCGAAAGGGCAATACATTGATGTGGTAGAGGTTCCTCACAAAGACGGAGTGACTGACCTTGAGGCATTGAAGGAGCAGACGAATGATGAAGTAGCTGCTGTCATCGTCCAATATCCGAACTTCTTTGGACGTATCGAATCGATGAAGGAAATCGAGGAAATCGCACATGAAAACAAATCCTTGTTTGTAGTTTCCAGCAATCCGCTTGCACTGGGAGCATTGACGCCTCCAGGAAAATTCGGTGCCGATATTGTGGCAGGGGATGCCCAGCCGTTTGGAATTCCGACTGCTTTTGGAGGACCGCACTGCGGTTATTTCGCTGTTAGTGGCAAGTTGATGAGAAAAGTTCCGGGCAGACTTGTCGGCCAGACAAAGGATGATCAGGGCCGCCGTGGATTCGTGCTGACACTACAGGCGAGGGAACAGCATATTCGCCGCGACAAAGCGACATCCAATATTTGCTCCAACCAGGCATTGAATGCCCTTGCTGCCTCTGTTGCCATGACGGCTCTTGGCAAGAAAGGTGTCCGTGAAATGGCTGTGGCCAATATCCAGAAAGCACATTATGCAAAGAAAGCTTTCAAGGAAAATGGCTTCGATATCGCGTTTGAAGGTCCATCCTTTAATGAATTCGTCGTCAAGCTTAACAAGCCGGTTAAAGAAGTGAACCAGAAGCTTCTTGAAAAAGGCATCATCGGGGGTTACGATCTTGGCCGTGATGATTCCGCACTTGTGAACCACATGCTTGTTGCGGTAACTGAACTGAGAACGAAGGAAGAAATCGATACGTTTGTAAAAGAAATGGGGGATATCAATGCATAAGGAAGATCAGCCACTCATTTTTGAATTAAGCACACCAGGCCGTGTCGGATACAGCCTGCCTGAAATGGATGTTTCTGAAACGGATTTATCTGAACTACTGCCAGAAGGCTTCCTGCGTGAAGAGGAGCCAGAACTTCCTGAAGCTTCCGAGCTTGATATCATGCGCCATTACACAGCATTGTCCAAGCGTAACCACGGTGTAGACTCAGGTTTCTACCCCCTAGGTTCATGTACGATGAAATATAATCCGAAGATGAATGAAAATGTCGCGCGCTTCAACGGGTTCGCTCATTTGCACCCGCTGCAGGACGAAAGCTCAGTTCAGGGCGCACTTGAATTAATGTACGACCTGCAGGAGCATTTAATCGAGATTACAGGAATGGACGAAGTGACTCTTCAGCCGGCAGCCGGTGCACACGGTGAATGGACTGGTCTGATGATGATCCGTGCCTTCCACGAAGCAAATGGCGATCATAATCGTACGAAGGTTATCGTACCGGACTCAGCGCATGGAACAAACCCGGCATCTGCCACGGTTGCTGGTTTCGAAACGATCACGGTAAAATCGGATGAAAATGGTCTTGTGGATCTGAAAGACCTTAAAAAGGTAGTCGGTGAAGATACGGCAGCCTTGATGCTGACCAACCCGAATACTCTTGGACTATTCGAGGAAAACATCCTTGAAATGGCTGAAATCGTCCATGGTGCAGGCGGAAAGCTTTATTATGATGGAGCGAACCTTAACGCTGTTATGTCAAAGGCTCGTCCGGGAGATATGGGCTTTGACGTGGTTCACTTGAACCTTCATAAGACATTCACAGGCCCTCACGGCGGCGGCGGCCCTGGTTCGGGTCCTGTCGGTGTGAAAGCGGACTTGATTCCGTTCCTGCCTAAGCCAATCGTGACAAAACAGGATGGTGTGTATAAGTTCGATTATGACCGCCCGCAGTCCATCGGGAGGGTTAAGCCCTTCTATGGCAACTTTGGGATCAATGTCCGTGCGTACACGTATATCCGTACAATGGGTCCAGATGGCCTGAAGGCTGTTACGGAATATGCAGTATTAAACGCTAACTACATGATGAGAAGGCTTGCCGAGTATTATGACCTGCCATTCAACAGGCACTGTAAGCATGAATTCGTCCTTAGCGGCAAGCGTCAGAAGAAGCTTGGTGTCCGTACATTGGATATCGCAAAGCGCCTGCTGGATTTCGGTTATCATCCGCCAACTATCTACTTCCCATTGAATGTAGAAGAAGCGATCATGATTGAACCAACAGAAACAGAATCCAAGGAAACGCTTGATGCTTTCATCGACGTCATGATCCAAATCGCAAAAGAAGCGGAAGAAAATCCGGAAGTCGTCCAGGAAGCGCCGCACTCCACAGTGGTTGGCCGTCTGGATGAAACTACAGCGGCAAGAAAGCCAATCCTGCGTTACCAAAAAGCTGAATAGATTTTTTATTAGCCCTGCCGATATAGGCAGGGTTTTTTGTTCAAAATGGTCTGTCCCGTCTAAATACAAAAACTCTGGTGGAAGAAAAAAATAACAGCAGGAGGCAAAATGAAGAAGGAAACGGAAATTTATAGAGAGAATAGTAGGGATAGAGTTTTTTTATGATGCTATAGGAGGAACGAAAATGGATTTTTTACTCGTGTTTCTCATTGTCCTTATTTTTTTTGTACTCATTAAGCCGTTTCGCTATCTATTGTCTTTTTTTATGAGTAAGGAAGTCATTACAGCTAAAAAACTGGCAGCTTTGGTCGGTCTGGCATTATTATGTCTGGTATTGATTGCAGGAATTGATCTTCTGACAATTGAACCTCATGTCGTATCAGGGAACGGGAACCCGGCGCTCCTTCTGATTATCCCTTTTTTCATGGTTCTCACCATCTATTTGACTGCATTATTTTTCTTTTTCAAGGATGTGATGAATGGCAGAGTGAAGCTGCTGGTTTCTCTTATATTGCCCCTTATCATCCTTTATTCGCTTTCCAGGATCTGGTCTGATAGCTCTGAACTTATTTCAATGCTGGGAGGAGGACCAGATGAGCCAGAATCCAGGATCTATCGTTTTCCATGGTTGAATCAGTATACAAACACCATCTTCTTCAACATATATTTAATGGTGTTCCTGTCAGGAATTACAGTATGGGGAAGTGCTATTTTCTCTGCGAGGAGATCTGCAGCTGATGAAGAAGAATCTCTATAGAAATCGGAAACATTGTTAAACCCCCCAGCTTTACCGCTGAGGGGTGATTTTATGGAAATATCGTTTATTTCGCTTTGATTTTGCCGCCCCATTTTTTGAAACCGCCTTGCAGGTGGGAAAGATCCTTATAGCCCTTCTTGTAAAGCATCTGTGCAGCACGGCCGCTGCGGGAGCCGCTTTGGCAATAGAGGTAGACGGGCTTGTCCGGTCTGATTTCCTTCAAGCGTGCCTTAAGCTGGGTAAGCGGGATGTTTCTTGCGCCAAGGATGTGTCCGCCGGCAAATTCGTTCGGTTCGCGCACATCAATCAGCTGTGCTTTACGGTATCCGCTTTTAAACTCTTCCTCCGTTAACGTCTTGACGATTTTCTTCTGACGGAAATACTGGTAGACGGAGTAGAGAAGGATTGCCGCCGTAAGTACAATTAAAAAAATAAGTGTATCCAAAACATATTTCTCCTTTCAAGCTTAGCTGAGCCACTTATAATTATATAAGCCTTCTCACCTGAGAGCAAAGGAATTTATCAAATTTCTTTCGAAACAAGCTGCTTTGCTTTTGAAACATATTTTGTTAGACTAAAAAAATCTTCACTGCAAACTATTTAAAATGGGGTAATGGTATGGAAAAAGAGGTATGGAGATTCATTGATTCCGGAGAGAACTCACCATCTTTCAATATGGCGCTGGATGAAGCCCTGCTGGAATGGCATGGTGAAGGCAAAATTCCTCCGGTAATCCGCTTTTACGGTTGGAACCCGCCATCACTGTCCGTCGGATACTTCCAAAATATCGAGCGCGAGATTGACATGGAGGCAGTCAGCCAATATGGTCTTGGTTTTGTTCGAAGGCCGACTGGAGGCAGGGGTGTCCTGCATGAACATGAGCTTACATACAGTGTCATTGTAACCGAAGAACATCCTGATATGCCAAAAACAGTTACTGAAGCGTATCGTGTCATCTCAGAGGGGATTTTACAAGGATTCCAGAAACTTGGGCTGGAGGCTTATTTCGCTGTGCCAAAAACCTCTGCCGAAAAAGAGGCGCTTAAGCACCCGCGATCTGCTGTTTGTTTTGATGCCCCCAGCTGGTACGAGCTGGTAGTAGAGGGTCGCAAAGTCGCCGGCAGTGCCCAGACAAGGCAAAAAGGGGTCATCCTCCAGCACGGTTCAATCCTCCTGGATTTGGATGAGGACAAACTTTTCAGCTTGTTTAAATATCCAAATGATCGTGTTAAGGAACGGATGCAAAAAGCTTTCAAGACAAAAGCTGTTGCGATCAACGAAATCAGCAGCCGGACGATTAGCCTTGATGAAGCGAAGGAAGCTTTCAGATCTGGCTTTGAAAATGGATTAGGAATTATTTTGGAGCCTTATTCATTAAGTCCTGAAGAGCTTGACTATGTCAATAAACTGGCAAAGGATAAATACGAATCGGATGAGTGGAATTTTAAAAGATAAAAAAAGCGGAAAACCGCTTTTTTTGCTTTTATCCAGTATTTTCTAGGAGTCGGACAGATTTTAAAAAGTGCAACCCTCGAAATTTGTTGATTTTTATCATTTACTGGGGGAATTCTGACTTTCTCTCTTTTTATCTCTCTTTTTTGATAGATTTCATGTTTGACAAAATGCTTGTCATTTGACCTAAACACCATATATAGTGTTGTCGAAAATTTAAACTACACTATATATTGATTTTTGGTGTTTCGTTATGATAACGTAAGGGTAATTCAAGAAAAGCAGCTAGAATTACATACTTCTAGTCATTACACAAATATAGAATTAAAACCTTTGAAGGAGTTGTAGAAATGTCTGTTACTTTTAGACAAAAAATGAGCCTGAATGTAGAGAGCCTGAACAAGGATATTAAGCTGTTCCCGCAGGTTTACCCTATTACACCTGATATGAAACTTACACACAAAGGCGTTTCACGATTGGTCATGCTGGATCGCTATACGTTTAAAGACACTGAAAAAATCACTCTATCAAATGGGGATTTCGTCGTACTTACCATCAAAGAGGATCCAAAGTTCCCAGCCCGCGGCCTTGGGTTCATACAAGATATTGATTGGGAGAGCAAAACGGCAAAGGTACTGGTGGACGAAGAATTCCGCGGCGTTTTGGATGATCCGGAAGAATCGGCTACCGGAGTGATCAGAAGGTCCCTTGATGTAATTGAAAAGCCGCTTGAAGTATTCTACGAGCAAATCGCCAAGAGGAATGCGACAGGTCTGGCAGCAGTGGAAAAAACAGAAGAAAAGCGCCAGGAATGGTTCGAGAAGTTTTACCATGAACTCGTTTCACTGAACTTCATTCCTGCCGGCCGTGTACTGTATGGAGCTGGTGCGGAAACAGATGTTACTTATTTCAATTGCTATGTCATGCCATTCGTTAAAGACTCACGCGAAGGCATTTCAGAACACCGCAAGCAGGTCATGGAAATCATGAGCCGCGGAGGCGGGGTAGGAACGAATGGTTCTACGCTAAGACCTCGCAACACATTGGCAAGGGGCGTAAACGGAAAATCATCTGGTTCGGTCTCATGGCTGGATGACATCGCCAAGCTTACCCATCTGGTTGAGCAAGGCGGGTCAAGACGTGGTGCACAAATGATCATGCTTTCGGACTGGCATCCTGACATTGTCGAATTCATCATTTCTAAAATGCAAAATCCAAGGATTCTTCGCTTCCTGATTGAAAACACAAATGATGAGTCAATCAAGAAAATGGCGAAGGAAAAATTAAAATTCACACCACTTACATTGCAGGAAGAAGCAATGTACCAGGGAATCGTTAACTATAAGAGCATCCCGGGTTATGGTGGATTCAGCGCTGATATAATCAAAGCGGCTGAAGAAAAACTTGCAACAGGCGGAACTTATACTGTTCATAACTCAGAATTCCTCACAGGCGCAAATATTTCAGTCACTCTGACAAAGGATTTCATGGACGCAGTCGAAAACGATGCAGATTATGAACTTCGCTTCCCGGATGTTGAGACCTATGATGCTGAGACAATGAAGGTTTACAACGAAGAATGGCATAAGATCGGGGACGTCCGCGAGTGGGAAAAGCTCGGATATAAAGTGCGTACCTATAGAAAAATCAAGGCGAAAGAATTATGGAACCTAATCAACATCTGTGCGACATACTCAGCAGAACCAGGCATCTTCTTTATCGATAATGCCAATGACATGACAAACGCACAGGCATATGGACAGAAGGTTGTAGCGACGAATCCGTGTGGGGAACAACCTCTCGCACCCAATTCTGTCTGCAACCTCGCGGCGGTTAACCTTGCTGAGATGGCGGACAAAGAAACAAAGACCGTGAACTTTGAAAAACTAAAACGTACGGTTGAAGTTGGCGTCCGCATGCAGGACAATGTTATCGATGCGACACCATATTTCCTTGAAGATAATAAGAGACAAGCCCTTGGCGAGCGCCGTGTCGGTCTTGGGGTAATGGGACTTCATGATTTGCTGATCTACTGTGAAACTGAGTACGGTTCTGAAGAAGGAAACCAGCTTGTCGATAAGGTTTTCGAAACCATTGCCACTTCCGCATACCGCGCCTCTGTTGAACTGGCGAAGGAAAAAGGAAGCTTCCCGTTCCTCCAAGGTGGAACAGATGAAGAAACCAACAGGCTTCGCAAGGCATTCATGAACACAGGCTTCATGAAGAAAATGCCTGAAGATATCCGCGAATCGATCCTTGAAAATGGGATTCGCAACTCACACTTGCTAACGGTTGCTCCAACAGGATCTACTGGAACAATGGTTGGCGTCTCAACTGGCCTTGAACCTTATTTCTCCTTCTCTTACTTCCGAAGCGGCCGTCTTGGCAAGTTCATCGAAGTGAAGGCTGATATCGTTCAGGAATATCTTGACCGCAATCCGGATGCAGATCCTGAAAACCTGCCAAACTGGTTCGTATCTGCAATGGAACTGGCTCCTGAAGCGCATGCGGATGTACAATGCGTCATCCAGCGCTGGATTGACAGTTCGATCAGTAAGACCGTCAACGCACCGAAGGGTTACAGCGTCGAACAGGTTGAAAAAGTATATGAGCGACTGTACAAAGGCGGAGCGAAGGGCGGCACCGTTTATGTCGACGGTTCACGTGATTCTCAAGTATTGACTCTTAAAGCCGAAGAGAACACGATGGAAGAAGAAATCGATAAGAAAGAAAAGCAAAAACAGCATGTTGTTCTCGTCGATACAATCAACGAATTGCGTTCAACGAACGTCACAATCGGCTCCGGAGTCGGAAACACATGCCCAGTCTGCCGAAAAGGCGAAGTCAAGGAAATCGGCGGATGCAATACTTGTACAAACTGTAATGCACAATTAAAGTGCGGCCTATAATTTTTGCTTGAGGATGGAAATATTTTTTCCATCCTCTTTTCATATTTCTGTCCATAATAACAATATCGATTTATGGATAGAAATGAGGTATGACTATGAAAGCTTTTGAACCACAGCTGGTCTACATTGAACCCCAGGCACTGGAGTACCCGCTTGGACGTGAATTGAAGGACAAATTCGAGAAGATGGGGCTTGAAATCAGGGAGACCACTTCACATAATCAGGTTCGCGGAATTCCTGGCGAGAATGAATTGCAGCAATACCGGAATGCGAAATCCACTCTTGTCGTCGGTGTGAGAAGGACACTGAAGTTCGATACATCAAAACCTTCCGCTGAGTACGCCATTCCGCTCGCCACAGGATGTATGGGGCATTGCCATTACTGTTATCTTCAAACCACATTGGGAAGCAAGCCGTATATCCGCACCTATGTCAACCTCGATGAAATCTTCGAGCAGGCGCAAAAATATATGGATGAACGTAAGCCTGAAATCACCCGGTTTGAAGCGGCATGTACATCGGACATTGTAGGGATCGATCACCTGACACATGCATTGAAGAAGACGATTGAATTCTTCGGGGAGTCTGACTTCGGGCAATTGCGTTTTGTGACTAAATACCATCATGTTGATCATCTGCTTGATGCCAAACACAATGGGCGAACAAGATTCCGCTTCAGCGTCAATGCCAGATATGTCATCAAAAACTTCGAGCCTGGCACCTCCTCCTTCGATGAACGCCTTGAAGCAGCAAGGAAGGTTGCGGGAGCAGGGTATCCGCTTGGGTTCATCGTTGCACCGATCTATATCCATGAAGGCTGGAAAGAGGGCTATTATGAGCTGTTCGAGAGATTAAGCCACTCTCTGGAAGGTGTGAACCTAAGAGGTTTGAGCTTTGAGCTCATACAGCACCGCTTCACCAAGCCTGCAAAAAATGTCATTCAAAAAAGATATCCTAAATCAAAGCTTGAAATGGATGAAGAAAAGCGGAAATATAAATGGGGACGCTATGGGATCGGTAAATATGTTTACCAAACGGATGAGGCGAAAGACCTGGAGGAAACGATCCGCGGATATATCCACTCCTTTTTCCCTCAAGCAGAAATTCAGTATTTCACATAAAACATAATTTTTAACCTTGTACGCCGTACTATTTTGCAAATGGAGCGCTTAAAGATGTAAAGATGGAACTACATCGACGGGAGTGGCTCTAATGTATATAGACGGCGTTTTTTCTGGCGGAGGAATTAAAGGATTGGCATTGATAGGCGCCCGTGCTGCGGTAGAGGAAAGAGGATTCCGTTTTAAAAGGGTCGCCGGGACGAGTGCGGGTTCCTTGATTGCCGGGTTGCTTGCAGCGGGCTATACAAGCAGTGAGATGGCTGCCATTTTAGATGACCTGGACCTGAAAAAATTTCTGGATTCAAGGAAAACGTTCTTTCCATCAGCCCTTACAAAATGGCTTTTTGTGTACTGGCGTCTTGGCCTTTATAAAGGGGATGAACTCGAATGCTGGATCGCTGATAAGCTTGCTGCAAGAGGGTTAAGGACCTTTGGAGATCTGGCGCCGGATGCGTTGAGAATCATTGCCTCTGACCTGACCAACGGAAGGCTGTTGATCCTGCCGGATGATCTTCTAAAATATGGGGTGGATCCGCGGACATTTCCAGTGGCCAGAGCCATAAGAATGAGCTGCAGCCTTCCATTTTTCTTTGAACCCGTAAAATTGCGTGACCGGGTTGGCACCAATATCGTGGTGGATGGCGGAGTATTGAGCAATTTTCCGATGTGGTTGTTTGATAAAGAAAATGTAAAAAAAGTCAGGCCTGTTTTAGGCGTAAAGCTCAGCCATCACCTGACACAGCAGCCAACCAACAAGATTAAGAATGCACTGAATATGTTTGAAGCATTATTTGAAACGATGAAGGATGCCCACGACTCCAGGTATATATCGAGAAAACATGAGAGAAATATCATTTTTATTCCGACAGAGGGCCATTTGACGACAGAATTCCAGCTGTCTGATGAAAAGAAACTAGAACTAATCGAGCTAGGCAAAAAGAATGCCGAGAAGTTTTTCAAGTCATGGTGTTACTGATCAATAATTTTCTCGTTTCTTTCCACGACCAATATCAGAAAACAAAAAAATCGAGCTCTAGAATGAAGCCCGATTTTTTTTCTTGCTCTTTTTGCCGTCAATGACAGTTAAATGTGAAGCATCTTTCTTTTTCCGTGCCGATGCAAGGGATCTTATTTTTGAACGTTTTGAGGAAGCATTTGCTTCTTTTGACTGGAACCGCTTTTTTGATCGTTTGGCAGCCTTTTGGAATGCGCGCTGCTGCTCCCTTCCAGTACTAGAACCTGTCAAACGGGTAACAAGGAAATAAATGACTGCACCGACCACTGCAATAATTGCAAGCATTGTAAGGATACTTAATGGATCAGTAAACAGTTGATAAGCAAAGCCAAAGATAGCAAGGACAATCAGTCCGGAAACAATATACATAGAAGTTCGATTCTTCAAAGAAAGCCACCTCCCTACAAGCATCATGAGCAATTTTATCCACTTTTAAACTCGCCAACGATTACTTTATACAAATTCTTCGATTTTATACGCTTCTCCTGCTTCTTTTTCCTTTTTAAAACTTATTTAAACGAAAGATTTCCAAATCCATCAAGAAAGTAAGGCGAGCTTTTCACCTTTTTAGTCGTTGTAGTGTTAACTTTATTTTACTAAAAAATAACACAAAGCTCTACAGGCAGGACAGTCTGTGCAACAAATTTTCCAGCGCATGCAATTCATTGGCTGGTCCGGGACATACTAGGAAATGGAGGTGCAACAATGGCAGAAAATCACGAGAACCTTGAACAAAATCAGCGCGAAAAACCGATGTCTTTCCTTACCATGACGATCATCACAGGATTGTTTGGCGGAATATTTTGGAGTTCGCTGGCCTATTTGGCTTACATATTCAACTTCACCGACATCCGCCCGAATGTCATCCTAGAGCCATGGGCACTCGGAGCCTGGAAAAAGCAGTGGCTTGGTACGGTCATTTCCATTATCGCAATTGGCCTCGTTTCAGCAGGTGCTGCCCTGATTTACTATGCAGCTCTGAGAAAAATCCAAAGCATCTGGGCCGGAGCAGCATTCGGGCTTGCACTGTTTTTTCTGGTATTTTACGTCCTGAATCCTTTATTCCCTGGAATCAAGCCTTTCTGGGATTTATCTAAGGACACCATCATCACATCGATTTGCTTTTATGTTCTGTATGGTGTTTTTGTTGGTTATTCTATTTCATATGAAGAAAATGAAAATCGCAATCGGGAGAAAAATAAGCAAGAAGTGACCTCCTGAGCGTCTCCTGGTAGTTTTCATGAAAACAGTTATGATAGAATGTTCTTATTGAACATTCTTTTTTTACGGGAGCCTTTTTATGAAAAAAATTCTTCTGCTTAATGGTCCGAACTTAAACAGATTGGGAAAACGGGAGCCAGGTATTTACGGTGTCAGCACGCTGGAAGATTTGGAAGAACGGATGGTTCAGCTTGGGGTTGATAGCCAAATCGAAATCATCTGCTTTCAATCCAATCATGAAGGGGAATTGATTGACAAACTCCATGAGGCGGAAGACACGGGAGTAGACGGCATCATTTTCAATCCTGGAGCGTTCACGCATTATAGTTATGCCATCAGGGATGCAATAGCAGGAATTGGCTGTCCTGTTATCGAAGTACATATTTCCAATGTTTATCAGAGAGAAGAATTCAGGCACAAATCTGTCATTGCTCCTGTTGCAAAGGGACAGATTGCAGGCTTAGGCCTGCTTGGGTATGAATTGGCGCTTGAAGCGTTCAAAAGAGGAAAAGGGGAGGAATAGGTTTATGGATAAGATACAAAAATTGCGCGAAAGCTTCGCAAAGCTAGGAATTGATGGAATGCTCGTCACCAGTGATTTCAACCGCAGATATATGACAGGTTTCACCGGTTCAGCCGGCATGGTGCTGATCAGTGCAGACAAAGCTTTATTCATCACGGATTTCAGGTACACAGAGCAAGCAGCAAAGCAATGTGAAGGCTACGACGTTGTTCTCCACAAGGGACTCATCCAGGACGAGGTAGCTGTACAGGCGAAGAACCTGGGCGTCAAGAAGCTCGGCTTTGAAGAAAATCATGTTACATACTCAGCATATAAAACCTTCGATAAAGGCATAGAAGCTGAATTGGTGCCTGTATCAGGTGAAATTGAAAAGTTACGCTTGATTAAGACTGATTCAGAGATTAAGATATTAAAGGAAGCAGCAGCCATTGCAGATGCTGCGTTTACACATATACTTGAGTTTATCCGTCCAGGAAGGACAGAGCTCGAGGTATCGAATGAACTGGAATTCTTCATGAGGAAACAGGGAGCAACATCTTCTTCATTTGATATCATTGTAGCTTCTGGCTTTCGTTCCGCCCTTCCTCACGGAGTAGCTAGTGACAAAGTGATTGAAGCAGGCGATTTTGTAACCCTTGATTATGGTGCATATTATAAAGGGTATGTATCTGATATTACTCGTACAGTTGCAATGGGCAAGCCTTCAGATAAGCTGAAGGAAATCTATGATATTGTGCTTGAAGCCCAGCTTCGTGGAATGGCAGGCATCAAACCTGGCATGACAGGCAAGGAAGCGGATGCGCTGACACGCAATTTCATTACGGAAAAAGGATATGGCGAGTACTTTGGCCACTCCACAGGTCATGGAATTGGCCTGGAAGTCCACGAAGGACCGGGGCTTTCATTCAGGTCTGATACCGTCCTTGAACCAGGCATGGTTGTGACTGTAGAGCCGGGGATTTACATTGCTGGACTTGGCGGGGTAAGGATTGAAGACGATACTGTCATTACCCTTGACCATAATGAGTCACTGACACATTCTACTAAAGAACTCATCATTCTATAAGTCGACATTAGGAGGATATACAAACAATGATTTCAGTAAACGATTTCCGTACAGGTTTAACAATTGAAGTGGACAATGGAATTTGGCGTGTTCTTGATTTCCAACACGTAAAGCCGGGAAAAGGCGCGGCGTTCGTCCGTTCAAAGCTTCGTAACCTTCGTACAGGAGCAATCCAGGAAAAAACCTTCCGTGCGGGTGAAAAAGTAGCGAAAGCACAAATCGAAAACCGCAAGATGCAATACTTGTATGCAAGCGGCGATCAGCATGTATTCATGGACAACGAGTCTTATGAGCAAATTGAACTTCCAGGATCATCTATTGAATATGAATTGAAATTCCTTAAAGAGAACATGGAAGTATACATCATGCAATTTGGTCATGAAACACTCGGAGTTGAACTTCCGAACACAGTTGAGTTGGAAGTAACGGACACAGAGCCAGGAATCAAAGGTGATACTGCTTCCGGCGGAACTAAGCCTGCTACATTGGAAACTGGCCTGACTGTACAGGTTCCTTTCTTCGTAAACCAGGGAGACAGACTAATCATCAACACAACAGATGCGTCTTACGTATCACGCGCATAATTCAAGGGGAAAAACCTGCTGCAAAGCAGGTTTTTTTATATGGAAAAAGCATCTCGCGCCCACGAGATGCTTCTTGTCTTATTGCTCCATTTCAAATTTCCACTCATTCATTCCGCCGGTCATATTGTAAATATTCTTGAAGCCATTTTCCACGAGGATGCCGCTTGCCTGAGTCGAGCGGTTGCCGCTGCGGCAGACGACTAGATATTTCTGGTTCTTGTCAAGCTCTGAAAGCATGCTGTCGATGACCTGCAAGGGCACTAGCTTAGCCCCGGGGATATGGCCTTCCGCGAACTCTTCAGGAGTGCGGACATCCAGGACTTCGACTTCTCCGCTGTCGATCAATTCTTTTGCCTCATCAACGGATACATCTGTATAAGAACCGCCTGAACAGCCAGTAATCAATGACAAAAACATAAATGCTATGAAAACCTTCTTCATTGTTCTCTCTCCTTAAAATACATATAGAGGTATTTTAACTCAAAACTGCGAAAGTGGGTATAGACAAATTGTGTCAGTATAACTTTATTATAGTGGATTACGATTTAATTTAGGGGTTATTGAACCCTCAAAAGAATAGATTCTCTAAAGAAAAAACCAGGCAATAGCCTGGCTTTTTACGCACTATCACAAACTGACATACGTGCCGGTAACGGTTGCCTTTATTTCAAGTTTTCCTGGTTCGATCGGGGTTCCGCTGGCAGCGCTGGTATCCAGTGAGGCGACGAGGAAAGGTCCTGGTGCTCCTTTTTGGGTTTCTTCGGTAATTGAAAGGGGGCTGATGGGAGTTTGGATTCCAAGCGTGCGTGCTACTATTTGTGCTTTGTTGTAGGAATCAACTACGGCAATCGAAAGAGCTTGATTGTAATAAGCTTGAGGATCGGCTACAGAAAATTGGATGTTCATGACTTCGTTCGCGCCATTCTCAACTGCTGTATCGATGATGAGTCCTGCCTGGTCCAGATTCCTGATTGTAACTGTGAAGAGATGGGTGACCCGGTATCCCTGGAAAAATTGCTTGCCATCTTCATACGTATAAATTGGATCAATTCGAAAATCGGCTGTTTTTATATCGTCCCTGGTGACGCCTAAATTCAGTAATGATGCCAGCATCGCGTTTGACTTTTGCGCATTGTCAGCCTGTGCGTCCTGGAGGTTTGGGCTTTCCGTCCGGACACCGATTGTAGCAGTTGCACGGTTTGGTGCCGCCATAACGGTGCCTTCCCCGCTTACCGTGATTTTTTTATTTTTGCCATTATCATTGCTCCGGTTGCCCCTATATAATCCGTTTTCCATCCTGTCATCCCTCCACCACTTTTTCTCTATTACCTATGTCTATGTCGACAGCGATACACAAATAACAAGCTCAAGAAAAAGCAGTGAAGAGTGAAAGATGGATGGGAGTTACATACCTGCCCCTGGTGCCTTATCCGTATCATTCTTATTGTTATATTTTGTGTCAGTCATCGGTGAATCTTTTGGACTTCTTGCACCACCGAGGTAAGATGCCCGATCGTCTTTCTGGACCTTCTGGAATTTTTCGTGATCTTCATTCATAGTTATCAACTCCTTTCCCTACTATTCTTTTCGTTAAAAAGCCATATTATTTTGCTTTTTGCCGAACTGTACAATGCCTTCCTTGAAAAAATACAGCTTCACGCACAACCCATAGCCAGCCAGTCGGCTATACACGAATCTCCTGGTCATAATGTGGCCAAGCAGGCATACACATTAAGTAAGCGTATGTCAGGAGGATCAATAATGGACGATATCTTATCTTTTTTGCCGAAACGAATTGCCGAATTGCTGGAAGCAGTGCCTCCTAATGACAAAGAGGGAATGGAAGAATTGCGGATCAGAATCAACCGTCCGCTAGAAATAACGGTAAGAGGAAAACCTCAATTTTTGCCGTATATCATTCCGCCCGAGGATGCTGTCCAGCTGTTGAATAAACTTGGGCATTTTTCTATGTATACATTGGAAGAGGAGCTGAAACGCGGCTATATCACCATTGCGGGAGGCCATCGTGTCGGGCTTGCAGGCAAAGTCATCCTCGAAAATGGTTTTGTAAAAGCAATCAGGGACATAGCATCCTTTAATGTAAGGATAGCCAGGGAAAAAATCGGAATCGCGGAGCCGCTGCTGCCTTATTTATTTCAAAATGGCTGGCAGCATACGATGATTATTGGCCCTCCGCAAACAGGAAAGACCACATTGCTAAGGGACATTGCGAGGATGATTTCGAGCGGAGTGCCCGAAAAAAAAATTCCGCCTTTAAAAGCCGGCATTGTGGATGAAAGATCGGAAATTGCCGGCTGCGTCAAAGGTGTACCGCAGCTTACCTTCGGACCAAGGGTCGACATTCTTGACGCTTGCCCAAAAGCAGAAGGAATGATGATGATGATCCGGTCGATGAGCCCAGATGTCCTTGTGGTCGATGAGGTCGGCCGGAAAGAAGATGGAGAAGCAATACTCGAAGCGGTTAATGCAGGTATCAAATTAATCATGACGACGCATGGAGATTCCCTTGAGGATATCCGGAAACGCCCTACATTGAAACCAATTCTTGAAATGGGGATTTTTGATCGTTTTGTGGAACTTGGAAGAGGTTCTGGTCCGGGAACCATTACTTCAATCAGGGAAGCGAGCGGAAAAGAAATTCTCCAAAAAGTGAGAGTGACATAAATGATAAAAATAATTGGCGCAATTTTGATTATCCTGGCCACAACCTGGACAGGTTTTGAAGCCTCGAGGCACCTGAGTGAGCGGCCAAGGCAGCTTCGGCTTTTGAAATCGGCATTGCAGTCATTGGAGGCAGAAATCATGTACGGGCATACCCCATTGCATGAAGCCTCCAGAAAGCTGGCTGAACAGCTTTCGAAGCCGTTATCGTGGTTTTTTGAAGCTTTCTCAAAAAAACTGACTGAAACAGAAACAACAGTGAAATCAGCCTGGGAAGAAAGTCTAAAAGAAGTTTGGAAGCTGACGGCTTTCAAACAGGGTGAATTCGAAATCATGAAGCAATTCGGGGAAACCCTGGGAAGGCATGACCGTCACTCACAGCAAAAACAAATACTGCTGACCATTTCCCATCTGGAAAGAGAAGAGGCGGATGCCTGCGAAAAACAAATGAAATACGAAAAAATGGTGAAAAGCGTCGGATTTTTATCGGGCTTATTATTAATTATCTTACTGATGTAGCGTTTAGGAGGAGGACAAGATGGGTCTTGAAGTCGATATTATTTTTAAAATCGCAGGTGTAGGCATCGTCGTCGCATTTCTGCACACGATTCTTGATCAGGTTGGAAAAAAGGAATATGCACAGTGGGTAACATTGTTTGGATTCATCTATATTCTGTTCATGGTTGCATCGATTGTCGATGACCTCTTTCAAAAAATCAAATCAGTATTCCTATTTCAAGGGTAAGGGAGGGCTTTGCCATTGAAATCCTTCAAATAACAGGGGTTGCACTGATTGCTACCTTTCTGGCACTGATCGTCAAAGAACAAAAGCCTAACTTTGCTTTTTTATTGATTGTGTTTACAGGCTCGGCTATCTTCCTGTTCCTTGTCGACCAAATCTATCAAATCATCTCGATGATCCAGAAGCTTGCGGCAAACGCCCAGGTCAACCTTGTGTATGTTGAAACAATCCTGAAAATCATTGGTATTGCCTATATTGCTGAATTCGCGGCTCAGATTACGAAAGACGCGGGGCAAGGGGCCATTGCCTCGAAAATTGAATTAGGCGGAAAAATCCTTATCCTGGCCATGGCAATTCCGATCCTGACGGTCATGATCGAAACAATCATTCGCTTGATCCCGGGCTGAGGGCCTTTAGACAAAAGAGGTGAAATTAGTTGAAGCAGCGTATGCAGTTGATTCTCGCCATTGTATTGCTACAGTTATTTTTTTTCATTCCAGTAGTACAAGCTGCTGGTGACGAACAAGAAGCCAATTCTTTGATCAACCCTGATGAAATCGCCAAGGCTCAGCTTGAAAACCTGAATATCGATGAGCTGAAGGGCTTTTGGGAGGACATCATCAACAAGTATGATGGATATTTGCCAGAAAGCCAGAAAGGAAGTTTGTATGATTTCATCAGCGGTGAAAAGAAATTTTCGCTGAAGCAATGGTTCAAAGGAATCCTGAATTTTGCCTTCCACGAATTCATCGTCAATGGAAAACTGCTTGGCTCCTTGATTCTTCTGACGGTGTTCAGCATGTTCCTCCAGGCAATGCAGAATTCTTTTGAGAAAAGCACGATCAGCAAGGTTGCTTATTCAATTGTATTCATGGTCCTGATCATCATCGCCCTAAACAGCTTCCATGTTGTGGTGGATTATACGAATGACGCTATCGGGACGATGATCCAATTTATCCTTGCTTTGATTCCGCTGCTGCTGGCCCTGATGGCTACATCGGGCGGGCTCATTTCGGCAGCTTTCTTCCATCCGGTCATCCTCTTCATGATGAACACGAGCGGGATGTTCATCCAGTATGTCGTGCTTCCGTTACTGTTTCTTTCAACACTCCTGAGTATCGTCAGCATTCTATCTGAACAATACAAGGTCACCCAGCTCGCCAGCATGCTCCGGAACTGGAGTGTAGGTCTGCTTGGAATCTTATTGACTGTTTTTCTGGGTGTCATTTCCGTTCAGGGCGCTTCTGCCGCAGTGACGGATGGGGTCACAGTAAAAACAGCTAAATTTATCACAGGAAATTTTGTTCCGGTCATCGGGCGCGTTTTCACGGATGCAACCGATACAGTCATCAGCGCGTCAATGCTCCTCAAAAATACGGTCGGTCTGGCAGGTGTGGCTATCTTGCTTGTCATCGCTGCTTTTCCGGCAGTAAAGATCCTGATGGTAGCATTTATATATAAATTCGCCGCAGCGATCCTGCAGCCTCTGGGTGGCGGCCCGGTTATCACGTGCCTGGACATCATCAGCAAAAGCATCATATACGTATTTGCTGCGCTTGGAATCGTATCGCTGATGTTTTTCCTGACGATCACGGTCATTATAGCCGCTGGGAATTTAACGATGATGGTTAGGTAGGGGGGAGTATAAAATGGATTTCATTAAAGAGTGGATTACGAATATTATCATTTTCATCCTCCTGGCAACGGTTCTCGATATGCTGCTGCCGAATTCAAGTTTCCAGAAGTATACGAAAATCGTTACCGGATTGATCTTAATCGCGATCATCCTCTCGCCGGTCATGAAACTCTTCACTTCGGATTTTGAAACAGCGATCGCATCTATGTCCCAGTTTACTAGTCAGGAAGATGAAAATGTAAAAAATTCAATAGAATTTAAGAAAAAAGAAATACAAGCATCCCAGCATGCATATATTTTACAAACAATGGCTGTCCAATTGAAAACAGCCGCAGAGGAGGAGTTGATGGAACAGCAAGGAATGGAGATTGCCAATATCGAGCTTGAAGTAAATGAACAGGATCAGCGGTCTTTTCCGGAGAATCTTGATTCGGTAATCGTCACGGTGAAGAAAGCCCAGGACGAGGAGGAGGCTGTGGCAGTAGTAAGAGAAGTAGAAATTGATACGAACGCACCCCTTCCATCAAAACGAACCTCTCAGAATACAGATCAAATATCTTCTCTTCTGTCAGAAAAATGGAATGTTCCTGAAAAGTCTATTCAAATAATGATAGAAGGGGGGAGTGACGAGCATGGAGAATGAGAAAGGTCCTTTGAGCTGGCTCAAAAAACAATTGAGCAGCAAAGATGGGCCGCCTGAAAAGAAAACAGGCAAATACCAATACTTAATGATTGTCGTTCTGTTTGGAGCCGCCATCATGCTTGTAGGCAATATTCTTGGGGAACAAGGTTCTGACACTGCTGTTCCGGCAATGAAAGAAGCTGAAGCTGTGGAGGATGCTGAGGTGTTTGGACAGAAAAAATCAGCAGGAAATGACGTCATTTCCGATTATGAAGAGGCTTATGAGGCCCAGCTGAAGGAGATACTCGAGAGAATCAATGGCGTCGGAGAAGTAACAGTTTTTGTGAATGTCGATGCTACCGATCGAAAGGTGCTCGAGAAAAACACGTCAATCCAATCTCAGACTACGGATGAAACGGATCGAGAAGGCGGAAAACGCAAGGTAGAAGACGCGTCGAAGGATGAGCAGCTGGTCATCATCCGCAATGGCGAAAAAGAAGTGCCAATCGTCCTTGAGACTAAAAAACCGGAAATAAGAGGTGTCCTCGTAGTTGCGAAGGGTGCTGAAAATATACAGGTGAAGAAGTGGATAATCGAAGCCGTTACCAGGGCATTGGATGTCCCGAATCACCGCGTGGCAGTCATGCCTAAAAAATCTTAGGGGGAATAATAGATGTTATTGAAAAAACAAACAGTATGGTTATTGACAATGTTAAGCCTTGTGGTCGTATTATCGGTGTATTACATTACTTCTCCAGAGCAGCAAAAGGCGGATCTTGCCGGTGTGGAGGAAAAGAAAGCTGAGGATAAAGAAACAGCAGCAACGGAATCCAAAGACGGCAAAACAGTGATTTCCGGTGTTGCCAGCGATGAAAAGTTTGAGGCATTGCGCATCAAGCTGGACGAACAGCGCGCAAAAAAGAAAGAAGAGTTGCAGGTTCGCGCAGCCTCTACAGACCTTCCTGCTGAAGATAGAAGCAAAGCTTACGATGAAATGGATAAATTAGATGAAATTTCTGTGAAAGAAGATTTACTAGAAACATTAATTACATCGATGGGTTATGATGATGCACTTGTTCGTGCAGATGGTGAGAAAGTTGTTATTACAGTAAAAGCGAAAGAACACTCTGCAGCTGACGCGAACGAGATCATCCAGATGGTGCGTACAGAGCTTGGCTCATTCCAGCCAGTTGCCGTACAATTTGAACCTGTAAAATAAATGGAAAAGGGAAGGCGGATGCCTTCCCTTTATTTTTGCTGGAGCTTAACCAGGTTATCCAATGACTGGTGTGCGGCTTCGACGGACTTGAATAGCTGTTCATGATGTTCGCTTTGTGAAATGGCGGCAGATGAAATCTCCTCCAGTGCCGCGCTGGCCTGCTGGATCACTGAACTGAAACCAGCTATCGAGCTTTCGATTGCAATCGAAGAATCCAAAATGGTTTTGGTCAGTTCATCCTGCTCTGAGATATCATTCTTTAAATTAAGGAATGTTTGATGAATCATCCTGAAAGCTTCCATCGTTTCTGCTGCCAGTTCTAGATTATGTGTGAGCTTCTCAGCTGTCAGGTTTACGCCTTCCTTTGTCTTAGTGGTATCACTCATGACACTGTTGAGGTTTTCAGTGATTTGTGTAGCCGTGGTGCTGGTATTATCGGCCAGCTTCCTGACTTCTTCTGCGACGACGGCAAAGCCTCTGCCGCTGTCCCCGGCTCTCGCAGCCTCGATTGATGCATTTAATGCAAGCAGGTTCGTCTGCGAGGCAATTCCCTGGATACTTGAAGCAAAGTTTGCTGTTTCCTTTATTAGTGCTGAAAGTGAATGGATATGGTTATTTACATCGTTCATATTCTCGTAGGATGCTGTCAATTCCGAAATCAGCTTTGACATTAGTTCATCACCCTTATCAGATACCTTTTCAGCAGTCATGGCATCATGATGCAGTTTTTCTACAAGTGCTGAGGTTTTCGAGATGACCTGGTTCGTGTTTTCAAGAGTCTGGGTTATGTCCACGACTGAATCTGACTGGATCGTGATGCCTGCCGAAATCTCGGTGACAGACTGGGTCATCTCCATGGAGGATTCATAGTTCTCCTTACTCTTGAATTTTACTTCGGTTATAAGGTCTGCTATGCTCTTTGTGTTCTCTTTGATCACAGTCTTTGTTTCCATGTCCTTCGTTAAGAGGCTTTCTGTTTCCTGCTGGGCGGCAACGATTGTTTCCTCCATCTTTTTGGATAATGAGAATTGAAAACCGAGCATGACGGTAACCAGCATATAAAGAAGGTAGATTGTTACGAAATTTTTTGTTTCCAAAGGCAGTTCATGTTGATGCATCATGGTAAAGATCGTGATCAGCATAAATCCGAGACCTGATGCCAGCATCAAAAGCTTTCTGTCCATGTAGATTGCGGCGGCGGCAAGTATAAAATACAGCAGGATGTAGGCGGTAGGTGATACGCTGTTCTCCATAATGATGAACAACACAGCCGAAACAATGACAATGGAGAGATAAGGGATGAATCGCACTAATTTCTTTGAATAATGCAGGGAGGCGACTATTCCAACGCCCACTCCGCCCCCGACGACGATGGAAAGAATCACAGCAAGTTCTTTTTTCATGGCAATGTCCACGACAGCTGCCAGTATGACAGAAACCAGAGTTGCTTTTACGATCAGGGAATTTTTTCTCTCCAAATCCTGTTTTTTTATTTCTTGGATATTTTTCATTAAGTGTCTGCTCCTCTTTTGCTAAATTAATGAGTATATTCGCTAGAACTTTCAGGATTCCTGTCGAAAGAATTCACTTTTTTTTCAGAAAATATTAAAATAGAGGAGAAAGACGAGAATTATCGTAACATATTGAATTTGTACATGGTATTATCGTATAGTATTAGTATCTAGTCTTAATTATGAAATGGACAAGGGGTGCCTAAAGATGTTAAAAGTTCAAGAAATCAGAGAATTAATCAAGTTAGTGGACCATTCAAGCATTGACGAGTTTTCATACGAATATGAAGGATCAAAAATCAAGATGAAGAAGCATGGAGCTGTGAAGACAGTGGTTGAACAAACTCAGCCTGTTACGGCAGCACCAGCACCACAGACAGTCCCAGTGGTACAGGAAGCACCAAAGCCTGAGCCGAGAGTTGAGGCAGCAGCAGTACAGGAGACCAAACAGGAGGAAGCACAGGACACTTCCAATTTACATAAAATTGTCTCTCCAATGGTTGGTACATTCTATCAGTCTTCCTCTCCAGAAGCGGATGCTTATGTGAAAGCTGGATCCAAGGTGAGCAAGGATTCTATCGTGTGCATCGTAGAAGCAATGAAGCTTTTCAACGAAATTGAAGCAGAAGTAAACGGGGAAATCGTTGAAATTCTTGTTAAAGACGGCCAGCTGGTGGAGTACGGCCAGCCTTTATTCCTGGTCAAGCCCGAATAAGGAGCGATATTGATGATAAAAAAATTACTGGTAGCCAACAGAGGAGAAATTGCAGTACGGGTCATCCGTGCCAGCAGAGAATTGGGAATAGAATCAGTAGCGGTATATTCCGAAGCGGACAAGGAATCACTGCATGTACAGCTTGCGGATGAAGCCTACTGTATCGGCCCTAAGCTTTCCAAGGACAGCTATTTGAACTTTACGAATATTATCAGTGTAGCGAAGTTGACCGGTTGTGACGCAATCCATCCGGGTTACGGTTTCCTTGCTGAGAATGCTGATTTTGCTGAGCTGTGCAGGGAGTGTAATATCACATTTGTCGGACCTTCTCCAGAAGCAATTCAAAAGATGGGTACGAAGGATGTCGCGCGTGAAACGATGAAAGAGGCCAACGTTCCGATTGTTCCTGGCTCACAGGGAATCGTGGAGAGCATAGAGGACGCTGTCAGTCTTGCAAATGAAATCGGTTATCCTGTCATCATCAAAGCAACAGCTGGCGGTGGCGGCAAAGGAATCCGTGTTGCAAGAACGGAACAGGAACTGATCAAGGGAATCAATATTACCCAGCAGGAAGCCATGACTGCATTTGGAAATCCGGGTGTATATATTGAGAAATATATCGAGGATTTCCGCCATGTAGAGATTCAAGTACTTGCAGACAGTTATGGACATACGATTCATCTTGGAGAGCGTGATTGTTCAATCCAGCGGCGTCTGCAAAAGCTGCTTGAGGAAACACCATCACCTGCACTTGACGGCGAAACGAGGGCCGAAATGGGTGAAGCGGCTGTCAAAGCGGCGAAAGCAGTTGATTATACGGGTGCCGGCACGGTAGAATTTATCTATGATTATCGCAATCGCAAATTTTATTTCATGGAAATGAATACACGCATCCAGGTTGAACATCCTGTAACTGAAATGGTAACAGGCGTCGATTTGATTAAGGAGCAAATCAAAATCGCTTCCGGCGAAAAGCTTACACTCAAGCAAGAGGATGTCCAGTTTAATGGCTGGGCAATCGAATGCCGGATCAATGCTGAAAATCCTGCGAAAAATTTCATGCCTTCAGCAGGGAAAATCAAAATGTATCTCCCTCCAGGCGGTTTTGGTGTTAGAATAGACTCAGCGGCATATCCTGGTTATACAATCCCGCCATACTATGATTCGATGATTGCCAAGGTCATTACTTATGGCAGCACTAGGGAAGAAGCGATTGACCGCATGAAGAGGGCGCTTGGTGAGTTTGTGATTGAAGGAATCCATACGACCATACCGTTCCATCTCAAGCTGCTGAGCCATGAGAAATTCGTGGAAGGGCAGTTCAATACGAAATTCTTGGAAATGTATGAAGTGATGAAAGAAGAATAAAGGAGGTCTAGCCATGAGTGAACAGCAACATTTACTTGAAATGAGCCATGATGAAAACGGCTTGGGGAAAGTCGAAATCGCACCAGAAGTGATTGAAGTCATTGCGAGCATCGCTGCATCCGAAGTTGAGGGTGTCATGCAAATGCGCGGAAGCTTTGCTGCAGGTGTAGTTGAGCGACTTGGCAAGAAAAATCACGGCAAAGGTGTAAAAGTCGAGCTTGCAGAAGAAGGAATCAAGGTTGACGTATACTGCGTGATGAAGTTTGGTGTGTCCATCCCTTCAGTTGCCCAAAAAATTCAGGACAACATCCGCCAGGCACTATTGAACATGACAGCGCTTGACGCTACAGAAGTCAATATCCATGTAGTCGGAGTCCAATTCGAGAACCAGAAAGTAGAACCAGAAGTCGAACAGGAAGTTTAATAAAATGACCAAAGGCATGTTTAGGTGTGCCTTTGGTTTTTTTTGTGGTTTTTTCGTATTTTGCTTTTTACGAAAAGATCTTTTCGTAAACTTTGTTGCTAAGTAAGAATCGGCCGTAAACTCATAGCTTCTATTTATAAAATTATGGCTTGTTTTGATTAACTTTTTTCTAAAAAGTGAAAAATAATAGGAAACCATGCGTAAAGAGATATGTTATGCTATTATTTTGTTAGAATCAGACAAGCCATAAAGGAGCTAAAGAATTCAATGAAAAGAAGAACAGCTAGAGAAAAGGCCCTTCAGGCCTTATTCCAGATTGATATAAGCAAAGTAGAACCATCTGATGCAATTGAGCATGTACTCGAAGAAGAAGCTGGCGATGATTATTTGAACAAGCTTGTGTACGGAACTGTCCAGCATATGCCTGAGATTGATGAGGAAATCAAGGTGTACCTGGAAAAGTGGTCTCTCGACAGGCTTGCTGCTGTTGACCGGAATCTCCTTCGACTTGCTGTATATGAATTGAAATACTGCAATGAAGATGTACCTATGAATGTCGTTCTTGATGAAGCAATTGAAATTGCTAAATTATATGGGGATGACCAATCGAGCCGATTTATTAATGGAGTTCTCTCAAAGGTAAAACAGAGTATTTCCTGAACCGTTGATGCTGGCAGGTTGGAACTTCCTTGATCACATAGGGGGAGAAAGTATGGCTGCTATTATTATTGATGGAAAAGAAATCGCGAAAAAGAAGAAACTCGAGATCGTCGATCAAGTCCAGGGTTTGAAACAACAAGGATTTACGCCTGGTTTGGCTGTAATCCTCGTCGGCGATAACCAGGCATCAAGAACCTACGTCAACAGCAAGCAAAAGACAGCCCGGGAGCTGGGGATGCACAATGTGCTGATTGAATACCCTTCGACCATTACGGAACAGGAACTGTTGGCCAAAATCGATGAATTGAACAACGATGATGATATTCACGGGATTTTGGTCCAGCTTCCGCTTCCAGACCATATCGATGAAAAAAATCTGATTGAAGCCATTTCTCCAGAAAAGGATGTGGACGGTTTCCATCCAATCAATATCGGACGGATGATGACAGGGCAGGACGCATTCTTGCCATGTACTCCATACGGTGTCATGGTCATGATGGATGAAATTGGTATGGACCTTTCAGGAAAGCACGTTGTTGTCGTCGGCCGCAGCAATATTGTCGGCAAGCCGGCAGGGCAATTATTCTTGAATGAGAACGCGACAGTCACCTATTGCCACTCCAGGACAAAAGATCTGAAAGTACATACACAGCAAGCTGATGTCGTTGTGGCCGCGGTAGGGAAGGCAGGCCTGATCACAGCGGATCATATTAAGCCAGGTGCGATTGTGATTGATGTGGGGATGAATCGTGATGATCAAGGAAAGCTTTGCGGAGACGTTGCCTACGATGAAGTCAAGGAGAAGGCAGGTTATATCACGCCTGTGCCAGGCGGAGTCGGTCCGATGACCATTGCGATGTTAATGTACAACACAATGAAATCTGCAAAAAACCACATGAATCGGCTGCAAAACTCAAACCTATAAGGAATGATTCTGTCCATACCTGTTATAGTTAGAAACTGAACATCACTTATGTGAAGTGACGAATCGGTATTCTAAATTTATAATAGGTATGGACAGTTTTTTTACAATCATAACTGCCGGAAATAACTTGTTTCACCAAAGGAGTTTACCAATGGATAATCAGCGTTATCTAACCGTCAACGCGTTAACCAAATACATAAAACGAAAATTCGATGCCGATCCCCATCTGCAGGGAGTGTATATAAAAGGCGAAATTTCCAACTTCAAAAGGCATTCCAGCGGCCATATGTACTTTACCCTCAAAGATGAGAAGGCGAGAATCCTGGCTGTAATGTTCGCAGGTGCTGCCCGATCCATGAAGTTCAAGCCTGAAAATGGAATGAAGGTCCTGGTTAGGGGAGACATTTCTGTTTATGAAGGAAGCGGCCAGTATCAGGTTTACATAAAGGAAATGAAGACGGATGGCGTAGGGGATCTTTTCGTTGCCTATGAGCAGTTGAAGAAAAAGCTCGAGGAAGAGGGGCTATTTTCTCCCAGGTATAAGAAACACATACCGAAGTACCCCAAAGCAGTTGGTATTGTGACATCTCCCACGGGTGCAGCTATCCGAGATATTCTGACAACAATCAAAAGAAGATACCCCATTACAAAGGTCTTGATTTTTCCTGCCCTTGTTCAAGGTGAACAGGGCGGTCCATTGATTGTAAAAGCAATCCAGAAGGCCAATGAACGAGGAGATGTAGATGTCCTGATCATCGGCCGTGGAGGAGGTTCCATCGAAGAATTGTGGAACTTCAACGAAGAAACAGTTGCCCGTGCGATTTTCGCTTCAAAGATCCCGATTATATCTGCTGTCGGCCATGAAACGGACTTCACGATAGCAGATTTTGTCGCAGACATGAGGGCTCCAACGCCGACTGGTGCCGCCGAGCTGGCAGTCCCGCATATCCAGGAACTGCTGGAACGGGTGATGAACCGTGAACAAAGGCTTCTTCGGGCGATGAGGGAAAAAGTATTCTTCCAGCAGGAACGATATCAGCGCCTGATCCGCTCATATGCCTTCCGTTACCCCAGGAAGCTATATGAACAAAAGCTGGAACAGGTAGACAAATTGACGGAATCGCTCACTCGAGGAGCGGAAAAACTTTATATTTCCAAAAGTGATGCATTGATTCAACTGAAGCGGAGGCTGAAGCGGAGCCATCCGGAAGAGCTGAAAAAAATCTCCGCAGAACGCCATCAAAGGGCAGCGAGAGCTCTGAACAGAGTAATGGCTGCAGTGGTATCGGAGAAAAGGAAAGAATTCAATGGTATCCTTTCAACGCTGGAAGCTCTGAGCCCGCTGAAAATAATGGACAGGGGTTATAGCCTTGCATATACGGATGAGGGAAAGCTGATTAAAAAAGTAGCCCAGGTGAAACCGGAGCGTAAAATATATGTAAAGCTTTCAGATGGGAGCATCAAGTGTGTGGTAACCGAGATTGAGGAGAGTGGAAAAGATGGCAGATGACAAGAAATTAAGTTTTGAACAGGCAATGGAGCAATTGGAGAGCATTGTGGAGAAGCTTGAAGAAGGCGATGTACCGCTCGAAGAAGCGATCTCATTTTATAAAGAAGGAATGGAATTATCCAAGCTTTGCCATGATAAACTTAAGAATGTTGAAGAACAACTTGCCCAGATCATTACAGAAGATGGACGGACTGAAGGTTTCTCCATTAATGAGGAGGAATAGTTTTGCATCCTGTTTCACTGGAAGATTTCACGAAGAAATATAAAGTGCTTATAGAAAACCGGCTGAGGGAAGCTGTTGGAAGTCTTGACACCCCTGAAAACCTGGCCAAATCCATGCTGTATTCGCTGGAGGCAGGCGGGAAAAGGATCCGTCCGCTTTTGCTGCTGGCGGTTGTCAATTCATTTGGGAAGGATCCTGAGCAAGGATTGGATGCAGCAGCAGCGATTGAGATGGTGCATACCTATTCGCTGATCCATGATGACCTGCCAAGTATGGATGATGATGATCTGAGAAGGGGAAAGCCGACAAACCATAAAGTGTTCGGGGAGGCCACGGCCATCCTTGCAGGTGACGCTTTGTTGACATTAAGCTTTCAAATGCTGGCTGGAATGTCAGAAGAAACTGCTCCATCTCAAGTTAAATTGGCTTTGATTAAAGGCTTGTCTTATGCAGCTGGTGCTACCGGCATGGTTGGAGGCCAGGTGGCCGATATGGAAGGGGAGAGCAGGCAGCTGACGCTGGAGCAGCTCGAATACATCCATGTGAACAAAACAGGGAAGCTGCTTGAGTACAGTATTCTTGCGGGAGCAGAAATCGCCGGAGCAACCCAGGAGCAGAAAGAGATCTTGTCCAAATTCGCCTATCATATTGGACTGGCATTCCAGATCAGGGATGATATCCTTGATTTAGAAGGAACGGAAGAAATGATCGGAAAGCCTGTTGGCAGCGATACAGAAAATGAAAAAAGCACGTATCCAGCGCTTCTTGGTCTGGATGGTGCCAAGGAAGCACTGGATTATCACATACGGAGTGCAAAGGATTCCCTTGCATCAATGGGTATAGAAGTGACGATCCTTTCACAAATTACTGATTTGATCGGTTTACGCAAGAACTGATGCCCGGGTGTGATTGTGAATGCGTAAATCATGTGCTATAATTGGCTGTTAGCACGGTAGTGTTGACAGCTTTTTTATATAAAAGAAGCGATTCGCTGAATTGCGTAATAGGCATACATATCGGCTTTAAATGAGCAGTTTTTGTGAAAATTTACCTGGTCATTTCATGCTATAGCTTGAAAACCTTTCTTTACTTAATATATGTTATTACTAACAACTATTTTGGAATGCAGAAATGAACGCGGAATAATAAGTCAGAAATGAAAGTGAGTGGTCCGAAATGGATCTTTTATCAATAAAAGACCCTTCCTTCCTGAAAAATCTTTCAAATAAGGAATTGGAAGAGGTAAGCAGGGAGATTCGGCAGTTTTTAATTGAAAAGCTATCAGTCACAGGAGGTCACATCGGGCCTAACCTTGGTGTCGTCGAATTGACGATTGCCCTGCACAAGTGCTTTGACAGTCCGAAAGATAAGTTTCTTTGGGATGTCGGACATCAGTCGTACGTACATAAAATCCTTACGGGAAGAGCTTGCCAATTTGATACTCTTCGCCAGCATAAAGGACTGTGCGGCTTTCCGAAAATGGTGGAAAGCGAGCACGATGTCTGGGAAACAGGCCATAGTTCTACTTCGCTCTCTGCTGCGATGGGGATGGCGATAGCCAGGGACCTGAAGGGCGAGAATTCGCATATCGTCCCAATCATTGGGGATGGTGCACTGACAGGCGGGATGGCGCTGGAGGCACTCAATCACATCGGCCATGAGAAAAAGAAACTGATCGTCATCTTGAATGATAATGAGATGTCGATAGCACCGAATGTTGGAGCATTGCATAATGTCCTTGGACGCTTGAGGACAGCAGGAAAATACCACTGGGTAAAAGATGAGCTTGAATACCTGCTTAAGAAAGTACCAGCAATTGGCGGACAGCTTGCAGCTACTGCAGAACGAATTAAAGACAGTCTCAAATACTTGTTTGTATCAGGCATCTTTTTTGAGGAGTTGGGGTTCACCTATCTGGGACCTGTCGACGGCCACAACTATGAAGACCTCTTTGAAAATCTCGCTTATGCGAAAAAACAGGATGGACCTGTCCTTTTGCATGTCATCACCAAAAAAGGCAAAGGGTACAATCCTGCTGAAAATGATAAAATCGGCACATGGCACGGGACCGGCCCATACAAAATGGAAACAGGCGATTTCGTTAAACCTGAATTCTCCCCGCCGGCCTGGAGCAAGCTTGTCAGTGAGACGGTTAGGAAGCTTGCGAGAACAGATGAACGGATTGTGGCTATCACGCCAGCGATGCCGGTTGGCTCGAAGCTCGAGGGGTTTGCCAGTGAGTTCCCTGACAGGATGATCGATGTCGGCATTGCGGAGCAGCATGCGGCTACATTTGCTGCCGGTCTTGCAACACAGAAGATGAAACCTTTCCTTGCGATCTACTCAACATTCCTGCAGCGTGCTTACGACCAGGTAGTCCATGATATTTGCCGGCAGAACCTGAATGTGTTCATTGGAATTGACCGCTCAGGACTGGTAGGAGCAGATGGAGAAACTCATCAGGGTGTATTTGACATCGCATTCTTGAGGCACTTGCCAAATATGGTCCTGATGATGCCAAAGGATGAAAATGAAGGGCAGCATATGGTAAATACGGCAATCAAGTATGACGACGGTCCGATTGCAATGCGCTATCCTCGTGGAAACGGTCTTGGAGTACCAATGGATGAGGACTTGAAGGAAATACCAATCGGTACATGGGAAGTATTGCGTGAAGGAGAAGATGCAGCAATCCTGACGTTTGGAACGACGATTCCGATGGCGTTGGAAGCTGCTGAGATTCTCCAGAACCAGGGGATCTCGGTCAAGGTCGTCAATTCCCGCTTCATCAAACCGCTGGATGAACAAATGCTTGTCGGCATCCTGAAACAAGACATGCCAATCTTGACGATCGAGGAAGCGGTCCTGCAGGGCGGCTTTGGAAGCTTTGTTCTCGAAACTGTCCACGACTTGGGCTATCAACAGGCTGAAGTTGACCGGATGGGTATTCCTGATCAATTCATCGAACATGGAAGTGTAGAGAAACTGCTAGAGGAAATTGGCATGACAACCGAAGATGTCGTCCTGCGAATTCAGAAATTGGCACGACAGAAACAAAAAAGGGCGTAGCAAATGAAAATCAAAAAAGAACGATTAGATGTCCTGCTAGTTGAACGCGGACTTGCCGAAACAAGGGAGAAAGCGAAACGGACAATCATGGCAGGACTCGTCTACTCAAATGAAAATAGACTGGACAAACCAGGTGAAAAAGTGAGCAGTGACATTCCGCTGACGGTAAAAGGGAATGTGCTGCCATATGTGAGTCGGGGCGGGCTGAAACTCGAAAAAGCCCTAAAAATATTCAATCTTAATATCAAAGGGAAAATACTGCTGGACATTGGAGCTTCTACTGGCGGATTTACAGACTGCGCTCTTCAAAATGGTGCAGAAATGTCTTATGCATTGGATGTAGGCTACAATCAGCTAGCATGGAAGCTCCGCCAGGATGAGCGGGTTGTCGTGATGGAGAGAACCAATTTTCGTTACGTGAAACCGGAAGACCTGATCAAAGGGCTTCCTGATTTTGCGAGCATCGATGTTTCCTTTATCTCTCTTCGCTTGATCCTGCCTGTGCTGAAAACCCTTCTGGTGCCGGGGAGCGATATTGTCGCTCTCGTTAAGCCTCAGTTTGAAGCAGGACGTGAACAGGTTGGAAAAAAAGGGATTGTTCGTGACAGGAAGGTTCATGAACAAGTGGTGGATAGAATCATAAACTTCTCCATTGCCGAAGGCTATGATGTAATGGACTTAAGCTTCTCGCCAATCACAGGCGGAGACGGCAATATTGAATTCCTCCTTCATCTGCAATGGAATAACCCTGATGGAGAGAGCGGGCAGCTCAAGTTAAAAACTTCTGCAGAGGCAGTCGTCACAGAAGCGCATAATGAATTAAAATCAAAGCAAATAGATGAGGAAGAATAGGCTGAATTACCACAGTCTGTTCTTTTTTATTGGCTAAAAAAAGAAAAGTGTCTTAATAAATGATTTTGGAGAAAAACCACGAATGATTGTACAATCTGTTGAAATCGGCTAACATATGAGTATATAAATGTTTCGGATTTATCCAGGGGTGATATGAATGAATAAAGGACAGCGACATATTAAAATCCGCGAATTAATCGCGAGCAAGGATATCGAAACGCAGGATGACCTTGTCGACCTTTTGAAGGCTGCGGGCTTCAATGTTACACAGGCGACCGTTTCCCGTGATATCAAAGAGCTTCATCTCGTTAAAGTACCTTTGATTGATGGAAGGTACAAATACAGCCTGCCAGCAGACCAGCGCTTCAATCCATTGCAAAAGCTTAAAAGATCCTTAATGGACGCGTTTGTCCGCATCGATCAGGCTGGTCATCTATTGGTGATGAAGACATTGCCTGGCAACGCGAATGCGATCGGCGCACTAATAGACAATTTGGATTGGGAAGATATCTTGGGCACGATTTGCGGGGACGACACCATCTTGATTATCTGCCGTACTCCCGAGGATACCGAGCTGGTCACAAATCGTTTCCTTGAAATGCTGTAAATGAGGTGACGTTGCTTGCTAAATGAATTATCGATACGAAACTTCGCAATCATAGAATCGTTATCCGTTTCTTTTAATAAAGGTCTTACAGTGCTTACTGGGGAAACAGGAGCGGGGAAATCCATTATCATTGATGCCATCCACCTGCTCGTGGGCGGAAGGGGCTCAGCGGAGTTTGTCCGCCATGGTGAAGATAAAGCTGAAATTGAAGGATTGTTTTATCTTGAGGGTGAACATCATCCAAGCTATGCGAAAGCGGTTGAATTTGGCATCGAAATTGAAGATGCCATGATCGTTTTGAGAAGGGATATTTCTGCGAGTGGTAAAAGTGTCTGCCGCATCAACGGCAAGCTGGTTACAATCGCAGTCTTGCGTGAAGTAGGATCCAGCTTGATTGATATCCACGGGCAGCACGAGCACCAGGAATTGATGGATGATACTAAACATATCAATTTGCTTGATCAATTCGGTGCAGAGGAAATCCTCCCTGCTCTTCAGGAATACCAACAGGTCTACCGATCATATGAGCAAACCCAGAAGAAGCTGAAAAGCCTGAGTGAAAATGAACAGCAAATGGCCCATCGGCTCGATTTGATCCAGTTCCAGCATGATGAAATTCTCTCTGCAGAACTTAAGATCAATGAGGACGAGGAACTTTTCGAAGAGAGGCGAAAACTGGGCAATTTTGAACGGATTTTTGAAAGCATACAGACAAGCTATTCGGCATTGCAGGGCGAACAAAAGGGCCTTGAC
The DNA here is from genome assembly GCF_003937825.1 of Mesobacillus subterraneus. Classification (GTDB taxonomy): domain Bacteria; phylum Bacillota; class Bacilli; order Bacillales; family Cytobacillaceae; genus Mesobacillus; species Mesobacillus subterraneus. The sequence continues at coordinate 95,703 of NZ_RSFW01000012.1, read as the reverse complement.
TGGATTGGCCTGGTTATGGATAATCTTCAGACAGTAGCTGATTTGGATCCAGAATATAAAAATATTGCTGAGAATGTGGCGAACAGCTTTTATATGCTGGAAGACGCAGCGAGAACCATCAGGAATGAACTTGATTCACTCGAATATGATCCTAAGCGCCTGAATGAAATTGAAGACAGGCTGAATGAAATCAATCAACTGAAGCGTAAATACGGGAAAACAATCGAAGAAATTCTGGAATATTCCTCTAAAATCGAAGAAGAAATAGAGAGGCTGCAAAATAAAGAAGTCCATATTGGCCAGATGGAGAAGGAACTTGCTTCTCTTAAGAAGGATTTGCGGCTCGAGGCTAATAACCTGACTCAGACTCGCAGGAAATGGGCGAAAAAACTGACTAAGCTGATCCATAAAGAACTAAAGGAATTGTATATGGAAAAGACGGTATTTGAAGTCAGAATCGACTCTGAACCTGATCATTTCCATAAAAACGGTGCAGATCGGGTTGAATTTTATATTTCAACAAATCCGGGTGAACCATTGAAACCTTTATCAAAGATTGCTTCCGGAGGAGAACTTTCCCGGATCATGCTCGCACTGAAGAGTATCTTCTCCAAACACCAGGGTGTCACCTCCATCATATTTGATGAAGTCGATACAGGTGTCAGCGGCAGGGTGGCTCAATCGATCGCAGAAAAGATCTACAATGTATCAACGGGGTCACAGGTCCTCTGTATATCCCATCTTCCTCAGGTTGCCGCGATGGCCGATACGCACCTTTATATCGCAAAGGTCATCAAAAATGGAAGGACAAAAACATCCGTCACACCGTTATCCTCCTCTGAGAAGGTCAAAGAAATCGTCAGGATGATCTCAGGTGTCGAAGTGACGGACCTGACGAAACAGCATGCGGAAGAACTGCTGCAGCTGGCTCAGAATATGAAGGCTGCAACATGAAAAGCTATCCATAAAGGGTAGCTTTTTTATTTTTATACTGGTTATAAATGCGCCGTGTCGAGGCAAAATTAAAGATGTAGCCATTTTCGAATGTGTGTGGACTAGAAGCGAGGAGAGTGAATGGATTGAAAAAAGATTTTCTCAGAAAATTTATTGGTGGAATTCTCCTTGTTTCATTAATTGCTTTAGGTTTTGCAAAACCAGTACACGAATATTTATCTATTCCAGGAGATATAACGTTATTCGAGGGACAAAAGCTTGACCTTTCGGCTAAAGCTGTACAGGTTACTGCACCCTTGGATCAATCAAGTATTACGGTGGACCAGCAGGGCGAAACCGTTTCATTAGAAGCAAAAAGACATGGCAAGGATGAAATGGTTCTAGAACTGGCGGGTTTCCCGGTAAAGAAAGTCGATGTGAATGTTCTTAAAGATTTCAAAGTCAGGCCAGGCGGCCAGTCAATTGGCGTAAAACTTAATACGGTCGGTGTTCTTGTGGTCGGACATCATCAGGTACAGGCGGAAGAAGGCAGGGTATCGCCAGGTGAACAGGCAGGGATAAAGAAAGGCGATATCATCACGGAGATCAATGGGAAAGAAATTGAAAAAATGGCGGATGTCGGTCCATTTGTAAAGCAGGCTGGAGAAGAAGGCAAGCCGTTGGACTTGGTGATCAAACGAGAAAATGAGAAAATCAAAACTCATCTTCAGCCAATGAAAGACGTGAATGAGAACACGTATAAACTCGGATTGTATATCCGGGATTCGGCAGCCGGAATTGGAACGATGACGTTTTATCATCCTCAGTCAAAAAAATATGGGGCACTGGGCCATGTGATATCTGACATGGATACAAAAAAGCCGATTGTCGTTGAAGACGGACAAATTGTCAGATCTACTGTTACCTCTATCGAGAAAGGCGGAAAAGGGAATCCAGGAGAGAAGCTGGCGCGCTTTTCATCAGATCGTGAAGTCATCGGAAACATTAAAAGAAACAGTCCATTTGGGATATTTGGGGAACTAAGCAAGAACATTGATAATGGTGTTTTTGATAAACCACTGCCGATTGCCCTTTCCCACCAGGTGAAAGAGGGGCCGGCTAAAATCCTTACGGTTGTCAATAATGACGAAGTAAATCTTTTTGATATAGAAATTGTCAGCACAATTCCGCAGAAATTCCCGGCAACAAAAGGAATGGTCATTAAAGTGACGGATCCTGAATTGCTGGAAAAAACCGGCGGCATCGTCCAGGGGATGAGCGGCAGCCCGATTATCCAGGACAACAAGCTGGTTGGAGCTGTCACACATGTATTCGTGAATGACCCGACAAGCGGGTATGGTGTCCATATTGAATGGATGCTGAATGAAGCGGGAATCGATATATATGAAAAACCGAGGGAACAGGCAAGTTGACAAACGAAAATTCGGCGGCAGCAGCCGCCTTTTTTTGTTGGATGAAATGGCGGACAGACGCAGTTTTACAATCAGAGCATTATGGACTATATTTAAAGTAACTGAAATCAAGATTATTCGACAAAATCCAAGTGGCTTTTTTGTCAACTATCGAAATAAGTCGAAAAACAAAGGAAATTGAAGCATTTATAAGAAAATATTACTTTTTTAAGAAAAAATTAAAAATAAGAGGAATTTCTGTTGCATTGTCGAATTAGTCATTTAGAATAGAATTTAGAGAAGATAAAAAACTTGTGATCATAATTGGATTGAGGAGGAACCAAGTAGTGAACAAAATTAAAGTTTTCGTTGTAGATGACAACAGGGAATTAGTCGGTCTTCTTGAAGAATATATTTCTTCGCAGGATGATATGGAAATAATCGGAGTTGCCCATAATGGCCAGGAATGTTTAGAGATGCTGGAAGATTCAGATCCAGATGTATTATTATTGGATATCATCATGCCTCACCTTGACGGCCTGGCAGTGCTTGAGAGACTGCGTGAAATGAACAAGGGCATCATCCCGAATGTAATTATGCTGACTGCCTTTGGCCAGGAGGATGTAACGAAAAAGGCTGTGGAATTGGGAGCTTCTTACTTCATACTCAAGCCATTCGATATGGATCATCTGGCAGGCCATATCCGCCAGGTCAGCGGCAAAGCAAAGACCGTGGCAAGAAAACCTTCAGGAGCCATTAATTATGGCAGAACCAGCGCTGAACAGAAGCCTAAAAACCTTGATGCAAGCATTACAAGCATCATCCACGAAATCGGTGTGCCTGCGCATATCAAAGGTTACATGTACCTGCGTGAAGCTATTTCCATGGTCTATAACGATATTGAACTTCTTGGCTCGATCACAAAAGTCCTCTATCCAGATATCGCGAAGAAATTCAATACAACAGCCAGTCGTGTAGAACGCGCCATCCGCCATGCAATCGAGGTAGCATGGAGCAGAGGGAATATTGATTCTATTTCTTCATTGTTTGGCTATACAGTCTCCATGTCTAAAGCAAAGCCGACCAATTCCGAATTCATCGCAATGGTGGCTGACAAGCTTCGCCTGGAGCATAAGGCATCTTGAAAGGGTTAGACCCAAAATAAGCTATTTTTCATACATTATCATCCGGCATCTTTCTTTGTATCGCTTTCCGCGATATAAGGAAAGATGTTTTTATGTTTTGGAATAAAGGTATTCAATGATTATTATGTATATAGGGATTGCCATGATTCTAAAGGTAATAGCAGGCAGTCTGTATAACCTGCGAATATGATTCTTATGGCCAAACGGTAAAAGCGGCCTGCTGATCCAAAGCGAACAGAATTTAAAACTAAAAAAAGAAAACGCCTGGGTGGCGTTTAAGATCTTATTGTTCCTTTTTCGTTTCCGTTTCGAGTTCAGCCAATTTCTGCATAAGTATATGCTGTGGCATGTGAATGATTTGCTCAATGGGTACTCCAAGTTTTTCTGAAAGTTTGATTGCTGTTTCTGGGGAGATTTGTAATGGTCTCATGGATTTACCTCCAAATATTGAAATGATAGGTGTGATGGTGTATGACTCTTATTTTAGCACATCGTGGATATTCAGCAGAATATCCAGAAAACACAATGCTGGCTTTTAGGGAAGCTGCAAAAGCAGGGGCCGACGGATTGGAACTGGACGTCCAAATGACCAAGGATGGGGAACTAGTTGTCATCCATGATGAAAAGGTAGACAGGACAACAGATGGTACTGGATTCGTAAAGGATTATCAACTAAAAGACCTGCTGAAATTGGATGCACGGTTCAAGTTTGCCTCTTTGCCCAATCGTGAACCAATCCCGCTCCTGAAAGAGGTGCTGGAGTGGCTGGCAGGTACAGACTTGATTTGTAATATTGAATTGAAAAATACATTGTTCATGTATGAGGGGATGGAAGAAAAGGTGATTGAGATGGTAAGGGAGTTCCGGCTGACCGATCGGATCATCATTTCTTCCTTCAATCATTACAGCATTGTTAAAAGCTATATGCTGGCTCCGGAAATTGAAATTGCACCTTTACTTTCAGATGGTCTCTACATGCCATGGATTTATGCACAATCCATCAGAGCTAAGGGCTTCCACCCACACTGGCGCGCTGCCCAGGATGAAATCGTTATATCCTCATTGGACAGCGGGGTTGAAGTAAGACCGTATACTGTCAACAAGGATAATGAATTGGAACGGTTTTTCCGAGTGAACTGCAGTGCAGTGATTACGGATGATCCGGTAAACGCAAGATTGATCAGAGAAAAAACAAAACAGGCCTAAGGCCTGTTTTGTTTTTTGCTGCTGTCAGGAATCCGGAAGATGGCCTGGACTTTATTTCGTTTACGGTCTCGATGAAGGATGAATCCTGCAATGAACCCCAGACCTGCCAGGAAAAAAATAAATCCCGCAAGGAATTGGAGCCATAAATATGGAAAAGGTGTATGCAAAACGCCAAATACCATATCGCGCATCAGTTTTATGCCTAATGCAGCGATGAGGCCTGGTATCACCATGATGATGAGCGCTATGATTCTGATCATGTAGTTTCCCCTCTTAATCTGTCTTCTTTCGATGAAGTCCCTTTTTTAGATCTTCTATCTAAAAGTATACTGAACACTGAGTTTTTGCGCAATGCAAGATGCTGTCACTAATCTTTCTCCAGAATGTTTAGAATAATAAGAAGTTTGTCAGCGCCTTCAAAAACAATTACAATAAACTTGAAGAATCTTGCAGACTGCAAATGTTGTCTGTGAAATATTTTTCCAGATATGTGGTGGTTATTATGCAAAAAATAATGATAGTCGGGGCTGGAAAAGGCGGTACAGCGATTCTGGATATTTTCAAAGAAACAGCAGAAGTGCTGGCTGTCATCGATATCAATCCTGAAGCAGCTGGTCTTGCAGTTGCCCGAAGTGCCGGTATACAGACTGGAACGGACTGGCGTGAATACATGTCAAACGATCTTGATATTGTAATCGAAGTAACAGGGGATGAGGAAGTCTTCCGGGAATTGAGGGATGCCCGTGGCAAAACTACCGTCCTGATTCCAGGAAGTGTTGCATTTTTGCTTGCTTCTCTATTGGAAGAAAAGGAAGGCCTCATTAAAACTCTAAGGAAAGTTACATATGAACATGATTTAATCTTCAACTCTTCCGGGGATGGCATGGTTGTCATCAATACGGAAGGGGTCATTACTCTGTTTAACAAAAGCGCGGAAAAAATCATTGGCACCAGGAGGATTCAGGCGGAAGGTAAGCATGTTTTGGATATCATACCTTCCAGCAAGCTTCCGAGGGTGCTGAATACAAGGAAAGTTGAGTCCAACCGGGAGCTTGTGCTGCCAAATGGATCAAAAATCATTACGACACGAATTCCGATCATTGATGAGAATGACCAATTAATCGGTGCTTTTTCCGTTTTTAAAGATATTACAGAAGTGGTGAACCTGGCAGAGGAAATTACGAATCTAAAAGAAATTCAAACGATGCTCCAGGCAATTATCCATTCCAGTGATGAAGCGATTTCAGTAGTCGATGAAGACGGAAGGGGAATCATGATCAATCCTGCCTATACTAGGATCACTGGCCTAAAAGAGGAAGAAGTGATCGGGCAGCCTGCTACAGCGGATATTTCCGAAGGAGAGAGCATGCATATGAAGGTGCTCAAGACAAGGAGGCCTGTCCGCGGAACTGCCATGAGGGTTGGGCCGAACAAAAAGGAAGTAGTTGTCAATGTCGCTCCGATCATCGTTGATGGAAAACTGAAGGGCAGTGTCGGTGTCATTCACGATATGTCCGAAATCCAGAACTTGAACAGGGAATTGACCCGGGCGAGGCAGATTATCAGGACTTTGGAAGCGAAATATTCCTTTGAGGATATCATCGGACAATCAGAGGAAATGATGATCCCGATTGAACAAGCGAAATTGGGGGCGAAAACCCCGGCAACGGTTCTGCTACGAGGAGAATCAGGGACAGGGAAGGAACTGTTCGCCCATGCCATCCATAATGCAAGTGACAGGAAGTTCAATAAATTCATTAGAGTCAACTGTGCTGCTATTTCCGAATCACTGCTGGAAAGTGAGCTTTTTGGATATGAAGAAGGAGCTTTTTCAGGCGCTAAAAGAGGAGGCAAACGGGGCTTTTTTGAAGAAGCGAATAATGGAAGCATCTTCCTCGATGAGATAGGAGAAATCCCGGCGAATACACAGGCGAAATTGTTGCGAGTGCTGCAGGAAAAGGAGATTGTCCGTGTGGGTGGCACAAAGCCGATCCCCATCAATGTCAGGGTTATTGCGGCAACGAATATGAATCTGGAAAAAGCGATTGCGAACGGAAGTTTTAGAGAAGACTTATACTATCGTTTGAACAGGATGCCAATCCATATTCCGCCACTAAGAAGAAGGAAAGAAGATATACCTCTTCTTGGCGAAAGGCTGATCAGGAAGATCAATCAGGATTACGGTCGGAATGTAGAAGGTATTTCTGAGGAAGCAATCAATGAATTAATGGAATATGAATGGCCGGGAAATGTAAGGGAGCTTGAGAATGTTCTTGGACGGGCTATCATCTTCTTGAATTACAATGAGACGGTCATTGAGAGCAAACACCTCCCGGAACTTCAGAGCAGCCAGGAACAAAATTTAAAAGCTGATCATGACAGGCAGCCAATTCAGGCAGAACCACTTTCTGTGCAGCTGGAAAAGTATGAAGCAAAGGTAATCCGAGATATGCTGCAGGCTGTAAACGGCAATAAAACGGCAGCTGCAAAGGCTCTGGGGGTATCGGTGAGGAATTTGTATTACAAGCTAGAGAAATATGGGATTGAAATAAACAGCATGCAATAATTTTCATACCCTGCAATTTATTGCATAATATTTTTTAGGAAAAGTAAAGCGTTTTCAAGAAAATAAAGTTGGCACGCTTCTTGCATTATAATATACCGGGTGATGGGCCACCAAAGAAAGGGTTGAAACCAGAAATGAAATTAGACTCACTAATCAGCATGGCATCCCAACATGGACGCAAAACTGTCGCGGTTGCAGCGGCAGAAGATGCCGAGGTGCTCGAGGCAGTGGCAGAAGCTGTGAAAATGAAGCTGGCTGATTTCCTTCTTTATGGAGACAAGGAGAAAATAGAAAAGCTCATTACCACACAGCACTCGGAGTTAGCGGCCAGTGAAAGTGTAAAAATCATATCCGCCTCAAATAATAGTATTGCAGCCGAAATGGCTGTGAAAGCGGTCAGAGCAAACGAAGCAAGCGTCGTGATGAAAGGGAATATCCCTACAGCGGCTATCTTGAAGGCTGTCCTGAATAAGGAATATGGCCTCAGGACTGGCGCGGCCCTTTCGCATGTTGCGGTTTTTGAAATTCCGGGATACGACCGCTTTACTCTCGTAACCGATGCGGCGATGAACATCGCACCCGATCTTGAGCAAAAAGCGCAGATCATCAAAAACGCTGTTCAGGTTGCACATTCAATCGGAATTGACATCCCTAAGGTTGCTCCGATTGCTGCAGTGGAAGTCGTCAATCCGGCTATGCAGGCTACATTGGATGCTGCCGCTTTGACAGTAATGAACAAACGCGGCCAAATTACTGGCTGCATCGTAGATGGACCGCTTGCACTGGATAACGCTGTGTCCCAGCTGGCAGCTGAGCACAAAGGAATTAACAGTGACGTTGCTGGCAAGGCTGATATTTTAATGGTCCCTGCGATTGAAGTAGGGAATGTCCTGTATAAGTCATTGATTTACTTTGCCAATGCTAAGGTTGGCGCAGTCATTGCCGGAGCAAAAGCTCCAATAGTATTAACATCCAGGGCTGACACTGCTGAGAGCAAGCTGTACTCACTTGCACTGGCATTGTGCTCTGCTTCTAAATAACCTACATAAACCCAGGGGAGGAACTAGAAATGGAAATCTTTAAGTATCTAGAACAGTACGATTATGAGCAGGTTGTATTTTGTCAGGATAAACAGTCAGGATTAAAAGCAATCATCGCGATCCATGACACGACACTCGGACCGGCATTGGGCGGAACGCGCATGTGGACTTATGCATCAGAAGAAGCGGCGATCGAGGATGCACTTCGACTTGCCAAAGGAATGACATATAAAAATGCTGCTGCAGGGCTCAATCTTGGGGGAGGCAAGACGGTCATCATCGGCGACCCTCGCAAGGATAAGAATGAAGAAATGTTCCGCGCATTCGGCCGATACATCCAGGGCTTGAATGGCCGATACATTACTGCAGAAGATGTTGGAACAACAGTAGCGGATATGGATCTGATCCACGAGGAAACAGATTATGTAACTGGAATCTCACCTGCATTCGGTTCATCAGGAAACCCTTCACCAGTAACAGCTTATGGTGTATACAGAGGGATGAAGGCTGCTGCCAAGGAAGCGTTTGGCACTGATTCGCTTGAAGGCAAGACAATCGCTGTGCAGGGTGTGGGAAATGTTGCTTACAACCTATGCCGCCACCTGCATGAAGAGGGAGCTCAGCTGATTGTAACTGATATCAATAAAGAAGCCGTCCAAAGAGCAGTCGAAGAATTCGGGGCAAAAGCGGTTGATCCTGATGAAATCTATGGAGTTGAATGTGATATTTACGCACCATGTGCTTTGGGAGCGGTCATCAACGATGAGACAATTCCTCAGGTTAAGGCGAAGGTTATTGCAGGAGCGGCTAATAACCAGCTTAAAGATACAAAACATGGTGATATCATCCATGAAATGGGCATTGTATACGCACCTGACTATGTCATCAATGCAGGCGGAGTCATCAATGTCGCTGATGAACTGTACGGATATAATGCGGAAAGAGCAATGAAAAAAGTGGAAACAATCTACAACAATATTGAAAAAGTAATTGAAATCGCCAAGAGGGATGGAATTCCTACCTATAAAGCGGCTGACCGTATGGCAGAAGAAAGAATTGAAAGAATGCGCAATTCACGCAGCCAATTCCTGCAAAACGGCCATCATATCCTAAGCCGCCGTTAAAAAGACTTTTTTCGTGAAATCAGTGCATTCTTTTACATGCAGGAGATCAGGGGAAGCAAATTTTGACCCTGACCGATGAGCATACTGAGAAGTGAGTACGATTGATCACGCGAAAAAAGACTATTCAAACGGTTTCTGCAGAGAGCGCTGACTATGATTTCGGCGCCTCTGCTGTTTCCTTAATGCTACTGACGTATTGCGGATATAGTTTTCCGCATGCAAATTGGAGGTTTAACTGTGCAACAAACAGAACATCGGATTCTCGTCATCAATCCAGGATCTACATCAACGAAAATAGGAGTATTTGACAATGAGGTTTCTGTTTTTGAAAAAACGATCCGTCATGACTCATCTGTCATTAACTCCTATGAAACCATCATCGACCAATACGAATTCAGGAAGAATACGATACTCGAAACGCTTGATACTGAAGGAATCAATATTTCAAAATTGAGTGCTGTTTGTGGGCGCGGCGGCCTTTTAAGGCCAATTGAAGGCGGAACATATGCAGTAAACAATCAAATGCTTGAAGATCTGCGTGCGGGTTATTCCGGCCAGCATGCTTCAAACTTAGGCGGGATTCTTGCCTATGAAATTGCTTCTGGCTTGAATATTCCATCATTCATTGTCGATCCCGTTGTAGTCGATGAACTGGATCCTGTAGCGCGTGTTTCCGGATTTTCACTTATTGAGCGGAAAAGCATCTTCCATGCCTTAAACCAGAAAGCAGTCGCAAGGCGGGTTGCAAAGGAACTTGGCAGGAAATATGAAGAGCTGAACCTGATCGTCACCCACCTGGGCGGGGGGATCACTGTTGGTGCCCATAAACTTGGAAGGGTAGTCGATGTCAACAATGGATTACATGGTGATGGCCCTTTCAGTCCGGAACGTGCCGGTACAGTACCAGCAGGGGACCTCGTGGAATTATGTTTTTCCGGTGATTTTTACCGTGAAGAGGTCATGAAAAAGCTTGTGGGACAGGGTGGTCTTGTTGGTTATCTTGGAACAAACGATGCGGTAAAGGTCGAAAAAATGATCAGCCAGGGCAACGAAAAAGCCAAGCTTGTGTACGGTGCGATGGCCTACCAGGTGGCAAAAGAAATCGGATCGGCCAGTGCCGTGCTTGCAGGAAAAGTAGATGCGATTATCCTTACTGGAGGTCTTGCTTACGGAAAGGATTTCGTCCAGGAGATTTCTGAGAGGATCAACTGGATTGCAGACGTAATCGTCCATCCAGGTGAAAATGAACTCCAGGCTCTCGCAGAGGGTGCGCTTCGAGTACTCCGCGGAGAAGAAGATTTCAAGGAATATCCGGGGAAATAAGAGGATTTAACACTGCATTTTAAATATTAATTTTTTTACCGAAGATGGAGGAGGGATTCAGATGGCGCAAGAATATGATTTAGTCATTCTCGGAGGCGGTACAGGCGGTTACGTAGCAGCGATCAGGGCATCACAGCTTGGTTTGAAGACTGCCATCGTTGAAAAGGGTAAGCTTGGAGGAACATGCCTGCATAAGGGATGTATTCCGAGTAAAGCATTGCTTCGCAGTGCCGAAGTATTTGCAACTGCAAAGAAAAGTGAGGATTTCGGGGTAACGACGGGAGAAGTCGGTGTCAACTTCACTAAGGTCCAGGAACGAAAAGAAAAAATCGTTGAGCAGCTGCACCGTGGGGTTCAGCATCTGATGAAGCAAGGGAAAATCGATGTATATGAAGGCTTAGGCAGAATTCTGGGGCCATCCATTTTCTCTCCGATGCCAGGAACCATTTCCGTTGAAATGAACAATGGCGAAGAAAATGAAATGCTGATTCCGAAGAATGTCATCGTTGCGACTGGGTCAAGACCAAGGACTTTGCCAGGTCTTGAAGCGGATGGCCAATATGTCATGACATCTGATGAAGCGCTTGTTATGGAAGATCTGCCAAAGTCAATCGTCATCGTTGGCGGCGGTGTAATCGGAATCGAATGGGCTTCGATGCTTGCTGACTTTGGTTCACAGGTAACCGTCATTGAGTACGCGGACCGTATTGTCCCGACAGAAGACAAGGAAGTATCCAGGGAAATGCAGCGCGCAATGAAGAAAAAAGGCGTTAAGGTGATCACAAGCGCTAAGGTCCTTCCTGAAACTTTGGAAAAAGCTGATGGCATTAAGATTAGTGCAGAGGTTAAAGGGGAAACGAAAGAATTTTCTGCTGAGAAATTGCTGGTTTCAGTTGGTCGCCAGGCAAATGTGGAAGGAATCGGTCTTGAAAACACTGAGATCCAACTGGAGAGAGGGTTCATTCAAACAAACGAATTCTTCCAGACGAAGGAATCTCACATCTATGCAATTGGTGATGTCATTGGCGGCTTACAGCTGGCGCATGTGGCTTCACATGAAGGACTTGTCGCAGTTGAGCATATCGCGGGACAAGATCCGCATCCAATCGATTATACACTGGTATCTAAATGTATTTACAGCTCTCCGGAGGCTGCCAGCGTTGGCCTGACAGAAGACGAAGCAAAAGAAAAAGGCCACGATGTGAAGACAGGCAAATTCTCCTTCAAGGCAATCGGAAAAGCACTTGTATACGGTGAATCTGATGGTTTTGTCAAAATTGTTGCTGACAAGGAAACCAATGATATTCTTGGTGTCCATATGATTGGTCCTCATGTGACTGACATGATCTCAGAAGCGGGACTCGCAAAAGTATTAGACGCTACACCATGGGAGGTAGCCCACACCATCCATCCTCACCCAACTTTATCCGAGGCAATTGGGGAAGCTGCACTGGCAGTGGATGGGAAGGCAATCCACTCTTAAAAAGTAAAGGGAATAAGAGCTCTTTTCTTCGGAAAAGAGCCTTATACGAACAATTGGGAGGTATAAAGATGGCAGAAAACCGTCACGCTGCACTTGGCTTAAGTGATGAAAAAGTTTTGGAAATGTATGAAACAATGCTGTTGGCCCGCCGCCTGGATGAGCGGATGTGGCTTTTGAACCGTGCTGGGAAAATTCCGTTTGTAATCTCCTGCCAGGGACAGGAAGCGGCACAGGTAGGAGCAGCTTTTGCACTTGATCGGGAAAAGGACTATGTTCTTCCTTACTACAGGGATATGGGAGTGGTCTTAACTTTTGGCATGACTGCAAAAGAGTTGATGCTTTCTGGTTTTGCCAAAGCGGAAGACCCGAACTCCGGCGGACGCCAGATGCCAGGGCACTTCGGACAGAAGAAAAACAGGATCGTAACAGGATCATCACCCGTTACCACTCAGGTTCCGCATGCTGTCGGAATCGCGCTTGCAGGAAAAATGGAAAAGAAGGATCTCGTTACTTTCGTAACGTTTGGTGAAGGCTCTTCCAACCAGGGGGATTTCCATGAAGGAGCAAACTTTGCGGGAGTACATAAGCTTCCGGTCATATTCATGGTTGAAAACAATAAATATGCCATTTCGATTCCATATGAAAAGCAGGTTGCGGCTGAAAAAGTTTCTGACCGCGCAATTGGATACGGTATGCCGGGAGTAACAGTAGATGGAAATGACCCAATCGAAGTGTATAAAGCAGTCAAGGAAGCTGCAGACCGCGGACGAAGTGGTAAGGGCCCGAGTCTGATTGAAGCAGTTTCTTACCGTCTGACTCCACACTCTTCTGATGATGATGACAGAAGCTACCGCGCACCCGATGAAGTTGCCAAAGCGAAGACGAAGGATCCGATCATTACCTTCGGTGCGTATCTGAAGGAAAACGGCATCATGAATGATGAGAGCGAAAAAGCGATTAATGATAAAATCATGAAGCTTGTGAACGAAGCGACGGATTATGCGGAAAACGCGCCGTACGCTGAGCCGGAACATGCATTAAAATACGTATATGCTGAAGAGTAAGGGGGAGCAAAGATGGCGGTAATTTCTTATATAGATGCAGTGACTTTAGCAATCAAGGAAGAGATGGAAAGAGATCCGAGAGTTTTTGTCCTCGGAGAAGACGTTGGTAAAAAAGGCGGGGTTTTCAAAGCGACTCAGGGTCTTTACGAGCAGTTTGGCGAGGACCGCGTCCTTGATGCACCTCTTGCAGAATCCGCGATCGCAGGGGTTGGAATCGGTGCGGCAATGTACGGTATGCGCCCAATCGCCGAAATGCAATTCGCAGATTTCATCATGCCTGCTGTTAACCAGATCATATCTGAAGCAGCAAGAATCCGATACCGTTCTAACAACGACTGGAGCTGTCCGATGGTCATCCGTGCCCCTTATGGCGGCGGTGTCCACGGTGCGCTTTACCATTCCCAGTCGGTTGAAGCGGTATTTGCCAATCAGCCTGGCCTGAAAATTGTTATGCCTTCAACTCCTTATGATGTAAAAGGATTATTGAAAGCAGCGATCAGGGATGAGGACCCAGTATTGTTCTTTGAGCACAAGCGTGCTTACAGACTGATCAAAGGTGAAGTTCCTGAAGATGATTATGTCCTGCCAATCGGAAAAGCGGACGTGAAGCGCGAAGGGGAGGACATTACGGTCATTACCTACGGCCTGGCAGTACACTTTGCATTGCAGGCAGCAGAAAGACTGGCGAAGGATGGCATCTCGGCGCATATCCTTGACCTCCGTACGGTTTATCCATTAGACAAGGAAGCGATCATTGAAGCAGCTTCCAAAACAGGCAAGGTCCTTCTTGTGACGGAAGACAACAAAGAAGGAAGCATTATGAGTGAAGTGGCAGCCATCATTGCAGAACACTGCCTGTTCGAATTGGATGCCCCGATCAAGCGTCTTGCAGGACCAGACGTACCGGCAATGCCATATGCTCCGACAATGGAAAAGTATTTCATGATCAATCCGGATAAAGTTGAAAAAGCAATGAGAGAACTTGCTGAATTTTAACATATTCATATTGGAAATAGAGTGAATGGAGAAGGAGGATGAACCTGTGGCAATTGAACAAATTAAGATGCCTCAGTTAGGCGAGAGTGTCACCGAGGGAACCATCAGCAAATGGCTGGTCTCTGTTGGCGATAAAGTAAATAAGTACGATCCACTTGCAGAAGTCATGACCGATAAGGTAAATGCTGAAGTACCATCTTCTTTTACAGGTACAATCAAGGAATTGATTGCGAATGAAGGGGATACACTGGCTGTAGGTGAATTCATCTGTACGATTGAAGTGGAAGGCGGAAATGGCGCAGAGGCACCTGCTGCCACTGCACCAGCTTCTGAAACAGCACCTGCAGAAAATACAGCACCCGCTGCAAACGAAGGCAGCAAAGCTAGATATTCGCCGGCAGTATTGAAGCTGGCCCAGGAAAATAATATCGACTTAACCCATGTTAAGGGAACGGGAGCAGGCGGAAGAATCACCCGTAAGGATCTTCAAAAGATCATTCAATCCGGAAATATTCCTCAGCCAGCTGCAGAAGCACCGAAGGCTCAACCTGCTGCTGCTGAGACTGCAGCTCCAGTTCAGCCGGCTGCACCATCACAGCCATCAGCTGCTCAAGCCGCGGCTCCGTCAGTACCAGTTGCTGCCGGGGACATCGAAATCCCTGTTACGGGAGTGCGCAAGGCAATCGCAGCGAACATGCTTCGCAGCAAACATGAAGCACCGCATGCCTGGACCATGGTAGAAGTCGATGTGACAAACCTGGTAGAATACCGAAACAGCCTTAAGGATGATTTCAAGAAAAAAGAAGGCTTCAATTTAACGTTCTTTGCGTTCTTTGTAAAAGCAGTCGCACAGGCACTGAAGGAATTCCCGCAAATCAATTCCATGTGGGCTGGCGAAAAAATCATCCAGAAGAAAGATATCAATATTTCAATAGCGGTAGCGACTGATGATGCTTTATTCGTACCTGTCATTAAAAATGCAGACGAAAAAACAATCAAAGGCATCGCCCGCGAAATCACAGAAATGGCACAGAAAGTACGTGCTGGCAAGCTTCGTTCCGAAGATATGCAGGGCGGTACCTTCACTGTAAACAATACAGGATCATTCGGGTCTGTCCAATCCATGGGCATCATCAACTACCCGCAGGCTGCAATCCTGCAGGTCGAATCGATCGTTAAGCGACCAGTCGTCATGAACAATGGCATGATTGCTGTCAGAGATATGGTCAACCTGTGTCTATCATTGGACCATCGTGTGCTTGATGGACTAGTATGCGGACGTTTCCTTGCAAGGGTAAAAGAAATCCTCGAGAAAACGTCTAAAGAGACTACTTCAATTTATTAATATGCTGCATAAACAAAACGTCCAGATTGTCAGTCTGGGCGTTTATCTATTTCAGGAACAACTTTAAATGTCCTTCATTGCTAGAATAGAAATCGTATACTAAAATATAGTAGAGTATAAAAATTAGAATTTTATCACAATTTTAAACGATGTGAAGGGGGGAAGGCTGTCTGATTTTGGACAGTAGTTGTATGACAATCGAAAAGTTTAAAGCTACCTCATTCAAAAAAGCGGGATTTGAAGATTGGCAGGAGAAAGCGGCAGCGTCTTTAAAAGGCAAGCCAATCGAAAGCTTGTATACCAATACATATGAGAACATTATTCTCAAACCTCTTTATACAGAGGATGACCTCCCGGAGGATTTATCAGGAGAAATTCCTGGTCAACCTGATTTCAGAAGGGGCATAGAGACGTTGGGCTATCAGTCCCAGACCTGGCACATTGCCAACAGAATAGAGTATTCAAGTGTGGCAGAACTGAAAGGAAATCTAGATTCGGCCCTGACGAGGGGACAAACGGCGATATCATTTGAAGTGAAACAAGAGCTCTTCACCAATAAGAGTGAATTGGTTTCATTCCTTGCAAGCTATAAAAATAAATATCCTATTAGTTTGAATGCCGGCAATTTTCAGGCACCTTTGCTTGCTGCTTTGACAATGGCCAGCAAGGAAGAAGGAATGGAGGAAAGGCTTTCTGGTTTTGCTGGAGCAGATCCTGTTGCACAAGCGAGCTTGACTGGCGGCCTCTCTAACGATGAGAAAGAATATTTTGCATCGTGGTCTAAACTGCTGTCAGATGCACACGAGGAGCTGCCGGAAGTGAAAACCGTCCTGGTCGATACTACGCCATACCATAACAGCGGGGCAAATGCGGTACAAGAGCTTGCAGCTGCAATCAGCACAGGGGTTTACTTATTGGAAAGATTAAGCGAAAACGGCTGGGAAATAAAGAAAGCGTTATCAAAGATGATCTTCCATTTTGCGATCGGCTCGAATTTCTTCATGGAGACAGCCAAGCTGAGAGCAGCACGTCTTCTTTGGAGTAAGGCAGCGGAGGCTTTCGGAGCACACGCTGAAGAAAGGAAAATGAAAATTTCCGCTGAAACATCCAGATTTACAAAGACAGTCTTTGATCCTTATGTGAATCTGCTAAGGACAGGAAACGAAGCCTTTGCAGCTATCCTGGGGGGCATTCAATTCCTTCATACCGGAACCTTTGAAGAAGCTGCAGGCAGGGCAAGTGCATTCTCTGAACGGGTTGCCCGAAATACGCAGCTGGTTCTTCAATCTGAGGCTCACCTTGAAAAAGTGACGGACCCTGCAGGCGGTTCGTGGTATGTGGAGTCCTTGACCAGGGAGCTGGCCGAAAAAGCCTGGGAGATGTTCCTTGAAATGGATAAGCAAGGCGGAATCTGTGAGACTCTGAAATCAGGCTGGCTCCAGGAACAAATCAACACGACAGCTGAAGCAAGGAAACAAGATATTTTTAAACGTAAAAAGAGCATCATCGGAACGAATGTGTATGCAAATCTTTCGGAAAAAATTAGTGAGCAAGTCGTCAAAGAAAAATCTAGTGGATTTATTGCAGGGACACTGGCGGAACTTATCGATCTTAAGGAGTTCCCTGTTGAAAATGGTGTCCAAGAATTAAACTCACGCTTTCAGGCTTTGCAGCCGAAAAGGCTGGCACAACCATTTGAAGCATTAAGATTGAGAGCAAAACGTTTAGAAGAAGCTGGTGTACAGCCATCAGTCGGCTTGATTTGCCTGGGTGAGCTGAAGAAGCATAAAGCCAGGGCGGATTTCATTTCCGGGCTTCTTGCTGCAGGAGGCATTGATGCAGTCAGGAGCGGGGAAATAAATCAACTTTCAGAAGCAGCTGATTTTATTGCATCCAGCCATGTTCAGCATTTTGTCTTATGCGGAGATAACGCCGATTACGCTTCCTTTGGTGTGCAGTTTGCAAAGGAGCTTATTAAGGAGCATTCTGAAACTAAACTATTCATGGCTGGCAGGCCTGACGAGGATGAATCAGGTTGGCGGATGGCCGGTATTCAGGAATTCATGCATGTAAGAAGTGATGCTTATCAAATCCTGACAGCCTTGCTTCATGATATGGAGGTGCGCACAGATGAAAAAGCCTGATTTCTCAAAGGTCAAGCTATTCGAAACTGAAAAAGAGACCAATACAGGACTATTGGATGACCAAATCAAACAGAAGCTGGATGAGCTATTATTCGAGACAAATGAACAAATCAAGGTGAAGGCGTTGTATACCAGGGAGGACGGGGCATCAGCAGGCCATCTTGATGGGGTGCCTGGTCTCCCGCCTTTTACAAGGGGTCCATATCCGGCAATGTACGTAAACCGTCCATGGACAGTCAGGCAGTATGCGGGTTTTTCGACTGCGGAAGAGAGCAATGCTTTTTACAGGAGGAACCTTGCGATGGGCCAGAAGGGATTGTCCGTTGCATTCGATCTTGCAACACATCGTGGCTATGATTCCGACCATCCGCGTGTAGAAGGCGACGTTGGAAAAGCAGGTGTGGCCATCGATTCAATTTTGGATATGAAAATCCTTTTCGATGGAATCCCGCTCGACCAGATGTCCGTATCCATGACAATGAATGGCGCAGTCCTTCCCATCATGGCATTTTTCATTGTGACTGCTGAAGAGCAGGGCGTGACACAGGATCAATTATCGGGAACGATTCAAAATGACATCCTAAAGGAGTATATGGTCCGCAACACCTATATCTATCCACCGGAAATGTCGATGAAAATCATTGCCGATATTTTTGAGTACACCTCAAAATACATGCCTAAATTCAATTCAATCAGTATCTCCGGCTATCACATGCAGGAAGCAGGTGCACCTGCTGATATTGAATTGGCTTACACACTGGCTGATGGCCTTGAATATGTAAGGACCGGGCTGAAAGCGGGCATCGATATCGATTCCTTCGCTCCTAGGCTGTCGTTTTTCTGGGCGATTGGCATGAATTATTTCATGGAAGTCGCAAAAATGAGAGCGGCCCGCTATATCTGGGCAAAAATGATCAATACTTTCAATCCGAAAAATGAAAAATCGATGGCATTAAGAACACATTCGCAAACGTCCGGTTGGAGTTTGACTGAACAGGATCCTTACAATAACGTCATCCGTACCCTGATCGAAGCACATGCAGCGGCAATGGGCCATACACAGTCCCTGCACACAAATGCTCTTGATGAAGCGATTGCGCTGCCTACTGATTTCTCAGCGCGAATTGCCCGAAATACACAGCTATACCTTCAAGAAGAAACAGACATCACGAAAGTCATCGATCCTTGGGCAGGCAGCTATTACGTAGAGAGTCTGACTAAGTCGTTGATCGAACGAGCCTGGGAGCATATCGAGGAAATCGAAAGCCTAGGCGGAATGGCAAAAGCAATCGAAACAGGGCTCCCAAAAATGCGAATCGAAGAAGCGGCGGCAAGGCGCCAGGCACAAATCGATTCTGCCAGGGAAACCATCATTGGCGTAAATAAGTATAAGCTTGAGCAAGAGGATCCTCTCGATATACTGGATATTGATAATACTGCGGTTAGGGCGAAACAAATCGAAAGGCTGAATCAGCTGAAAGAAAAACGTGACAATGAAAAAGTTGAAGCAGCTTTGAATGACCTCGCCAGGGCAGCAGAAACAGGTGAAGGAAACCTTCTCGAATTCGCTGTAAGGGCAGCCAGGGCACGCGCCACTCTTGGAGAAATTTCAGATGCGGTAGAAAAAGCGGCTGGAAGGCATAAAGCAGTCATCCGTTCGATTAGCGGAGTCTATAGTTCTGCCTTTACCAATGAGGAGGAAATTGCCGAGATCCAGCAGATGACAGAAGAATTTCTTGAAAATGAAGGACGCAGACCGCGGATCATGATTGCGAAAATGGGTCAGGACGGACATGACCGCGGTGCTAAGGTTATTGCGACGGCGTTCGCCGACCTTGGCTTTGACGTTGATATCGGTCCGCTTTTCCAGACACCTGAAGAAACAGCGATCCAGGCGGTCGAAAATGATGTCCATGCTATTGGCATCAGCTCACTGGCTGCCGGCCATAAAACACTTTTGCCTTTGCTTGTGGATGAACTGAAAAAGCTGGGACGTGAGGATATCGTTGTGATCGTTGGCGGTGTCATTCCTGCACAAGACTATCAGTTCTTATATGAAAATGGAGCAAGTGCAATATTCGGTCCGGGGACAGTCATCCCGGTTGCTGCACAAAAGGTATTGCGGGCAATTTACGAACGGCTGGGCTATGAGGAAGTGTCGAGCTGATGGCAGACGAGAAAAAGCCCGAATGGCATGATCCCGAAAAGGCTGATTATTTCTCAAGTGTAGTGAAGCCAGGAGTATGTGAGGGAAATAAACTAACAGATGATAGGCCCTTAAAAGCAGGGCGGTTCGTCAAAAAAAATAATACCCGTAAACTTGATCCACTCGAGCTAGCTGAAGGGATCAAGTCTGGGAACCGGACAGCGCTGGCGAAAGGGATCACCTTGATTGAAAGCAATGCTGAGCATGATTTTCAATCAGCACAGGCTCTCCTGCAGAACTTGCTTCCCGACTCAGGGAAATCAATCAGGATAGGGATCACTGGTGTGCCAGGAGCTGGCAAAAGCACCTTCATTGAAAGCTTCGGCAGTTACTTGTGCGAATGTGGACACAAGGTCGCGGTCCTGGCAGTTGACCCTACCTCAAGCTTGACCGGAGGCAGTATCCTCGGAGATAAAACGAGGATGGAGAGCCTCGCGAGAAATCCGAGGGCTTTCATCCGCCCATCTCCATCTGGAGGAAAGCTTGGGGGTGTTAACCGGAAAACGCGGGAAACGATGCTGGTTTGTGAAGCGGCGGGTTTTGATGTCATTCTTGTTGAAACGGTAGGAGTTGGACAGAGCGAAGTGATTGTCAGGGACATGGTCGATTTCTTCATGCTCCTTGTCCTGACTGGGGCCGGGGATGAACTTCAAGGCATGAAAAAAGGAATCATGGAGCTGGCAGATGCCGTCATAGTCAATAAAGCCGATGGTCCGAATGAGCCCAATGCGAAAAAAACGAAAGAAGAGTATAACCGAATCCTTCATTTCCTCCAGCCAGCAACCAAAGGCTGGCAAACCGTTGCGTTGACAAGCTCAGCCCTGAAGCACAAAGGAATTGAGGAGATTTGGACCACCATCAATTCGTTTGAAAACAATACCAAGAAAAGCGGTGTCTTTTCCGAAAGAAGAAGATCTCAGACGAAAGAATGGCTGAATGATATGATCATCGACCAGCTTCAGGTGAATTTTTTCTATGATCCGGCCATCAAAAACCTTTTGCCGAAGATTGAAAATGAAGTCATCTCAGGAAACAGGCCAGTCGCTTCAGCTGTAGAGGAATTATTCAAAGCCTATTTCGAGGCAAAAAAATAAGCTGTCCCAATGCCGGGCAGCTTATTTGCTGGTTCCATGATGAAAAAAAAGCGGACAACGGAAATATGCCGTTGTCCTTCATCTAGGGAGTTTAGGGGTATGGATCTAGCTGTATTGATACCTTTCCCGAAATTCCTGGCAGTTAAACATACTTTGAAAAATTTATTTTAATTGGTATCATATATTTATGCACTAGTTATTTTCCAGCAGAGGAGAGATCGATCAATGAGCATGGATTTCAATTTTTTCATGAATGATGTAGTCCGCCAGGCGCGACAGGAAATTGTGGCAGCAGGATATACAGAATTAACGACAACAGAAGAGGTAGAAAACGCACTATCTAAAGAAGGGACTACCCTTGTCATGATAAACTCAGTTTGCGGATGTGCAGGCGGAATCGCACGCCCAGCAGCAGCACATGCCCTTCACTATGATAAGCGTCCAGATCATCTTGTGACGGTCTTTGCAGGCCAGGATAAAGAAGCTACCGAAAAAGCGCGCAGCTATTTTACTGGCTATCCGCCATCATCCCCATCTTTTGCTTTGCTGAAGGATGGCAAACTTTCCACAATGATCGAGCGCCACGAGATTGAAGGCCACGATCCAATGCAGGTAGTGAATAAACTGCAAAATGCATTCGAAGAATACTGCGAAGAAATCTAATTCGAAAAAAAACCCAGCGCCTGCTGGGTTTTTTTATAGTAAAAGTGCAAGTTCTCCTCGTTGCTCCTCTAAATTCTTCCCGTAAAAATCTTATCAACCACATTTTCAATATATCAGCGAATTTCTGATTATATCGACCAATTCAGCTTTTTTACCTGACCTCAAATTTCTTTTGCCTATCTGTTTTTGGACAAAAGGCCAGCTTCTGAAAAAAAACGAATTAATATTTAAAAATATTATTGCATATTTATGAGTATGTGTTAAAATACATTTTAGTTAATAAATATTAGTTTAAGAGGCTGATATATTAATAATTTTGCATAAAAAATCAAAATGTTGTTATAGGGGGAAAACAAAGTGAAGAAGGCATTATCTGTTTTATTAGTCAGCATTTTATTAATGGGAGTTTTGGCGGCTTGTGGTACAAGCTCAGAAAAAACTTCAGGCAGTGGGGAAGAGAAAAAGAAAGTCCTGACCATGGGGACTTCAGCAGATTATCCTCCATTTGAATATGTAGACACAGCAAAGAGTGACGAAATTATCGGCTTTGATGTTGATTTGGCGAATCTGATTGCAAATGAATTAGGATATGAAGTTAAGATTACGGATATGGATTTCAATGGCTTGATTGGCGCCATCCAGGCGAACCGTGTTGATTTTGTCATGGCGGGTATGACACCGACTGATGAGCGTAAGAAAAGCGTAGACTTTACGGATGTTTACTACACAGCAAAGCATATGATCGTGTCATCTAAGGACAGTGATATCAAGTCAATCGAAGACCTAGAAGGAAAGAAAGTCGGAGTTCAGCTGTCTTCCATCCAGGAAGAAGAAGCGGAAAAAATCGCTGAGACAGTGGGAATCAAAATTGAAAAACGCACAAAAATCCCTGAATTGGTACAGGAAATCAAAGCTGGCCGTATTGCTGCAGCAATCATTGAAGATACAGTAGCAGAGGGCTATTTCAAAAACAATCCTGATCTCGCTGGTTTTACAATTGAAGATGGAAACGAAGAAGAAGCAGGATCAGCAATCGCATTCCCAAAAGGAAGCGAACTGACGGAAGAATTCAACAGAGTATTAAAAGAAAAAATGGAAAACGGCGAAGTAGATAAACTTATCGTTAAATGGTTTGGCGGAGAAAAGTAAGTTGAAAACGGGCGTTCAGAATGCTTTGCCTTCTGGACGCCTTTCTCCTTCATGATATACAGAGAGGGCTGTTGAAACTATGAATCTGGATTTTACCGCCATTCTTCCTTCGATGCCATATATATTGAAGGGAATCGGCATCACACTCAAGATTGTTTTTGTAGCAGGGCTTCTTGGCTTTGCTTTTGGAATCGTTCTTGCGATATTTAAAATCAGCAAATCCAAGGCGCTCAACTGGTTCGCGGATGCCTATACCTCCATATTCCGCGGAACACCTTTGATTCTTCAGTTAATGATCATCTACTATGGCCTGCCGCAGGTTCTTGGATTTGAAATCGACAACTATACTGCTGCGGTTGCTTCTTTTTCCTTGAACTCCGCGGCTTATATTTCTGAAATTATCAGAGCAGGCATCTTAGCCGTCGATAAAGGACAGAAAGAGGCTGCCATGGCTCTCGGTGTACCTGGAAAACGAATGATGTCGGACATCATCCTGCCTCAGGCCATGAAAAATATCCTCCCTGCGTTGATGAATGAATTCATCACCCTTACAAAAGAATCGGCGATCGTGACGGTGATTGCTGTCGATGATATCATGCGCAGAGCGTATATCGTTGGCGGTGATCAGTACAGATTTTTCGAACCGCTGATTCTTGCGGGGCTAATTTATTATGTAATGGTCATCACCTTAACCATGGTTGGCAAGGCAGTTGAAAGGAAGTTGAGACAAAGTGATTAAAATTCATGACCTTCATAAATCATTCGGGAAGCTTGAAGTGTTGAAAGGGATTTCGACCACGATCGAAAATGGAGAAGTTGTAGCAATTGTCGGTCCTTCCGGCTCAGGAAAGTCAACCTTCCTTCGCTGCATGAATCTATTGGAGCAACCATCAAGCGGGCAAATTTTAATAGGTGGCGAGGACATCACCGACAAGAAAACGAACATTATGAAAGTGCGCGAAAATGTCGGAATGGTATTCCAGCACTTTCACCTGTTTCCGCATATGACGGTCCTGCAGAACGTCACCTATGCACCAATTAAGGTAAAAGGATTGGCGAAAGGAGAGGCTGAAAAGAAAGGGCTTGAACTTTTGAAGAAGGTAGGCCTCTCAGAAAAAGCGAACGAATACCCAAACAGGCTTTCAGGCGGTCAGAAGCAGCGTGTTGCCATTGCACGTGCACTGGCGATGGACCCGGAAGTCATGCTCTTCGATGAACCGACATCTGCCCTTGATCCTGAAATGGTCAAAGAAGTGCTCGAGGTCATGAAATCCCTCGCACACACTGGGATGACAATGGCCATCGTCACCCACGAAATGGGCTTTGCCCGTGAAGTAGCGGACAGAGTATTATTTCTCGACGGAGGAGTCCTTGTGGAAGATGCCCCTCCAGCAGAATTTTTTCAGCAGCCCGAAAAGCAGCAGAGCAAAAGCGTTTTTAGAAAAAATGCTTTAAAACAGCACCGCGCTTTTGTAAAGCATCCTGCATCTGATAAACTAAGGGATGACCATCTATTTGGTCATCTTTTTTGTTTCTGTTTCTGTTATATTTGGCTGTTGATTTCCGTTCCAGGGATTAAATCAGCAGCATTCATGGCTTTCATGATAGGAGAATCCAAATTGAAATTCAGAATAGGGTATCGGACTTTAAAAACGGCTCTTGGTACTGCACTTTCCATCATCATTGCCCAGTACCTTGGCTTTGATAATTTCGTTTCGGCTGGGATCTTGACGATCCTTTGTATCCAGGTAACAAAGAAGCGTTCTCTCCAGGCCTCTTGGCATCGATTCCTTGCCTGTTTAATCGCGATGGCCTTTTCAGCCATCTTTTTTGAGGGCATCCTGTACCATCCGTTTGTCATTGGACTATTATTGCTCTTTTTCATTCCAACGGCAGTAATGGTCAGGGCAAAGGAAGGAATTGTTTCAAGCAGTGTAATCATCATGCATATCTATTCTGCAGGGAAGGTTACTGCTGATCTGCTTCTGAACGAACTCGGTATCATCACGATCGGAATCGGTGTAGCTCTGATCATGAACCTGTATATGCCAAGTGTTGATAATAAGCTCGAGCAGTTCCAAAGGGAAATTGAAGCGCAATTCAAGAAGATTTTTATCGAAATTGCCAAATACCTTAAAAATCACGATACAAGCTGGGATGGCCGGGAATTGACGGAGACGGCTGCCCTGATTGAGAAGGCTAAAGCGCTTGCGATACAGGATGTTGAAAATCATTTTTTACGAGATGAAAACCTTTACTATCAATACTTTAAAATAAGAGAAAAACAGTTTGAAATCATTGAGAGAGTTTTGCCATCGATCACTTCCATTCCGCAGCATGTGGAGCAGTCTACCATGGTAGCAGAATTTGTGGAAGTTCTCGCAAAGGGGATCCATCCAGGCAATACAGTATTATTCTATCTGGAAAAGCTGATGCGAATGAAAGCGGAGTTTGAAAATATGGAACTTCCTAAGTCACGGGAGGAATTCGAGGCACGAGCATCCCTGCTTCATTTTGTGAACGAAATGGAACAGTTCTTGTTGCTGAAGCGTTCTTTCAAAGGCTTGAGAACCAGCGAGGATAAAAGAGGTGCGGTCGGGGCAAGCTAATAGAAATAAACAACGGAGGTAATAGTATGCCAGTGTTTATTTCTTTGCTTCTTTCAGCGTTTATTTTTTCACCTGTATGGCCTCTTGGACCAAATCCGCTGCCTGGAGACCCATTTGTCATTGTGAATAAACAGACGAATGAGGTAGCATTGATCAATGAGAACAGAGTGCAGACAGTTGTCAGTGCTGCAACGGGGAAATCAGAAGATTTAACCCCGGAAGGCCTGTTCTCTGTTACAGTGAAAGCACCGAATCCATATTATCGAAAGAAGGATATTCCAGGAGGGGACCCGAACAATCCGCTTGGCACCAGATGGATCGGGTTTGATGCCGAGGGTACAGATGGACGGACATATGGAATCCATGGAACGAATGATCCTGCCAGCATTGGCAAGAAGATTTCACAAGGGTGCATCAGGCTGCAGAATGAAGCAGTCGAGTCACTATATGAGTACATACCACTGGGAACGAAAATCCTCGTTACTTCCACATCCAAAAGCTTCATCGAGCTGGGGAAGGAACATGGGGCAATAAGTGAATGAGAAAAGGGCTGTCAGATGACAGCCCTTTGATATTTTTACTATGAAATTATAGGAAAGTTGATAATCCCATTAGAAGGGTTGAAGCAAGCATGGTAAAAAGCATGATGTAAACGACGACCTTCCTGATATTCGGCTTACGCATTTCATTTCCCCCTTCCAGAGCAATAGCAGTCTACCTTTATTATTTTACATGCACTTCAAGAAATGGACAACCCCTATCGGCAAACGCGACTTAAGTTATGACCTTTTTGTGGCCTCTCTTCTCTATGCGACCTTTTTGAATTTTAACTGGTATTTAGACTTACAGAATAAAGCCCTTAGCAGTCTTTTACCTGTTTTCAGGCTGATAGAATTGGTTCTTTACGCCCTTTTGCGCACCATAGCCTTAAATCGGACTCATAGAAAGGTTCTATGTTACCCTTTAGAAGAACCTATGCTCACCCCATGGGCTTTATAGGATCTGGTCTAAAAGAATGCTGTCGAGGATGATCGAAACAGCTCAAAATCAATAGATAAATTAAGAAGGATTTATGACAGTTGTATCGAATAGATAAATGATTAAATATATTTAAATAGTATTTGGAGGGAATCACATGATTAAAAAGGTCGACCATATCGGCATTGCTGTCAAATCTCTTGAGCATGCCCTCCCATTTTATACAGATGTGCTGAAATTGCCATTGCTGGGAATTGAGGAAGTAGAGAGCGAGAATGTGAAGGTGGCTTTCCTGAAAGCAGGGGAAACGAAGCTGGAGCTTCTTGAACCAACCTCCGAAGAGAGTGCGATTGCCCGTTATATTGAAAAGAGAGGCGAAGGAATTCACCATGTTGCCCTCGGTGTGGAGTCTATCCAGGATCGGATCAATGATATGAAGGAAAATGGCATTAAAATGATTCAGGATGTACCTAAGAAAGGGGCAGGGGGGGGCACTGGTAGCATTCATGCATCCAAAATCAACAGGAAGCATTTTATATGAACTTTGCGAGAAAAACAAGGAGGCTGAATAAAATGCCAGACATCTATGAAAAAATTAATGAACTATATGACCGCCGACGGGAGATTGAACTGGGCGGCGGTGATGAACGGATAGAAAAACAGCATGAAAAAGGAAAGCTTACAGCACGTGAGCGCATTGAATTGCTAGTTGACCCGGGCAGTTTCGTGGAATTGAATCCATTCATCCAGCATCGCAGCAAAGACTTCGGTCTGGAAAACCAAAAGGGTCCAGGCGATGGAGTTGTAACCGGTTACGGAAAAGTGAATGGCCGGCCAATCTATCTGTTTTCACAGGATTTCACTGTGTTTGGTGGAGCCTTGGGTGAAATGCATGCAAAGAAAATTGCCAATGTCATGGATCTTGCCGCTAAAAATGGTGCTCCATTTGTCGGTTTGAACGATTCAGGCGGCGCGCGAATCCAGGAAGGGGTTGTTTCTCTTGATGGATATGGACATATTTTCTATCGCAATTCCATTTACTCAGGTGTGATTCCGCAAATATCCGTGATCATGGGTCCATGTGCGGGAGGTGCTGTGTATTCACCAGCCATCACTGACTTTGTTTTCATGGTTGAAAAGACGAGTCAAATGTTCATTACCGGGCCTAAAGTAATCGAGACCGTTACCGGGGAAAAAATCTCTGCGGAGGATCTTGGCGGTGCAATTGTACATAACACGATCAGCGGAAATGCGCATTTCCATGGCCAATCCGAAGAGGAGACACTTCAGCAGGTAAGGCTGCTGTTGAGCTATTTGCCTCAAAACTATGAAGAAAAACCGCCTCGCCTTGAAGCGGATGATAAGGATGACTACAGGCCTGACCTGACTGATGTGATTCCATTCGATGCAGTCCGTCCTTATGATGTACGGAAGGTGATCGAGCAGGTAGTCGATACAGATTCTTTCCTAGAGGTTCAGAAGGATTTTGCCAAGAATATCGTGATCGGGCTTGCTAGGATCAAAGGTGAAGTTGTCGGTCTTGTCTGCAACCAGCCAAAGGTAATGGCAGGCGGCCTGGATATCGACTCATCTGATAAAGCTTCACGTTTCATCCGATTCTGTGACTCATTTAATATCCCGATTATTACGTTCGAAGATGTCACTGGTTTCTTCCCTGGCATTAAACAGGAGCATGGGGGAATCATCAGGCATGGCGCCAAGATCCTTTACGCTTATTCAGAAGCAACTGTCCCTAAGCTTACGGTGATTTTACGAAAAGCCTACGGCGGAGCCTATGTTGCCTTGAACAGTAAATCAATCGGTGCAGATCTTGTTTATGCATGGCCGAATGCAGAAATTGCGGTGATGGGTCCACAGGGAGCAGCCAATATCATCTTTGCAAAAGAAATCCAGAACAGCG
The DNA here is from genome assembly GCF_003937825.1 of Mesobacillus subterraneus. Classification (GTDB taxonomy): domain Bacteria; phylum Bacillota; class Bacilli; order Bacillales; family Cytobacillaceae; genus Mesobacillus; species Mesobacillus subterraneus. Next base: position 67,302 of record NZ_RSFW01000012.1, on the reverse strand, counting down.
ACAACCCAGAGCTGACAAGGCAGCAAAAAATCGATGAATATCGTGAAAAGTTCGCCAACCCATATGTAGCGGCAAGCCAGGGAATGGTTGATGATGTCATCGACCCTCGCGATACTAGAATCAAGCTGATTCAGGCACTTGAAATGCTACGTAACAAGAAAGAAGATAGACCAGGCAAAAAACACGGAAACATCCCGCTCTAAAATTTTGTATTTGGTGTTGTTATTCATTTAGCGTTATACTCAAATGGTATATACATAATTGGAGGTTTGCTAGGATGATTAATAACGAGCGTTTATTAAATGAGTTCTTGGAGCTTGTCCAAATCGACTCTGAAACAAAGTATGAAACGGAAATTGCCCGCGTCCTTAAGCAAAAATTCGAGGACCTTGGCGTAGAAGTTATTGAAGATGACACGACTGCACAAACCGGGCACGGAGCAGGAAACCTGATTTGTACGTTGAATGGTACAAAAGAAGGCGTCGATACCATTTACTTCACTTCCCATATGGATACTGTTGTTCCTGCAAGAGGAGTGAAGCCCTCCATTAAAGATGGTTATGTAGTGACAGACGGAACAACGATCCTTGGAGCGGATGACAAAACAGGTCTTGCAGTCATGCTTGAAACAATTCGTGTGCTGAAGGAACAATCCATTCCGCATGGAACGATCCAATTCATCATTACGGTTGGAGAAGAATCAGGCCTTGTTGGAGCAAAGGCATTGGATCCATCATTGGTAAAAGCAAAATACGGTTATGCGCTTGACAGCGATGGAAAAGTTGGAAATATCGTGGTTGCCGCTCCGACTCAAGCAAAAGTTGCTGCTGTCATCCATGGGAAAACAGCTCACGCTGGAGTTGCACCTGAGAAAGGTGTTTCTGCTATCACGATTGCAGCAAAAGCAGTGGCCAGAATGCCGTTAGGCCGCATTGATGAAGAAACAACCGCGAACATCGGCCGTTTCCAGGGCGGTACACAGACAAATATCGTTTGCGACCGTGTGGAAATCCTGGCGGAAGCTCGTTCACTAATCCCAGAAAAAATGGAAGCACAAGTGGCGAAAATGAAGGAAGCCTTTGAATCTGCCGCAGCAGAAATGGGCGGCAAGGCAGAGGTTGAGATTCAGGTCATGTATCCAGGATTCAAGTTCGGTGATGGCGACCTGGTCGTTGAATTGGCCAAGAAAGCTGCTGCGAAGATCGGCAGAGGCAGTGAATTGCTTCATAGCGGCGGCGGAAGCGATGCAAATGTCATTGCAGGCTTTGGCGTACCGACCGTCAACCTCGCAGTAGGATATGAAGAAATTCACACAACAAATGAGAGAATGCCAATCGAAGAGCTTGAAAAGCTCGCCGAGATGGTCATTGCATTGATCGAAGAAGTATCTGCACAATAAGATGAGAAGGGCTTCCATTTGAGGAAGCCCTTTTATTTTTCCATCACAGCAAGAGTGCTTCACTTTCCATTGACAAGCAGGTTTTTAAAAGTCCTAAAAATTGTGAGTCAAAAGACCGATATAAAAGAAGATGAATACATTTAATGAAGAAAAGGTATCAGAAATTTTATTAAGGGTGTGAACCTAATGGCTGAGAGCAATAAAACAGTAGTTTTCCAGGCTGGGAATGAGGAGTATGCTTTTCCAATCCTCTATGTCATTTCGATTGAGAAGCTGGAGGGGATGACAGCGATCCCGCATATGCCTGATTACGTCACTGGACTCACGAAGGTAAGAGGCGATTTGATTCCCGTCATAGATTTAGAGAAAGTCCTGTATCAACGAGATATCCAGGCAGATGAGAAAACAAGACTGGTCGTATTGCAGACGGAGGAGATTTCACTGGGGGTTCTTGTGAGGGATGCAAAGGAGATTTTGGAGATCCCTGCAGAAAATCTGAAACAGCCTGGGCTAATTGCCTACCAGAAGACGAAATTCATCACAGGAATTGCTAATTTTGATAAACGGATGATCATGGTCATCGACCCGGAAACATTGATCCAATCACTTGAAGGAATCAAAGAAATCAAGGAGTATATGAAAAACCAGAAGCAGGAATTACATAAGTAACCTTACAGATTTATTTCCGAATAAAAATAAGCTGATCCATTATCGGATCAGCTTATTTTTTACAGCTTGAAGCTTGAGATTGATTTTCTCAAATCGTCGGACATGCTTGAAAGTTTGCCGGATGATTCTAAAAGCTCCTGCATCGTGGCATTCTGTTCTTCTGTCGTTGCGGCCACTTGTTCAAGGAATTGTGCTGAACGTGTGGAAGCTGTGATGACTTCGTTCGCTGACTGGGCCATGAACTCCATTTTTTCGTTTGCGTTCTCGACTGCACCGCTGACATTGTTTCCGTTTCTGCTGACTTCCTCTATCGATTGCGCAATTTCAGCGAATGTTGTCGCTACTTTTTCTACCAATTCATTGCCTTTATGTACAGTGTTTTGGCTTTCATCCATCATGCTGACAGCAAGGATCGTTTCTTTTTCTGTCTGCTGAAGGATATCACGGATACTTTCTGCAGCACCGGCAGACTGTTCCGCCAGCTTGCGAACTTCCTGTGCAACGACACCAAAGCCTTTTCCATGCTCACCGGCACGTGCTGCTTCGATGGCTGCGTTCAGGGCCAGCAAATTCGTCTGGTTGGAGATATCCGTTATGATTTCAATGATGCGGTGAATCTCTTGAGAGTTGTTCTTCAAAGAATGGATCACTTTCGACAGTTCTGTAACCTTTTCATTGATCTGATCCATCTGTTCGGTCACACTGAAGGCGTAATGTTTGCCTTGTTCAATTTTATCTTTCGTGCTGGATGTCTTCTGTAATGTTTCTTTCAGCGAGTCATTCACCTCAAGCAATTGGGAAGACACATTTTCGACAGCTTCATTCGTACGTTCTGAGATTTTCACTTGTTCATCCGAAGCAGTTGCGACCTGCATGATTGATGTCGTAATCTCATTGTTGGCCTCTGTTGTGGCTTCGGCATTCAGCCTTAAATTGTTCGACATCTGCCGTACGTGGTCAGAAGATGACAGAATGCTTGAAATCGAGGCCTTCAGATTTCCCGACAACTGGTTCATAGCGGCGATGATCTGGCCGACTTCATCCTTGCTCTTCACATCTAATGCTTTTACGTTTAATTCTCCTGCAGCGAGCCTTTTACAATAGGCAACGACATTTTTTAGATCTTTACTAATGTTCCGAGATACAAAATAAATCGCGACAGAAGAGATGATAAAAGCGACAACTATAATGATGAATGTATTCCTGACCATGGATGCAATTGATGAATATGTTTCCTTCATGATTTTGCTGCGGTCCTCAAGGAGTAAATTTCTTAATCCGTTTAGCTTGTCGATATTCATATCGCGAATGGTTTCCGCTTTGTTGGCCAGGCTGATCTGGGTGAAAATATCAACCTGTTCTCCATTTTTCTTGAATTGGTCAACAGTTTTTAAAATATCACTTTCCCAGACTTTATCCATATGCTTGTCTGTATTGACAATCGCATCAAATAAAGTTTTTTCTTCACCAGTTTTCACGCTTGCTTTTAATTTTTCTGCTGAAGCATTGAAATGTTCCGATTCTTCTTTGTAGAGTGTCAGAAGCTCAGGTTTTGGTTCAGTTATGTAGTCGGTGATGATGATGTATTTCTGCCGGAAAGTCGACCCCATTTCGCTGATCATGATCGCATAGTCACTCTTTTTCTCGGCCAGGTCGATTGCTCCCTGAAGATTATTTAATACTGCGGACAGGTAAATAAAACTTCCGAGAAAAATGACCATTATGAATGCGAAAACGCTTGCATACTTCTTTCCAATAGACCAATGCTGCATAAAATCTTCCCCCGTATTCTGATATGTTACTTTTTAACTATATAACTATTTATCGGCTGCAGGGAATCGAACTTTAACGTTTTTGCTGGCAACTTCACATAAAATTCACAAAGCCTGTCATGTTTACTTCGGAAACTAAAATCTATTGAAGGGTAACTTAACGACTTTTTTGATAAACTAAAAGAGAACATATATTTGGGAAGTGGCCGTAATGAAAGAAATGTATCCAAAAAAGGGCAGAGTCATTTTGCATGTCGATATGAACAGTTTCTATGCATCTGTAGAGATGGCATACGATTCCGAGTTGAAAGGAAAACCACTGGCGATTGCTGGTAACCCTGAAGAGCGGAGGGGAATCATTGTTACCTGCAGTTATGAAGCGAGGAAATTCGGGGTGCGTACGACGATGCCGTTATGGGAGGCGAAGAAGCTTTGCCCGGAATTGATTATCAGAAAACCAAACTTCGATCGGTACCGTGCTGCATCGGCGGCGATGTTCGATTTATTGCGGCAATACACAGAATTGGTAGAGCCGGTTTCGATTGATGAAGGGTATATGGATATAACAGGATGCTCCGATATGGGTTCCCCCTTGGAAATCGCTGAAAGTATCCAAAAAAGGATACTTGAACAGCTGGATTTACCCTGTAGCATCGGGGTGGCCCCGAATAAATTCCTGGCCAAAACGGCTTCGGATATGAAAAAGCCGCTGGGAATCACTGTTTTAAGAAAACGGGACATTCCAACCGTACTTTGGCCACTTGAGGTTGGGGAAATGCACGGAGTAGGAACGAAAACAGCGGATAAACTAAAAAGTATCGGAATTGAGACGATTGGCGGACTGGCAGCAGCAAATGAAATCCAGTTAAAAGGGCTTCTGGGCATTAATGGCATTAAGTTGAAAGAAAGAGCGAACGGCCTCGATAGCCGCGCTGTCGACCCCGATTCCGTGTATGATTTTAAAAGCATAGGCAATTCAACGACGTTGCCCAGGGATCTATCGAATCAGCATGAACTCCTTAAGGTTTTGGATCGGCTTGCCGAACAGGTTGCAGCAAGAATGAAGCGGAAGGAAGCCGTTGCGACCAGTTTAAGTGTGATGATCCGATTCAAGGACCGGAAAACGATTACCCGGAGCCAAAAGCTGCAAAATCCCGTTTCGAAAAAAGATGAGATTGCAACAGCTGCCAAATCGCTTTTCCTTAAGCATTGGAATGGGGATGCTGTCAGGCTGCTCGGAATTACAGGGACGGACTTGATGGAAGCGGATCAAGCTGTCAAACAACTGGATCTCTTCTCATACGAACAGGATGCCAAAAAAGAACCGCTGATCAATACAATGAGCCAGCTGCGAGAGAAATATGGGAAGGCAATCATTGAAAGTGCTGGTTACCAGATGAAAAAAACGGACAGCACAGGCAGCGGGACAAGCTTCAATAAAGATTTTCTGCAGGATCGCAAGCGTAGAGATGAAGGGGACATATAAAATGAATAATGTGTTTATCCTGGTGACGAACAGTCAAAATAAAAAGGGATGGACCGGATTATTTGAATCCATAACATATCATTGCTACATTAGATTGTATGAACTTAAAACAAGTTAAAAGTGGAAAGGACGTTGGGAATATGTCAAAACAGCAAATTGGAGTCATCGGCCTGGCTGTAATGGGGAAGAATCTTGCCATGAATATTGAGAGCAGGGGGTATTCTGTATCCGTTTATAACCGTTCAAGAGAAAAAACGGATGAAATGCTTGAGGAAACAAAAGGGAAGAAAATCGTTGGAACATTTTCAATTGAAGAGTTTGTACAGTCGCTCGAAATGCCGAGGAAAATTCTGCTTATGGTCAAGGCCGGGGCTGCCACGGATGCGACCATTGAACAATTGAAGCCTTATCTCGAAAAAGGTGACATCATCATTGATGGCGGAAATACATATTTTGCTGATACTCAGCGCCGCAACAAGGAATTGAGTGAATTAGGGTTTCACTTTATCGGTACAGGCGTATCAGGCGGAGAAGAAGGTGCGCTCCATGGCCCGTCCATCATGCCTGGAGGGCAAAAGGAAGCTTACGATTTAGTTGCACCGATTTTCCAGGACATCTCTGCAAAAGTAAATGGGGAAGCATGTACCACCTATATTGGTCCTGATGGAGCCGGCCATTATGTGAAAATGGTTCATAACGGCATCGAATACGGCGATATGCAGCTTATTGCTGAATCATACTTTATGTTGAAGCATATCCTTGGCCTCAGCGCAGAAGAGCTGCATGAAGTTTTTGCTGATTGGAACAAGGGTGAGCTGGACAGCTATTTGATTGAAATCACCGCAGACATCTTTACGAAAAAGGACGGTGAGACAGGAAAACCGCTTGTGGATGTCATTCTTGATACTGCCGGACAAAAGGGTACTGGCAAATGGACAAGCCAGAGCGCGCTGGATTTGGGAGTACCGCTTCCTATTATCACTGAATCCGTATTTGCCCGATTTATCTCCGCGATGAAGCCGGAGCGTGCAGAAGCGAGCAAGGTTCTGAGCGGACCTGAAGTGAAGCCTTTTGACGGAGACCGCAAGGCATTCATTGAATCCATCAGAAAAGCACTTTACTTGAGCAAAATTTGCTCATACGCGCAGGGCTTTGCGCAAATGAGAGCTGCATCGGATGAATACAATTGGGATCTGAACTATGGAGAAATCGCGATGATTTTCCGCGGAGGCTGCATCATCAGAGCCCAGTTCCTGCAGAAAATCAAAGAAGCATACGACCGAAATCCGGAACTGAAAAACCTGCTGCTCGATCCTTATTTCAAGGATATTGCCGACAACTACCAGCAATCCTTGCGTGAAGTGATTTCGGCAGCCGTCATGAACGGAATCCCGGTACCAAGCTACTCAGCTGCCCTGTCTTACTTCGACAGCTACAGAACCGAAACACTGCCGGCCAACCTGATCCAGGCCCAGCGCGATTATTTCGGAGCCCACACCTATCAGCGTATCGATAAAGAGGGAATCTTCCACACTGAGTGGATGGAATAATATACGAACAGCGAACCTTGTGTTCGCTGTTCTTTTTAGTCTGCAATAAAAAAAGGATTCAGCCATCAAACAACTGAACCCCTTTCGTCTGCCTATGCATTTTCTCTTATGTCTCATTGAAGGAAGATTCCTTCCGGTTCCCGTCCCGGTTGCGCAGCAGGCGCCAGGCAATCAGGCTGAATAAGATGAGTAAACTTTCCAATGAAAAAATATACCATGGATAGGGACCCAGTAAATCCATGAAGCTTGGGCTCTGCGGCTTGTGGCGCAGGAACCAGTAGTTCCCGTCTGCTCTTTTGTTAATAACCAGGATGACAGGCAGGAGCAGATTGATAAATGTAACTGCCTTTAATACGGATTGGAACGTAGGGTAATAGCCTTTTATCCATGTGAAATAAAGGGTTACCCATACAATCATCATATGGGCATAGAAAAAATGAAAAAAGCGGAAATGGGGGAAGTCGTACGTTAAAGCTGGTGTTACAATGGCTTGCGTCGCTCCGAGAATCGCAATGAAAAATAACAATTCATAGAGAACTTTTTTCCTTGTCACCAGCAGAGCGATGGTCAGGAGAACACCGATATTACACAGCTCCAAAGGCATAGAACGGCCTAATTTCCAGACTCCGTGCTTATACATCCAAACATGATTCAAGACCTCTATCATGATCAGCGAAAGGCACACTCCAATTTCGGCACTTCTCCACTGGTTCTCTCTCCATTTCTTTCTGAAAAGGAAGAGCACAGCATTGATCAAAAGAAAGATTGTCAGGATGCCTATGTGGCTTCCAGAAAAAATAGTGAATTCAATACCCTTGTTGCCATGGCCGAACCATTCCATGATGCCCACCTCGGTTATGAAAATAGAACAATCATAAGTTGTCCTCAAGGAGAATTTTTTATACGGCAACGAATATGGTGGAAAATGAAACCATTTATTACCAAGGCCGTATATTACTTATAATTTTCAAAAGGGAGATGGGCAGAGATGAATGGAAAAGGCTGTATGAAGTGTGGGAGTACAGATGCAGGCCAAAAAGATGTTGCGATGACAGGTACGGGATTATCGAAGATGTTTGATATCCAGAACAATCAATTCACGGTTGTGTTTTGCAGGAAATGCGGCTATTCGGAGTTCTATAATAAAGAAGCCTCAGCAGGATCAAATATCCTTGATTTCTTCTTTGGAGGCTGAGCCAAAAAAATCCCGTCTGAACACCTGTTCAGGACGGGATTTTTTGTTATCCAGCTTCAGTGCCTAGCCCCCGGACCATAAGCCGCCCGGCTGTGGTGGCTGAGGAACTGCCTCCTGGAGGTTCGTGCCTGTGGAGACTAACCAAGGCGCTTAAGCATTTTGCTTTAGCATTTTTCTACATCAATCTCGGTGATTGGCCACCAGAAAAAGCCATCTTTCTCAAGCAGCTTGTCTGCGGCATCAGGGCCCATTGAGCCAGATGTGTAGTTAGGGAAGCTTGGTTCTTTCGTGTTTTCCCATACAGCTGAAATATTGTCCACGAAGCTCCATGACAGGGCGACCTCATCCCAGTGAGTGAAGTTCGTCGCATCGCCGCGCAAGGAATCGAATAAGAGCTTTTCATAAGCTTCAGGCGTGTTTATTCCATCAATACCTTTGTTGGCATAGTTCAGTTTTACCGGAGTTGCATCGGTACCCTGTCCTGATTTCTTGGCGTTCAGGTGAAGGGTGATTCCTTCCTCAGGCTGGATATGGATGACCAATAGGTTCGGGTTGACGGTTTTCTCCGGCCGATAGTACAAATCCATTGGGATATCTTTAAATTGAATCACGATTTTCGTAGACTTTGCTTTCATCCTCTTGCCTGTACGGATGTAAAAGGGTACTCCAGCCCAGCGGAAGTTATCAATCATCAGCTTGCCGGCGACGAACGTTTCAGTATTCGAATCAGGGTCGACCATCTCTTCGTGGCGGTATGCCGGTACTTCTGTGCCGTCCATGTTGCCTTTATCGTATTGGCCCCTGACAAAGTATTCATTGACTTCATCGCCTTCAATCGGTCGCAGGGCACGGAACACTCTTACTTTTTCCGAACGGATTTCATCCGTCGTCAATTTGATTGGCGGTTCCATGGCAAGCAGTGAAACCATTTGGAGCATATGGTTTTGGACCATATCCCGCAGGGCACCACTCTTCTCATAATAGCGTCCGCGCTCTTCCACTCCGAGAGTTTCACTTGATGTTACCTGGATGTTCGAGATGTACCGGTTATTCCATAGCGGTTCGAACATCGCATTCGCAAAACGGATGACTTCGATGTTCTGGACCATCTCTTTTCCGAGATAGTGGTCGATACGGTAAATCTCATCCTCGGAAAAAGCAGTCCGGATTTGCTTGTTCAGAACCTTGGCGGATTCAAGATCGTGACCGAATGGTTTTTCAATGACCAGCCGTTTGAACCCGGATACATCCGTAAGCTTATCTTTCTTTAAGTGGTCGGCGATTGTGCCGAAGAATTCTGGTGCCATCGCCAGATAGAATAAGCGATTGCCATTAAGTCCATAGTGGCTGTCCAGGTCTTCCGCCAGCTTTCTTAGTGAAACATAGGAACTGGAGTCAGCAACATCATGGGAATGGTAGAAAAATTTTGAAATGAAATCAGCGGTGTTTGCTTCTGATTCCCCATTTTTCTTTACTGATTGCTGGACCTTCAACTGGAATTCTTCATTTGAAAGAGAGCGTCTGCCGACACCAATGACCGCGAATTTGTCAAGCTGTCCTTTTTCAAACAGATTATAGAGGGAAGGAAATAATTTACGGTTCGCCAGGTCTCCCGTAGCCCCGAAGATCATGATTAGTGCTGTTGGTTTTTCGGTGATTGCCACAATATAGAACCTCTCTTTATGTGAATTTAATTCATATGTAGAAAAAACACTTTACAAATACAAAATTTTATCGGTTTAAGGAACAATAAGCAACTGTTTGAACCATAATTAGTTTTCTTCCAATTGACTGGAACTATGCTTTCCTGGTTCGGAGTTTGGCGAACAGGCTCTCTATCCCTTATGATAGATGCAGAAGAAGAAAGAACTAGCCTGTACTGATGCAGGCGTTTTTTTGAGAGAGGATGTATTGAATATGGATGTATTTTTTCTAGGAACGGGTGCGGGGGTGCCAGCCAAGCTTAGAAATGTTACCTCGATTGCATTGAAGCTGCTGGAGGAACGGGGATCCATTTGGCTGTTTGATTGTGGAGAAGCAACCCAGCATCAAATTTTACATACAAGCATCAAACCGCGGAGGATCGAAAAAATTTTTATCACTCATTTACACGGAGACCACATCTACGGACTTCCTGGGCTTCTTTCCAGCCGTTCCTTCCAGGGAGGAGATTCGCTTGTAACGGTGTACGGGCCAGCAGGGATCAAGGAGTACATCGAGGTCTCATTGAAAATCAGCAAATCATACCTGAAATATCCGATTGAAATCATTGAAATCGAAGAAGGGACGGTCTTTGAGGACGAACAGTTCGCTGTTGAAGCGAGGGCTTTAGAGCATGGAATCCCCTCATATGGGTATAGAGTTATAGAGAAGGATCGTCCTGGGACATTGCTCGCCGACAAGCTTCAGGCAGCAGGAGTAAAACCAGGTCCTGATTATCGGAGAATCAAAAACGGCGAAAAAGTCACTCTTGAAGACGGCATCATTCTCGACCCGGCTGAATTTGTCGGTCCGCCGCAAAGAGGAAGAATAGTAACGATCCTTGGAGATACGAGGGTTTGTGACAATGCCAGGTTGCTTGCCGAAGGAGCAGACCTGCTGATCCATGAGGCCACTTTCTCAGCAAATGAAGGGGAGCTGGCATTTGAATATTATCATTCGACGACCCTCCAGGCAGCAGAAACAGCTTCAAATGCAGGCGTGGAGAGATTGTGTCTTACCCATATCAGCTCAAGATATGACCGCAATGACTGGAACGTACTTGAGGCTGAGGCAAAAACAGTCTTCTCCAATACCGCCATTTCAGAAGATTTTATGGAGATTTCAGTTCCCTATCGAAATGACTGATCAGAGGAGTGGATATTTTGAAAACCATTTATCTTGTACGCCATGCAAGTGCTGATGGCCAGCCAGTCGATTCACCTTTGACAGAACAGGGAAGGAAACAGGCTCTGGCGCTGGTAGATTTTTTTAAGCAGAAAGAAATCGACATTATCTATTCAAGCCCTTTCAAGAGAGCACTCGATACAATAAAGCCACTGTCTGATTCAAGAGGAATCCAGGTGAATCAGGATAGCAGGCTTGGTGAAAGAGTGCTGAGTACGGTGAATTTTGAGGACTGGCGAGATAAACTCAGGCAAAGCTTTGAGGATTTCGACCTGGTCTTCGAAGGCGGTGAATCCCATTCGGCCGCGATGGAACGGGCGAAATCGCTGCTCGAAGATCTCCTGTGTTCAAAAGAGGACCACATCTTGCTTGTCAGCCATGGCAATATGACAACCCTGCTGATGAGGTCTTTTAACGAGAGCTTTGGGTATGACTGCTTGATGGAAATGACAAACCCAGATGTTTTTGAACTCGTTGTATCTGATGAAAAGACACTTCTTAACCGGATATGGGATGATCGGATTTAGTTATTAGAGTTTAAAAGCAGCCCCAGAGGGAAATGGAAAGTGGTGGAATGGTTTCCATGGTACCAACAACAAAGAAACTGGGGGAATGATTGTGGAATTTTTGCTTTTATTCGGTCTTCATTTTTTTATCATGGGTTCACTCGTCATGCTTTTCAGCGGGATCGTCACTTTTCTGTGGCCGCATTTGCACTTTCTAATCACGATAACACTGTTCGGTTTAGTGGGGTTAATTTATGCCGCAATCTTTAAAGTGATGGACCTTGCGATTTTTGCAGTATTTTATAATATGATTCTATCGATGATTGCCGTCGGTCTTGTAAAACTGGGCTTTTATTTTAAACGGGTCGCTGACCGGCAGAGCGAGGAAGTGGCATAACAAGCTTAAACCAGGAGAAATCCTGGTTTTTTTTGTTTGACATTCTAATGTTCATTTGAATATTATATATTCAAATGAGTGTTTGAATAAAGGGGGCGTCACGATGAAGGAGCAGGATGTATGCCAGGTCAATTGTGTCCATGATGACAAAGTTGGGCGGGTTTCAGCTCAATTAATGGATCAAAATACGGCGGCAGCGGCAAAAATTTTTAAAGCATTGTCCGATGAAACAAGAATCAAAATCGCCTATTCGCTTTATGCTGAAAATGAGTTGTGCGTTTGTGATGTGGCTGCAATTGTCAATTGCTCTACGGCGACAGCATCCCATCATTTAAGGCTGTTAAAGAACCTTGGATTGGCAAAATATCGAAAAGAGGGGAAGCTCGTTTTCTATTCGCTGATCGATGACCATGTGAAGCAACTGATCCATTTGACGTTTGAACACCAAAAGGAGATGGCGATGAATGGCTGAAGCAGTGCAGTCAGGAGAAAAGACAATCTACCGCGTACAAGGCTTCACCTGAGCTAGCTGTGCCGGAAAGTTCGAAGAGAACGTAAAGCACCTGGATGGTGTTTTTGATGCAAAAGTGAATTTTGGGGCATCCAAATTGACCGTTTATGGAAAAGCGTCAGTAGAAGAGATTGAACATGCAGGAGCCTTTGAAAACCTGAGGGTTTATCCTGATAAAGGAGAGGTCATTGCCGAGAAAAAGAAACCATTCTGGCATGAGAATTTTACGGTTCTGATGAGTCTGGTCCTGATTATAGTCGCTTATTATTTCCAATTCAACTATGGAGAGGAATTCCTTCCGGCAATCCTGCTGTTTTTGGGAGCCATACTTGTTGGCGGCTATAACCTATTTATTCATGGAATCAGGAACTTGATAAAGCTCGATTTTGACATGAGGGCATTAATGACGGTTGCAATCATCGGTGCTGTGATCATCGGGGAGTGGAGCGAAGGAGCCGTGGTCGTAATCCTGTTTGCGATCAGCGAAGTGCTTGAGAGGTACTCGATGGATAAGGCAAGGGCTTCCATCCGTTCATTGATGGACATTGCCCCTAAGGAAGCGCTGGTCCGTCGGAATGGCAAGGAATTCATCGTTCATGTAGGTGAGATAGAACCCGGCGACATTATGGTCGTTAAACCTGGTGAAAAGATTGCCATGGACGGGGAAGTCGTGGCCGGATTTTCTGCTGTGAACCAGGCGGCTATCACGGGCGAGTCCATTCCAGCGGAAAAGAAAGTTGGCGATGAGGTTTTTGCCGGAACGCTGAATGGCGAAGGCTTGCTTGAAGTGAAAATTACAAAACTCGTCAATGATACCACCATTGCAAAAATCATTCATCTCGTTGAAGAAGCCCAGGCGGAAAAGGCGCCATCACAGGCATTTGTGGACCGCTTTGCGAAGTATTACACGCCAATCATCATCCTTGTCGCATTCCTTGTCGCTGTTGTTCCGCCTCTTCTGTTTGGGGCTGAATGGAGCGCGTGGATTTATCAGGGTCTGGCCGTCCTTGTGGTGGGCTGTCCATGTGCCCTCGTTATTTCAACACCAGTATCGATTGTGACGGCGATCGGCAATGCCGCAAAAAATGGCGTGCTGGTCAAAGGGGGAGTTTATCTCGAAGAAATCGGCATGCTCAAGGCGGTTGCTTTTGATAAAACCGGGACTTTGACCAAAGGTGTGCCGGTTGTAACCGATTTTACTTTCCTAACTCCCCAGGATTCTGATGAAATAAAAACAGCGATTGCCGCCCTTGAAAATAAATCACAGCACCCGCTTGCTTCGGCGGTTGTCCGTCAGGCAGAAGCGGAGCTGATTCCCTATAAGGAAGTGGTCATTGAAGACTTCACTTCTGTAACCGGTAAGGGGATTAAAGGTTCCGTCGATGGTGTTACCTATTATGTCGGCAGCCCTGGCTACCTTGATAGCGTTATGAAAGACGGTATCTCCGGTGAGCTTGCTTCAGAGATTTCTCGAATGCAATCCGAAGGCAAGACAGTTATGGCAGCCGGGACTGATTCACAACTGCTTGCGCTGATCGCTGTTGCAGATGAGGTAAGGGAATCGAGCTCTGCAGTCGTTTCCCGCCTGCATGAGCTTGGCATCGAAAAGACAATCATGCTGACGGGTGACAATAAAGGGACTGCTCAGGCAATCGGCTTAAAGGCTGGTGTTTCAGAAATCCAGTCTGACCTGCTTCCGGAAGATAAGCTGGCGTATATCAAAACGATGCAGAAGAACCATGGAAAAGTCGCGATGGTGGGTGATGGGATCAATGATGCACCTGCCCTGGCAGCAGCAACCGTTGGAATCGCGATGGGCGGAGCAGGAACCGATACTGCATTGGAAACAGCCGATATTGCTCTGATGGCGGATGATTTGAAGAAGCTGCCATTCACAATCAAATTGAGCCGGAAAACTTTGGCCATCATTAAGCAAAACATCACGTTCTCTATCGGAGTAAAATTACTGGCATTGCTGCTCGTCGTGCCTGGCTGGCTCACTCTGTGGATCGCGATTTTCGCTGACATGGGGGCAACTCTGATTGTTACGCTGAATGGATTGAGGTTATTACGGGTGAAGGATCGATAAGGGTGCTGAAAATAAAAAAGCTTTCAGTTAATAGATAGGGAGAGTATCATGAATAATTCATGGAACAAGGTCATTTATAAAGGCTGGGCGCCTATTTATGATGTGATTTTCAATGCTGGTCCTTTTGCGAGGGCGAGGGAAAAGTTGTTTCAGGAAATAGCGTTCCAGCCAGGGGATCGGGTTTTATTTGTTGGTGTCGGTACAGGTGCGGATATTGAAAGAGTTCCATACCCGAATCTTGACGTCACGGCAATCGATTATTCAGAATATATGCTGGAAAAAGCGCGTGATAAATTCAAAAACTCGCAGATTGAATTCGTGCAGATGGATGCACAGAAGCTTTCTTTTCCTGCTGAATCATTTGATTATGTGGTAGCCAGCCTGATTTTGTCCATTGTTCCAGATAGTAAAATGGCATATAGCGAAATCGCAAGAGTTTGCCGGACGGGCGGCAATGTGCTGATCTTCGATAAATTTGCTGAGCCTGGCAAAGGGTTAGCACCTGGAAAAAAAGCAATACGCCATATTGTCAGTTTTTTTGGTACGGACATCGGCCGATCATTTGAGGAAATCCATGAAGAGCAAAGGGCTGAACTTAGACTGCTTTCCGATAACGGGATTATGTTCGGCAATATGTATCGGAGGATTTTGCTGGAAAAAATCTAAAATGACCAGGTGAGATGGTTTTAGGCTGAACGAGGTTTTAGAGAGAATAAAAAGCTGGCATTAAATGAACTGCACCTCCATTGTTAGAAGCAAAACTAACAGTGGAGGTGCAATTCGTAAATGCCGGCTTAAATTTTAGAAAATCCATCCGCGTTGATATTGCACAGGTGCTTCAATGCTTGTTCCAAGTTCCTTCGCTGCAGCCCTTGGCCAATATGGATCGCGAAGCAGTTCGCGCGCGATGAAAATCAGGTCGGCCCTGTCATTTTGAAGGATTTCTTCTGCCTGGATTCCTGTCGTGATCAGTCCTACAGCTCCGGTAGCAATTTCAGCTCCTTGCTTGATTTTTTCCGCGAGCTTCACCTGGTATCCGGGGTATACATTGATTCTCGCCGGGACCACTGCTCCTGAGCTGACATCAATCAAGTCGACACCCTGATTTTTCATCCAGGCTGCCATCTCTACATAATCATCCACATTCAAACCTTCTTCGTGATAATCATTTGCCGATACCCGGACGAATAATGGTCCGTCCCATACTGTTTTAACCTCTTCAAGGACTTCACGCAAGAATCGGTAGCGGTTTTCTGGAGATCCGCCGTATTCATCTTCACGCTTATTTGTAAGAGGTGAAAGGAACTGGTTGATCAAATATCCATGGGCCGCATGAATTTCGATGACTTCAAAGCCTGCCCGCTTCGCCCTCTCAGCACCCAGTTTGAATGCTTCTATGGTTTCCTTTATTTCCTCCGCAGTCATGGCTTTCGGCTCTTTATATTTCTCGTCGAATGCCAGTGCAGAAGGGGCAATGATTTCGTCGCGCAAATCTGCCTTCCTGCCAGCATGGGCAAGCTGGATTCCTGCTGCTGCACCGCTCTTCTTAATCTGTTCAGTCAAATTTGCCAGTCCAGGAACATGCTCGTCACTCCAGATTCCCAGGTCCTGGTGCGAAATCCGGCCCTGAGGCGTAACAGCAGTTGCTTCAAGAACAATCAGGCCGACCTGTCCGACAGCTCTGCTCACATAGTGGGTCATATGGAAGTCAGTGACCATCCCGTCTTCCTTTTCACAGGAGTACATGCACATGGGAGCCATGACGATGCGGTTTTTCAGGGTCAGACCTTTTAATTCAAAGGGAGAAAATAGTTTCTTTTCCAAAACGAGAAGCCTCCTTTTATTTCGTTATCCAAAATATATTTTAACAGGGCATCGCACGGAAAGGAAAAAATTGTACTCACTTCAGTTTGTCTTTTCTTAATTCTGCAAGTGTATATTTCGTTCCGCGCCAGACGATGCCGCCTCTTTTAAAGGTTAAGTAGCTTGCCCGTATGATGGAAAAAATGAACAGCATGGCGGTAAAAGGCAGCGCCAGGAACAGCCATGGCGAAAAGCGGGTCATTTTCTTTGTGACCATAACGTAAAGGATGGCCAGGAAAATCAGGTTGACACCGCTTAACAAGGAAAGTGCCAGGTTGCCAGAAAATATAGTGAAAAATGGAACGACCTGTGAAATGAAGACACCGAACACAGAAAACAGCACCATGCTGATCCGGTAGTGAAGTCCGGCAAAGGTGTTCTTTTCCAACCCTGCTAATGCTTCCTTTAAACTCGGATACCATTCAACTTCGATCAGGCTCATCGCAGCAACGATCCGCTGCTTTAAACCGGCGCGCTTGACCATCATGCCCAGCTGCAAGTCATCGTCAGGCCGCATTTTGAGTTGCTCATGAGTCCCGATTTTTTCATACGCAGTCCTGGTCATCATATTGAATGCCCCGATGCCGATTCCTGTTTTCGAGCGCGGATTATTTGCGAGCCATGGTCTTTTATAATAGGAAAAACCAAATAAGAAGAACGCCACGAATGCCTTCAGCCAAAAAGGCTTTGCGCTGAGATTTGGTGTGGCGGTCATGTGGTCAAGTCCATGTCTTTCGAAATAGCCAACCGCTTTTGAGAAAGCCTCCGGATGATAGATGACATCCGCATCGGTAAACAGGATCAGCCCCCCGGACGCCTCCTGGAAACCTTTATACAAGGCATGGTTTTTCCCAAGCCAACCCTCTGGCAATTTCTTAACATGAATCACTTTCACCCTTGGGTCGATTTCTTTTACGTGATCCATGATGTTTCCCGTTTGATCCTCTGACCGGTCATTTACCAGTATCCACTCCGTATTTTTATAGGTCTGCGCCAGCTGGGTTTGAAGGCTTTGTGTTAGATGTTCACCTTCATTCCGGGCAGCAACAATGACGCTCAGCAGCGGTCCTTCGGCAACTGATATAGCGTCTTCAAGCGGTTCCAGTTTCCTGAAGCCCAGCGCTGCGTCTATTGTCGCCCCAATCCAGATGAGGAGAGTTAAAGTTAATAAGATGAACAGCATTGCGACACATCCCTGTACCTTTTTCTCCATTGTAGAGAAATAGCGGGCATGAATGCAATTTACAGAGGGCGGTTTGCCGAGGCCAGTTCATTGCCGAGCAGGTGGCAGAGCCTTTTCGATTGGGCCGCTGCTTCCTTGATGCAGGATACAAAAGCGGATTGGACGCCATGCTGCTCCAGGATGCTTATGCCTGCTTCGGTCGTTCCTCCGGGGCTGGTTACCTCGAAGCGCAGCTGTGATGGCTCCTTATCCGTTTTTGTCAGCATTTCGGCTGCTCCGAGCAGCGTCTGGATAATCAGCTGCTTTGCTGTATGTTTTTCAAGTCCGATTTCCACCGCGCTTTTTTCCATGGCCTCGACAAGATAGTAAATATACGCTGGTCCGCTTCCGGATAGTCCGGTGACGGCATCGAGCTGATTCTCCTCTACAAATGTCGCCATGCCAACTGTGTTGAAAAGATCTTTCACGAGCTGCTTTTGCCTGTCATTGACAAGTCCATTAACCGCCAGTGCGGTTGCTGATTTGCCGATTGCAGCCGAAGTATTCGGCATCGCTCTTACTATGGCCAGTGATTTGCCTGCTGCTGCCTCAATTGCCCCGATCGATACGCCGGCAAGGACAGAGATCACAAGCATTCCTTCAGCAAGGAAGGATTTTATCTCCTCGATTGCTGCGGCTGCGTCCTTTGGTTTCATTGCGAGGACGACTGCATCAGCCTCGGAAAAAAGCTCTTCAAAATCATAGGTCGTACTGATTCCGTAACGTTGTTGGAGTGTTTTCAGTCTTTCCACATCCTGTTTATTTGTTGCCCACATTTGCTTTCCCGGAAGAAGCCCGCTTGCCCCTATTCCGGATATCATCGCTTCTGCCATTGATCCTGCCCCAACAAAAACAAGCTTCTTCATCAAGATCGCCTCCATGTTTTTTTAAAGAATACAAAAAGGCCTTTCATCCATAAAAAGGACGAAAGGCCATGCTTCCGTGGTACCACCTTCATTCACTCATCCAGACTCGCCGGAAAAGTGCAGCTCTTAATCCGTTAACGCCGGTCCGCGTCCAGGTTTGCCTGGAAGCTCACAAGGTAGGGTTCAACATGAAGAGGGCGGCGGAGTCTTTCAGCCGGTGGACTCTGCTCTCTAACACCATTCCTGTCTACTCGTCTTGCTCAAATGCTTTTGTGGTAAATGAAATTTTAATAGTGATTATGCAAGATGGACAGGCCTTATGTCAATAGGTAAATGTGAAGTTTTTTATTTTTTCTGAAAAATGGAATGTGAAAATAATGACAATTGACCGCTTTAAAGGTAAACTTATTTTTATATTGAAAAAATACTGAGACTCTGAGAAACAAATACTTACATAAATGATGCAGCTGGTTATTTTATATAAAAATAATTTCTTGAGGTGTACAGAACAAATGACGGAATGGAAAGATAGAATTGCTAAATTGACTTTGCCTACACCATTTCCTGTGGGTGATGTGAACGCATATTTAATAAAAGGTGACCGGCTGACGCTTGTGGATGCCGGAACAAAAACGAAGGAGTCCTGGGAATCGTTCAAATCCCAGCTTGCTCTATTGAATTTGAAGCCTGAGGATATTGAGCAGGTGGTTCTGACGCACGACCATCCGGATCATGTTGGAATGCTCGATTTCTTTTCACCGGAGCTGGAAGTGTACGGACACCCTCTGAACGAAAGATGGATCAACAGGACTCCATCGTTTGAACAGGAGCATCGGAAGTTTTACGAGACATTTTTTCTGCAAACGGGTATTCCAGAGAAGTATTTTGTGCCTTCAATGAAGGTGATGAAGAAAACATTGGTGTTTTCATGCAATCGCTCGTTAACAGGGCAGCTGGTAGAACATGATGTTCCGGCTGCATTGCCAGGATGGAGAGTGATCGAGACACCAGGGCACGCACAAAGCCATATCGTCCTGTTGCGTGAGAAGGACGGTACGATGATTGCCGGAGATACCATCCTTGCCGGAATCTCCCCAAATCCATTGCTTGAGCCGCCGCTGCCAGGTGAAACTGAACGGCCGAAGCCGCTTGTGCAGTATAATGCTTCGCTTAAGAAACTTCAGAAGTTTCCGATTGGGCTTGTATACACCGGGCATGGAACGGAGATAACAGAAGTGCACACCCTGATTGAAAAAAGGATTGCCCGTCAGCATGACCGGGCGATGCAGGTCAGAAACATGCTTTCAGGAAGAGAGATGACCGTTTTTGAAATATGCCAATTACTGTTTCCGTCTGTCTATGAACGCGAATTGAATTTAACTATTTCGGAAACGGTTGGACAGCTTGATTACTTGCAATCCATTGACGCCGTTTCTGTCAGGGAAGAAGGGACGGCGGTCCTTTATACAGCCAAATGAGGTGAACTGAGATGCCATCGTTGAAAGGAAAAAACATTATCATTACAGGTGCTTCAGGCGGAATCGGAGCCGAGATTGCCAAGCTATGTGCGGCACGTGGAGCCAATCTCATTCTCCTCGCCCGCGGGATTGATAAACTTGAAGTTTTGAAAAAGGAATTACAGTCAAAGTACGCCATCAATGTCCATGCCCAGAAGCTGGATGTCTCGGATACAGACTCCATTAAGGCTGTTTTCTCCCAAGTATTATCTGAAATCGGCCAGGTCGATATATTAGTCAATAATGCCGGATTTGGTGTTTTCGACTTCGCCCACGAAGCAAAAATTGATGAAATCAAATCAATGTTTGACGTCAATGTCGTGGGATTGATGGCCTGCACGGCCATGGTGCTGCCCGGGATGAAGATGAGGCGAAGCGGCCATATCATCAATATCGCTTCCCAGGCTGGCAAGATCGCTACGCCTAAATCGAGTGTCTATTCAGCTTCAAAGCATGCGGTGCTCGGCTACACGAACAGCCTGCGCATGGAGGTGGCTGATGACCATATATATGTCACATCTGTTAACCCCGGGCCGATTGCCACTAATTTCTTCGACGTTGCCGATAAGCAGGGAACTTATGTGAAGAATGTAAAACGGTTCATGCTTCAGCCGGAATATGTAGCCAAGCAGGTGGTTGACCGGATGCTGACGAGAACACGTGAAATCAACCTGCCGCGCTGGATGAATGCTGGCAGCAAATTTTATGCCCAGTTTCCAAGAACCTTTGAGCTTTTTGGCAAGAGAATCTTCAACCAAAAATAAAGTACTGTACCGCCATGAAAAAATTTTTTGGCGGTTTTTTTAATTCAGCAAAACTTTTTTCCAGCTTCATGGTCTAATAGATAGATACAAAGTCAGGGGGAGACATTTTGGAGCTTCAGGAATTGGTACAAAAAGCGAAAAAAGGCGACGAAGGAGCATTTTACGAATTGATGCAGCTTCATAAAGTTCGCCTCTACCGGATTGCCCTCAGCTACTTGAAAAATAGCGAGGATGCAGTAGAAGCGCTGCAGGAGGTCACATACAGGGCATTCCGTTCAATCCGGAAGGTGAAAGAGCCGCAGTATTTCACGACTTGGCTGACAAGAATCCTTATAAACTACTGTAACGATGAATTGAAGAAGAGGAAGCGGCTCCTTGTCAGTGATGACCTCATCAGCCTGATGGGTGCCGAACACCAATCAAGCTGGCTTGAGGTCGAGGAAGTCATCGGCAAGCTTGATTCCAAAACGAGGCAGGTCATCGAATTGAAATATGTGCATGATTTCAAAATTAAAGAAATTGCCGAGATTCTTGAATGTCCGGAAGGCACCGTGAAGACATGGCTCAATAAAGGCCTGAAGGAGCTTCGCGGGCAGCTCGAAGATAAGGGGGGATTGGGCTATGCTTAATGCCGAGGAAAAAAAGCTGACGAAGGCCCAGGAGGCACTAGAAAATATCGAAGTTCCCGAGCTCCAGCTGGACGAGGCGATTGCTGCCGGGATCAGCAAGGGGAAGAGGAAAAAGAAGCAAAATCTTTTGTTCATGAGAACATTCGCTTCAGCTGCTATCCTGATTTTTGCTTTTACAGCGATGCTGCGGACCTCAGAGACATTTGCTTCGTATGTCACCTCCCTACCGGGGATGGAGAAGATTGTGGAGCTTGTTCGCTTTGACAAAGGGCTGACATCCGCTATCGAAAATGACTTCGCCCAGAAAATCGGTGTATCCGATGAGCATGACGGCCTTAAGGTCACATTAGATTCGGTGATTGTCGATGAGCAGATGATGGTGCTGTTTTACAAGGTTGAAACTTCTGGGGCGCATAAGGAAGTATCGATTGACAAATTTTTGCTGACCGATCAAGAGGGGAAAGGCATCGAAGAAATAGCATTTTCTTATGACGGATGGTCAATCGATATGCAGGATAAAGGCAGGCTGCTTCAAGCCACCTTTGAATTTTATGGTGATCACCGTCCTGATAATTTCAAACTGAGTATGGAGCTTAGTGAAGGTAGAACAGAAGAGGGCGAGCCAATGAATAAGCTTGCTGATACGTGGGTGATTCCATTCTCGATTGACAAGGATGCTTTCAAGGATAAAAAAGAAACCATTGAAGTAAATGAAACAGTCGAAATTGAAGGACAGAAGGTCACTGTGGAGAAAGTGTCGATTTACCCAACGAGAATAGGAGTGACTGTCCATTTTGACGAGGGAAATTCAAAACAGTTATTTGGATTCGAAGACCTGACTCTTGTTGATGAAACGGGCGAAGAATGGGCCGCGATCAATAACGGAACTACTGCGCGCCATATGGATGAGTATACAAAGGAATTTTTCCTGCAAAGTAACTTTTTCAAAAAACCAGAAGAGCTTTACTTGCGCTTCAATTCCCTGCGCGCATTGGATAAAGACGAGGTGGAAATCATTGTTGATCCCGAGAAAATGGAAGTGTTGAAGGCCCCCGCTGATGGCAGATTGATAAAGGTCGACAGGGAGGAGAATCATTTGCTGTTCGCCTTCCAAAAAGGCTCGAGAGAAGGGCATAATCATATTTCATTTGAACAGGCGGTGGATCAGAACGGGAAAGAAATCGGCGATGGGTCCGCTTCTTTCAGGTGGAACGCTGAAAGCCCATTGGAAGTTTTAATACCTTATTTTGGTGAAGGAGCATCTCCTGGCCCAATTACCCTGAGGCTTAATGATTATCCCGCTGCAATCAAAGGCGAAGCGAAGATCAGATTAAAATAATCAAAAGGCTGTCCACGGGCAGCCTTTTCTATTTCAGGATTTTGTTATGTAGCCAAAAATTCATAAACGGCATCATTGATAATCTCGTGCAAACCTGCCTCTGGCTCCTCATAATTCAGTTTTACAATCTTCTCACATATCTCTTCGAACTCGGCTTCGCTTAGCGGCAGCGAATCGTCATGCCGGTACTGTACGAAGCATTTTTGCACCATCTTGCGTATGAGTTTTTTATCCATCAAGCAGCACCTCTCTTCCTGATTATACTCATTATCTCCAGCTGAAAACAGCCCCTGAAAAAATTGACCAGTCCTGGCATGACTCCCCATTTTCCCCTTTATTAAGTCAGTCCGCCGGAAAATTTCCATTGAAACCGAACACATATTCGCTTAATATAATGGGTATAATGAAACAGAATGAATGTTCTTGTTTTGGTGGACCACCTGCAGAAAGGAGAGAAGAGACATGGTCGATTACAGCGAAATGCCGCAAAACAAGATTCTTTGTGTGGATATGAAAAGCTTTTATGCGAGCTGCTCCGCGGTCATGCTCGGCCTTGATCCTCTGGACTGCTACCTGGCTGTCGTTGGGAACATCGATCGCCCGGGAAGTGTTGTCCTGGCCGCCTCCCCGCGTTTGAAAAAGGAGTTTGGCATTAAAACCGGATCACGAAAGTTCGAAATTCCCAATGATCCGCGAATTATTGTCGTTGATCCCCAAATGTCAACGTACCTGCGAATCTCCACTGAAATCTCCCGCGTATTCAATCGCTATGTCCCGAAGGAAGCCATCCATACCTACAGTGTCGATGAAAGCTTTATAAAGGTGGACGGAGCTTCGAAGCTCTGGGGCGATGCTGCTTCCATCGCCAGGAAAATCAAAGATGACATTGAACGCGAGTTCCAGCTGCCGTGCGCGATTGGAATCGGCCCGAACATGCTGATGTCAAAACTGTGCCTTGACCTTGAGGCAAAACACAAAGGGGTGGCCGAGTGGACGTATGATGATGTCCAGAACAAGCTGTGGAATGTTTCCCCGCTCAGTGAAATGTGGGGAATTGGGCGCCGTGTCGAAAAAACACTCAATAGCATGGGGATTTTTACAGTCGGCCAGCTGGCCCGCTATGATCTTGAAACGTTGGAGAAGAAATTCGGGATCATGGGCAACCAGCTGTACTGGCATGCATGGGGAATCGATTTTTCCGATATCGGTGCCCCGATCATGGAAGGGCAGGTCAGCTTTGGAAAAAGCCAAATCCTGCTGCGGGATTACAAAGAAGAAGTGGAAATCAAGCATGTCATCCTCGAAATGTCCGAAGAAGTCGCGCGAAGAGCCAGGAGCCACGGGAAAGCAGGTCGGACGATCAGCTTCGGGGTCGGTTACAGCCAGGATGAATTCGGCGGTGGCTTCCACCGCTCAAGGACAATCGAGGAGCCGACCAATATTACGATGGAGCTGTACCGGGTCTGTCTTGAGCTTTTTGCCGAAAACTATACCGGAAAAACGGTCCGCAGCATCTCAATAGCGCTCGGGAATCTCGTCACTGACAGCGAGTTTCAATTGAACTTATTTGAAAAGAATGGCTGGAAAAAGAAAGAACTTGGCTATGCGATGGACCGGATCCGCAGCCGCTATGGTTCGGCGTCCCTCCTGAGGGCGGTTTCATATACGGCAGCTGGAACAGCAAGACATCGTGCCGCGCTTGTCGGCGGGCATAAAGGCTGATAGGAGAAGGAGGAGAGCAAGATGATTCGCGATCGCGGAAGAATTAAATGGACATCCATGATGCTGCCTGAACATGTGAAAATGCTGCGTGACTGGGCACAGGAGGATGAATACGAACAAGAAAAACAGCTGGATGAACAGCAGCTCGAACAATTGAATGAAACCATCCTTGAAGCGATGGAATATAACCGACCCGTCAGCATTACCTATTTCCGCCAGCGAAAGTATGAATTAGTGATTGGGAAAATCCATTACTGGAATGAGCTTGGGCAGAAACTCCATATTGTTGACCGCTTTGAAGAGATCCATCGCATTGGAATCTCGGCGATAGCGGATGTCAGGCTTGCAGACGAATGGTAGCCAGCGGACCCGCCCCCACAAAAAAAGAGCAATGGATGTCCATTGCCCTCAGTACATTATTCCGTTTCTTCAGCTTGCGGTGCACGGACGGCCGATTCAAACTTCCCTTTATGGGAAGCGTCACAGAACGGCATGTTTTTGCTCATACCGCAGCGGCAAAGCGAGAACGCCGGCTTTGTCTCATATTTATTGCCGGCACCATCCAGCAGTTCAACATCGCCGGTAATCCTTAAAGACCCATTATCATTCACTTTAATCGTTACTTTTGTCAAAATAAGCACTCCTTTCCAAATTCACAATTATCTTTGATAGTAAAAGGTAACCAGTCAAATTGCAAGACAATTTTGAAATTACCCAAGGGTTTTGAAACGGAAAATTAGCCTTCGATATGGTAAAATGAAGCATCGGAAAGGGAGTGCAATCATGAAATTGAAAATCACCGAGACAGCAACAAAGAAGCTGCAGGAAAAGACGGCAGGAAAACAGGGATACATTAAACTGATATACGATATTGACGGCTGTGGCTGTGCAGTGAACGGTGTAGCTGCTCTCTGGCTGGAAAAAGAATATAATGATGACGAAAACCAAATGGAAACAGGCAGCATCCCCATCTATATTCAAAAATCCAGGGAAGTCTTCTTCGATGATCAGATGACACTGGACTACAAAGAGTCTGCAGGCTGCTTTCAGCTGAAGAGTCCAAATGAATATTTGAATCCGAGAATGAGTTTTTATGACAAAACCAATTTATGAGTTTACAAAATATTGAAAAAAAGGTTAAATAAGAGAGAAGGTTGAAGAGATACATAGAAGTTTGATGCGAAAGCAGGGGAGAGAAATGGCGAAATTGTGGAAGGCAGCCATAATGGGCATGTGCATCATCGTGCTGTCAGCGTGCTCGTATAAGACTGCGGGAGAAGCAATCAAAAATGATATTCCGTTCAACATCAAACAGGTGATCCATGAAGAAAAAGTCGATAAAGGAAAGCTGGTTTTTTACACTACGGAGCAAAAAGAAGGCTCGAGGACATTCGACGCTCTGGCTGTCGCTTATATTGAAGGCAGCGACAAAGAAGGCTGGAAAAATGCAGGGCATAACCACTGGACTTATTATAAAAATGATTTCATGATCCTGTATGTCGACACATTTACAACCTTTAAGGAAGATGGGAAATTGGATGTGAAGATTCCCGTGATCTTCGGAAAGGTTATCAGCCCGAACATCAAGGCCATTGAAGCAGCAGGGCCGGACGGCAAGTTTACGAATATAGAAATCTTTGAAAAAGAAAATGAACGATATTATTACGGAATTGGCGAGTACAAAGAGGTCAGGGCGCTTGACGCTGAAGGAAAAGAAATTGACCGCCAGGGACAAAAACAGTAAAAAAGATTGGCTCAGCAGGGAGCCAATCTTTTTTATCTATGGATGATCAATCGGACAGCAGGACGGATCAGTCAAGCATCAGAAGGGGGACTCGCTGTACCCGTTCCATCATCTTCATCATATACATATTCCTCAAGGAATTCGTCAAGGACCTTTTCGTAGTGCTCACGGTTTTCGCTGTACGATTGTGCGTGCAGGCCGTTCTCGGCCATGAATAGCTTTTTCGGTCCTTTTTTCTGTTCAAACAAGGCTTCGGTCATTGATGGCAGGATGAAGTCGTCCTTGCGGCTGTGGATGAACAGGATGGGGTTTTTGATATTTTCGATGACCGCGATTGGCGATACAGCGCTCAAGGAATATTTATCGCGGATGCGGACGAAGAGGTCGGCAACCGGAAGAAGCAGCTTTGGCGGCAGTACCTTGACCTCTTCCTTGATGCGGTATGCGAGCTGCTCACTGAAATCTGAGAACGGGCAATCGGCGACATAGAAGTCAGCACCATCCTCAATCATTCCGGCGTAAAGGAGCAGGGTTGCCGCACCCATGGATTCCCCGTGAATCCCAAGGAGCAGCTCCGGCCCTTTTTCCTGTCTGAGCCAGTCTACCACCGATTTCAAGTCGAATTTTTCATAGTACCCATAGCTGGTCGTTTTTCCGCCTGATTCCCCATGGCGCCTATGGTCGTAAATCACGGCATTGAATCCTCTGTTCAGGAAGAGGTTCATATATTTTACCGAATTGGTTTTGCTCTGAGTAACACCGTGGGCGATGATGATATATCGATTTGTCTCATGAGGCTCGACAAGGACCGCTTTGAGTGGGTACCCGAAAGAGGAAGGTAAGCTCACTTCCCTTTTAGGCAGGGCATCATATTCGTCAGGCACAAGATGGCCTGCGTCTTTTTCCCGATTGAAAATTTCATCATCATCTTTCTTTTTCATGAACATTAATTTATTGGAAATGAAGACCCCTAAAGAGGCCAGTACAAGCAAAAAAGAAAATAAGACGCGGAATGCTCTTTTCAAGCTCAACCCTCCGATTAACCCATTTTCTTTATTTTACCATTAGAAGCTGTTGTACAAACATACAAAAAGACCGCCAAAGTGGGCGGTCTGAAAAAACTTATTGCTGTGAATTTTGGCGCTTTGTAGGATGGATTGCCTTTTCGAGATCCTCGGCGGCAATCTGCTGCTTCACAGTATCTGCATTCGGCTTGCCCTGCTGGCTGTAGCCTTTGTCGCGTTTTTGGCTCATCTAACATGCTCCCTTCCTTGAAATGCCTTCATCTAATAAGATGGTTTCAAGAAAGGGGGCTTATGCAAAAAGTTAGACGCTGACCGAATTTAGCCTGAAATAAGTACTCTCGATTGGTCTTGAGATATGAGGCCTGATGACCTCTACGGCCTTGAGCAGTTCACCGAGATCGACACCAGTTCCTATCCCCATCCTGTGCAGTAAATAGACAACATCTTCAGTAGCCGCATTTCCGGCTGCACCCGGAGCAAACGGGCATCCGCCAAGACCACCAGCTGAAGTATCAAAGCGGGTGACTCCGGCCTGGAGGGCAGCCAGGATATTCGCGAGGGCCAATTTCCTAGTATCATGGAAATGCGCGGTCATCAGTACATCTGGAAACGCATCTTTTAATTTTGAAAACAGCGAGTAAGACTCGTGTGGAGCAGCCATGCCGATGGTATCGGCCACGCTGAGTTCATCCACTCCCACCTTGACGAACTCGCCGCAAAGAGCAAGGACATCGTCCTCTTCAACCTTGCCTTCATAAGGGCAGTAAAAAGCCGTTGAAATGCAGGCACGTACAAAATAATCCTTCGCTTTTAACTCTGAAATCAATGGAAGGACCTCAGAAAGACTTTCAGCAGTCGTTTTATTGATATTCTTTTGATTGAACGAATTGCTGACACCGACAAACACAGCTACGGCTTTGCAATCAGTCATATATACACGTTCGATTCCCTTTTTATTCGGTGCAAGGACGATATTCCTCGAGGTGCTGTCAAGGCAGTCCGCAACGATTTCCGCTGCATCGCCCATCTGCGGAACCCATTTTGGGGAGACGAAGGATGTAAGCTCCAATTCTTTAAGGCCAGCATCTTTCAAAGCACTGATGAATTCTTTTTTTACATCAGTGGGAACAAAATTTTTCTCGTTTTGCAGCCCGTCTCGCGGGCCTACTTCAATGATTTCAACCTTTTTGGGAAGCTGCAGCATGGTATGTACCCTCCTCATAAGATACCTCCATTTTAAATAGAATATTTTTAAAAATGCAAGAATAAATAATTTTTTGATAAAATAAAAGGGATTTGATTCGAATCAATCGAAGTAAATAAATTGTGAGAACTTCAGAAAGGGTGAGCAGTTTGAGCAGGACAGAAGCAGTAATCGTCGCTGCAGTCAGAACAGCAATCGGCAGCTTTAATGGAAGTTTGAAAAATATTTCCGCGCCGGAACTTGGGGCTGCGGTAATCAAAGATGCATTGAAACAGGCAGGTGTTAAGCCTGAACAGGTGGATGAAATCATCATGGGGAATGTTCTCCAGGCTGGCCTGGGACAGAACCCTGCGAGGCAGGCAGCTATTAAGGCGGGTATTCCTGAAAGCGCTTCCTCTATGACGATCAATAAAGTGTGCGGATCTGGCTTGAAGGCCGTCCACCTGGCAGCACAGGCGATCATCGCGGGTGATGCAGAAGTTGTCGTGGCTGGCGGGATGGAGAATATGAGCCAGGCACCATATTTATTGAAAAATGCCCGCGACGGCTTCAAGATGGGCGACCAGAAGCTCGTGGACAGCATGATTTCTGATGGCCTGTGGTGTGCTTTCAATGACTATCACATGGGTGTCACTGCCGAAAATCTTTGTGCAAAGTATGAGATTGGCCGCGGGGAGCAGGATGAATTCGCGGCAGCGAGCCAGGAAAAGGCTGCAAAGGCGATTCAAGATGGCAAGTTCAAGGATGAAATCGTGCCGATCGAGATTCCGCAGCGAAAAGGTGACCCGATTGTATTTGATACTGACGAGTATCCAAAGAAAGGATCGACAGCGGAAAAGCTTGGCGGTCTGCGCCCTGCTTTCAAGAAGGATGGCAGCGTGACAGCCGGAAATGCTTCCGGAATCAATGATGGTGCCGCTGCATTGGTTGTCATGAGCCGTGAGAAAGCTGAAGAACTGGGCTTGAAACCGCTCGTTGTCCTCAAAGGAAATGCGAGAGCGGGCGTTGATCCGAGCATCATGGGCATCGGGCCGGTGAACGCGGTCAAGAAAGCGCTGGACAAAGCAGGCATGTCGCTTGAACAGATGGAACTGATCGAAGCAAATGAAGCATTCGCGGCTCAATCACTGGCTGTCGACCGCGAGCTTAATTTCAACAAGGACATTCTGAACGTGAATGGCGGAGCGATTGCGCTGGGACATCCAATTGGTGCGAGCGGAGCCAGGATCCTGGTTACACTCATCCATGAAATGAAGCGCCGGAACGCGAAGGCGGGTCTTGCTACCCTTTGCATCGGCGGCGGACAGGGTGTCGCGACAGTTGTGGAATTAGCATAAACCTTTTAATCTTTTAACTTAAAAATGGCACCGGCACTTGCCTGTGCTTCCATAGTCAAAGGGGGAAGAACGATGAAAAGAATTTGCACATCCTTTCAAGACGCAGTGGCAGATATCCATGATGGCGCAACTCTGATGGTTGGCGGCTTTGGCCTTTGCGGGATTCCTGAGAACGCCATTCTGGCACTGGTAGAAAAAGGGGTAAAAGACCTGACTGTCATCTCCAATAACTGCGGCGTAGATGATTGGGGCCTTGGCCTGCTGCTTAAAAACAAGCAGATTAAGAAAATGGTAGGTTCGTATGTTGGGGAAAACAAGGAATTCGAAAGACAGGTATTGTCTGGAGAAATCGAGGTAGAATTAATTCCGCAGGGAACGCTGGCTGAAAAAATCAGGGCAGGCGGTGCAGGGATTCCGGCATTTTATACGCCGGCAGGAGTAGGTACACCAATCGCTGAAGGCAAAGAAACACGCATGTTCAACGGCAAGGAATATCTCCTTGAGGAATCGCTGACTGCGGATTTCAGCATTGTCCGTGCCTGGAAGGCCGACAAAATGGGGAACCTCGTTTACCACAAGACGGCAAGGAATTTCAACCCGATGATCGCTGCAGCCGGCAGAGTCACGATTGCCGAGGTAGAGAATCTGTATGAAGTGGGCGAATTGGAACCGAACAGTATCCACACTCCAAGCATTTATGTCCAGACACTGATTGAGGGCAATCAGGAGAAACGGATTGAAAGGCTGACAGTGAGAAGTTAACTCTGGCTGATCATGAAAGGAGAAGGCATATGATTAAAAACAAAGGGAATGTCCGGGAGAAGATCGCGCGCCGGGCTGAAAAAGAAATTGAGAATGGCTTTTACGTAAACCTGGGTATCGGCATGCCGACACTGGTGGCAAATTTCATTTCCGGCGACAAACAGGTTGTCCTGCAGTCTGAAAATGGTTTGCTGGGAATTGGACCTTATCCAGCCGAGGACAGCGTCGATCCTGATTTGATCAACGCAGGCAAAGAAACGGTTACAGCGATTCCTGGTGCTGCATACTTTGATTCTGCAGAATCTTTTGCGATGATCCGCGGCGGTCACATCAATGTGGCGATCCTTGGCGGAATGGAAGTCTCAGAGGCTGGCGATCTTGCAAACTGGATGATTCCAGGCAAGATGATCAAAGGCATGGGCGGTGCGATGGACCTTGTCCATGGAGCGCAAAAGATCATCGTCATCATGGAGCATGTGAATAAGAGCGGCGAAGCGAAAATCCTGAAGGAATGCAGCCTGCCGCTGACAGGCAAGGGTGTAGTAAATCGAATCATTACAGATATGGCCGTTATCGACGTAACACCTTTCGGGCTGAAACTCGTTGAAGTAGCAGCCGGCTATACAGTCGAAGATATCATCAAAGCCACAGAACCGGAATTGCAGGTAGACGACGCAGTAGTATTAGATGCATATTGATACCTAAGTGGGAACGCCTTTCATGAGGGCGTTCCTTCTTCGTAATTAATTTTAATTGAGTCATTTCGATGTTATAATCTTTTAAAAAAAGTACAAGAAACAGAGGGATTCACTGTGAAAAAGAAACAAAAGCGTCAGCAACCAGTCAAGAGAGAAGAAAAGCCAGCTACTTTGGGTGATCTTCTTAATCAGGATATCATGCAAAAGCTAAAGGACCAGCAGCAGATCTTGAAAGATGAGGAAGAGAAGAAGAAGCAGGCAGAGATCCAACGAAAAAAAGAAGAGCAGCGACTAAGGGAAAAAAACAAGTCATTTGAAGAACTGTTTTCAGAAAGTGATATGGATTGGAAGAAATTCAAATGAGCACCAGGAGAGTAGAGGTCGTTCCTTATCGTACTGAATGGAAAACGCTCTTTCAAACAGAAAAGCACCTGCTTGAAGCTATCTTTCAGCAAGGAAAACCAGAAATCCATCACTTCGGAAGCACATCTGTACCCGGCCTCAGTGCCAAGCCGATTATAGATATTTTGCTGGCTGCAGACTCTCTGGATGAACTTGAAGAGGCAACCCCCGCCCTTCAAGCTGCTGGTTACGAGGCGAAAGGGGAGCACGGGATACAGGGTCGGCGTTATTTTCAGAAGAATGATGAGAAGGGGATCCGGAAGGTCC
The DNA here is from genome assembly GCF_003937825.1 of Mesobacillus subterraneus. Taxonomy (GTDB): domain Bacteria; phylum Bacillota; class Bacilli; order Bacillales; family Cytobacillaceae; genus Mesobacillus; species Mesobacillus subterraneus. The sequence goes on along the minus strand of NZ_RSFW01000012.1, from coordinate 35,481 downwards.
ATTTACATGCCTATAAAAAAGGGGATCCGCAATTGCACAGGCATCTTGTCTTCAGGGATTATCTGGTGGCTCATCCAGAGGAAGCAGCCAGATACGCAGAGATTAAAGAGAAAGCAGCCCGTAAATATGAATATGACATTGAAGCGTATATAGAGGAAAAAGCTCCGCTGGCAATCGAACTGGAGCAAAATGCATTGGCCTGGAAGCCGTTATAGGAAAAATGTTTTGCTTCTTTGTGAAAGGGAATTGTGAGGATAAAACACAAAGGAGCTAAGCATGGAACGCTTCATATCTTTGTTACTCGCCCTAGGATTTATTGCTATTCATTTATTCTCCAGATATTTGCCTTTCCTGGATAATGTTCCGAGAAGCAGGCTGCTGTCAGCGGCAGGGGGAATATCGGTTGCCTATGTATTCATCCACCTTTTACCTGAGTTGAATAAGCATAATAAAGTACTTGATCAAAGCATCCAATCTGAGGCCCTGCAATTCCTGGAGAACCATACGTACGTTGTCGCCATGATCGGATTAGCTTTATTCTACGGCCTGGAACGGATGGTAAAAGTATCAAAGAAAAGACAGCAGGAAGAAAAAGATAGGAATCGTGCTTCTGCCGGTGTCTTTTGGATCCATATCACTTCGTTTTTCATTTATAATGCCCTAATTGGTTATCTGTTGCTGCATGGAGAACAAGAAACCATTACAGGGCTGATTTTTTATTTTATCGCACTTGCTGTCCATTTTATCACGAGTGACAATGCGCTCCGTGAGGCACATAAGGAAAGCTATGACAAATTCGGCCGCTGGCTGCTGGGTGCTGCAATCCTTATGGGATGGGCGATTGGCATTGCCGTTAAGGTGGATAAGAGCGTCATTGCCGTGTTATTTGCCGTGCTCGCTGGCGGGGTGATCCTCAACGTGATGAAAGAAGAACTTCCGGAAGAGCGTGAAAGCAACTTTTGGGCTTTTGCTGCAGGGATGGCGGGATATACGTTGTTGTTAATGTTGGCCTAAGGCGAAAGGGGACCTGTTCCCGGACGTTTGTAAGAAAAAATAATTGTATGCAATTGTGTAAAAAATGACCCCTTTTCAGAATTGAAAAGGGGTCATTTTTTTGCTTTGGTTAAGGAGTTTATAAAGTTATTGAGTTGTGGATAACTCCATGAATATTTCTAATCCAGCTCCAGCGCCTAGCCCCTCGAGTCGCTTGGCTAGCTGCGGCTCATAACTCCTCGAGACGTTTCGGTCCTGCCAATGAAGTCAAAGAACGACTTCACAGTCAGACCCTCCAACGCTTGTCGGAGTTGGGCAGTCGCCTCCGCTTTTCGAATTGTCTAGTTTCGCCTCCTAGAAACTTCGAAACTTCAACTCCGCCGGCAGAAGCAAAAAGAACTTCTTTGTCTGAGTCTCCAGTTTCTGCGTTTCTGGGCAGTTGGCTACACTTTTCGATTTCGGTCCGCCCAATGGTGTCAAAGAACGACTTCACTGGTGGGCCCTCCATCGATTGTCGGGGCTGAACGAAGCGCTTGCGCTTTGTGTTCTTTATCTGTGCTGTTCATACTTGTTCGATTTTGTAATCGAGCGAATCAGCTGTATCTCCTCTTGTGCCAGAAGAGCAGCACCTGCTGCCCGGGCATTTTCCTTTACTTGTTGAACTGTACTGGCCCCAGCAACGACGGAGGCGACTGCCGGATTGGATAAGTTATACTGGATCGCGACCTCTGTGAGCGATCGCGATGGGGCAAGCTTCTCCTTCAACAATGGCAATATTTCCTCCAATTCTTCAGGGGTGTAGTCGAGGTATCCTTTTGCTGTCGCTTTTTCAAGCATTCGATCGCTCAGCATACCCTTCGCGACAGTTCCTCTCGTTACAACGCTGATGCCTTTTTCATGGAGCAGAGGCAGCACTTCCTCTTCAGGACGTCGGTCGAGCATGCTATATTGCATCATGACTGACACCATATTTGATTTTTGGACATATTCCCGAATGACATTTGGCCTGATGGAAGAGATGCCATAATACTTGATATAGCCCTCCGCTCGTAATTCTTCAAAGGCTTCGATTGTTTCCTCGATACGATCCTCGATTGTCCCGCCATGCAGCTGATAGAGGTCGATGTAATCAGTGTCGAGCCTCCTCAAGCTTTGCTTGACTGCTTCTTTGATATAAGCTTTCGAAGGATCCCAGGTCCAGCTGTCCTTTGCATCTGTCCAACGGTTCCCAGCTTTTGTCGCGATGATGACCTGTTCCCTTACACTTCGTAGTGCCTTTCCAACGATTTCTTCATTTTCACCAAAATCATACAGATCAGCAGTGTCAAAATAATTGATGCCTTCTGCCAGGGCGGCTTCAATCACACTCTGGGCTTTTTTATAGTCTGTTCCCAATGACATACAGCCAAGACCAATTTCGCTGACATATAAATCCGACGAACCCAATTGCCTTTTTTTCATAAAATCACTCCGTTCCTCATGCTGTTTCTATTTTAGCGAAAGGAATGGAAAGCATTCAACTAATCTGGACGATGTCCCTGCTGGTGGATGGTCTCAATCCAATCCTTTACAAATACATGCTTCTTGCTGTATTGCCTTAAGAGACGCCTGATTTCCCACGATTTTCCAGTTAGGGTGATTCCCTGTTCATGTACATAAATTTTCATCACCATACTCCTTCCGGTTAAGTATGGTAAAATGTATGAGCATTTGATATCGGATTAGAACAGGAGTGGACATGCATGAAAACTCTCGAAGAAAAAACGTTGAAATCGGAACAGATTTTTTCCGGAAAGGTCATCCGTCTGCAGGTAGATGATGTTGAACTGCCCAACGGAAAAACCTCCAAAAGGGAGATTGTCAAGCATCCAGGTGCAGTGGCAGTCATTCCCGTAACTGCTGACAATAAAATCATCATGGTGGAGCAATATCGGAAGGCATTGGAACGAACGATTATCGAGATTCCTGCTGGTAAGCTTGAGGCTGGTGAAAAACCGGAGATTTGTGCGGCACGCGAGCTTGAGGAAGAAACGGGCTATGAATGCGCCCAAATGGAATGGCTCATTTCCTTTTATACATCTCCTGGTTTCGCGGATGAGATCATCCATATTTACAAGGCAGCAGGCTTATCCCAGAAGGCCAACCCTGCATCCGCAGATGAAGATGAGTTTGTCAATTTGATAGAGGTTACGCTTGATGAGGCGATTCAGCTTGTAAAGGAACAAAAAATCTTTGACGCCAAAACGGCTTATGCAGTCCAGCATTTACAGCTTCTGGAGGCATTGGGCAAGTAATGGCAGAATACTTTGCAGATCTTCACATCCATATCGGCCGGACGAAAACCGGTCGTGCTGTTAAGATTACTGGTGCGAAGACACTGACCTTCAGCAACATCATCGAGCATGCCAGGGACTACAAAGGGCTGAATATGATTGGCATTATCGACAGCCATTCACCGGAAGTGCTTGAAGAAATGGGGCAATTGCTGCAGGCTGGTGAACTTGAGGAGCATCCTGATGGCGGTTTGATGTATGGAGGAATGAGCGTGATCCTTGGTTCGGAACTTGAAATCAATGATGAGAGCACGCAGGGACCTATTCATGTATTGTGTTACATTCCTTATTTGGACAAGATGAAGGCTTTTTCATCCTGGTTGTCATTCCACCTGAAAAATGTTCACTTGAGCTCACAAAGGGTATATATTTCAGGCAAAGATCTGCAGAGGAAGGTGAAGGAACTTGGGGGGCTTTTCATCCCAGCCCATGTGTTCACGCCTTTCAAAAGCCTGTATGGCAAAGGAGTGAATCAATCCCTGACAGAAGTTTTCGATCCAGACATGATTGATGCTGTCGAATTAGGGTTGAGTTCTGATACGATGATGGCGGACCAGCTTTCCGAGCTTCATCGCTATCCATTTGTCACCAACTCGGATGCCCATTCCCTCGCAAAGATTGCAAGGGAATACCAAAAAATCGAGATGGCAGAACCATCATTCCATGAACTGAAACTTGCTTTACGAGGTGAAGATGGGCGCGCCATCAGAGCGAATTATGGTTTGGATCCGCAGCTTGGAAAGTACCACCGAACTGTCTGTGCTGAATGCTTCACCTTCACCCCTTCTTATGATGAAGCCTGCAGCAAATGCGGCTCTATTAAAAAGGTGAAGGGAGTAGCCGACAGGATCGGGGAATTGAAGTCATCAGCAGGCCTTCAGTATGGAAGGCCTCCATATATCCACCAGGTACCGCTCGAATTCGTCCCGGGACTGGGACCGAAGATGCTGGAAAAACTGCTGGACCATTTTGGAACAGAAATGGCCATTCTCCATTATGTGCCACTTGAGTCCTTACAAAATGTCATACCGGCCAAAACGGCCGCAGTGATCGATAAGGCTCGCAAAGGCGAACTCAGATTCCTTGCAGGCGGTGGGGGCAAATACGGTAAAATAGCAGATTAACAAAATCCGGTCAATAGGCCGGATTTTGTTACTTTGAAACCCGCGAAATGCGAAGGTGCTGGAACGAAAATCAACAATCACACATTTGACATAGACAAATCTATTAAAATGGAAAATTGCCTCCTTCAGGTCATAGACTGTCTTTCCTAGCATATGATGGTAGTAACCAATATGCAGGAGGAAGAGAGATGAAGAAACGAAGGTACCAGGACGTCGCAGCAACCCATTTACGTGAATATTCCTCAATCTATCTTTTTGTCATTGTCCTGTTTTTGATGGGAGTCATCTTTGGGGCAGTGATTGTGAACAGTCTCAGTTTTACGCAAAAAGAGGATCTGTTTTATTATTTATCGCAATTCTTTGGACAGGCAGCATCAGGAAAGGTTGCGGATGGCCGTGACTTGTTTCTGCAGAGCTTTTTGCATAATGGGAAGTTCATCGGCCTCATCTGGATTCTCGGGGTTTCCATTATTGGCCTGCCGGTCATCCTCATCCTGCTGTTCATGAAGGGAATGGTCGTGGGATTCACGGTCGGGTTCCTAGTCAACCAGATGGGCTGGGACGGATTTGTGCTGTCCTTTGTTTCCATCCTGCCGCAGAATTTTGTCATCATCCCGGTATTCATTATTACGGCAGCGATGTCAGTGACGTTTTCCCTGAAGATGATCCGCAATCAATTCATGAAAAAAATCAACCAGCCGATCATGCCGCAGTTCATCAGGTATATATTCTCATTCGTTGCCGCAATCGTTTTTCTGGCAGCGGCAGCAGCCATCGAAGCCTACTTGTCGCCAGTGCTTCTGAAGGCGGTTATCAATACAATTAATTAGAATTACTCTTATATAATACTAACTATTGTTTCTTATTTGTAATAATTTTATTTTGATTCTCATTTCCCTTCTGATATAATAAAAGAACAGTGGCGGGGGAGTGAGAGTGATCGAAATGGAAAACAGAATTGAGAGAATCAAGAAGCAGCTGCATTCGTCCAGCTATAAATTAACGCCGCAGCGCGAGGCTACCGTCCGCGTATTGCTTGAACATGAAGAAGACCACTTGAGTGCTGAAGATGTGTATTTGCTTGTCAAAGAAAAGGCCCCTGAAATTGGGTTGGCAACTGTATACAGGACACTGGAACTGCTGACTGAACTTAAAATTGTCGATAAAATCAATTTCGGTGACGGCGTGTCCCGGTATGATCTCCGCCAGGAAGGCGCTGCCCATTTCCATCATCATCTTGTCTGCATCGAATGCGGTGCAGTGGATGAGATCCAGGACGATCTTCTTGAAGATGTAGAAGAAATCGTTGAAAGAGACTGGAAATTTAAAATTAAAGATCACCGTTTGACTTTCCATGGCATTTGCTACAGATGCCAGGAAAAAGAATCGGCTGTATCAGAATGAAACCAAACCCCTTTTCCGTTGGATGAGGGGTTTTTATTTGGCTGTTTTTACATAGATTGTTCCTTTTAACATTGGTGCGTTTTCTTAATCTTATAGCTGCAGTTCTCATTAGTCTTCGTTAAAGTAATCAGTCAGCTGAGCGGAGAACTCGGGCAGGTTTGTCCTGTACCTTAAGAACCTGTCTAAAAAGATGCAAAAAACAAACAGCAAATTAATTTCTTAGTCATTACTGGTAAGCAACAACGTTTACGAGAACAGCCTTTAATTTATCAATAGCAAGGTATAATTCTTGTCCAAATTGGCATACAGATTAATAACCAAGTAGATGAGTGGTATGTTCGCTTGAAAGCCACCTCTGCAAAAAAATTAGAAATGTATGTCGATATGGGGGCAAGTATATGAAATCCTGGTTCGGACTGATCCTGCATACTTTAAAGGTGTTTATACTGTTTACTGGATGCACAATCCTGTTTTATTATGGTATCATGTGGATTAATGAAGAATATGAAAGTTATCACCGATATGACGCACCGGAGGGAGCAGCCATAAAGGTTTCAGGCACTTTTAGCGAAAAAAATGGAAGTATGCTTGAAAGGCTGTTACTGTTTTATCTGAATGGAGAGTAATGGAAATGAAAGACAGGCTTGATGACTTTATCCACTTTTTAATTGTAGAAAAGGGACTTTCAAATAACACGATCATCTCCTACAAACGGGATTTGAATAGTTACATTGCTTATATGCAAAATGTAGAGCAGCTGGGCAGCTTAAATGAGGTGCAGCGTGCGCAGATTGTCCATTTTTTGAGTCACTTGAAGGATTCGGGAAAATCCTCCAAAACACTTGCAAGGCATATTGCCTCGATTCGGGCATTCCATCATTTCTTGCTGCGTGAAAAAGCGGTGGACCATGATCCAACCGTTCACATCGAGAGTCCTCAGCACGAACGGTCTTTGCCGAAAGTGCTCAGTATGGAGGAAGTTGAAACGCTGCTGGACAGCCCGAAGCTTATCGACCATTTTGGTTACCGGGACAAGGCCATGCTTGAAATGATGTATGCAACAGGAATCAGGGTCAGCGAATTGATCGGCCTGAAGCTGGCTGATGTTCACCTGACGATGGGGTTTGTACGCTGCATGGGAAAAGGAAGCAAGGAACGGATCATTCCCATTGGCAAAACTGCATCTGATGCCATAGAACAGTACCTTGAAAAAGGCAGGCCGAAGCTGGTTTCCAAGAAACACCGTGATGATTCGCTCTTCCTGAACCATCATGGAAAAAGTTTGTCTCGACAGGGTTTCTGGAAGATTTTAAAGAAGCTTGCTGCCGATGCTGGAATCGAAAAGGAACTGACACCGCATACGATGCGCCATTCCTTTGCAACCCATCTTCTGGAGAATGGAGCGGATCTTCGCGCAGTCCAGGAGATGCTGGGACATGCAGATATCTCAACGACTCAAATATATACACATGTAACGAAAACAAGGCTGAAGGATGTTTATACGAAATTCCATCCGCGGGCTTGAATATTGATGCTTTTAGGATAAAGCACGTGATAGTTTCATAGAATTGTCAAAAAAGCTGGCTGAAAAGCCTGCTTTTTTTCTTGTGTTTTTAGTTTAATTTAGTACAATGTAGATGTCAGACCTCTTACGAATGAAAACGCAAGCATCCAGATTTAACCTAAATAAAAACGGGTAACATAAAATTGGGTAACATAAGATAATAGTAAAAATTGTTGGAATCGCATTCATACTTTTAAGGAGGATACAGAATGTCGCATACATATAAAAGGGTGTTTTTGATTGTCATGGACTCTGTTGGAATCGGTGAAGCACCAGATGCTGAAAAGTTCGGTGATAAAGGCTCGCATACCATTGGGCATATCGCCGAAAGGATGAACGGCCTGAACATGCCGAATATGGCCAAGCTGGGCCTTAGCAATATTGAAGAAATCAAAGGCATTGCACCTGCCCAAAAACCATTGGCATTCTATACAAAAATGGAAGAAGCATCAAACGGGAAGGACACGATGACTGGACACTGGGAAATCATGGGCCTGAATATCCAGACACCATTCCAGGTGTTCCCTGATGGATTCCCTGATGAATTGATTTCTGAGCTTGAAGCACGGACTGGCAGGAAAGTAATTGGAAACAAGCCAGCGAGCGGAACGGAAATCCTGGTTGAACTCGGCGAAGAGCATATTCAGACGGGAGCATTGATCGTCTATACGTCTGCTGATTCTGTCCTGCAGATTGCTGCTCACGAAGAAATCGTGCCAATCGAAGAACTTTATGATATTTGTAAAATTGCAAGAGAACTGACTCTCGATGAAAAATATATGGTTGGCAGAGTCATTGCCCGTCCATTCCTTGGTGAACCTGGAAACTTCAAACGTACGTCCAACCGTCACGATTATGCGCTGAAGCCATTTGGCAGAACGGTCATGAACGAGCTGAAGGATGCTGGCCTCGATGTACTTGCCATCGGGAAGATTTCGGATATCTATGATGGTGAAGGTGTAACAGAATCATTGCGCACAATTTCGAATATGGATGGAATGGATAAACTGCTGCAGACTCTTGACCAGGACTTCACAGGATTGAGCTTCTTGAACCTGGTTGATTTTGATGCACTGTTTGGACATCGCCGTGATCCGGAAGGCTATGGAAAGGCACTTGAGGAGTATGATGCCCGCCTTCCAGAAGTGTTCTCTAAATTGAATGAAGATGACCTGCTGATCATTACGGCAGACCATGGTAACGATCCTGTACACCATGGAACGGACCACACTCGCGAATATGTACCTCTTCTTGTCTATTCAAAGAATATGGAAGAAGGAAAAGAATTGCCTGTCCGTAAAACATTTGCTGATATCGGAGCAACTGTAGCAGACAACTTTAATGTGAAAATGCCTGAGCATGGCACAAGCTTCCTCAAGGAATTGAAATAAGGAGTGGAATATATGGACTTTAATCAAATTCAAAATGCAGCATCCTTCATTAATGACAAGCTGAATCAGCAGCCAAAAATCGGACTGATTCTTGGATCAGGTCTAGGTGTTCTCGCTGATGATATCGAGAATCCGGTAAAAATTCCGTATAACGAAATCCCCGGCTTCCCAGTATCTACTGTAGAGGGGCATGCAGGACAACTGGTGTGCGGTAAACTCAGCGGTGTTGAGGTCATTGCGATGCAGGGCCGTTTCCATTTTTACGAAGGGTACAGCATGGATAAGGTAACTTTCCCGGTGCGTGTCATGAAGGAACTCGGGATTGAAAGGCTGATCGTGACAAATGCCGCTGGCGGAGTGAACGAAAGCTTCGAAGCAGGCGACCTGATGATCATCACTGACCATATCAACTTTATGGGTACGAACCCGCTTATCGGGCCAAATGATTCACGTTTTGGCGTCCGTTTCCCTGATATGAGCGAAGCGTATTCCAAAAATTTAAGAAGCATCGCCAAAGAAGTCGGACAAAAGAACAACATTACCCTCAAGGAAGGCGTCTATTTCGGAAATCCGGGACCGGTGTATGAAACACCAGCTGAAGTAAGAATGGTCCGTACATTAGGTGGGGACGCAGTCGGTATGTCCACTGTTCCTGAAGTGATGGTTGCGAGACACTCAGGATTGGAAGTGCTCGGAATTTCATGCATCTCCAATATGGCAGCAGGGATCCTGGACCAGCCATTGAGTCATGACGAAGTAATCGAAACGACGGAAAAAGTCAAATCAAGCTTCCTATTACTAGTAAACGAAATTGTAAAAAAATTAGGGGAAAAGTAACGCAATAGCTTCCCGGCTAAATACGGATAAGTGGTGATAACGATGAGAATGGTAGACGTTATAGAAAAGAAACGTGACGGACTCGAATTAACGACTGAAGAAATCCAGTTCTTCGTGGATGGCTATACAAACGGGACAATTCCTGATTATCAGGTAAGCGCATTGACGATGGCGATTTTTTTCCGTGGAATGACAGAAAAAGAACGCGCTGATCTGACAATGGCCATGGTGAAATCCGGTGATCAGATCGATCTTAGCGCCATCGAAGGCGTCAAGGTCGACAAGCACTCGACTGGCGGTGTTGGCGACACAACGACCCTTGTATTAGGGCCGCTTGTTGCTGCTGTTGGCGTTCCAGTCGCGAAAATGTCAGGAAGAGGCCTTGGGCACACAGGCGGAACCATTGATAAGCTTGAGTCGGTAGCAGGCTTCCATGTTGAAATTGATAATGAAGAATTCATCAATCTGGTCAATAAAAATAAAATTGCCGTAATCGGGCAAAGCGGCAACTTAACTCCTGCCGACAAGAAATTGTATTCATTGAGAGATGTTACAGCGACAGTGGACAGTATCCCGTTGATTGCAAGCTCAATCATGAGCAAGAAAATCGCAGCGGGAGCCGATGCAATTGTCCTCGACGTGAAAACTGGTGCTGGCGCATTCATGAAGACTCTGGATGATTCCCGTGAGCTGGCGAAAGCGATGGTTCGAATCGGAAACAATGTTGGCCGCAGGACAATGGCTGTTATTTCCGATATGAGCCAGCCGCTTGGATATGCCATCGGAAATGCTCTAGAAGTTAAAGAGGCAATTGACACGCTGAAGGGTGAAGGTCCAGAAGATCTTACAGAGCTCTGCTTGACACTGGGAAGCCACATGGTATTCCTGGCTGGCAAAGCTGAATCCCTTGCAGAGGCCCGCAATATGCTGGAGGAAGTCATCAAGAATGGTTCTGCGCTTGAAACTTTCAAGATATTCCTTAGCTCACAGGGCGGAGATGCTTCTGTTGTCGACGATCCAAGCAAGCTTCCGCAGGCGAAATTCACATTTGAACTTGAAGCAAAAGAAGCAGGCTATGTGTCTGAAATTGTAGCTGATGAAGTTGGAACCGCTGCAATGCTTTTAGGAGCAGGAAGAGCAACGAAGGAATCAGAAATCGATCTTGCTGTCGGACTTCTCCTTCGTAAGAAAATCGGCGATAAGGTTGAAAAGGGAGAATCTTTATTGACGATTTACAGCAACTTTGAGGATGTCTCCGAAGTGAAAGAAATGCTTTATGAAAACATCAAGGTTTCAACTGAACATGTTGATGCTCCAATTTTAGTACACGAAGAAATCACAGAATAATGTAGCAACCCAAAGCGAAGAGGCGACTCTTCGCTTATTTTTTTGGGAAAAATAAGGTTTTGTATTCCTTCTCTGTATAATTTTGGTTTCCTTGGCAAAAATAGACCCTATAAAGATAGGAGGGTTATGGCCATGAATCTGAAAAAAATGACGAGTTTACTGCTTGTTTTAATGATGGGCGCTGCTGTTATATCTCCAAAAGGATATGCGAATGAAGGTGATGCAGGACTGGCTAATGACGCCAGCTCAGCCATCTTGATTGAACGCGATACAGGACAGGTTCTTTTTGACAAGAACAGTCATGAAAAACTTCCTCCGGCAAGCATGACGAAAATCATGACCATGCTTTTGATTATGGAAGCGCTTGACGAAGGAAAGCTGAAAATGGACGAAAAGGTCCGGGCCAGCGAATATGCGGCTTCAATGGGTGGATCGCAGATTTTCCTTGAGCCAGGTGAGGAGATGACCGTTGAGCAGCTGTTAAAAGGGATCGCGATTGGTTCCGGCAATGATGCTTCCGTGGCTATGGCTGAACGAATCGGCGGTTCCGAGGAAGTATTCGTGAAAATGATGAACGATAAAGTAAAAGAATTGGGTCTGAAGAATACAGTGTTTAAAAACACGACCGGCCTGCCTGTGGATGGCCATTACAGCTCTTCGTACGATATGGCGATGATGGCGAAAGAATTGTTGAAATACGAAAAAATCACCAAATTCACAGGAACATATGAAGATTATCTCCGCGAGGATTCAGAAAAGAAATTTTGGCTTGTGAATACAAACAAGCTTGTCCGCTTCTATCCAGGAGTAGACGGCTTAAAAACGGGTTTCACTAATGAAGCGAAGTATTGCCTGACAGCAACGGCCCAGAAAGACGGAATGCGTGCGATCGCCGTCGTATTTGGAGCACCAACATCCAAGGCAAGGAACGCCCAGGTGACAAAGATGCTTGATTATGCATTTAGCCAATACCAGACACATCCGATGTTCAAAAAAGGACATCCGCTGGGGAAAGCTGTCGTGAGCAAAGGTGATAAGAAGACAATTGATGCGGTCACATCAGAAAGTGTTTCCCTGCTGAGCAAAAAAGGGGAAGACGTCAAGGATGTAAAACAAAAGATTACATTGAACAAGAGCCTCAAAGCACCGGTCCAAAAAGGAGACAAAGTTGGGACAATCAAGCTGGTGAAAGATGGCAAGACACTTGCAGAAACACAGCTTGTCGCTGACGAAACAGTGGCAAAAGCAAGCTGGTGGACTCTATACAAGCGTTCCTTCGGCATGTTTACACGGGCGGGCAGCCAAAACTAATGGATTCTTTTTAAGAAACAGTTCAGAATGTCGAATGGTCTGCCATTCCATCTAGTTTTAGCGAAATCGCACTAGTTTTGTTTTGAAGAAGGAATTGCCTTCCGAAATGGAGAATTTGACTCACTATACCAGATAAGGAGGCTTGGATAGTGAGTCTTAACATTGATATGGAAGTGAAGCATGATGTCTTATGTATTCGAGTAAGCGGTGAGTTGGACCACCATACAGCAGACCAGCTTCGCGAGCAAGCAACAAAAGCCCTGGAGAGTGAAAATGTCCGCCACATTGTCTTGAACCTTGAACATCTTACCTTTATGGATAGTTCAGGCCTTGGTGTAGTTCTAGGAAGATACAAACAAATCAAACAGCTCCATGGAGAAATGGTGGTCTGTGCCATCTCTCCGCCAATCAAAAGATTATTTGATATGTCGGGATTATTCAAGATCATCCGTCTTGAGCCGACTGAAGAATATGCTTTAGAGAGATTGGGGGTTGCTTGATCTATGAAGAATGAGATGAATCTTCATTTTAGTGCGTTGAGCCAAAACGAATCATTTGCCCGCGTGACGGTTGCTGCTTTCATCGCGCAGCTAGATCCAACGATGGATGAATTGACTGAAATCAAGACGGTGGTGTCTGAAGCCGTAACGAACGCAATCATCCATGGATATGAAAGTGATCCGGATGGAAAAGTGTTTATTTCCGTCATTCTTGAGGATGGAACGGTGGAAATGCTGATAAAAGATGAGGGAATTGGCATTCCTGATATTGATGAAGCCATGCAGCCTCTTTACACCTCCAAGCCTGAGCTTGAAAGGTCGGGCATGGGCTTCACGATTATGGAAAATTTCATGGACGAAGTACAAGTCAGATCAGAGCCCGGCTTTGGGACAGAGATTCGTTTGAAAAAGCACCTGTCAAAGAGCAAAGCGCTGTGCAATTAAGGGAGTTCTGCCTATGGATGTGGAGGTAAAAAAGGATAATAGCCAAACGTATCTTAAGGACCATGAAGTCAAAGAACTGATTTTGAGAAGCCAGCAGGGAGACCAATCGGCCAGGGACTTGATTGTCCAGAAAAATATGCGGCTTGTATGGTCTGTCGTACAGCGTTTCCTCAACAGAGGGTATGAACCTGACGATCTTTTCCAGATAGGAAGCATCGGCCTCCTGAAATCAGTTGATAAATTTGACCTGTCATATGACGTGAAGTTTTCAACGTATGCCGTTCCCATGATCATTGGTGAAATCCAGCGATTCATAAGGGATGACGGCACGGTGAAAGTAAGCAGGTCTTTGAAAGAAACCGGCAATAAAATCAGGAAAGCGAAGGATGAGCTTTCCAAAACGCTTGGCAGAGTACCAACTGTCAATGAGATCGCCGAGTTTCTTGAATTATCGCCTGAAGACGTCATCATGGCCCAGGAAGCAAGCCGTACCCCGGCTTCCATCCATGAGACGGTATATGAAAATGACGGCGACCCGATCACCCTCCTTGACCAGATTGATAATGGCGAAGAAGGACGCTGGTTCGATAAAATCGCTTTGAAAGAGGCGATCAATGAGCTTGATGAACGGGAAAAGCTGATCGTGTATCTCAGGTATTACAAAGATCAAACCCAATCAGAAGTAGCAGTGAGGCTGGGGATATCACAAGTCCAGGTCTCGCGACTCGAAAAGAAAATACTACAGCAAATGAAAGGTCGCATGGATATATGATCCATGCGGCTTTTTTTATTGTGAATTTGATTAAAGGAGTATTTTTATGATATTGGTTGAATCTTAAAGTCTGATCTATGGCAAAAAGGTCATCTGCAGAGGCTGTTGAAGCCCTGAGATGGAATAATATAGAAAAAAGGTCACCAATAGAGGCGATTGGGGCCCTGAAATGCCAGGATATAGAAAAAGAGGTCACCAATAGAGGCGATTGGAGCCCAAAAAAGCCAGGATATAGAAAAAGAGGTCACCAATAGAGGCGATTGGTGCCCTGAAAAACCAGGATATAGAAAAAAAGGTCACCAATAGAGGCGATTGGTGACCAAAAAAGCCAGGATATAGAAAAAGAGGTCACCAATAAAGCCGATTGGAGCCCTAAAATGTCTGGATATAGAAAAAGAGGTCACCAATAAAGCCGATTGGAACCCTAAAATGTCTGGATATAGAAAAAGAGGTCACCAATAAAGCCGATTGGTGACCTAAAAAGCCAGGATATAGAAAAAGAGGTCATCAATAGAGGCGATTGGTGCCCTAAAATGCCAGGATATAGAAAAAATAGCGCAAATAAAACCATTTGCAGCAGATCATCCTGATTTTTATAAAAAACCCCAACGAATCAAACTTGCACTCAAAACCCCTAAAGCTCTCCCAAAAACAAACAGCATCCGCTATTAACCATTTATTGGACTTCATGAAATAACTGCAGGATTACATACTAAATATACGAGGAAAACAATGTGTTGGAAGTGAATCTGATGGAAAAAACGATTTATATCCGCATGCGGAATCGAGTTCAGGTGAAGCCTGAGGAATCACTCCTGATGAAGGATATTGCGCAGATCATTGCCGGTGAAGAGATATACGGTCAGCTGGCGGCTCTGCAGGTCTTGAAGGTGACGCCAAAGGACCATATCCATATCATCGATGTCATGAAGATCATTAAGTATATCACAGGGATTTTCCCGGAGTATGAAGTTCAGGCAGTCGGGCCTCCACAAACGATCATTGAGGTAATTTACAAGAAGAAAGGGATGTCGATTCCTTACTTTTTCCTGGTCTGGTTTTTATTGTTCTTCGGTGCAGCACTGACTATCATGAACTTCCATGAGGATGTGAGCATGCAAATTGTCCATCAGCGTCTATATTGGATCATGACCGGAAAGGAAGTTGCAAAGCCGCTGCTTTTCCAGATTCCTTATTCGATTGGTATCGGCCTGGGGATGATCTTATTTTTCAACCATGTTTTCAAAAAGAGACTTAATGAGGAGCCAAGCCCACTTGAGGTTGAGATGTTCAACTACCAGCAATCGCTTGATCAGTATGTCATATTGCATGAGAACAAGGAAAGCGTGAAGCATCTCGATGACCATTAGCATTTTATTTATCATTCTCCTGGGGTTGGCTAGTGGGCTTGCGGTCGGTTCAGGATTTGTAGCCTTTTTGGCGGTGCTCGGAGTGATCCCGAGACTGACCCAGCTCACGAAAACAATGAAATTGATCTCATGGTATGAGTGGGCTGTTGTGCTTGGTGCGTTGCTGGGTACAATTGGAAGCCTGCGCGATCCAGTCCTGGCCTTTTCCCCACTGGTGACCATCCCCCTGGGACTGGCAGGCGGCGTTTTTGTAGGAATGCTCGCAGCAGCCTTGACCGAGGTTTTGAATGTTCTTCCTATTCTGGCCAAGCGGGTAAGGGTAGATGACAAGCTTGAGACTTTATTGATGGCGATTGTGCTTGGGAAGGTATTCGGCTCCCTGTTTCATTGGATTTATTTTGTCGGGCGATGATGCCGAGGTATCAATAACACATGTCTAAACCTGGAAGATTAAAACCAAGGATGAGAAAGGACGGCAGCGAATGGCCGAGAAAAGGAATGTGATCTTAATTACAGATGGTGATGACTATGCCCGGCGAGCAGTGGAGAGAGTCGCTGCGGAAGTAGGCGGGCGATGCATTTCTCTTTCACATGGAAATCCTTCTGTCCTTTCAGGTCCGAATCTTGTGAAGCTGATCAAAAAAGCGGCCAATGATCCGGTTTTGGTGATGTTTGACGATAGTGGTTATCTCGGGGAGGGTGCTGGCGAGCAGGCATTGAAATATGTGGCTCAGCATGAAGACATTAACGTTCTCGGAGTGATTGCTGTCGCTTCAAAAACCCATATGGCTGAATGGAGCAGGGTCGACTTTTGTATAGACCGCGATGGAGAGCTTACACCATATGGAGTAGATAAACATGGACTGCCTGAGCTGGAAATGGGCAGGATCAATGGGGATACGGTTTATTGTCTGGATACACTTAATATCCCCCTCGTCATCGGGATTGGAGATATTGGTAAAATGGCTCGCCGGGATCATTACAAACTTGGAGCGCCCATCACGAAAAAAGCAGTGGAAATCATCCTAGAAAGGAGCGGGTTCTATGCCGGAGAATAAAAATATGCTGCCAATCCCGGAGTCACTGGAGGAAGCAGAAAAGTATATGAAAGAAAGGGTTGGCCTTGAGGCCAGCTTTGATCTAGGTGTAAGAAAACTGAAGGTCCTGAAAAAAGATGTCCATTTTTATTATGTCAATGGATTATGCGATACTTCATTTATCATTCATATCGTCAAGGAATTAGTAAGGATCAACGACAACGAAAAACTGTCTTCTCACCTTAAAATGATCGTAGAAAACAGGATTACCCATCAATCTGTCGAAGAAATCAAAACGATGGATGAACTGGTCGATCAGGTTCTTTCAGGGTTGATCGTTGTATTGGTAGAAGGAGAAAAAATCGGCTTCGTCGTTGATGTCAGGAGCTATCCTGGCAGACAGCCGCAGGAACCGGATACAGAAAAGGTCGTACGCGGTTCAAGGGATGGTTTTGTAGAAAATATTATTGTAAACACGGCATTGACAAGAAGAAGGATAAGGGACGAAAATCTCCGTTTCGAAATGATGAAGGTCGGGGAACGCTCCAAAGCGGATGTTGCAATTGGATACATAAAGGATATTGCGAATCCGGATATGATTGAAGTCATCAAGAAAGAGTTAAACACGATCAAAATTGATGGAATCACGATGGCTGATAAGACCATCGAAGAATTTCTTGTAAAACAGGGCTATAATCCGTATCCGCTCGTCCGTTACACAGAGCGTGCTGATGTAGCGGCAACACATCTTCTCGAAGGGCACATCCTGATTTACGTTGATACATCACCAAGTGTCATCATTACACCGACAACGTATTTCCACCATCTTCAGCACGCAGAGGAATACAGGCAATCTCCTGGGGTGGGAACGATGGTCAGGTGGATCCGCTTCCTGGGTGTACTGGCATCCCTTTTGCTTTTGCCGTTATGGTATTTATTCGTTCAAAACCCGGACCTGCTGCCGGAAAAAATCTCGTTTATCGGACCTAATGAGGATTCAAATATCCCGATTTTCCTGCAAATCATGCTCGCTGATGGTGGAATCGAGTTCCTGAGGATGGCGGCTATCCATACACCGACACCTCTCTCAACAGCAATGGGTTTGATAGCGGCAGTCCTGATTGGCCAAATTGCCATTGATGTTGGGTTATTTGTCCCGGAAGTCATCCTGTATGTCGCTGTGGCGGCAATCGGAACTTATGCAACGCCGAGCTATGAGCTGAGTATTGCCAATAAAATCGGAAGAATCTTTCTGCTGGTTGCAACGGCCATTTTCCACGTTCCAGGATTTGTAGCAGGAACAACAATCTGGCTGCTGCTGCTGGCAAATATTAAGTCATTGAATACGCCATACCTGTGGCCGTTCATTCCTTTTCATCCGATTGCTTTCATGCAGATTATCATCCGGCGGGCTGTCCCAGGATCGAAAATCCGCCCAAGTATTGTCCATGCAAGGAACCGCTATAAACAGCCATCATAAAACTGGTTAAGTTACAATTGCGCGTTCTCTCAAATTATGGTACAGTGTTTTTAATTTACTAAAGACTTAAAGTGTAAAAATTAATAGACAGTTCATCCATATGAACTGTCTATTCTTATTAAGCCGTCATACTTTAAATGACTGAACAATAAAAAGGTTTTGACAGGGCGGCATGATCACGACTATTTTTGGCAGGGGATGAGGGGACAGCATGGAATTTCATGGAACGGCAAAAGTGAATAGACTGGGACATTTAGAGATTGGCGGTGTCGATACGGTTCAACTGGCTGAAAAATATGGGACCCCGCTGTACGTTTATGATGTTGCCCTGATCAGGGAACGTGCTAGAGCGTTTAAAAAGACGTTTGAAAAAGCCGGCATCACTGCTCAGGTGGCTTATGCGAGCAAAGCCTTTTCGACAGTAGCCATGGTACAGCTTGCGGATGAGGAAGGTCTCTCGCTTGACGTAGTCTCTGGCGGAGAGCTTTACACGGCACTTGCTGCTGGTTTCCCGACAGAAAAAATTCATTTTCATGGAAACAATAAAAGCCGTGAAGAGCTGCTTATGGCGTTGGAGCATAAAATTGGCTGTGTTGTTGTGGATAACTTTTATGAATTGGAAATGCTACAGGAGATATGCCAGGAAAAGAACACACGCATGAAAGTATTGTTGAGGGTTACACCTGGAATCGAAGCCCACACACATGATTATATTTTAACAGGGCAGGAAGATTCCAAGTTCGGCTTCGACCTGCAGAATGGACAGGCCGACCAGGCTATGGAGATTGCACTAAAAGATAAGAATATTGAGGTTCTTGGACTCCACTGCCATATTGGTTCGCAAATTTTTGAAACGACGGGATTTATCCTGGCTGCCCAGAAAATCTTTGAAAAGCTGCATCAATGGAAAAATGAACGTTCATTTGAATCGAAAGTCCTGAACCTGGGCGGAGGGTTTGGAATCCGCTATACAAATGAGGATGACCCGATCCCTGCAGCTCAGTATGTTGAAGAAATCATTGCAGAAGTAAAAAAACTGGCTTCCCAGTATTCGATGGAAACACCTGAAATCTGGATTGAACCTGGACGCTCCCTCGTCGGTGACGCTGGAATAACTCTGTACCGAATCGGATCAAGAAAAGATGTTCCGAATGTACGCCAGTATGTTGCAGTCGATGGCGGGATGAGCGATAATATTCGCCCAGCCCTGTATCAGGCCAAATATGAAGCGGTACTTGCCAACAGGGTGATGGACCAGCCGGAAGAAATGGTATCTATTGCGGGGAAGTGCTGTGAGTCCGGCGATATGCTGATTTGGGATTTGCCACTTCCGAAATGCGGAAACCAGGACATCCTAGCTGTTTTTTGTACAGGTGCTTACGGGTATTCGATGTCCAATAATTATAACCGTCTGCCAAGGCCGGCAGTAGTTTTTGTTGAAGATTCCAAGGATACGCTCGTAGTCCGTCGGGAAACATTTGAAGATATGGTGAAATTTGATCTACCCTTTAAAGAGAAAGTGAAATATTAAGCTGCTTTGCCGCAGCTTTTTTTCATCTTCTGTGAATGATGGAAACTTGGCTAAGTACCCAATCTTATTGTAGAATTACAGATTGGGAGGGATTCCGGCATGAAAAAGAACAATTGGCTTTTATTTGTGTTATTATTATTAATGTCTGTCGGCTGGGGAGCCTATTATTGGTTTTTTATCGTTCCCGGTCAGTAATGATTTGAAGAAAAGGTTCGGATTATGTATGATATTATCGACCAAACTTCATACGAACCAGCTGCTGTAAAAAAACATATAATATCAAAATGCTGTCGTAGCTTATTGGTTTCCGGAAAAGGAAGCCGAGGTTTAAGTTAGAAGGAAAATGGAAAAAATGGTTCTGTTATCATTCCATTTATTACTGTCAAACCACAATGAGGGATATGTATGTTAATTCGATATAAAAAGGCATTCGAAAAAATTGCTATGGGGCTTTTATCGTTTATGCCTAATGAAAAAGATTTGAAGAAACTCCAGCAGACGATGAAGAATTATGAGTCTGAGGATTCCTGGCAGTTGTTTCTGTGGAAGGAAGGTGAAGATATCATCGGCTTATTGGGTGTTAACTTCACAGACCATAACACAATGCAGCTGCAGCATATATCAGTGAATCCATCTCATCGTCATCAGGGGATCGGAACCCGTATGGTCAACGCACTCCAGGAGATGTTTCCTAATTGGACGGCTTCTGCAAATGCCGAGACAGCATCCTTTTTTGAAAAGTGCAGCCAGGAAGATAATAGTGTGGAAGGCAGTGGATGTTAAATCCTACTGCCTTTATTTTTTTCTGCTCGGATTGGATATTAACAGAGCCATGCGCTAACGATGTCTCCTGTTTTTTCTTTCTTCAAGAGCCATTTGGCGGTCAGAAATCACATCACTCCGGTCCCTGAACGCATGCCGGTGGATGAGGTCCTGGTCTTCCAGATCACTTTTATCACCCCAGGAAAACCCATTTTGTTTGCATTCTTCCTGGCATAGCTTAATGAGATCCGGGTCATCTATTGGAAGGTTGAAACTGGAATAAGGCATCCTGTTCCGCAACAGTTTTTTTCGTTTTTTTAACGTTTCGGCAAGTGCAACAGGATTTATTCCCAATCTGTTCAGACTATTAAAATCCGCCGAGAAAATTTCCGCTGCTTTTTCAAGTGTTCTGTTCGCCCCTGAAAAATTATCACGACGATGGTGATAAGCGGAAACTGCCAGGAGGATCAATCCGACCCAAACCGATTTTTTATTCCCTGCATCAGTGGCCTTCCAGTATTCTTCAAGAATTTCATGGCATTCGAAGTAATCTCTGTCTCCATGGAAATGGGCGAGATATTGTATATAAGATGCTGGATATTTAGACATGAAATAACCCCCATTCAAGTAACAATAGCTTAGCATACTTTGTTTGCTGGTAAAATGATAAACAAGTTTCATCATTGAAAGGAAAATGAAGTGCTTTTTGCCGTATAGTTTTTCTTTTGCAGATTCTTGCGACACATTCAGGCTGGCTATGGGGAAATGTGCATTCACTGTACTTGCAACAAGTTTGAAGAAGAATCATAAAAAGAAAACCCGGCAATCACGCCGGGCCTTTCGTCTATCAAATCTGGTTAACTTATAACCAGGCTGCACCTACGATGATCAGCAGGATGAAAAGCACTACGATTAGAGCGAAACCTGCTCCGTGTCCGCAACCATGGCCATGGCCTTTTTTATCTGACATGTACATAACCTCCTGTAGTAAAATAGCCTAATATACAATTTCAGCATATGCGGGGAAGGTTGAAATGGTTTGGGCTTATGCCCTTTTTTATCAAGAACTTCTTATTTATCCCTGTAAATTAGTAATGGATAACATGTTGTTAATCCACTATACTTATATAATGATGCAGTTTAATATAGGAATTTTGGTGGGAAATGATGCAATATAATGTGAAAATTGAGGCCTTTGAAGGCCCGCTGGATTTACTTTTGCACTTGATCAATCGACTGGAGATTGATATTTACGATATACCGGTAGCGAAAATTACCGAACAATACTTGATGTATATCCATGCAATGAAAGAATTGCAGCTGGATGTCGCCAGTGAATATCTTGTGATGGCGGCCACTCTGTTGGCGATTAAAAGTAAAATGCTCCTTCCGAAACACGAAGAAGAGCTGGTGAACGATTTTGAATTTGAGCAGGACGACGATCCCCGGAATGAACTCGTGGAGAGACTGATTGAATATAAGAAATTCAAAGAAGCAGCAAGCGACCTGAAATCGCTCGAAGAGGAACGGGGGTTGATGTATACAAAGCCTCCAAGTGACCTATCAGAGTTTGCAAGGGAAGGAAAAAGCGAGAATACCGATTTGGATATTTCTTTGTATGACATGCTGGGTGCCTTCCAAAAGCTCCTAAGAAGAAAAAAGCTGCAAAGGCCAATGTCGACGAAGATTGCCCGTCAGGAAATATCAATTGAAAAAAGGATGGAAGAGGTTCTCAACTTTCTTAAAGAAAGCGGCAAGAGGAAAAGCTTCAATGAGCTGTTTCCTGAATCGGACCGAGAGCATATAGTCGTTACATTCCTTGCGATTCTTGAGCTGATTAAGAGGAAAGAAATCGATATCGAACAGGAACAAAACTTTGCGGAGATCTATATGACAGCAAGAAAGGAGTAGTGAGATGGGAATTGTAAAGTGGAAAGGCATTTTGGAAAGCCTTCTATTTGCCGCAGGTGATGAAGGCCTGAGCCTTAAGCAAATCTCTTCTGTTCTGGAAGTCGATGAAATGCAGGCAAATGAAATTGCCACCGAACTGCAGCAGGATTATGAAAACGATGAGAACCGGGGTATAACGATTGTCCAGCTTGCGGGTGTTTACCAGCTGGCTACGAAAAAAGAACATGCCGTATATTTAAAAAAGCTTGTTGAATCTCCAGGAACTGCCCATCTTTCACAGGCAGCCCTGGAAACACTGGCAATTATCGCTTACAAACAGCCGATTACAAGAGCTGAAATCGAAGAAATCCGCGGAGTGAAGACTGAACGCCCGTTGCATACCCTTTCGTCCAGGGCTTTGATTAAAGAGGTTGGTAGAGCAGAAGGGACCGGCCGGGCTATTTTATATGGAACAACGAAGGAATTCCTCGACTATTTCGGGTTGAAAAATATAAAAGAGCTGCCGCCGCTTCCAGACAATATCGATGAGGACGAGCTACAGGACGATGCTGATTTATTCTTTGAAAAGTTCCAGGAAACGATGGAAATGGATCAATAGCTTTTGTGCACAAAGTTTGGAATTTATGATAAAATCAAAATAATTATTCAGTAAATGCTTACCGCCTCACTAAATCACGGCTTTAAGCATTTTTTTCCATACATAATGATTTAAGAATGAATGTCCAACGGGAGGAATAACATGCTTATAAAGCAATGTGTTGGTTATGAACTTGAAAAAGAAAAATCGAACACCTCGGAAGATTTCTTCAACAGAAGCGAAGTGACATTTGTGGAAGATGGCCAAGAAAAGACGCTGCACGTTTTGTATGTAAGGTATTTTGATGAGCTGGTTGGCAGTATGACTCCATATGAACAGGATCCAGTATTCAAGGCTGGCAGCAGGGATGTGTATTTGAGAGATTTAGTCGCCCTTGCTGCTTTATTGAAAAATCCAGGATACCGCCATCGCAAGAGGGTATATATAAATGTGCAGAAAGAATTTGCGGATATTTTCAAAGGGCTGGATTTCAACAAGATTCCTGGTATTTTCGAAAGCATCGAGCAAAAAGGCACTTTTGACGTACGATCTCCTTTAGACTTTATTGAGCAGCCAGTATAAGTCATAAATTTGCAATTCGCATAGGCAAAAGTATGCAGCCAAGATATAAAACCATTCGGGGGTGTCATTTTGGGAAATACAATCGTGAAAACTCAAATTGAGGAAGTCCGTGAATTCCTGGCTGAAACGGTCGGGACACTAGAGAACTTCCTGAATGCTGCTACACTTGACAACCTGCAGCAGCAACAGCAGGCGGATGAAGAATATTACAAGTCAGTGCTTTCAAGTCTGCGCAAGCTCACTGTCTACTGTGAAGAAGGCCTGGATGCATGTAAAATCATCCTGCAGGCTGAAGTCTTTTCAAAGCCCGCTGCTGAAAAGACGTTGTATCGCATCTATTATCAGTGCATTGAGGAATTTTTCTCGCCTAAAAGTGATGCCTGGTATGAAGACAGCCGGTCTGCCTATACAGGCAAAAATGCCATCAAATTCAGGCAGCCCGTATCCGCAGAATTAAGCGGACTTCTTCTCAGCCTGGAAAGCAGCTTCCAGAGGATCCGGGAAGAGCTTGAATACTATGAAACGGATTACCGTACAAAGATGCTCCAATCCAGATAGGTTCTAATCTCATCCCAAAAAACTATTTTGTGAACAACAATTTAAAGCATACCTATTCTAAAGGAATAGATATGCTTTTTTGCGTTCAAGAAGGAGTTTTAAACAGCTGGTCCGTCTTGTGGTCTGAAAAACGGTTTCTCCTGCGTTTATGTGCGAACTCAGCCTCCTTTTTATGTCATAACATGACTTGTCCCGCATAAACTTGTACAAACTGCCAAAGGAGACGAGGGTCTATCAATGAAAAGGATTTGGATGAAAATAATGATCGTCATCACCCTGTTGATCTGCAGCATACCAGGAACTGCCCAGGCTTCTGTCTCAGTGAGTGCACGCAGTGCTGTGTTGATGGAACAAGAATCAGGCAGGGTGTTATATGAAAAAAATGCCCACAAGGTTAGCAGGATTGCCAGTATAACGAAAATCATGACAGCGATTCTCGCAATAGAGTCTGGGAAGATGGATGAAATGGTGAAAGTGAGCAGCCAGGCAGTAAGGGCTGAGGGCTCTTCCATTTACTTGAAACCTGGAGAGAAAATCAAACTTGAGAACCTGGTGTATGGCCTGATGCTCAGGTCCGGGAACGATGCTGCAGTAGCAATCGCTGAACATGTCGGCGGCAGTCTGGAGGGATTTGTGTTCCTCATGAACGAAAAAGCAAGGGAAATTGGCATGGAAAATACCCATTTTGCCAATCCGCACGGACTGGATGATCATGAAGACCATCTGTCTACAGCGTATGATATGGCTCTGTTGACTCGCTATGCGATGGAAAATGAAGCATACCGGGAGATTTCCGGAACAAAAATCCATAGGGCACCCAATCCGACAGAATCTTGGGACAGGGTTTGGAAAAATAAAAACAGGCTGCTGACAGAAAAATATAAATACAGTTCTGGAGGCAAGACAGGATACACAAAACGGGCGAAAAGAACCTTGGTATCCACTGCGCAAAAGGACGATTTTGAGCTGATCGCGGTAACGCTTAATGCCCCTGATGACTGGAATGACCATATCCAGATGTTCGAATCTGCATTTGCGGATTATGATATTGCAGAAATCCTTGCTGAAGGAAAGGTAAAAGGAATCAAGGATACCTTTTACAAAAATAAGGTATATCTTGATCACTCCTTTGTTTATCCGCTTACCTCTGATGAAGAGGAACTGATCAAGGTGGAATACAGGCTGAAGAAAGCTCCAAAGGACAGTGAAGACATAAGGAATCAGGACCTTGTTGGAAGGGCAAATGTCTACCTTGAGGATAAACAGATTGCCAGTTTGCCTGTTTATTATAAAGGGGCAGAAGCAGAAAAAAAGTCACTCTTTGATTTATTTAAAAGTATCTTTACGTCGGTAGCAGGAATCGGCAAGCATGGTTAATTATATTTGGGTGGTCATGACGTTAATTGGACTGGGATTTGCGATGGTCAATGGCACGATGGCCGAGGTCAATGAGGCTGTGTTCAATGGGGCGAAGGAAGCAGTGACCTTGTGCATAGGCTTGATCAGTATTCTTGTTTTCTGGCTCGGCATGATGAGGATTGCAGAGGATTCTGGTCTTCTGGTCAAACTCTCCAAATTATTTAAGCCGCTTGTATCCAGGTTATTTCCCGAGGTTCCATCCAACCATCCTGCGATGGGCTACATCCTATCTAATATGATCGCCAATATGTTTGGACTTGGGAACGCTGCAACTCCCCTTGGAATCAAAGCTATGGAGGAACTGAAAGAACTGAATGATGGAAAGAAAGAAGCTAGCCGCTCAATGATTACATTCCTGGCGATCAATACAGCGAGCATTACACTCATTCCAACGACAGTCATTGCAATCAGGATGAACTATGATTCTGCTAATCCAACAGATATAGTCGGCCCTACACTGGTAGCAACCGCAGTATCAGCTGTAGCTGCGATTTTCATCGATCGTTATTTTTACTATAGAAGAAGCAAAAAGGGGTAAATCAATATGGAGATCGTATCTGCTATTTCGTTATGGTTCATCCCGGTCATGATTGCATTTATCTTGATCTATGGAACTTATAGAAAAGTTCCAACCTATGAGAGTTTTGTTGAGGGCGGTAAGGAAGGGATCAAAATGGCTGTTTCCATCATCCCGTTTCTGGTAGGAATGATGGTGGCAATTGCCGTTTTCAGGGCCTCGGGGGCACTTGACCTGATGGTGGACTTTTTAAGGCCCGGTCTTGCGAAGGTCGGAATACCGGCTGAAATCGTTCCGCTTGCGCTGATCAGACCGATTTCCGGCACAGCAGCCCTGGGGATTACCAGTGACCTGATCAGTGTGTATGGCCCAGATTCCTTTATCGGGACATTGGCTGCTACACTTCAAGGGAGCACAGATACTACTTTTTATGTACTTACGGTCTATTTTGGCGCCGTCGGCATCAAAAAAATGGGGGATGCGCTCAAGGTCGGCCTGCTTGCTGATGCAGTAGCCATCATAACGGCAGTAGTGGTTGTGACGTTCATGTTTGGATAAGCAAGGGAGATGCCTTCCAAAGGTATCTCCTGTTTTTTTTGTATGGTTATCATCCCTTTGTTAACGGACGATTAAGCATCACCATTTATTTTTCAGCATTTACGCTATTGCTTACTTTGAAATCAGCTCGAATTATGTCATAATTCATAAGGATGGATTAGATAATTCAATACCTTACGGTTAAATGATATTTTTAGGAGTGACCTTCATGGAAAGACTGCAAAAAGTTATAGCCCACGCTGGGATTGCATCAAGAAGAAAGGCTGAGGAATTGATCCTTCAGGGAAGGGTCAAAGTCAACGGCACAGTAGTAAAAGAGTTAGGCCGAAAAGTAACACCATCTGACAGGGTTGAAGTGGATGGAGTTCAAATTGAAGGAGAAGAACCGGTTTATTTCCTGTTTTATAAGCCGCGCGGAGTCATTTCCAGCGTCCAGGATGAAAAAGGGCGGAAAGTTGTCACCGACTTTTTTGAAACCATTGAACAAAGGATTTACCCTGTCGGAAGGCTTGATTATGATACGTCTGGCTTGCTGCTGCTGACAAACGACGGGGAATTCGCCAATCTGCTGATGCACCCGAGCAATGAAATTGATAAAGTTTATGTCGCAAAGGTGAAAGGCATACCCTCCAAGGAAAAACTCACAAGCCTTGCGCGGGGAGTTATGCTTGAGGATGGCAAGACAGCGCCAGCCAGAACAAAGTTATTGAGCGTTGATAAAAAGAAAGATACCTCAATCGTTGAAATCACCATACATGAAGGCCGGAACAGACAGGTAAGAAGAATGTTCGAGGCGGTTGGTCATCCTGTATTGAAGCTTAAGAGAGAAAAGTATGGATTCTTGACATTGAGCGGCCTGAGGACAGGTGAAATCCGGGAACTAACACATCACGAGGTCAAACAGCTTCGTGTCCTGGCAATGAAAAAGTCCTAGACTTTTCAACACAGCGATAGTCGTAATGATATAATAGGGGAGAAATACGGTAGGAGGTTTAGGGAATGAAAAAGAAACGTCTTGTGACCCGGACAATTATTCTTGCTGTTTTGGCATTGGCCGTCGGCTATACTTTATATGCCAATTTGAACAAAGAAAGCAACAAAAAAATCGTAATTGGAAAACCAGCGCCGGATTTTGTCCTCGTCGATATGGAGGGCAACAAACACAGGCTATCTGACTATAAAGGCCAGGGAGTCTTCATTAATTTCTGGG
Source organism: Mesobacillus subterraneus (assembly GCF_003937825.1). GTDB lineage: Bacteria > Bacillota > Bacilli > Bacillales > Cytobacillaceae > Mesobacillus > Mesobacillus subterraneus. The sequence goes on along the minus strand of NZ_RSFW01000012.1, from coordinate 7,949 downwards.
CCACCTGGTGCAAGCCTTGTGAACGGGAAATGCCGTACATTGAAAATCAATATCAGCAATTCAAGGATCAAGGAGTCCAGGTACTAGCGATTGACTCTAGTGAGTCCGAACTGGTTGTTAATAAGTTTGTCGCACGCCATGGCCTGAATTTTCCGGTTATGATTGATAGGGGAGAAGTCCAGGCCGCATATGGGATCAACCCGCTGCCAATTACCTTTTTGGTCGATAAGGAAGGGATTGTCGTCAAAAGTCATACTGGCGAATTAGATGAAGATACCGTCCGGGAATTCATGGAACAGATTAAACCTTAAAAAAGTAGGGGAACAGGGAGTTTTTACAATGAACGAAGTGAAATGTGAATGCGGGCATGTCAATCCGCATGGAACCATCCTTTGTGAATCTTGCGGGAGAGTGCTTGAAGAAAAAGAAAAAGAGAAGCAACTTCTGGACATGCGCTATGAGGGGAGTGCCCGCCGATCACAAACCTATAATAAGACCATTATTGACAAAGTGTGGAATTTCTTTTCCTCCGTTAAAGTCGGTGTTTGGCTGATTGTCATCACCTTGGTTGCCTCATCGCTGGGGACGATTTTCCCTCAGGAAATGTACATACCGCCTTTGATGCCTCCTGGACAGTATTATGAAGAGCAATACGGCTGGCTTGGTAAGCTTTATTATGAATTAGGCTTCCATAACCTGTACAGTTCTTGGTGGTATTTGCTGCTGATCGCTTCGATCGGTGTATCATTGGTAATCTGCAGCCTGGACAGGGTTATCCCGCTTCACCGTGCCCTGAACAAGCAACGCGTTTCAAGACATGAGAGTTATTTGAAGCGCCAGCGGTTGTACAGTGTTTCTGAATCCGCTTTAACAGACGATGCTGTAGGGAAAATCAAGCAAAAGCTTTCGGCAAAGCGTTATAAGCTCCGCGAAGAAAATGGGGATATCCTTGCTGAAAAAAATCGTTTTTCCCGTTGGGGTCCTTATGTAAACCATGTAGGGCTTATAATCTTCCTGATTGGCGGTATGCTCCGCTTTGTTCCGGGGATGTACGTGGATGAAATCCTCTGGCTGAGAGAAGGAGAAACAAAGGCCATCCCTGGTACTGATGGACAATACTATCTCAAGAATAATGCATTCATATTTGAAGTGTATGATAAAGAAAAAGATGACGAGGTTTTCCAGGATGCGATCAACAAAGTAGGTACTGTTGTGAAAAACTATCAAACTGATGCTACTTTGTATAAGAGAGCTGGGGAAATCGTTCCAGGAGAAAAGCCGGAACTGGAAGAAATCCGGGACCAGTCCATCCAGGTCAATAAACCTCTTAAGGTTGATGGTTTTGCCTTGTATCAGGTAGATTACAAGCTTAATGAAATGAGCAAAATGTCTTTTAACTTGGAAAACAAAGAAACAGGGGAGCAATTTGGCGGAGTTACCCTTGACTTATATGAACCAGACATGGAATACGATCTTGGAAATGGATATAGAGTCGAAGTGATGAGTTACTTCCCAGATTTTGAGTTCAATGCGGATGGCGAACCTGCCACCAAGTCGCGGATTCCTAATAACCCAGCGTTCATCTTCAAGATGTTCACCCCGGATAAACCTGAGGGCGAAGTCAGTTTCGTAGCCATCAGGCAGAACATTGAGCCGCTGGGTGACAATGATTATAAGATGACCTTCAATGGTGTCGAAACGAAAAATGTAACCGCACTGACTGTCAGAAAAGATCTGACCTTGTGGATCATTGGGCTTGGCGGCCTGATATTCATGATTGGTGTTATCCAGGGTGCATACTGGAACCATCGCCGCCTGTGGATCAGAAAAATAGATAACCAGATTTGGACAGCGGCGCATACCAACAAGAACTGGCATGGATTGAAGCGGGAGCTTGAAATGGTATTTGCCGATACCGGCATTAAAGCTCCGGAGGATCAGCTGGTTGAGGAGAAGAAGGATTAGGAGGAAAAATGATGGTACAACTCAGCTCAAATTTTTTATTTGCAGCGTTTATCCTATATTTAGTCGGTATTTTATTCTTTGGGGGAGCAATAAAGGATAAAAGACATGCAGACAAAAATGCCCCGAATAGATGGGCGAAAATAGGTATCCTTGTCACAATCGCTGGATTTTTGTCCCAGCTGACATTCTTCATTCTAAGATGGATTGCTTCAGGCCATGCGCCGGTCAGCAATTTGTTTGAGTTCACAACATTCTTCGGAATGTCGCTTGTAGGTGCTTTCATCGTCCTGTATTTTATGTACAAGACGCCGCTTCTGGGTATGTTCACTCTGCCTGTAGCTGCATTGATCATTGCGTATGGAAGCATGTTCCCGCGGGAGGTCACTCCTTTGATCCCTGCTCTTCAAAGCTACTGGCTGCACATCCATGTTACAACTACGGCAATCGGACAAGCTATCCTTGCAGTAAGTTTCGCCGCGGCCTTGATTTACCTGGTTAAAAGCGTTGACCAGACAAAAAAGAGCAAGAGCACTTTGTGGCTGGAGGTCGTCTTGTTTGGGCTGGTCAGCACGTTGGGATTTGTCCTTGTTTCAAGCTACTTTGCCGCAACAGATTACAGTGCAAACTTTAACTACATCAATAAAGAGGGACAGCCTGCTACTGAGGAATATACGATCCCAGCGCTTGTAGGTCCGCATCAGTATGAATTGACTGACAAAAATCGATTGGAACCTCTCTTCGAAACACCTGCAATCATCAGTGCGAAAAAATTGAATACTGTTATTTGGTCCTTTGCGGCGGGTATACTATTATATATACTTTTCAGATTGATCCTGCGCAAGCGGATTGCAGCTGCTTTGCAGCCTTGGACCAAGAATATCAACTTAGATCTTGTCGATGAAATCAGCTATCGTTCAGTGTTGATCGGCTTCCCTGTTTTCACACTCGGAGGTTTGATTTTTGCGATGATTTGGGCCCAGATCGCTTGGACACGTTTCTGGGGATGGGACCCTAAGGAAGTATGGGCTTTGATCACCTGGTTATTCTATGCTGCTTTCCTGCATTTACGCCTATCAAAAGGCTGGCATGGTGAGAAATCCGCATGGCTTGCCGTCATCGGTTTCATCATCATCATGTTCAATCTGGTCGCGGTTAACCTGGTCATCGCCGGACTGCATTCATATGCGGGATCTTAAAATGTGTCTAATTTATGACAGCCTTCACTGATGCAAGTGAAGGCCTTTTTTTAAAAATCATGGCAAGAAGACTGATATTTATGTAAAATATTCGCAGGGAGGGATATACCTTATGGAAAAAGAAGTGAAAATCTTAGTAGTAGATGATGAAGAAAGAATCAGACGATTACTAAAAATGTATCTTGAAAGAGAAAACTATATTATCGACGAAGCAGAGGACGGAAATGAAGCGCTGGCAAAGTCACTTGCCAACGATTATGACGTGATCCTGCTCGATCTAATGATGCCAGGCAAGGACGGGATTGAAGTTTGCCGCGACTTGCGCGAAAAGAAATCGACTCCAGTCATCATGCTGACAGCAAAAGGTGAAGAGGTAAACAGGGTACAGGGCTTTGAGGTTGGTACGGATGATTACATCGTGAAACCATTCAGCCCACGTGAGGTTGTCCTTCGAGTCAAAGCAATGCTGCGCCGCTCTTCAAGCACAAGCTATCTGCAGACGGAAACGACAGCTAAAGATGTGATCGTTTTCCCTCATTTAACCATTGATAACGATGCTCATAGGGTTTCCGCTGACGGAAAGGAAGTCAGCTTGACTCCGAAAGAATATGAACTGCTTTACTTCCTGGCTAAATCCCCTGATAAAGTATTTGACAGGGAGCAGCTTTTGAAGGAAGTCTGGCATTATGAATTCTTTGGCGACCTGCGTACCGTTGACACACATGTGAAAAGACTGCGCGAGAAGCTGAACAAGGTTTCTGAACAGGCTGCGAAAATGATCGTTACTGTCTGGGGGGTTGGCTACAAGTTCGAGGTAGTCAATGAATGATGTTTTGGCGCAGTGTAGTAGGTAAACTCTGGATTACCATCCTCTTATTGGTTTCATTTGTTTTGTTCATCCTGACAATCATGCTTGTGGAGTTTTTTGAAAACTACCATATAAATGAAACGCGTAAGGGGCTCACCAATACTGCTGAAAAAATAGCCAAAGTGATCGAAGACCATCCTGGTCAAGAGGAAGATTTGGGTATAGAAATCGCTTGGGAAATGATCGATGATGATTCCCGTGGGACGATCATCAGGGATGAAAATACCTATTTCTACTCTCCTGGGGATAACGATACTGTCCATGTGCCCATTTCCTTCTTTATGAGGGATAAAGACCTTTCTGAGGTTTTCAATAATGAAAAAACAGTGGACATCATCACATCCCTTCCTGAAGTATCAAACCAGGTGGATGATACTCAATATTTGGTGATCGGGGTCCCGCTTCACCAGTATGAAGAGGAAAATGGGGCAGTATTCATCTATCAGTCTCTTGAGGTCATGGAGGAAACGACCAGGCTGACAACCAAATTTATTTTGCTGGCCGCAGGTGTTGCCATTGTTTTGACAACCATATTCGCGTTTTTCCTATCCACAAGGATTACCTCGCCATTGCGGAAAATGCGGGAGGCAGCGTTTGAAGTCGCGAGAGGGAAGTTCGACACAAAGGTGCCAATCCTCACCCATGACGAAATCGGTGAATTGGCTACTGCCTTCAATCAGATGGGCAGGCAGCTGAAATTCAACATGAATGCTTTGAGCCAGGAGAAAGAACAGCTGACAAGTATCCTGAGCAGCATGGCGGATGGCGTCATCACTTTCAATCGTGATGGTACGATCCTGATCACCAATCCTCCTGCTGAGATGTTCCTGAGATATTGGTATTATGAGCAGGGGCTGGCTTCTGAGAACACCGATGCTGTTCCTTCAGAGGTCATGGAGTTGTTCCAGCTGGCCGTAAACACGGAAAAAGAGCAGGTTGGCGAGATTTCTGCCCAGGGTCGAACATGGGTCATCATAGTCAGCCCGCTCTATAATAAGCGGTTTATCCGGGGCGCAGTGGCTGTTGTCCGGGATATGACCGAAGAACGCAAGCTGGACAAACTCAGGGAAGATTTCATAGCTAATGTTTCACACGAGTTAAGGACACCAATCTCAATGATGCAGGGATACAGTGAAGCGATTGTGGATGATATCGCCCAGACTGATGAAGAGAAGAAGGAAATGGCGAAGGTCATCTACGATGAATCCCTGCGGATGGGCAGACTGGTGAATGAGCTTCTGGATCTTGCCCGCATGGAGGCAGGGCATATCCTCCTTAATGTGGAGCCGATAGAGATTGAACCATATGTGCAGCGGATCATCCGTAAATTCCACGGCTTGGTGAAAGAAAAGGGAATCGATTTATCTGTCGAGCTGAATACAGACGAACCATCTTTCCGATTCGATCCAGACCGGATTGAACAAGTCCTTACCAACCTGATCGATAACGCCATCAGGCACGTGCCTGAATCCGCGTCAATTGTCGTGAGGGCAACTACGGATGAACGAGGTCTTTATATGGAAGTAAGCGACCAGGGACCTGGAATTCCTGAGGAAGACCTGCCATTCTTATTTGAACGCTTTTATAAAGCGGACAAATCGAGGACGCGCGGAGTGTCTGGTACCGGACTGGGACTTGCAATCGCCAAGAATATTCTCGACGCACATCGAGGAAATATCTCGGTAAAAAGCAAACTCGGACAAGGAACGACATTTTCCTTTTTCATCCCTCGAAATATTGAATAACTTGCCGACTATTCTTGATTCACAAGGAACAATGGCATGCATAATAAGTCCATTCCGGAGAGGAATGGGCTTTTTTGTCTTGGCATATTTAAAGAGTAATGCCTGATTTAAAGAAATGCAGGCAAGTGAATATTATCTGCGAAAAATCCTTTCATTTCCAATATAAAAATAATATAGTTATAATGAAACTTTCTTTGTCTACATTACGACTAATCTTATGAATGCGGAGGCGAAAAGACCTATGAACTCCGTTTTTGATGAATTGTACAATAAATATCATCATGACGTTTTTCAATTTTTATTTTATATGGTAAAAAGCCGGGAGCTTGCGGAAGACCTTGTACAGGAGGTATATATCCGTGTGCTTAAGGCGTACGACCGGTTCGAAGGCAAAAGCAGTGAAAAGACCTGGTTGTTTTCGATTGCCAAAAATGTGGCAATCGACCATTTTCGCAAACAGAAGGGCTGGAAGCAGCGCCTGCTCGAATCCTTTGATATGTCCGCCAGACAAGTCAAGGACGGCCAGCCTCTGCCAGAGGAAATTGCACTTCAAAGCGAAGAAATTCGCATGATGTACAAATGCCTTGATCAATGCACGGTCGATCAGCGAATGGTGATCATCATGCGCTATATCCATGAATTGACAATTACGGAAACAGCAGAAGCTCTATCATGGACGGAAAGCAAGGTCAAGACGACACAGCACCGTGCGTTAAAGACATTAAAAAAACTGATGGAAGAAATGATAGAAAAGGAAGGGATGACTAGTGAAAAAGTCACAGTTAAGCGATAAGCAGCTAGAAGACCTCCTCGGCCACATGCCCAAGATAAAAGATCATCGCGACCCTCGTGACATATATCAAAATATAGCCCATCGCGTTGAAAAGAAGAAAAAGGTCCCGGTATGGGTCATTCCTGGTGCCGCTCTGGCAGCTGTGTTCTTCCTCGCCTTTATTCTATCGTCTGGATTAATGGGAACAAACCATTCTGCAGACAAAAGTATCGAGAGCTCAGATTTTGATGCTAAAACATCAATGAATATGGAACCAAGCGAAAAAGGCGAAAGTGGAGAAGAATCTTCTTCTGAGCAGGAAAATGCCTTGATGATGGATACTGCGGAAAGTGATGACCAGGATCAAAAGGCGAAGGACTTCCGAGCGATGGATGCAAACGATTCATATGAGAATTTGATTTCGCTATATGGTGAAGAGGTAGATCAGGAAAATACAGACGTATTAACCTATGCAGTCCCGAATCAAGAAGCTCAAGTGGTTGTACCGGTTACGGTCACTACAGCTAAACAAGAGGGGAAATCCTGGCTAGACCAGTATACGGATATTATGCCTGAACTGACGGAAGAAGAATGGGGTTTAACTGATTATTATCCGATCCATGCATCCTGGAGCTTTGATGAAGCCTCTAGAACGCTAAGCATGGATGTGAAAGAAAATCACCCTTACCGGTATGGAAGTGCGGCAAACATTATTTTTACAGATTCAATGACGATGAATTTTTCCGGCAAAGGAATCGAAAAACTGCTTCTTTTTACGGAGAGTAACCCAGGAATCGACTTGGGGAATTACGGCACAATGAACGATTTGCCGATCAGTGCCGAGAAACCAGGCAGACGCGCCTATCTGTTCTTGAAGGTCGAAGGTCAGCAAAAACCATATCTTGTCCCAACCAGGGAAACTCACGAAACATTCGCAGCTGCTTTTGCGAAAATGATTAAAGGCGTGGATGTACCCCCGCTTACTCCATCTGTTCCAGCGGAATTTAAGATCAGTCAATCTGTCAAAGACAAGGATAATATCTTGAATATCCAGCTCGAAAAAGGTACACAGATTGATGAGAGCTTCCTGCCGAACCTGGAGGCAATCCTGATGACAGCAAGTGAATTTGATTATTCTGGAGTAAAGATCGTAAACGCCAATATCGAGCAGCTGGGCCCGTTCAATTTGAATGAAGTCCTCCCACTGCCAGTCGCTCCAAATAAGAAAAAGATTGACTAAAAAGAAAGGCCTATTGGTCTTTCTTTTTTTATGGCGTTAACCATGAAAGACTTTAGTATTGAGTGGGACTATGGACAAAAATGTCCGAAGCAGGTGCAACTTCGGACAAAATCGCAGGTCCATCTTCGTAAAATGTCCGAAGCAGGTGCAACTACGGACAAAA
>NZ_RSFW01000011.1 GCF_003937825.1 Mesobacillus subterraneus | reverse complement strand
AAAATGTCCGAAGATGATATGACTTCGGACAAATTCACGAGGGGATGCCACGAAAATGTCCGAAGATGATATGACTTCGGACAAAATCACGAGGGGATGCCACGAAAATGTCCGAAGGTGGCAGGACTTCGGACAAAATCACATGATGTTGCCGCGAAAATGTCCGAAGGTGGCATGACTTCGGACAAAATCACGAGGGGATGCCGCGAAAATGTCCGAAGATGACATGACTTCGGACAAAATCACGAGGGGATGCCGCGAAAATGTCCGAAGATGGTATGACTTCGGACAAATTCACATGATGAAGCCGCGAAAATGTCCGAAGGTGGCATGACTTCGGACAAATTCACGAGGGGATGCCGCGAAAATGCCCGAAGGTGGCATGACTTCGGACAAATTCACATGGAGATCCCACCAAAATGTCCGAAGATGATATGACTTCGGACAAATTCACATCGGAAACCAGTCAAAATGTCCGAACACGGCAGGACATCAGCCAATAGTGACCTTAAGCTTCCAATCAGTGTATTATTCGTAGTAATTATCAGAAGTCGTTCCTTTTGCTGCATAGTTCTTATTTAACACTCTTGTTATTCGTTTATTGTCTAAATCTGAATTACACCATTCTGAAATGGTACGAGTAGTTATCCTGCGCTCAGGAAATAGTGTCCTAAATTCCTCTGTATGCCGTTGAATGGCATGGTCCACACGCTCATTATTACCACATTTACTACAAACCAGGTATTGTTTATAGATTAGCGTATTCAGAGAATTGCATCTGCTGCAGTACATTCCTTTTTCCAACTGTTCATAATCATACTTCGGCAACGTCGAAAAAGGATTTTTAACCTGGTGCAGCGATAGAAGCTTTTGGGCGAGTTGCTGGTGGCTATGATCCAATTTGGAGGGAGTGTTGTTTAAATCTCTTAGGTAACGATTTGTTTGGGTGGGTAAAACAATCGGTTGATCCATCGGAGCCTGGTAGAGGGTGAATTCCGGGTTGATGAAGACAATCGAAGAATGGACAATGTGGTTCAACTTGAAATACTGGAGCAGCTGGCGGAAAAGGGTTGCGCTTCGTGTCAACTGGGTGATGGGATTTTTGTACTCGCGGCCATTTTTAACAGCATATAGCTTGTCCCCTTCAAGATAAAAATCTCCTTCATAGTTTTTTACATCAATCAGATGGATGGCATCCCTGGCAATGATCACTTTATCCAGTTGAAAAAAAAGAATTGTTCACTTGAAGAAGAAGGTCGTCTATAATATATCTTTCCTCCGCAAGATTTTCCGTCATCTGGTCGAACATTACTTCCCCCGCATATCCTTTTTCCAGGCTTGATAGTTGAAAACTGTCCTTCGCAGATAACTCCATCCGGTTCTTTAAATGTCGCAATACTAGTAATTCCATAGGTTCTGTGCGTTCTTTAAGTTTCATATTCCACTTCCTTTCTTAAATATATTCTAAGCGTTTTTCCGGAGTAATTTTGTGAATATTTTGTTAAATATTATCGAACAAAAAGACCGCTCTACCTACAGTAATAGTAAAGCGGTTCTGAAAGAGCATATAGCCAGATTACGAATTACTTTTGTTTTCGCGCTGCCACTAAATAAACGGCTCCCGCTCCCAGGGCAATGATGCTGACCGGAATGATGTATGGTTTAGCGATCTCTTTGATTCCCGCCCAATTTTCACCGAGTACAATCCCCAGATAAAGAAAAAAGACAGTCCACGGAATGATCGCTGCGATGGTATACAGTGTGAACTTGACAGAGGACATACCCACAATGCCTGCTGGTATTGAGATGGCATGCCTGACAACAGGGATGAATCTAGCTGAAAAAATAACCCCGGGACCATACTTATTGAACCACTGTTCGGATACATCGAGATGATGCTTGTTAATCAGCAGGTACTTGCCGTATTTTTCGAGGACAGGACGCCCTCCATAATAACCGAGCCAGTATAAAAATAGCTGGGCAAGCGTTCCGCCAATGGTTCCAGCGATTACTGCCCCAATAAACCCGATGCTTCCCTTGGATACCATATATCCTCCATAGCCAAGGACGATTTCACTCGGGATCACCTCTAGCATCAGGCCAAGGGCAATTCCAAGGTAACCGAGATTTGACAGCAAGTCCAATACATTCAAAATAAAATCCTGCACGGTGCTCTCTCCCATCCATTGATTCTCTTTTAAATATATTGCCACTTGTCCCTGTTTATCTCTATTTTTGTGAAGGCACAGAAAAGGATCTGCCCGGGGGACAGATCCTTACAAAATCTTTATCAGCGCCAGCCGCCGTTAAAGAGGACTCTTAGTGCAATAAATATAATGACAATCGCAAAGATTACGATCACAAGCACTCCAATGATTTCAAATAAACCCAGAGTTGCGAGTGTCAACAGACCCGGCCCGAATTTAATCAGCGCCCAGCCTGCCAGCATAGCTGCGAGGAACAGCAGAACATTTGAGCCAAAATTAAATGACATATTCATATCCCTCCTTTGCTATACAGCATATGTCCCAGTGAATTTTAGGTACGGGCTCAAGCTGAATTTGGGCTTTTTTGAGCCAAAACACCTGGTTAAATTTCTGCTGGTTCGACGAAACTAGAATGACATAATTCTAGTTTGATCTTGTTTTTGCGAATCGTTATAGGGGAAAAGTAACAATGGTTTCTTACATATGGGACAATTCAGAAGAGGAGGAATAAAATGTCCAATTTTTTTTACATGCGCTTTATCAGGCTTCCTATACTGGCGAGGATTTTAATGACTGCCTCTTTCATCATATTTTTATTCGGAGTTGCGATACATTTTATTGAACCGAAAAGTTTCCCTACCATCTTTGATGGAGTTTGGTGGGCGATTATAACTGCTTCTACCGTTGGGTTTGGAGATTTCTATCCTGTCTCGGTTGAGGGAAGGATTACAGCGATCATTCTTTTGCTCGTTGGCACTGGATTTTTGTCATCTTATTTTATTCATTTGTCTGCGGCTGCCGTCACCAAGCAAAATGCATACATCGAAGGGAAAGTGGGATATAAAGGGGATGGACATGTCATCATCATCGGATGGAATGAAAGGTCCCGTTCGATTATCCGGACACTTACTGAATCGAAATTGCCGATTATTTTAATAGATGAAACACTGGGAACCAATCCAATCACAGCTGAAAATGTACATTTTATTAGAGGGCGCGCAAACAAGGATGACACATTGTTGAACGCTCGTATACAATCTGCAAGGAAAGTCATTATTACATCAGATCAAAACCTTGATGAACTGCAGGCCGATATGCACACCATCCTGACATTGCTTGCAATAAAAGGCTTGAATCCGGAGATCCGCTGCATTGCAGAAATCCTGACAACTGAACAAATCAATAATGCAAGGCGGGCAGGAGCGGATGAGCTTATCCCAACCAATGCATTGACCAGCGCCGTCTTTCTAAACAGCATTTCCTCCGCAGATGTAGTCGATCCTTTGCTTGATCTATTGGGGGAATTAAACGGAAAGCATCTATCCTACATTGATGTCGATCCCACATTGATCGATAAAAAATACCAGGAAGCATGCAGCATCTTGCTGAAGGAGCGGAACATCACGCTTATAGGCATAAAAAAAGGGGATGACCTGATCGTCAACCCCGAACGAAATATCAAAATCAGCCATGACGACCGACTGCTGGCCATTTTGAGTGATTAGGACTGTAAAAGTGAAGACTCTGCTTCGCGGACAAGTGACTTTCCTACTTCAATGTATTTATCAGGAAAAGTCGCATCCTTGTCCTCCGGTTCCTGGAACTGGTTGAAAGATGCACTGGCATTCCCGATATGAGCGTGGTCATCCAGGCCCCGCTGATATTTATGGGATAGCAGAAACGGCCTTTGCAATTGCACCGTGCAGCCCTTTGAATCCAGCTGTCCGTCAATCGCTTTAAAAGGAAGCCTGAGGAATTGATAGCCAACCTCATCATCAATTTTATAATCAAAGGCCCCGTGGTCATAATCCCAGTTTCCGCCGATTGTGTAGCCTAAAGGTTTCAGCATCTGTTCCAATTTAAAAAGATCAAAATGTTTGCCTTCAAGTTCAGATGGTATCTCAATCAATGGTCGCTCCGCCTTTCCATGCGTTTTAACTTAGTTTTAACCAAAAAGACGGATTTAATGAGCAGGATACCCCATCAATAAAAAGGAGCACCCCATCGTTTAAACGGGGTGCTCCTTCTTTATGATTATTTCAATCGCTTTTCAAGTTCTGCTTTCTTTTCTTCAAAGCCTGGTTTTCCAAGCAAAGCGAACATGTTCACTTTGTACTCTTCAACCCCTGGCTGATCAAAAGGATTTACGCCAAGCAGATAGCCGCTCATGGCGCATGCTTTTTCAAAGAAGTACACAAGGTATCCGAATGTATACTCGTCAAGCTGAGGGATGGTCAAGACCAGGTTTGGAACGCCCCCATCTGTATGGGCAAGCATTGTACCTTCGAATGCTTTGTTGTTGACGAAATCCACTGTCTTGCCTGCAAGGTAATTCAAGCCGTCAAGATCATTTGCAGCTTCCTCGATCACCATTTCATGACGAGGCTTTTCAACCTTGATGATTGTTTCGAACAAGTCGCGGCGGCCTTCCTGGACATACTGGCCCAGTGAGTGCAGATCCGTCGAGAAGTTCGCCGAGGAAGGATAGATGCCCTTCTGGTCTTTTCCTTCGCTCTCGCCGAACAGCTGCTTCCACCACTCAGAGAAGTACTGAAGAGAAGGCTCGTAGTTGATCAGCATTTCAATCGTTTTGCCTTTATTGTAAAGCGCGTTTCGCACTGCCGCATACTGGTATGCCGGATTTTCTTCAAGCTCGGAATGGCTGAAGTCTTCCCTCGCCTGTGCTGCCCCGTTCATCATCGCTTCGATGTCTGAACCGCTTACTGCGATTGGAAGCAAGCCTACAGCCGTCAGCACGGAATAGCGTCCGCCAACATCATCCGGAATCACGAATGATTCGTAGCCTTCTTCATCAGCAAGAGTCTTTAATGCGCCTCTCGCCTTGTCCGTCGTTGCGTAAATGCGCTTGCGAGCTTCTTCAACCCCATACTTTTCTTCAAGAAGCTTGCGGAAAATGCGGAACGCAATGGCAGGTTCTGTTGTTGTCCCTGACTTGGAAATGACATTGATGGAGAAGTCTTTTCCTTCGAGCAGGTCGATCACATCTGTCATGTAAGATGAACTGATGTTGTTTCCGATAAAAATGATTTGCGGAGTGCTGCGCTTTTCTTTTGGAAGTGCGTTATAAAAGCTGTGCTGCAGGAACTCAAGCGCTGCACGTGCACCTAAATAAGAACCGCCGATTCCGACAACAAGCAGGACATCAGAGTCACTCTTGATTTTCTCTGCGGATTTTTGGATGCGTGCGAACTCTTCTTTATCATAGTCGACAGGCAGATCGATCCAGCCTAGAAACTCGCTGCCCGCTCCTGTTTTTTCATGCAATGAATGATGGGCTACTTTTAAAAAATCCCTTAAGTATGTAACTTCGTGTTCACCAAAAAAGCTGAGCGCCTTTGAGTAATCAAAACGAACATGTGTCATGTCTGATCCTCCATTATTTTATATTCTCTATCACTTTAACGAAACGAAAAACAATAATCAAGAAACACCCTCAGATGTAAGCGTACCCAATTGTGAAATTTTAAGTAATCTTTTTTAAAGAGTACCTTATCCCTCAGATTGGGCACGCTGACTATTCTTTTTTCCAAAATAAAAAAGACCGATTGCCAGCCAGATTAGAAACAGGACTCCTGTTCCGATCAGGAGTGCGACCGGACCGAACTGTACGATGAGCGGCATGGATGCTGCCGTGAACAATCCGCCTCCCACAACAGGCTCGAACAGGATTTGTTTATAGCCGAACCCCTCAAGCGTCGATGTTTCTTTTTCCGGGTCCACGATTTGCAGCAAAAGCAATCCTGTCGTTGTCATGCCCATCGACTGTCCGAATTGGAGAACTCCCCGTTCAAGCCAATATTCGGGCATCATCCTTTTTGCCAGCAAGAAGAACGCTGCAAGGTTCAGGGCGATGCCAGCACCTGCAAGAATCAAGAAAGGCATGATGTTCTCGCTGATGGCTGAAATGGAAAGCGTTGCTACTGATGCCACGATCAGCACATCCAGGGAAAACCCTTCAATTCGGGCCAGTACCTTTTTGTCTATGAGTTTATACGGAATGAACTTGCTGTAGAGAAGCTGGGTTGCCACACCTCCGAGCAAGGCCATGGGAAACAGAGGAACATGCTTGATCACTTCGATGTCAAAGGCAGGACCCCATGTTGCCTCCTCAAGCAGCACCAGACCCTTCAGCAAAAGCATTCCCAAGCCAATGGCAACAAAGATAAAAAGGAAATTGACAGTAAACCCTTCGATCGATTCGGTTTTAGTCGAAAGCTCTCCTGCCGTTTTTTCTTTACCTTCCGGGTAAAGTCCTTTCCGCTCTCTTTCAGACAGTTCTGATGCCTTCTTCGCTTGCTTGGCAATCCCTTTTTTGATTCCCCAGTTGACGATAATGATGCCAGTGATGACTCCTGTTAGAATTCCAACTGTCGCCAGTCCAAGTGCGAGACTGGCACCCTCGGGAAAATCGAGGGCATCGAATGTTCCTCTCATGCCGGCAGCGGTCCCTGGACCGCCTTCAAAACCGATTTCAATCAATGCACCCGCGATTGGGGGCAAATCAAATACAGGCTTCAAAAGAAAAATCGCCAGCAGGAGTCCAACGACATATTGAGCCCATGACACCGTCTGCCCATATGCCACCTGAGGCCCGGCAATTTCCCAGATTTTTTTGATGCCAGGGATTTTTTTACCTAGAAAAAGTGACGCAAAAATAATCGTAATGGCCACTTCCGGTATCTCGCGCATCGTCTCATATACTTTCTCCGTATAAATACCATTCTCCAGAAATGCTGCACCTGGAATGACTGCCCCCAGCTTTCCTAAAGCCTCTTTGCTTACTAACAAACCGATGAGTCCGGCAATAAGTGAGGTGGGGATGAAATACTTTTGGAAAAAAGGAATCGTCATCCGCATCAGCATCCCGGCAGCCAGCAGAACCGCAATCAAAACGAATGCCAGCAGAACACTGTTAAATTCCATATTCTCCTCCTAGGTCTGTGATATTATTACCCCCTTACCCTCTCAACCGGCACGAAAACGTCTAAGGGCGAATCCTGGCTTTGACGATCAGCCTGTGTGTGGCTGTATCGATGGGCGTGCATGTAATCAGTGTGAGCGTCTTCTCATCTTCGCTCCCGTTCAGGACGGAAATGTCATCAGGCTCGACCACCACGGTATCGTACACTTCATACACATAAGTATTGTTTTTATCCCTAACTGTCACGGTATCCCCTGTCCCAATCTCATCCAGCCGGTTGAACATTTTTCCAAACCCTCTGCTGCGGTGGGCAGCAATCGCACTGTTTCCGGGCATCCCCGGCATCGGCGTGCCTTCCAGGACTCCTGCTCCATGATCCAGGTTCGTCATTGATGCACCGTTCAACACCGGAAGCTGCAGGCCAATCTTGTCAATCTCAATCACGCCTACCATCCCATTGGCCAATTGCTTTGTTTCTACAGCTGCCGGGACATGATCGTCTTGCTTTTCCTCTTCAGACTCGATAGTTTCTGCCTGTGTTTCCATGCTGAAGACTTTCTCCAATTCATCCAGGCTGGCAGCAGCGCCGTTATCATTGTCCTCCCATTTTTCAATCATCTTCTCCTGATTGTAGGAAGTATAATAATCTTTCATAGCTGGATAAAAGAAGATGGAAAGTCCCATAAGGACCATCCAGGCAGACAATATTTTTTTATTCATGATTTTCACCTCATAAAATAATCAAGAGGGGAATTCCTTCCCCTCCCAAAACATTAGTTCTTTATCGGGTTTCTGAATCGCACTAAAACTCCTGCTGCCGCAATCATGAAACCAAGTACATAGAACATCATCCTGCTGCCTTCTCCTGTTTGCGGGAGGACTTTACCGTTCCATACTTCCTGAGTGGTCGTTCCGCCAGTATCGTTTCCTGAACCATCTGCTGGAACCTCTGAGGATTCATCTTCTTCAATTACTTCCTCTACGTTACCGCCAAGTACATTCCCGTTAAGCTGCAAGGTGAGCTCACCCTCTGAAATTTCAATAGATTCTTCTGAAAGCTGGGATAGGAGGATCAGCTTTGTTTCGCCATTTCTGGTTATCTCGATTCCTCGGATCATCTCTAACTCGACTTTTTCCGTAAGACTTAAAGTGAACAGTTGCTTGTTTCGTTCAAACTCAAACCTTTGGCCATTCATCATCAGCAATGTAACTTTTTCAATCTTCTCGTGGTACTCAAAGAACATGATATTGATAAAAGACAGTAAATTTACCTTTTCTTCTGGTTCAGCAGGTTCTTCAACAGGCTCTTGATCCTCAACAGGAAGCTCGCAGTCATCCAGCCAGTAGTTGATTGAGCCCTCTGCCTCGACGCCAACCCTGATCTCGCTGACCTGAACGACAAGTTCCTGGCCGGTTGTGAAAATCAACTTGAATGCTGTGATATCATCCTTTATGAACTCTCCATCGTCAAACAGTTTGAATAACGGCGAACTGCCTGGGTTCGTCATTTCCTGCCATTCGCCATTCACGAGGACAAACCCGGACTCCACTGGAGCCATGCATTTATTTATATGCAGATGGACTTGCGTGCTTTTATTTCCATTCTCAGCTGGCGGGGAGTCATTTTCAGCTGGTTCGTTTTCTCCTTCTTCATCTAAAGGTGTCTCAGAATCCCCTTCGGTTTCTTCATCATTAACAGCTTCTTCAACTGGAGGATCTTCCTTATTTCGGTCAGATTCCTTGTTCTCTTCTTCTCCTGCTTGACCGAGATCTGCATCCTCATTATTAGAAGTGTTGCTTTCCTCTGTTTTATCAGCTTTGTTTTCACTATCGTCTGCTTTAGCTGATGGTTGTGCCTGATCAATCCCATTTTGAGCTGGTTTATCATTTTGTTGTTTTTCTTCTTTGAGATTTTGTGTTTTGTTTCCTTCAGCAAATGTCCCGGAGACAGGTAAGGTAATCATAAACATTAACATAAATGCAGTAATGATAAAGAAACGCTTGGATAACTTCAACTTTTCTACCCCTTTTCTTGTAAAATATGATAGTCAAAATAACTGAATATTCAGTTATTATAAGAGAGTCCACTCCCCCTTCCTTTGCTTATTCAACTTTTGTCAGCAAACAATACAAGCCATAGGAATGATATCTGAAGTTCATGGCGGCTGGACGACATAGCTGCCTTACAGCCTTAGACTCCTTGCTGTGCGTCGCTGCTTTTCAGCAGGTTTGCTTTTGACATGAAGGATGACATTACATGTATGTAAATAATTCCTCAGGCTCCATTGTCTTACAGTTAGAGACTTACCACCGATGCACAGCCGCTTAAACATTTAGACCTAGAATATTTATTGGTAAATATTTCTTAGGCTTCATTTTTTCTCCGAAAAAGATGATAAATTCAGTAGGAAAAAGCTTATTTCGACAGGTCGAGGTAATATTTTTGTCACAGAATGCAGTCAAAATACCCAGATAAAACATTAGAGGAAGCGCACAAAAAAACGGACCCAGGATCATTCCCGGGTCCTTGATTGGCCTGTGGTGATGGGTGCACAATCTGCACCTGTACAGACACTTCTTTATAAAGACATGCGGTAGATTTCAAGTACATCCTCACGATTGAGTTTCGCGAAGTTGCCGAACTCACCATTGATCATTGCTTTATCTGCCATCAGTTCAATCTTGCTGTCATCAATTTCGTAATCTGCCAATCGGGAAGGAGCTCCGATGCTGTTCCAGAATTCACGCAGCTTTTCGATTCCTTCCAATCCGGCCTCTTCATCTGTCTTGCCATCCGGATTCACCCCAAATACTCGGACCGCCATTGTTTTGAATCGTTCCGGTTTTACATGGAGGTTGTGCTTCATCCAGTTCGGGAACAGGATCGCCAGGCCGCCTCCATGAGGGATATCGTACACAGCAGAAACAGCGTGCTCGATGTTATGCGTCGCCCAGTCGCCGCGATATCCCATGTTCAGGATGCCATTCAACGCCATTGTTCCGGCATACAGGATGGTAGCGCGGTATTCGTAATTCTCCAGGTCCTCAAGGAGTTTTGGTGCCTTTTCCATGACAGTCAAAAGCAACGATTCACACATACGGTCCTGGAACTCGGTGTTCTCAGTCAAATGGAAATAGTGTTCGAATACATGGGACATCATGTCGACAATCCCATAAATGGTCTGGTCCTTAGGAACCGTGAATGTATTAACCGGATCAAGGATCGAGAACTGCGGGAATGTGACCGGGCTGCCCCAGCCATATTTTTCATTCGTTTCCCAATTCGTGATGACGGAGCCTGCATTCATTTCAGAGCCTGTAGCCGCCAAAGTAAGAACTGTGCCGAAAGGAAGTGCTTCAGTTGCGAAAGCCTTCTTTGTGACTAGATCCCAGGCATCGCCATCATATTTTGCACCAGCGGCAATGGCTTTCGTGCAGTCAATGACACTGCCTCCGCCTACAGCCAGAAGGAATCCAATCCCTTCTTCCTTGCAAATCTTCACACCTTTATGAACAGTCGACAATCGAGGGTTGGGTTCAACACCGGGAAGCTCAGAAACCTCCGCGCCAATCTCATGTAAAAGTTTCTTGACGGAATCATACAGACCGTTGCGCTTGATGCTTCCTCCGCCATAAACAAGAAGAACTTTTTTTCCGTATTTCGGAACTTCATTTTTCAGTTCTTCAAGTTGGCCTTTGCCAAAGATTAATTTTGTTGGATTATAAAACGTAAAGTTATCCATTTAAGTCACCTTCCTCTAACGCTCATTATGTTCCTTTTTAAAAAGCAATGCAAAAAAAATACACTTCTTAATGTTCCACCGATGTGCTGCAAAATGTTATAAATTTTTTGGCCAGGGTACTGTTTAATATAGCGAAGATGTATAATTCATTCTTCGCTGAACAAATATATATACGAACAAAATTTTTTCAAGGAGGAAAAGTTCATGAGCGGTATCCAACGTATTGCACTGGTTCTTACGATTATCGGAGCGATCAACTGGGGATTAGTCGGATTCTTCCAATTCGATCTTGTTGCAGCTATTTTCGGCGGGCAGGATTCAGCCTTGGCCAGAATCATCTATGGTCTTGTCGGTCTAGCTGGTTTAATAAATCTTGGACTTCTATTCGCGCCAAGCGAGAGAGAGGAAAGAGCTGCAGAGCCACGCGCAACTCGATAAAACATGAAAACCCGCCTCGGAGGCGGGTTTTTCTGTGTTAATTAAGACAAAACTTTCTTGATGCGCTCAATTGCCCAGTCGAGTTCTTCCTGGCTGATGACAAGTGGAGGAGCGAAACGGATGACTGTATCATGTGTCTCTTTGCAAAGGAGGCCTTCCTCTTTCAGCTCTTCGCAATACTTGCGGGCAGGTTCGGTTAATTCCACCCCAATGAAGAGGCCGCGGCCGCGGATATCTTTAATCATTGGATTGTCGATTTCACGAAGCTTGCTGACGAAATATTCGCCAAGTTCGAGTGAACGGTCAGCCAGTTTTTCATCGATCAGGACATCAAGGGAGGCGATCGAAACGGCGCATGCCATCGGATTGCCCCCAAACGTTGAACCATGCGAACCTGGATTGAATACACCAAGTACATCATTGTCCGCAACCACGCAGGAAATCGGGAACACCCCGCCGCCTAATGCTTTTCCAAGGATGTACATATCAGGCTCAATGCCTTCCCATTCACAAGCGAACATTTTACCGGATCTGGCCAGGCCTGCCTGGATTTCATCCGCAATGAACAAGACATTGTTTTCTTTACATAGTTCATACGCAGCCTTCATGAAGCCCTCAGGCGGGATGACGATCCCTGCTTCACCCTGGATAGGTTCAATCAGGAAAGCAGCCGTATTAGGAGTGATGGCATCTTTCAAGGCTTCAAGATCTCCGTATGGAATTAGATTGATGCCAGGCAGCATCGGCCCGAATCCGCGCTTGTATTCCGCTTCAGAGGAAAGGGAAACCGCCGTCATCGTACGGCCATGGAAGTTGCCGACACAAGCGATGATTTCAGCCTGGTCTTCAGTAACACCTTTTACATCGTAAGCCCAGCGGCGAGCAGCCTTGACAGCCGTCTCAACTGCTTCTGCTCCGGTGTTCATTGGGAGAGCCATCTCTTTGTTCGTCAGTTTGCAAATCTTCTCATACCATGGACCAAGCTGGTCATTGTGGAAAGCCCGGGATGTCAGCGTCACACGGTCAGCCTGGTCTTTCAAAGCCTGGATGATCTTCGGATGGCGGTGCCCCTGGTTGACAGCAGAGTACGCGCTAAGCATGTCCATGTATTTATTGCCTTCAGGGTCATGTACCCAAACACCCTCAGCCTTGGAAATGACAATCGGCAGCGGATGATAGTTATTCGCACCATACTTTTCAGTCTGTTCAATAAGAGAACTCGTTTTTGTAGTCAAGATATTTCCTCCGTTCCAATGAAGAATTGGTTAGACAATCATATTGTAACCTGTAAGCTCTTTCATTTTAACCCCCTTATAAAAGAAAATACTGAATTGTGGCTAATTTGGCCTTACTTTGGAGGAGGAAGGTAGGAATCCGGTGAATCTTGGGGAGCTGAGGTGACTTCGGACATTTTGACAAGCTTTGGCTTCCATTTTGTCCGAAGATGGGGTGACTTCGGACATTTTGACAAGCTTTGGCTTCCATTTTGTCCGAAGATGGGGTGACTTCGGACATTCTGACAAGCTTTGGCTTCCATTTTGTCCGAAGATGGGGTGACTTCGGACATTCTGACAAGCTTCGGCTTCCATTTTGTCCGAACATAGGGCATCTTCGGACATTTTGACAAGCTTCGGCTTCCATTTTGTCCGAAGATGGGGTGACTTCGGACATTTTGACAAGCTTCGGCTTCCATTTTGTCCGAACATAGGGCATCTTCGGACATTTCTTCAAGCTTCAGCTTCTATTTTGTTCGAACAACGGGTGACTTCGGACATTTCTTCAAGCTTCAGCTTCTATTTTGGAAGAACCAGCTAACCACTCAAGAATTCCCCCTTTCTTTCCCTATAAAAAAAACCGGACGCAATGTCCGGTTTTTCTGCTAGCTCATATTACTTCTTAGCCATATCTGACTGGTTGATCCACTCTTGAAGCTTATCCTTCAATGTGTTGAAGCCTTGTGCTGAATCGTCCTGGTGTTGAACGACAGCAGCTGGACGCTTGCTGCGTGGCTTCTTAGCGCGCTGTGGCTGTTCTGGTGCTTCTTCAGTAGCACGGATGGAAAGACCAATTTTTCCAGCAGCTTCATCAATTGACAAAACTTTCACTTTCACTTCGTCGCCAACTGTAAGGTGCTCGTTAATGTCCTTAACATAGCCGTGTGTGATTTCTGAGATGTGCACTAGACCTTGTGTATTTTCATCTAATGCTACGAAAGCGCCATATGGCTGGATTCCTGTAACTTTACCTGTTAAAACGCTGCCTACTTCGATTTTTTCTGACATGGTAACACTCCTAAATATTGTTTTATTTTATCCCATTAATACGCAATAAAAAATTATATCATATTCTGTAGCATTTATCAAAAGGAATAAGATAATTCTATTTAGGTGTTTCCATATCAATTTACTGGAAAGGCATATACCTTACCTTCCAGCCTTCGTCTTCCTCGATAACCTGGAAGACCATGTTATTCTCTGGATTTTTGAAATGCATTTGGACTCCGACTATTTCCTCTGTGTCATTTGCTTGGTAGAGCGTACCGTACTCATAGCCTCTAAGCAATTCTCCCAGTTTATGGCCTGACTCTTGCTGTTCCTTAATATATCGGTCTTCCGGCGGCTTTTCGCCATTTTTACTGTAAAGAGCATATTTTGTTCCATAATCCTCAAGACTGTCTGCATAGAAGTACAGCTGCATGATTTCAAACGGTCCAAAATCCCTTAGTATGTCGAAATCCTTTTCAACCGAAAACCCCTTATAGGCTGCCAGGAGCTCTTCAGGCAATAAGTAGATACTTTGAATAAACTTTTCTTCCTGTTGCCGCCCCTGTGGCGCTGGGATCTGCAGGTATTCCGGATAAAGTTCCACATGCAGATCTCCATCAGCCGGCTTCTTAAACCCAGCTTTCTCTAACTGCACATAGTGAGTTTCCAGAGCCTTCGCTGTATCAGTGTCTGGATATAGGTCAATCACGTATTGATACGCTTTTTTCACCTCACCCTTTAAAAGATTGTTCTCATCGAACAAAGAGTTCAAAGGGGAACCGATTACAAATAGCGCATATAGTGATTGTGCATCATTCATCATCGTTTGGTGAATCATGCTGTCCTTCACGCCAAAACTTTCCCTCTCAAGCTTGACCAATAGCTCCCCCAGTTTCTGATAGGACATTACAACCCCGTTTCGGTCCTGGATTTTATTGCTTCTCAATACCAAGTATTTGATAAAATCCTTATTGCCATTTGGCTTCAAGCGCTCAGCGACTCTGATGAAATCGATGTATGGGAGGATTCTGCCGTCCTCTTCCCTGAAAGCATAGCCATTTTCAACTGCACTTGCAGCCAGTTTTCTCAAATTTGCCGACGCGAGACCCTTTCCGCCTCGATTCAGCTTCTCTAATACAGCCGTTACACCCTCCTGCTCAGTCGCCTGGTTCAAATCCCATTCATGGAACACCATGGATTGCATATAAGCACCAAGATAGGATTCGAGCTGCAAGGATAAAAGTTCTTCCCTCCTGCCCACTTTTTCATCAGGATCGCCTTTTGAAATTTCTTCAATGAGTTTGCCCGGCAAGGTGAATGATTCGTCGATTGTTCCTTTCAGCTGCTTTATCTCTAGTTCAAGTTCAACTTGACTGGTGTTATCCAGGTTATCAAGCATGTTTGCTTCTGTTCCCTTCAATTCCTCCATACTTAGAAACAACCATTTCTCAAAACCTGCACCCAGCCCTAATTTTTCTTTCGTATCCTTCTGCTTTTCAGTATAATAACTGCGCAGCTCTTCAAACTCCGCCTTCACATCAGCCTTCTTCAGCCCGGTTCCTGCATTCTCGCCGGAGGCCTGGCGCTGCTCTGTTTTTTCCCCGGAAGGTATATGGTCGCCGATGTACTGCATCATCAAAACCCCGGCAATCATGCCGACACCAATAAAGCTGGCAGCATAGGGCAAGTGCAGCCATTTGTTCGTGCGCTTTTTCTTCTGGTCTTTTTTGATCGCCGCGAGGATGGCGGAACGATTCTCCTCTTCTGGCATCTCATTATAGGCTTTTTTCAGACTGTCGAGTCGTTTCTCCAATAATTGATCATCCATGCCGTTCACCTTCCTTCCTATCGGCTAAAACGAGCAGTTTCTTCAAATGTTCCTTTCCTCTTAACAGGCGCGTTTTTACATTTGCCAGTGAAATCCCGGTGATTTCGGCGATTTCATCGTAGCTTTTATCATGAAAATAAAAGAGGATGATCGGAATGCGGTACTTTTCATCAAGTTTCTGGATGCATTCATGCAGCGCCCTGTCCTCCTCATAACGAAGGATGTTCTCCTCTGCCGTTTTTCCGTTGTAGGTACGCTCCTTGCCGATTTTCAAAACCTTCTTGATTTGCCTCTGTTTATTTCGGGCAAAATCCCTGGTGACATTCAGGGTGATTTTATACAGCCAGGTTGTGAACTTCGCGTGCGAAAATTGTTCCAGGAAGCGATAGACTCTTACAAATACTTCCTGTGTGATATCGTCTATGTCGTCATATTTATTCCCAAGCTGGAACGCAAAGCGCTTGACTGTCGGAGTATGGATATCAATCAACTCCGCGAACGCCTGCATATTGCCGTTCCGCGCCCGGAATACTAATTCCTCGTCATTCATTTGTATCCCCCAAACTGATTTCGCTTCATTATTAAGTTGTCTTCACGTGGTTTTATTCGGTAACACCGTGCGGCCGCATGCGATCCAGTGAAAACTTCTTTTACTATGAAACGGCATAAAATCTGTTTTGTTTCAAAAAAATAACAAAAAACTTAAATATTGAAATAAGCATAAAAAAGCTAGGCTTTTACCTGAAAAAATAGTACCATATAAAGATAATTTTTCTGTTTTGTCAGAAAATATTTACATTCAGACTTATACAAAGGAGTTTTCTTATGAGCAAGCACGAACAATGGTCATCAAAGTTGGGGTTCATCCTGGCTGCCGCAGGTTCTGCCATTGGACTTGGGGCAATTTGGAAGTTTCCATATATGGCAGGCACAAATGGGGGCGGAATCTTCCTGGTCTTCTTCCTGCTGATGACGATCTTTATCGGCGGTCCCATCCTGCTGGCCGAATTCATCATCGGCCGGAACTCACAAAAGGATGCTGTCCAGTCCTATAAACATCTGGCACCGAAAAGCGCCTGGCCGCTGCTTGGATATGGAGGGGTAATCGCCTCGTTCCTGATTCTTTCTTTCTATAGTGTAGTCGGCGGCTGGATTCTGTCTTACCTTGTCCGCAGTCTGACGGGAGGATTGTCCGGACTTAGCCAGCCGGAATATGGAGCCACTTTTGAAAAAATCATTTCCAATCCCGTAGAAGCTGTCGCTGTTCAATTACTCTTCCTGCTGCTGACCATCTTGGTCGTACAGGGCGGCGTTCAGCAAGGAATAGAAAAAGCCAGCAAATACATGATGCCGGCATTGTTCATCCTTTTTATCATACTTGTCATCCGATCATTGACGCTGAATGGCGCAATGGCTGGGGTCGAGTTCCTGTTGAAGCCGGATTGGTCTGCGGTTACCGGCCAGACAGTTCTGTTGGCACTGGGGCAATCCTTTTTTGCATTAAGCGTCGGACTTTCCGTAATGGTTACCTATGCTTCTTACTTACCAAAAGGCGAAAGCCTGGCTAAATCAGCATTTTCGGTCGTAGGCCTTAATATTTTGATTTCATTGCTTGCCGGCTTGGTCATCTTCCCTGCAGTCTTCGCATTTGGATTAGAGCCTGAAGCCGGACCGGGACTTGTTTTCGTCGTCCTGCCAGCCGTTTTTGAAGAATTGGCATTCGGCGGGATCTTCTTGACAATTTTCCTTGTTCTGCTGTTATTCGCAACCCTGACTTCGGCCTTTTCCATCCTGGAAATCATAGTTGCTGTTCTTTCCAAGGGGAACAAGGATAAGCGCAAGAAGTATGCTTGGATCAGTGGCTTGCTCGTTTTTGCAGCAGGAATCCCAAACGCGCTTTCATTCGGGATTTTATCTGATGTCACCTTTTTCGGTAAAACCTTCTTTGATCTTGCAGACTTCCTGACAAGCAATATCGCCCTGCCGCTTGGTGCCTTATTCATTGCCATTTTTGTCGGCTATGCGCTGCCAAGAAAGATGGTCAGGCAGGAACTTGAGCAAGGTTCAGGAGAACAGCCATTATTATTCAGGATGTGGTACTTCTCGATTCGCTATATTGTGCCCGTCGGCATTGGTTTTGTTTTTCTTCAGTCGATTGGTATACTTTAAAGTTAAGAAAACGTTCACATTATTGTCGATATTTTCAAAAATTTAATGATAAACTTATAGTAGGAGATATTTTAATTGGAGGTGATGAGCGATGACTGCAATTGGACACAATATCAAAATGTGCCGTGAACGCGTTGGTATGTCCCAGGAAGAGC
Source organism: Mesobacillus subterraneus (assembly GCF_003937825.1). Classification (GTDB taxonomy): domain Bacteria; phylum Bacillota; class Bacilli; order Bacillales; family Cytobacillaceae; genus Mesobacillus; species Mesobacillus subterraneus. The sequence goes on along the minus strand of NZ_RSFW01000011.1, from coordinate 51,446 downwards.
TCGCGTTGAAAATCAGGGTGGGTACGCAGACGATCAGACGGTACGAAAGCGGAGAGCAAACACCGAAATTGCAGACGATTCTAAAGATCTCAACTGCCCTTGATGTCCCTGCATCAGAGCTTATGGGACAAATTTATTACGCTGCACCGCCAGAACTCGAACAAAAACCAAGCAACTTATAACAGTGAAATGCACCAGCAGGCAGATTTTTTCTGCCTGCTATTTTTGTACAAAATTCCGAAAAATGATGTATAGCATTCGGGCAATCTGGCTATCCTATTCCCATAAGGCTTTCTAGTATTCCCCCCTTTTTTAATGGGCACCTGTAATGGGTGTCCATCTTTTTTTGTTTCTTTACAAGAGCAAAGCGAAAACTGGAACACGCGATAAGCGACAACCAAGCGAAAACAGCCTTTTTCAAATAAAATCCGAAATTTTTGTGTGAAGTTACGATTCGCGGGGAAAATAAATGGCATACCTTACATATTTCGTAAATAATGTCAGGAGTGAAAGCCGTATGGAATTCTCCAGGAATAAAACCGTTAGAGGAATTGATCTTTATTATGAGCATTACCAGCACCCAGAAGCTGAAGAAACGCTCGTGCTGCTCCATGGTTTTCTTTCCTCCACTTTCAGCTTCAGGCATTTGATTCCGCTGCTGAAAGAGGATTATAACGTCATTTCCGTCGACCTTCCGCCGTTTGGCAAAAGCGGCAAGGTTTCGAGCTTCAAATATTCGTACCATAATCTTGCGACAACGGTTGTGGAATTGATGAAATCCCTCGGCATCCCGACATTTACTGTCGTTGGTCATTCGATGGGCGGCCAGATTGCCCTGAACATACTATTGCATTATCCCGAAAATGCGAAAAAAGGAATTCTGCTCTGCAGCTCGGGATATTTAAAAAGGGCTAAGCTCCCGCTTGTGCTGTCGAGTTATATTCCTTATTTCCACCTGTATGTAAAATTCCATCTTGCACGGTCAGGGGTAAAACAAAACCTGCAAAATGTCGTTTATGACCATTCAATGATCAATGACGAAATGCTTTACGGGTATCTCACACCTTTCCTTGAGGACGATATTTTCAAAGCGTTGACGATGATGATCCGCCATCGCGAGGGCGACCTTACGTCAGAGGAATTGAAAAAAATCGAGTCACCATGCCTGATGATCTGGGGAGAACATGACAAGGTCGTCCCCGTCAGTATCGGGAGACGCCTGAAAAAGGACTTACGGAACTCGGAGCTGATTATCTTGAAGGAGACCGGCCATCTTGTTCCTGAGGAAAAGCCAGAAGAAGTCCACCAGCTGATCAACAGCTTCATGGCCGAAGAAGCTATAACGGAAGCAACAGCAAACGGCAGCCGCTGATGGCTGCCGTTTTATGCATTACAAGGAACAAACGTCCTCATTCTTGATTCCGAGCAAAGTGTTCGCTATTGTCAGGCACTCTTTGTATGGCAATACTTGTTCGAATGAAAACTCGAATACAGATTGGATCCTTTTTGCGATTAGATCACCGTCATCATAATCATGGACAGCCTGGAGGATATCCGCAATTTCCGGGTCGAATCCGCCTTCTCCCATGTTAAAAGGATCCCATTTATTCAGCACATCAATTAATTTATAGCTAAGTTCCTTTGATTCCAATTCAATCACCTGATTATTTTTTAGAAATATCTTATCATAAAGATAGAATGAGTTAAATTTTTTCAGGAAAAGGCGGTGCGTACATAGTGGATAGAATTGATTTTGACAAAGTGGTTGACCGGAACAAATCCCATTCCGTGAAGTGGGATGCAACGGAAAAGGTATTCGGGACAGGTGATGTCCTGCCGATGTGGGTCGCGGACATGGATTTCCAACCTCCCCAGGCTGTTATCGATGCATTAAGGGAGAGGATTGACCATGGAGTGTTTGGTTATACATTTGTCCCCCTTTCCGTGACCGAAGCCATCCAGGACTGGATGAAGAGGCGCCATAACTGCGAGTTCAAGGCATCATCAATTGTTTTTAGCGAAGGGGTTGTCCCTTCCATCAGCACAGCGATCCGTGCCTTTACGGAAAAAGGTGATAAGGTGCTCGTGCATTCACCTGTGTACACACCATTTTTCAATATGGTAAAAGACAATGAGCGTACGCTAGTGACTTCCAGACTGATCTATGAAAACGAGCGTTTCGAAATCGATTTTGAAAACTTTGAAGCGAAGCTGCAGGAAGGAGTGAAGATGTTCATCCTCTGCAACCCGCACAATCCAGGCGGCCGGGTGTGGACTAAGGAAGAGCTCGAAAAAATCGGCGACCTCTGCCTGAAGCATGATTGCCTGATCGTATCCGATGAGATCCACTCCGACCTCGTTTTTGAACCAAATGTCCATATCCCGATTGCATCCATAAACGAAAAGTTCAGGGAAATCACCGTGACGTTTGTCGCGCCAAGCAAGACATTTAATCTGGCTGGTCTTCAATCGTCTGCCGCATTGATTCCGAACAAAGAATTGAAGACGAAATTCAAACGGATCCAGCAGGAGCAGGGATTCTTCACATTAAACACCTTCGGGATTGCCGGAATCGAAGCAGCATACCGCCATGGCGAAGAGTGGCTGGATCAGCTGCTGGCGTATCTTGCTGAAAACATGCAGATTGCAACCGATTATATCTCGGAACATTTGCCAGCTCTGAAGCCAATGAAAGCAGATGCAACGTATCTTTTGTGGATAGACTGTCGCGGACTTGGGTTGAATGATGAGGAAATCAAGGATAAGCTTCTGTACAAGGGAAAACTCGGACTTGAACCAGGAACGAAATACGGTGAAGGCGGCGAAGGGTTTGTCCGGATGAATCTAGCTTGCCCGCGGGAGACTTTGAATGAAGGACTGGAACGTTTGAAGAGAGCATTTAGTTAATATAACGAAAGGAGCCTCCGCTGATTGGTCGGCGGAAGGCTCCTTTTTATGCACTGACTTCGAGCGCTTCGTAATATGGCTGCAAGGAATAGTGGATGATCGTCTCCATAAAGGAATGCAGCTTTTGCGGGAGCAGCTTTCTCGCATAGTCCCATGCGTTCTCCTCGATTTGGAGCGCGATTCCCTTCCTGGTGTAGTCATGATGGCAAGCATCCATTTGATCGATCAACTCTGCAAGCTGCTTGTCTTCAGCATGTCCGATTTCATGGGCAAACACCACGGCGAGATAATCCTCAAATGAATCCAATGATGAAAAAATCTGCAGGCACTGCGCCTTGATTTCTTCCATATATAAAGTAATCGTATGAGTTCCAAAATTATACTTCCCGCCCGCAAACCGGTCACCAGGGAAATAAGATTCAAGCTCCACCTTCACATCACTGCCAGAATGTGCCAGAATACGTTCGACAATATTCTCTATCTGTAAGTCTTTCAATTTATACCCCTACTCACATGGTTTTAGAATATAAATTGTATTATAACGCTTTACTAAAATAATGAAAACATGACTTTTACCCCGATTTTCGGGGTGTTAAACCTAAAAAGGTGAAATAAAGGATGAAATTCAGGTCAGGAACCTTGAGTTAATACGCCAGCGCAGATTTTATAGAAAATCCCGATTTAATAGCGAAAAAAGATTTTTTATAGCGAAAATTCCTTTTTAATAGCGAAAAAATGATTATTAAAGCGAAAATCTAATTTTTATAGCGAACTGGAAATAATGTGCGATTTTTTCCAGTTTCACATTCCCGAAAATACACAGTAAAGTGCCGGGACAGGAATGTTTGCCTCAACGGGGAATATATCCCGGCCAACGGGGAATATCCGTCCGCCAACGGGGAATATATCTCGACCAACGGGGGATATATCTCGACCAACGGGGGATTATCCGCCCTCCAACGGGGAATATAACGTTTCAGCAAGCAAAAAAAGCCAGGCAACATGCCTCAAACTTTGCCAGGATGCTGTCTAGCGGGACACCACGAAGAAAAAAAACAACGGAAGTATGAATTTTTTCAAATAAAAAAAGAACAGCCGCAATCAGCTGTTCTCCTTCGCTTCTTCATTCCGCTTCATGATGGCCTGTTCGAATTCCTTGGCTTTCTGGGCTTCCTTCTTGGAAACCTTGATGATGAATCGCATCGTGAGGATGGCTCCGATCAGGAAAATGACCATGGTCAACGCTGCTGGAATATATTCAGTCTTATCTTCAGGGAAATATAAAAACAATGAGATGACAAACCACTTACTCATTCTCATCTTCCTTTCTTCAGCTGGGAAACGCTTCTCCTCACATTATAGCAAGCTTTGAGATTTCGTCCAACTTGAAGAAACTGCCTATTTCAGGACATTGATTTTTTCAATGACGACGTCTTTTTCCGGCTTGTCAGCATCTCCTGTTGGGGTTGCAGCGATTTTATCGACGACATCCATTCCTTCGACTACTTGTCCAAAGACGGTGTGCTTGCCATCGAGGTGCGGTGTTCCGCCATTGTCATACATCTTGACCACTTCTTCCGGATAGCCTGCTTGCTTCATTTTTTCCGGAAGGCTCGCATCGATTTCTTTGTTTTGGACGATGAAGAATTGGCTTCCATTCGTGTTGGGTCCGGCGTTTGCCATTGATAGTGCTCCGCGGATATTGAACAACTGCCTTGAGATCTCGTCTTCAAATGGGCCGCCGTAAATGCTTTCCCCGCCCATTCCTGTTCCGTCAGGGTCGCCGCCCTGGATCATGAATCCGTCGATGACTCGGTGGAAAATGACTCCCTCGTAATAGCCATCTTCGCTATGTTTGATGAAGTTTTCGACCGTTTTTGGCGCCTGTTCAGGGAAGAGCTTGATTTTGATCGTCCCCATGGATGTAACTATTTCCACAAGCCTTTCATTTTCCTGGACTTCCGCTGTCAGCTGAGGGTAAACGATGTCTTCATCGCCCTCGGCCTGATCGGCTTGTCCACCATTATCCTTCGCTTCTTCTTTTGGCTGCTCTGCTTCCTGCTTCTCATCTGCCGTCCCGCAGCCTGCCAGGACCATCATCATCATAAATAATACTGCTGCTATTTTTTTCATCATTGTATGTATCCCTCCTATTAGACACTTTAAAGCATTGCTGACTGTTTTGCATCTTTGATTTTGATATAATGAAAGAAATTCGTTCCCGAAAGGAGCATCCACCATGGCTGAAATGAACATTGGCGATCGAGTGACCGCCATCTATAAAACCGGTAAATACATAGGTGAAATCACCGAGCGCCGCCCCCAGCACTATCTTGTCCGAGTATTGGCAGTTGCCAAACATCCAATGCAGGGCGACCTTCATAACCCGAAGGATGCCGAGGTTGGTTTTTTCCATGAAAGAAAGGCGCTTTCCTACCGTGAACAGGCAAACATCCCTGAAAAAATGGTCAAGCTATTCGAGGGCGAACTCCCTGATTATACGGTTTCGCTAAGAGAAGCAGCCAGCAAGCTGCGTGCTGAACTCGAGGCCGACGATTCCGCCTGGGCAAGGCAAAGCCTGAGAAACCTGGATTCACTTGAAAAGGACTATTTCAAATAGAACGCCAAAAGCCAGATTGTTGTTTCCAATCTGGCTTTTTTATGCGAATTTATTGAGCAGCTTGGAAAAATCGACCATATCCCCGATCGTCGCAGGTTCTGGTTTCTGAAGATATTGTTTGTCTTTCTCGACAAGCTTGTAAATATGGTAGGTTGTCAGAGCATCGTCAAGCGCGCGGTGATGCTTGCCTGTTCCTTCCCTTCCATACTCCTGGACAGCCTTCCATAGTCCTGTCTGGTTCTGGTCGCCAAAAAATCGCTTGTATTCCATCGAAAGATCGATTTGCTTTCCTGGCAGCGGGAATGCCACGGAAGCCTGCTGGCAATTATGATGCAGCACCTTCATGTCCATATTGCCCCATGTGACCACCTGACAATTCTTGTTTCCACCCATCGACTTCAGCTTATCTGCCAAATCCTTGAACGAAATACCTGAATTCACCTGCTCCTGGGAAATGTTCAGGAAGGACCGGCATCGTTCAGTCAATACAGGAAAACGCATCGGCCGCACATAAGATGAAAATTGCTCGAGCACCTTATTATTCTCGACTAGGACAGCCCCAGCTTCGATGATTTCCTGGTAAAAGCCCCGCCTCCTGCTGTTCCGGTCAGGCATCGTAAATTCAAAGTCAATAAATAATGTCCTTTCATTTTCGCTCATGCTTCCCCAACTTTCTGAAAAGCCAGTAGTTGTATGTAACCAGTATATGCTTTTCTCTCAATTATTTTTTCTATTATATCATGATTCCGGAAAAATTTTTAAATTTTCTGCAATTTAAACCGTCATTTTTTTCGGTTTTCGTAAAATCGATCTTTTTACCAGGATTGTAAATAACCACATCATAACCTCCGATATTAAACGAGTGATTATTTTACAACGAGGAAGGGGATTTCCCCGTGCGAATGACAACAGGCTACCTAATGATATTGCTCATGTTTCCCCTTTTGATTGCAATTGTTGTTTTCACCTTTGAAGAGACACAAAGAGTGGAAAGTTTCAGCGGCACTCTTGATCGAAAAATCGATTTAACAAAGACAAAGCTGACGGAAACGAGCAGAATTCTTGATGCTGATGGAAAAGTCATCACCGAGCTTTTTCAGCCGATGAACAGAAGTTATGCAGAGGGGCATGAGATACCTGATTTCATCAAAGAGATATTCATTGTTTCTGAAGACCGTAATTTTGAAAAGCACCCTGGCTTTGATTTGCCCGGTATTGCCCGTGCTCTGGCAATCAATATCCATTCCGATACAATTGAGCAGGGTGCGAGCACGATTACACAGCAGCTTGCAAGGAATCAATATTTGAACCATTACAAGTCATATAACCGGAAGCTGAGTGAGGTTTTGTATGCATACCAGCTGGAGAAGACTTTTACCAAGGTTGAGATTCTGGAGCAATACTTGAATGCGATCTACTTCCAGCATAATGCTTACGGAATACAGGCTGCGTCCGGCTTTTATTTTAAGAAGGAGCCTGCACAATTGTCTAAGGCGGAACAAGCCTTCCTTGCAGCAATTCCAAACAACCCATCCTATTATGACCCTCTCAAGCATTTTGACAGGACGAAGAAACGCCAGGAGCGGCTGCTGGACCAGCTTGCGCAGCATGGAAAAATCAGTGTTTCGGAGGTCGAGAAGATAAAAAATGAAGCCATCAAGCTAAAGGTCGATCAACGCAAAAATGCGTATCCTGATTATTCGACCTTTGCTTTGCATGAGTTGAAGGAATTAGTTTCTGAGCAGGAAAACATCGAGGATCCAGCCTTACTGTCTTCAAGGCTCGAAGAATTGCTGCGCACCGGGATCACGGTTCACACCAGCCTGGATACCGGGCTGCAAAACCGGACGATTCAGGCAGTCACCCATCACCTGAGCGATAAAAGTATCCAGGGAGCAGTGGCAGTGATCAACCATGAAACTGGCCGGATCGTGGCGCTGGCAGGCGGAAAGAATTATCATGGCGGCGACTTCCATCGAGCCTACCAGGCCTTTCGTCAGCCAGGCTCGTCAATCAAGCCTTTGCTTGTCTATGCCCCCTATTTCGAAAGGTTCAACGTCAGCACCGATGCAAAAGTGAATGCCGGTTCGCTCTGCATTAAAGGGTATTGTCCGAAAAACTATGGCGGATCAACTTATGGAATGGTTCCAATCGAGAAAGCGTTCATCCACTCCTATAACACTCCTGCAGTGAGACTGCTGCAGCAGATCGGAGTTGACGAAGCATTCAGTGACCTCGAACAATTCTCTTTTGAAAAAGTAACCAGGCAGGACCATGGGCTTTCAGCTGCGGTCGGCGGCTTTACCAATGGCTTGAGTCCGCTTGAAATGACGCAGGCATATACGGTTTTCAGCAATAATGGGTTGTATCTCAGGCCCCGGGCAATCGTAAAAGTAACTGGTCATGATGGAGAAACGCTTTATCAGTGGAATGAAAAACCTGTCCAGGTGTGGAGCCCAAGCACTGCAGGAAAAGTAAGGGGCCTTATGCAAAAGACCGTTTCCTCTGGAACGGCCCGGAAAGCGTCAGTCGCCGGCACCTCAGCAGGAGGGAAAACCGGGACCACGAATGACTTCAAGGATTTCTGGTTCATCGGCTTCAACGGACCTCTAACCGCAGGCGTCTGGGTTGGCAAAGATCAGCCCCAGAGCATGGAAGCCATAAACAGCCAGTCACCGCATCTGTTGATCTGGCGGGACATCATGAAAAAATAAACCGGGCAATTCTGCCCGGTTTTTTCTTATATTCATTCCATCTATAACGGCAAACTGGCGATGATGCTGTTATAGACTTTTACTGCAATAAAAACGAATCCCAATACTAGTGTGCTCCAGAGGATGACCTGGAAGAACACAATCCCGATTAGGCCGGACATGGTCAGACTTTGGCTGACTTTATAGACAAAATAAAAGAAGTAAATCAGTGTTGCCAGTGCAAAGATCGCGCCGATTCCAATCCAGCTATAAATGCTGACAAGCGATGCCGCTCCGGCTGCAAAATAAATCGTTGCGCCATGATGGATCCGGTTAAGGCTTTCACCCTCGTGGTCCTTTGAAAAAAATAGCAGGCTGACCTTGTTGACTGTATCAGCTATCAGCTTCAAAGCAGCAAAAATCATAAAATAAAGCGCCATGAGCAAAGCTAGAAGGGATAGTTTGATTCCTGTTTCGGAGAAAAACTCCAGCATTCCTTCATATATACCTGCATTCTTCAGGATGGATATTAATTCAATCTCGGTTCTGATTGATAAGGATAAACTGAACATGATGATCGCCAGCAGAGGAAAATAGCCGGTTAAGTACGGATTTTTCATAATAAAAGCTTCACTCAATTCTTTTGTTGTTCTATTGAACATTATGAAAGAATTGGTTTCTGGCGGCAATATAAAATTGATTTAGATTCGCTTTCCACAATAATAAACCCAAAAGAAAAAAAGCTCCTTTTGAAGGAACTTTAAATTTTTTTGAAACCTTTTGGGGCTTCATCCGTATAAACAAGCTGATGCCTATCGAGGCACTATGCGGACATATTCTCTTGAACCAAATGGCAGTATTGATTTAGCTGTTTCAACCTCGTCCAATTCCGTTTGCTGGACACGCAGCAAACCGGGATCCGCGTCTGTCCCTTTACGTGACAGCTCCTTTTCGTCCATGTTATCGAGAATTGTAAACCCCGCCAGCAAACTTAAGAAAATTCCTCCGCATACAACAAGTTTCCGGGTCATGGCTTATCCCCCCTATTCATTGTTAGTATGCAAAAATTGCGGCATTTTTATTCAACACACTGATAAAACCTTGTCTCATCAAGGTCGATGACATGCATCTGATTATTTTTTACGATATAATTTTTACATCAGTGACTAGAAGGCATGAACTTGGTTGAATTGGTAAAAAATATAATGTTCATCTGGCCAAGAAGAAGTAATTCGTAATTGGAATTATAAGGAGGTATTATCATTTGTCGTTACTTCACCTAGCAGTTATTTCACCACTTCTACTCGCGCTCTTAATTCCATTTTTACATAAGCACTTCCGCAAAATTCATACCGGGTGGTTCTTGCTGCCGCTGCCCGCAGTGCTTTTTGGATATTTCCTGCAATTCATCAGCGTCACTAGGCAGGGCGATACTGTCATGGAAACCATCCCCTGGATTTCATCTCTCGGGATTGACTTCACCGTCAAGGTTGATGGACTAGGCTTATTATTCGCCCTTCTTATTACAGGAATAGGCGCGTTGGTCGTACTGTATTCGATTTATTATCTGTCTCCTGAAAAGGAAAAATTGAATACATTCTACATCTATTTGCTTTTATTCATGGGTGCCATGCTTGGCGTGGTGCTGTCGGATAACTTGATTGTCCTGTATGCATTCTGGGAGCTGACCAGTTTTTCTTCATTCCTGCTGATCGGTTACTGGAACCATCGGGAGCGTTCCAGGTATGGAGCTCAAAAATCAATGCTGATCACTGTTTTTGGCGGATTGTCGATGTTCGGGGGAATCCTGCTGCTCAATTCGATCACTGGGACCTTCAGCATCACCGAAACAATTGCCATGTCCAATGAAGTCGTCAACCATCCGTTGTTCACGGCTACATTGATTTTGTTCCTTTTAGGGGCATTCACAAAGTCTGCCCAGTTCCCATTCCATATCTGGCTTCCAGATGCGATGGAAGCACCGACACCTGTCAGTGCGTACCTTCACTCAGCGACGATGGTCAAGGCGGGAATCTATATGGTAGCCAGAATGACGCCAGTGTTTGCTCACTCTGGAACATGGGTCTGGCTTGTTGCCGGCATCGGGATCATCACTCTGTTCTGGGGTTCCTTCTCTGCCGTCAAACAAGTTGACCTTAAGGCGATCCTGGCCTTCTCGACTGTCAGCCAGCTGGGCATGATCATGTCCTTGCTCGGCGCTGGAGCAGCTGCGCTTCACTATGGAACAATCCAGGATGGCTATTACATCGTAGCTGTCACTGCAGCAGTGTTCCACCTGATCAACCATGCGACATTCAAGGGAAGCCTCTTCATGGTCACCGGTATCATCGACCATGAGACAGGGACAAGGGATATACGCAAGCTCGGCGGATTGATGAACTTCATGCCAATTACCTTCACTCTTGCGATCATCGGTACATTCTCAATGGCCGGTATCCCGCCTTTCAACGGCTTCTTAAGTAAGGAAATGTTTTTCACGGGCATGCTTCGTATCGCTGAAATGGATATTTTCAGCTTCGATACATGGGGCATCCTGTTTCCGATCATCGCCTGGACAGCAAGTGTGTTCACTTTCCTGTACAGCATGATCTATGTATTCAAGACGTTCACTGGCAAATACCAGCCAGAAAAACTGGACAAGAAGCCGCATGAAGCACCAGTGGGCATGCTGATTCCGCCTGTCATCCTGGCATCCCTTGCAGTGATTATCGGTATTTACCCTGATGTCATCTCTGGCAGATTGATCTCTCCTGCATTAAGGTCGATCCTCCCTGCCCTTTTGGATGACAGCAAAGCATACGAAGTCCATATCTATCACTGGCATGGCTTCACGCCTGAATTATTCATGACAATTGGGGTCATTGCGGTCGGAATCCTGTTATACAAAACGCTCACTAAATGGACAGGTGTTTACAGGGCCTTCCCTGAAAAACTTGCTCTCAACCGTTTTTATGACAGTGGGCTCGAAAAGCTGGAACTCGGTTCACTCAATATCACGAGAGGATATATGACCGGGTTCATCAGAACATACCTTGTTTACATTTTTACATTCTTTGTGCTTGCCTTGGGTGTGACGCTCTTCTACAGAAATGCATTTGCACTTGATTTCAGCGATGTAGCACCAATCAGATTTTTTGAAGTCGTGCTCGTCGCGATCATGGCTATATCCGCAATTACAATTTTGTTCGCTAAATCAAGGCTCACATCCATCATTTTGCTTGGTTCAGTTGGATACACAGTTGCGCTGTTCTTCGTTATCTTCCGGGCACCGGACCTGGCATTGACACAGCTCGTCATTGAAACTGTCTCAGTTGCCCTGTTCCTGCTGGCCTTTTACCATCTGCCGCAAATCAACCGGAAAGAAGAACATATGCGTTTTAAACTGGGGAATCTGCTCGTATCGATTGGTGTCGGAGTCATTGTCACCATGATTGCCTTGTCGGCTCACAGCAACAAGAGCTTCAAGTCGATCTCCGAATACTATGTGGAGAATACCTATAAGAAAGCCGGCGGAGAAAATATGGTCAATGTTATCCTTGTTGACTTCCGTGGCTTTGATACGATGTTTGAAATTGCCGTGCTTGGTATTGCAGCGCTTGGTATTTTCGCCATGATCAGACTCCGGCTGACAAGGGGGAAGGAATAAGATGAAAACCAACGATGTAATCCTTCAGACGGTTACCAAAGTTACCTTGTTCATCATCATCCTGTTTTCAATCCATCTATTTTTCGCAGGACACTATTATCCTGGCGGCGGATTCATCGGCGGATTGATGACATCAGGAGCGATCGTCCTTTTGCTGCTGGCTTTCGATATCAAGACAGTAAAGTCGATTCTCCCAATTGATTATATTAAGCTCACAGCAATTGGACTTCTTTTTGCGATAGGAACGGGTGCAGGAGCATTGCTGTTCGATATGCCATTCCTGACACACGCCTATACGTACGTGAACATGCCGCTGCTCGGGAAAACCTCCCTGCATACTGCGGTATTATTCGATACCGGGGTATACCTGGTTGTCATTGGTGTGACAATGACCATTATTCAAACGATAGGAGAGAGCGAATAATGGAAATCTTAATGGCTTTTCTTGTTGGTATCTTGTTTATGACAGCAACCTATCTCATGCTTTCGAAAAGCTTGCTCAGGATCATTATCGGTACCGGGCTGCTGAGCCACGGAGCCCATCTTCTGCTTTTGACCATGGGCGGCTTGAAGAGAGGGGCAGCACCGCTTCTTGGTGAGAATGCGCCTGCTTACGCAGATCCTCTCCCCCAGGCTCTCATCCTGACTGCCATCGTCATCAGCTTTGGCGTGACAGCGTTCTTCCTGGTATTGGCCTACCGCGCGTACCAGGAGCTTGGGACTGATAATATGGATCGCTTGAGAGGAAAGGAAGGACATGAATAATCTAATCATCTTACCTATTTTAATCCCGCTCATTACCGGGGTTATACTGATCTTTTTCACAAAAAATATACCGGTCCAGCGCTGGGTTTCGGCAGCAGGCTTCCTGCTCATGATCGTTGCTGCCGGGATGCTTGTAAGCCATGTTTACCAGGATGGCATCCAGACCATGCATCTCAGCAACTGGGAAGCACCATACGGCATCACGCTGGTGTCAGATATGTTCTCGGCACTGCTCGTCTTGACGACAAGCATCATTTCTTTCTTCGTGGTGCTGTACTCATTCAAGTCAATCGGTGAGGAACGGGAAAAATTCTACTATTATCCTGTCGTGAGCTTTTTGATCGTCGGGGTCAATGGCGCATTCACCACAGGCGATATTTTCAACCTGTTCGTCTTTTTTGAAGTCATGCTTATGTCTTCTTATGTATTGCTTGTCCTGGGAGGCACCAAAATCCAGCTTCGCGAGTCAATCAAATACATTCTCGTGAATATCATTTCATCTGCACTGTTCGTCATTGCCGTCGCCTACCTGTACTCAGTGGTCGGCACCCTGAACATGGCGCATATTTCTTTAAGGCTAAGCGAGGTCAGCGATTTGACGATCATTACCGTGATCGCTGTATTGTTCCTGATCGTATTCGGTCTCAAAGGAGCGATTTTCCCGCTTTATTTCTGGCTGCCGGGCTCTTATTACGCACCGCCGGCTCCTGTCATGGCCCTGTTTGGCGCTTTATTGACCAAGGTTGGCGTCTATTCCATCACAAGGACCTATACTCTGTTCTTTTACCATGACACAGGATATACGCATGAGCTTCTGCAGATAATGGCCATCCTGACGATCATTGCCGGTGTCATTGGGGCAGTAGCATTCACGGATATCAAGAAAATCGTGATCTATAACATCATTGTCGCGGTCGGTGTCATCCTGTTCGGAGTGTCCGTATTTACAGAGAATTCACTCGCAGGCTCTGTTTTTTACATCATCCATGACATGAATATCAAGGCCGCTCTCTTCCTGCTGATTGGAATTGTCATCAGCATTACCGGGACGAGCGACCTCAATAAAATTCACGGGCTGATTCACAGGTATCCCGGCGTTGCCTGGACATTCTTCATTGCATCGGCTGCACTTGCAGGCATACCTCCGCTGAGCGGTTTCGCAGGCAAACTCCTGATTGTGCGTTCCGGTTTTGAAGCAGAAGATTATATTGGCGCGGCATTTGTTCTGATGTCCAGCCTGCTGGTCCTATTCTCGGTCATGAAGATTTTCATCAGAGGGTTCTGGGGAGCGCCGAGAGCGTACAAAAACGAAGAGAATGCACCAGTCAAGTGGCTGTTGTTCGCTCCGGCCCTGTTGACAGCCTTCGCCGTCCTCTATGGTTTCGGGACCGAAGCAATCTATCCGGTCATCTCAATGGCTGCTGAAACACTCGCCAATCCGGAAATATACATCAATGCAGTTTTAAAGGAGTGATGAGCTATGGCTTTTCAAATTTTGCTGAACTTCATTCTGGCATTTGTATGGATGTTCCTTAAAACATCCTACTCACCGGCCTCCTTTTTTGTCGGATATTTATTAGGCCTGCTCATCATCTATATGTTCCGCCGTTTTTTCCATACGCGGTTTTACTTGTTAAGGGTTGTGGCTGTATTAAATCTTCTCTATATTTTCTTAAGAGAATTACTGTTATCGAATATAGCTGTCCTGAAAGTCATTTTAAGACCTAAGCTCAATATCAGGCCGGCGATCTTCGCCCTTCCTACTGAGCTCAAGGAGGACTGGGAGATCACAGTGCTCGCCAATCTGATTACATTGACACCAGGAACCCTTGTCATCGATGTCTCGCCCGACAACAAAATCCTGTATGTACACGCGATGGATGTCAGCGACATTGATGAAGCGATCCAGGGAATCAAGAATACGTTCGAGAAAGCGATCATGGAGGTGAGCAGATAATGTTTGAGGCTATTTTGTGGATATCAGTGACATTCATATCTTTGGCGATGATCGGCCTGATTTTCCGTGTCATCAAGGGGCCGACAGTTGCAGACAGGGTTGTTGCCCTCGATGCGATTGGAATCAGCCTTGTGTCGGTTGTAGCCCTCGTGTCGTTACTGCTCGAAACCAGTGCCTTCCTGGATATTATCCTGCTGATCGGGATCCTGGCTTTCATTGGGACAGTAGCCTTTTCAAAGTATCTTGAGAAGGGAGTAATCATGGAATATGACAGATCTGGAAATAGCTAAGTTTTTTGCTGGGATTTTCATTTTATTAGGTGCATTCCTAAGTCTTGTGACGGCATTTGGCCTGATCAGGCTTCCTGATGTCTACACCAGGAACCATGCGGCATCCAAGAGTGCGACATTAGGGGTCATGTTTGTGCTTCTCGGTACTTTTATCTATTTTTATTTTGTTGAAAACCACTTTAATTCAAGATTGCTGCTCGGGATTGCGTTTATCCTGCTCACATCACCAGTTGCCGGCCACTTAATCGGCAGGGCTGCCTATAATTCTGGCGTAAAACCGACAGACCTGACCGTACAGGATGATTTGGCAACGGCAAAAAAAACCCTGGCAGCGATGGATCAACAAAAGTAAATACTCAATCGACCATCAAGGGTAATCCACCCCTGATGGTTTTTTATTTTTGGAAAAGTTCAATCTTTATCCATACCCTTCTTCTGCGGCTTGGCGTATATTTAGGGTGAATAAGCTGAAAGGAGGCTTACAGTCATGGTTCAAGCCGAGTTCGCGATCATTGGCGGAGGAATAAGCGGGTTGAGTACAGCACTTGCCCTGCAGCGTAAAGGTTTCCGTGCGGAAGTTTATGAACAGGCTTCCGGGATGAATGCGCCCGATACAGGCATTGTCCTATGCGGGAACGCAGTACGTGCCTTCTATATCCTCGGCCTGGGTCCTAAATTGCTGGAGTATGGATTAGCCTCTGACATTTGTCAATTAAAATCACATTCAGGCGAACTCATCGCTGAATTCAACTATGATGCTCCAACCCATATCCCAAACTATCTGTTCATCCAGCGATCAGTCCTTCACACACTTTTAGCAGACGCACTCCTTCCCGGCTCACTTCACTTCAATAAACTTCTAATCGATTTAAAACAGGACCAACATAAAATCCATGTATCTTTCCAGGATGGAAGCCAGGCCGTGTCAGACTTCGTAATCGGCTGTGACGGAGCAGACTCCAGAATCAGGTCACAGTATATGCCTGATGGTAAACTCCACTATACAGGCTATGTTTGCTGGAGAGGAATCGTCGAGGCGCCATCAATAGAGCCGATTATGTATTCGGAAACCTGGGGACCGAGGGGACGGTTCGGAATAGCGCCCATGCCAGGCAATCGCCTGTATTGGTATGTGTTCAAAAAAAGCTGAACACACCAGAGAAGATTTAGCCAAATGGACCCCTATTGACCTGCTGTTCAACTTCTTTTATTACCATGAACCCATTCAGGAACTACTCGAAAGCACAGCTCCCGAGAACATCCTTTTCGATAAATTATATGAGGTTAAGAATGTGGAACATATTCACACAGGCCAGATTATTCTGCTCGGTGATGCTGCAAATGCCTCCATTCCCAATATCGGACAGGGAGCATCACAGGCGGTTGAAGATGCCGTCTATCTGGCGAAGTGGGTCAGTACCGTCAGCCCTGTTGAGGATGCGATCCTAAAGTATGAGCAGCATAGGCAGGAACGGATCAAGCGGATAAAAGATGATATGAAATTATACGGACTGGCAGCAAGGATTGATTTCCCCCTCCTTTGCTCGCTCCGCAATAAAATGATGCAGCTGACCCCTGCCTCCTACCATAGCGGGAAGCTGAGGAAAATCATTGAGATTGAGGAGGAGTTGTAAGGAAAGACTTTTCCGCGGTTTACTGATCAGTCGCAGGTTTAAACCTTTATTGGACAATTGCGAGGGCTCTTGGTTATAAAATGGCCATGAAATCACTTTTATTAGACATTTCGATTGGCCATAGCTTCTAAAATGTCATTTAAACATGAATATGAGCAGGGCCATATCAAAAAAATCAGCCATTATGGCTGATTTACTTTCGGCGTTTTATGACGGCAATGGTGCATCTTGAAATGCACACCAGGTTCTCTTCTTCATCCATGATTTTAATATCCCAGACCATCGTTGTTTTCCCCTGGTGCACTACTGTCCCTACAGCAGTGACGATTCCGTCTCTTTTCGCTTTGATATGGTTGGCGTTGATTTCGAGGCCGACGACGACTTCATTTTCCTGATCAACCAGTTCGAATGCGCCGATGCTGGCGACAGTTTCCGCCAGTGCCACAGAGGCTCCTCCGTGAAGCAGGCCAAACGGCTGCCTTGTCCGTTCATCCACAGGCATCGTTGCGATGACCTTTCCTTTTTGCAGCTCTGTCACTTCAATTCCCAGTGAGCCGAGCAGGGTGTTATGTAAATCCATATTTGCTAACCTCCTTAGATTTGGCAAACAACTTGCGGTGAGAATCGGGGAAACTAGGTTTGTCCTGAATGGACACATTCCTAACTTGAGGTGATCCGGATGAACCGAATTCGCGAAGGCATGATTCCCGCTGTCCTTGGAACAGCTGTTACTGCTGCTGGATACGCTATGAAGCAAAATCGCAGTATCGATAAAATGATCTCCAACACTGTATTCGGATTTGGATTAGCTCATATCGTCTTGGGTGCCATTGACCTGGTCGAACATCGGAATGAAATTTAAAAGTAACAAAAAAGGCGGCTATTTAGGCTGCCTTTCCTGCACCATCGCCTTTTGGGCAACCTTCCATTTTTTCCTTCGCACCATGATGAAAACGGTGATGACGGCTGCTCCCAGGACAACGAGCCATAATTCTTCGTTGTACTTCATGATTGTGTCCATTTTATCTCCGAATAAGTAGCCAAGAGTGAACATGATTGTAACCCAAAGGAAAGCGCCGCTGTATGCAAAAACTGCAAACGTTTTATACGGCAGACGGCTGAAGCCATACAGCAATGGTACCAGATTTCTCACTCCTGGAACAAAGCAGCTTAAGGACAGTGAAAAGGCATGATACTTCTCCATCAGCTTCATCGAGGATTCAATGGAGTTGGCGAACCTTTTCTTCTTCTTTAAGTATCTTAGCAGCCGTGGACCCACAATTCTTCCAATCAAATAGGTTGTCGTGAAAGCAGCTGAAATGCCTGCATATGAAACCAGGAAAGCCAGGACAGGTGTCAGCGCGCCGTTGGAGGAGGCAAAACCGACTGTCATCAACAGCACTTCATTCGGGACGGGAATGACGAACATCCCGAACCATAGCCACAAAAACAGCCCAAGATAGCCTCTGTCTTCAATGACGCCAATAACTAGATCCAAATCCATGAGCTCCCCACCCTTCTCTTCCGCATTGGTCCAATTCTATTTCACTATAGAAGTATATGTATATCAATTCTCCCTTAGAGGTTAATTCCCTCTTTTTTTCATTTTAAAGCCTTTTAAGCTTTTCCAGGTTTCATACTTCAATCATTATTTTCATACATTGAAAAAGACCATTCTGGATAGGAGGAGAAGCGCACATGCATTGTTTATTTTTATATGATGAACAGCTGAAAAAAAACACACCTCTGGGGTTGCGCCCCTATCCTGAAGTAAATGCTGCCCTGTTCAGGACTTCTGCCGAAAAAGCCATTGCCTTAATGGCCGATGCTAACCTGGTCATGAAGCAAATTCTTACCTCTGACTCCTATTCGAAAAATTTAATGGAAGCCGCCCAAAAATCTGACCAGCAGGAAGTTGAAAGGCTCGTCCAATCAGCAGGAATCAAGAAAAAGCCGAAGATCACCTATAACCCTGACGGAATCACTATGAACTTTGTGGATTATGTAGATGAAAAGGAATGCTGTCATATCATTACCCAGCTGAGGTGGGTGTAAAAATATGCAAAAGCCGCTGTCCAGATCAAGGAACAGCGGCTTCAACCTTATTAAAGGGTATTATTAATAGTATCCGTACGGTCCACCATATGGAGGGTATCCATAAGGCGTATAGAGCGGATATGGCTGCTGCGGATATAATAATGCGCTCCCTAACAGGCCGCCAAGCACGCCGCCGATGAACGGTCCTCCAAAGCCATAACCAAAACCAAATGGGCGTCTTCCACCATAGTATGGTCTTCTTCTATGCATCAAGCTACCTCCCTCTTTTCTATGCCTATACTCTTTCATATGCATACAGTGAGATAGTTGAATGGGCGTTTGTCCATTATAGTACAAAAAAAGCCTAGTCCCAGGTCATCCGCTGTTCTTTCCACGGGTCACCATACATATGGTACCCATTTTCCTCCCAGAAACCAGGTCTGTTCTCAAGGCTGAATTCAATGCCCCTAAGCCATTTTGCACTTTTCCAAAAATACAGATGCGGGATGACTGCCCGCAATGGAAAGCCATGCTCAGGAGTCAGGGCTTCGCCATTGTGCGAATGGGCCAGCAGGCTCGTTTCTTTCAGGAAATCCTCGATTGGCAGATTCGTTGTCCAGTTTTCCTCGGCATGGAGAATGACAAACCTGGCCGCCTCTTTTGGCCTTGCCAGCTTTGCCAGCTGCTGTGTGGATACCCCTTCCCAAACATTATCCAGCTTCGACCAGCCTGTCACACAATGGATATCGTTTCCTGACGTTGTCTGAGGCAGGTCCATCAGTTCTTTATAAGATAAAATCACTTCATGTTCGACCTGTCCAAAAATTTTAAGGGTCCAGTTATCGAGATTTTTATAGTAAGGGACATTTCCATAATGCAGGACTGGAAATGAGGTCGTGACATTCTGGTTTGGAGGAACCCTGTCAGATGGGCCCTTTTTTCGTACTTTTCCAAAATACATCTTGATCACCTCTTAGTCTTATCCTACCTAAATTAATAGGTAAAATAAACAAAGCCGGCCTGCGGTTTATCGCAAGACGGCTTTGTTTTAACTGATTATAATACCATTGCGGCAATCCAGCCGAAGATGATCAGCGGAATATTATAGTGAACGAATGTAGGAACAACGGTGTCCCAGATGTGATTGTGCTGGGAATCGGCGTTCAAACCGGCAGTCGGTCCAAGCGTACTGTCGGATGCCGGTGAACCTGCGTCCCCAAGCGCTGCAGCCGTGCCTACGATCGCGATGGTAGCCATCGGACTGAAGCCGAGTTGAAGGCTTAGTGGTACAAAAATCGTCGCGATGATCGGGATCGTGGAGAAGGATGACCCGATTCCCATTGTGACAAGCAAGCCGACAATCAGCATCATCAGCGCGCCTAATGCTTTGTTGTTGCCAATGGCATCAGCAGCCTGAGCTACGAGTGTGTCGACATGTCCAGTTTCTTTCAGCACTTCAGCAAAACCGAAGGCTGCCAGCATGACGAACCCGATAAAGGCCATCATCTTCATGCCTTCTGTTAAAAGATTGTCCGCCTCACGCCACTTGATCGCACCGCTCGCATAAACAACGAGGATACCGGCAAGCGCACCGATAATCATTGAATCAAAAATGATTTGAGCCGCAAGTGCAGCAATGATGGCGATGAATGAGAAAATGATTCCCAGTTTTGAGTATTCATTTTTTTCTACCTGCACAATTTGATGGTCCTGATACTCCCTTGGTTTACGGTACGATACGAAAATCGCAATCAGCAAACCAAGTACAAGTCCTGCTACAGGCAGAAGCATGGCCGTTGGAATATCGCCTAAGTTGATTTCCATGCCGCTGTCTGACATATTTGTCGCCAGGATCTCATGAAAGATTTTACCGAATCCAACTGGCAGCAAAATATATGGTGCGGTAAGTCCGAACGTCAATACTGCCGCAATCAGACGGCGGTCGATCTTAAGTTCGTTAAAAATGATCAATAACGGCGGAATCAGGATCGGAATAAACGCGATATGAATCGGAATCAGGTTTTGCGAGAAAATCGACATCATTAAAATAAGGATAATAATGATTGCTTTGGAGTATGTCTTTGCCTTTGATTCGCCTTTCTTGCCGATCAGGTTGATGATCCAGTCAACCAGCAGATTTGGCAGGCCAGTCTTTGAGATGGCAACGGCAAATCCACCCAGAAGCGCGTAGCTGAGTGCCACCTCTGCGCTTCCACCCAGTCCTCCTGAAAATACTTCTATCGTTTTTTCTATACTTAAGCCGCCTGTCAGCCCGCCAATGAGCGCTCCCGCAATCAATGCCAATACAACATTGACGCGAAGCAGGCTCAAGACAAGCATTGCCAGGACAGCAACTACAACTGCATTCATGTTATGTGCTCCTCTCGATGTTTTTCGTTTTTCGCTTTAGTTTGGTAAATTGGTAGAGAATTAAAATGACAAGTATTAAATTATCATAGATTCGTTTTTTCTGTCAACTGGTATTTTTTCATGGGATTCAGGATGCCTGGCCGCTATAGCTTAGTTTTATCTCTCTATAGTTACCCAAATTCACACTAAAAAACCCCAAAGCTCCTTCGCTTTGGGGTCATTCATTATTCCTTATCTCCTGTTTCAAATCTTTCTACAAGCAATGCAAGTGTGCGGGCCATGACGCCGGTGGCACCTGCTGGGCCAAGATCATACTCCTTGCTTGTCGTCGCTGTTCCGGCAATATCCAGGTGAACCCATGGCGTGCCTTCAGCGAACTCTCCGACGAATGCTCCGCCCATGATTGCATGGCCTTCTGCGCCTGGTGAGTTGTTCAAGTCTGCGATCTTGCTGCTGCGGACACGTTCGATGTCGCGTTCAAACAGCGGCAGGCGCCAGATTGGCTCACCAGATTCATAGGATGCCTCCAGTACTTGCTCGAAAAACGTCTCATTGTTCGTCAAAGCCCCTGATGTATGCAAACCAAGAGCCGTGATGACACCACCTGTGAGGGTAGCGATATCCACTAAATAATTTGCTCCATGATGCTTGGCGTAGGTCATCGCGTCAGCAAGCACAAGTCGGCCTTCCGCATCGGTATTCAGCACTTCAATTGTCTTGCCGCTCATTGATGTAATGACATCATCCGGCTTGAATGCTGTGCCGCTGATCATATTGTCCGTAGATGGAATGACAGCCACGACATTTTGCTCCGGCTTGATTTCGCCGATGATTTCCATCGCTCCAAGCACGGCTGCAGCGCCGCCCATGTCGGATTTCATGCCAACGATGCCAGCTTTCGTCTTAATCGAATAGCCGCCAGTATCAAACGTGATGCCCTTGCCGACTAATCCGATGACATCCGTCCACTCCTCCTTGCCCTGATATTTCAGGACAATCATTTTAGGCGGTTCAGCTGAGCCCTGGTTTACAGCAAGCAGTGCACCCATGCCGAGCTTTTCCATTTCCTCTTTTTCGAGCACTTCTGCTTCGAACTCATATTTCTCAGCAAGCTTCAAAGCATATTCCGCCATGTCAGTGGCTGTCAGCAGATTCCCTGGTGTATTTACGAGCGTACGCGCAGAGTTCGTTCCTTTTCCGAAGACATAGCCGACCTCTAGGGCAATTTCAAGATCCCCTTCTTCATCGGCACTGTACACGGTCAAGCTTTCGATACGCTTCTCAGGCTCATTTGATTTTTGCTTATAGCCTTCGAATTCGTATGTCGCCATCGGGAACGCCTCACCCAACGCATGGGCAGCATCATTCAGCTCGACTTTCCCACCTGTGAACGTATCGAGAAGCACAGCAGCTTCGGTCCACTTTTCCTGTTTAGCTGTCTTGAACAGACGGCCGAAAGCGTCCCTTAGCACTTCAAAATTGATTTCTTTTTCATGTCCCAACCCAACGAAGTAAATTTTTCGTGCACCGGTTTTTCCGAAAGTATGTATTTTCGTAATTGCTTTTTTCTTAGTAGAGATGTCCCCGCTTTTAATCAGCTCCGTTAACTGGCCGTCGAAAAGCTGGTCCGCTTCGCCAAGGACGCCTTCCACTCCTGATGGCTTATTGAACAGGCCGACTACCAGACAGTCATGGCTGTTTGTAAAATCAAATTGATCAAGTACTTTAAACAAATTCCTTCACCTCCGAATGTATAGTTCCATTATATCGAAACTCTTAAAATATTTCGACTTCCTAATTGAGTTGATCGTAACAATTTTCAGTCTTCCAGATACAAAAATAAAACAGGAAGCTCCGGCAGCTGCGCGACTTCATCATAGGGAACGCGATCTACATGCGGCGGAAAGGTCCCAAGGCATTCCTCGATGAAGGGATAGACTTTTTCGAGGTCGAGCCCCCAGTGGACTGGACGGTAGGACTGCAAATAGTCATGCGCAGCCTGCATCATCAGCCGGGCTCCCTTGACGTTACCATAACTGTAGTGATAAATTGCAACGCTCATCTGCAGCAGGCCTTTTAAAAAATAATTGCCTTTATCGGTCATCCACATATCTTCAAGCAAGTCATGGCAGGTATAATAATCGCCTTCGTTGAATTTAATAAAGAACTCATAGTATTCATCGGGAAAATCTGTCAATCCATTCACCTCCATCCCAGAGTGATTAGAACTATTTTAACAAATTGCCTCAATTCGTTATAATGAAACAAATAAATATAATTTAGGCAATGACGCAGAAAACAGCTTATCTGACATTAGGAGGAACAGCCATGGAATTATTAACAAACTTTCCATTATGGGCTTCGCTTGCCGCGATTTTCTTTGCGCAGTTCGTTAAAGTCCCAATCCAATATATCGCCACGAGGAGGATCGACTGGTCATTGCTGACGAGCACGGGCGGAATGCCAAGCTCCCATTCGGCCGCTGTTACCGCGTTATCAACTGGTGTGGCGCTTGAGACAGGCATGGATTCGGCTGTTTTCGCCGTTTCGGCCGTTTTCGCGATCATTACGATGTTTGACGCATCAGGTGTCCGCAGGCAGGCTGGGGAACAAGCGATTGTCCTTAACCAGCTGGTTTCCGACTTCAGCCGGTTCGCACAGGAGGCAAAGGGTTGGCAGGATAAACCCGAGAAGGAAAAACAGAAGGAACTGAAGGAATTGCTCGGCCACAAGCCAATCGAGGTATTTTTTGGAGGTTTGACCGGAATCACCTTGACATTATTGTTGCACTATCTAATTTAAACGGAGGTGTTGTTCATGAGAGTCATATCCTTATGCCCAAGCAATACCGAGATCATGGAATACCTTGGGCTCACAGACCTCCTTGTCGGGGTGGACGATTTTTCAGACTGGCCTGAGTGTGTAAAATCGTTGCCGCAGCTTGGCCCGGACCTTTCGATTGACCTTGACATGGTCGAGGAATTGAAACCAGACCTCGTTCTTGCTTCACTGAGTGTTCCGGGAATGGAGAAAAATGTTGAAGGCTTAATACAGCGAAATATTCCACATATCATCTTGAACCCGCAATCCCTGGCAGACATAGAAAACGACCTGATTGCCACGGCCAATGCCCTGAATATGCCTGAACGCGGCAAAGAAGCCGCATCCCAGTTCTGCAAGCGTCTTGATGACATCAAGCAAAAGGGAAGCAAAGCCGCACACAAGCCTAAACTTTATTGGGAATGGTGGCCGAAACCCGTGTTCACTCCAGGCAGCATCAACTGGCTGACCGAGGTATCAGAAGCTGCAGGCGCCGAAAATGTTTTCAAAGATGTCGAGCTGGCCAGCGTGCAGACGGACTGGGATGACGTAAAATCACGAAATCCCGATTTTCTCTGCATCGCCTGGGTCGGAGTCAGGAAACAGAAAATCAAAAAGGATCTGATTACGAACCGGCCGGGATGGAACGAGCTTGATGCCGTTCGAAATGACCGCATCCTGATTCTCGAAGAAGAATTGTATTGCCGCCCATCGCCACGGCTTCTTGATGGTCTGGAAAAACTGTACGGGCTTATACATGACTAAAAAAGGCACCTTCCTATTTGGGAAAGTGCCTATACTTATTATGATTTTTTACCGCTGATATACTGCTGGCGGAATACTTGCATGGATTCATTTTCATTGAGCGCTTTTAAATCGGCTTCTGTCAGCTTGCCGTTGCCCATTTCAATTATGTATGCATCCAAAGTCTTCTTGCCCCATTTCTCGTATACATCCTTCACCGTATCATAATACAAATCTACTTTGTTCCCTTTTATCGCTCCGCCTTTGTCAGCGACAACGCCAAAACCGTAGCCAGGGATGAAAAGGATGGTCCCAATCGGAAACACGTTCAGATCTGCTGCAATCGTCGAATATAGGTCACGTTTCACCTTTACACCAGAATATGTAATTCCGTATCCTGGATGCCCGGGGTTTTTGCCCGTTGATTCAATACCCGCAGTGTAGCCGGTCGCTACAATCGTTTTGGTAGGATATTGAGACCAGTTCAGGGCTTCCTCCAGTGTCGGCGGTGTGCCGGCAACCTTTTCGCTTGATGAGATTTTTGTAGTGAAATCAGATACTTTTTTCAAGAATTTAAACGCAAGTCCAACAGATTTCTTTTTATGATCAAAAGTAGAATTCCCGTCTTGTTCTGCTCCCTCGCTGTCAAAAACGTATGTAGCAACAGTTGATGCTTCAACTCCTGAGATCGAATGGAACGTCGATGTTATGGCAGCAAAAAATAAAACCGCCATCGCTGAGCGTCTGGCCCACATTTTTAAAATATTCATATAATTTTTCACTCCTCCCAAAACTATTAATTTCCCAACGTAACAAGAAATATTCCAAAAGGAGCAAAAAAGTGCCTAAATACCTATTTACACTTCCATTAAAAGTAAAAAAATGACTGTTGGTCAAGATTATTGTTATCATAATCCATGTATTTATGTATTAAAAAAAGGCTCTTTACGTAAACTTTGTTGCTTTAGGACTTCGATCATATGGGAGCAGAGAAAATGTCCGAAGTTGGCTGGACTTCGGACAAATTCCGGTGCAGGAGCGGTGAAAATGTCCGAAGTTGATAGGACTTCGGACAAATTCCGGTGCAGGAGCGGTGAAAATGTCCGAAGTTGATAGGACTTCGGACAAATTCCTGTGCAGGAGCGGTGAAAATGTCCGAAGTTGACAGGACTTCGGACAAATTGCGGTGCAGGAGCGCTGAAAATGTCCGAAGTTGACAGGACTTCGGACAAATTCCGGTGCAGGAGCGGTGAAAATGTCCGAAGTTGGCAGGACTTCGGACAAATTCCGGTGCAGGAGCGCTGAAAATGTCCGAAGTTGATAGGACTTCGGACAAATTCCAGTGGAGAAGCAGTGAAAATGTCCGAAGTTGGCTGGATTCCTCTCCAGCCGCTTGCCCTCCGCTGGAAGAATATGAAACAGACCAACTGCCGTCTTTTTCATAAGCAATTCTTTCTTGGGGTGTGAGATGAGTCTCCACATCGCTTCCCTCTTGCGGGGTCTCACCTGACCGCTAGTCCCCTAGAAGTCAAGCGGGCTCCGCTTCAATCAACGATAACATTAGTAGGATTTTTCTTATTGGAAAGTTTTCACAATACAAAAAAACCTTCAAATAAATGAAGGTCGTTTTCTTTAAAACATTTGATATCCTTTTTTGCGCAGGAGCCTGATCACAATTCCTGCGAGGATGGCCCCGGCCATGCCGCTGCTTAAAATCAATACGTCTGCGACAGCCAGCTCGGAAATTCTCTGCCCGAGGTCCCTGAAAGCTTCTCCGCTATTTCGGAAATAATCGATAAACGGATATTTATCAATGATGAAGATTGCGATCAACGGGTAAACCACCGCCATGATCCACGACATCCTCAACAGCATATTCAGTAAGAAACCAATCCCGAAAAAAAGGACGAAAAACAGCAGCATCGAAATGATGAGTGTTACTATTGTCAGCATCTAAATCCCCCCATTACACATCATTTCTAGTTTACTGTTTGTCCTTTTTACAGTCAATGTTGGACTTCTCCTTGAGCAAGAACCTCTAAGATGATCCCCTAAAAAAAAGAAAAAACCTCGCTGATGCGAAGGTCAAGGATGCATTTCGATTATTTTTTTGATTTGCCTGAGCCGCTGCAGCATGAGCATGTTTCTGAACCGCCGAGCAGCAATTGGAAGTACCCTTTGCCAGAGCAATATGGACATTCTTTTGAGTCGTGTGTATGCATCGTCATTTATGAACCTCTCCTTTTATAATTGAATTTTCTGATAATATATCAGAGAATCTTTGTTTTTGAAAAGGTTCATATTCGGCGAAAAACAGTGATTGAAAACGGATACATCCCATTTTTTCTTCGTTTTTCTGTCACTTTCTCAAAGTTTCAGAAAATTATAAAAATAATTTATATGCCGTGTAATGGAACTGGTCACCCGGGTTCTTGCCATCCTGGCAGCTTACTGCATTCCAGGCAGGCTGATCCAAGAGGTAGTGAAGCAGCATAGAAGTTTTGGAATCCGTTTTTAATTCTTCCGGGGACATATATCTTGCTTCGTATAATTCGTTTTCCTGGGTGGTGATCTGCTGAGCTGGCAGCGGCTCCAGCAGGAATACCAGCATATTATCACTGATGGACTCTCGGATCACTCCTGTCCGAACACCAATCAGACCCTTTACGGTACACTCCACCCCTGTTTCCTCCCGTACCTCCCTGATCACCGCCTCATCCACCGTTTCCCCTTCATCCACAAAGCCCGCTGGCAGGGACCAGCTGCCCTTCAAACCGCCGTACCTTTTTTTAACAACCAGCCACCGTCCATCGTTTGCAATCACGACTCCTGCTACTCCCAGCCAGACATTCTCTCTTTTACCCATAACAATCACAACCCATTATATATAGATACTTAAGATTTTATCTTATTTGCCTGTCTTCGTCATTGATTATAAGCACGCAAAAAAACAGGCTCCGTGAAGAAGCCTGTTTTGCCAAATTTAACTGTTGATTTTCGTTCCAGGCGCTTCGCTTTCCGCGAGGCTGGCGGTGAGCCTCCTCGTCGCTTTTCGCTCCTGCGGGGTCTCACCTTCCAGCTGATCTCGCAGGACCTGAATGGCTTCCCCGAATGAACCCACGCACGATGGAAATGCGTTAGCATTTTCGGAGGAGTCTTCGCACCTTCCACTACAATCAACGGGTGTTAAAATAAATATATATATAGCCTATTATAGGGCCTATAGATTAAAGAATATTGAATTTACCTTTTTTAAGAACCAATGATGGTCCGCCAATCATGTATAGCGCACGGTTGTCGATCATTTTTTTCATGAATGAAGCCTTCGTGCCAACCATCTTCTTGCCGAATGCTACACCGATCGCGTCATCTTCACCGAGTGAACATACTGTTCCTTTGATATCTGGTGTGAATGACTCCATCTCGGACTTGCCGCGGACTAAAGCTGCGATGTTTCTTGCGCAGACTTCACCCTGCTGCATTGCGATTTGTGCAGTCGGAGGATATGGACGATTGATTTCTTCATTGATGATCAATGAGCAGTCGCCAACGATGAATACATCATCTGATCCCGGAATGCGTAAGTCAGGCTGAACCTTAACGCGTCCGCGCATGGCTTCGATTCCTGATTTTTCGATGACAGAGCTTCCGCGTACACCTGCTGCCCAGACAACAGTACCAGCTTTGATCTCTTCCACTTCTTCCTCGCCTTTTGCAACGATGATGCCTTCAGGAGTTGCTTCCTTGATTGCTGTGCCGATGCGGAATTCCACACCTTTTTTCTCAAGATGAGCGACAGCGTATTTCACAAGATCAGAGTCGAATCCTGGAAGGACCATTGGAGCTGCTTCGACACAGACGATCCTTACCTTATGGTAATCCACATCATATTCACGGCAAAGTTCAGGAACACGGTTTGTCAGTTCGCCAAGGAACTCGATTCCTGTGAAACCGGCGCCGCCGACAACGATCGTCAGGCGCTCATCTTTCTTTTCAGCCTCTGTATTGTATGTCGCAAATTGATATTCGATATGCTCACGGATTTGTCTTGCTGAGTTTACGTTGACGATAGAGAAAGCATACTCTTTCAAGCCTTTAATACCGAATGTTTCAGGTTCAGCACCGAGGGCGATCACCAGGTAATCATAAAGGATGTCGCCGTTCTCAAGGATTACACGCTTCTCATCCATTTTGATTTCTTCTACTGTACCCTGGACGAACTCAACTTTATGGCGGTCAATGACATCACGGATATCGTAACGCACCTTGTCATGATGCAGTGTTCCTGCTGATGCTTCGTGCAGCCAAGTAGTTTCATAGTGGTAATCGTTCTTGTTGACAAGGACAATGTCAGCCTCGTTTACTCCAACAGCTTTTTGTAGACGGGTAGCTGTCATTAATCCCCCGTATCCTGCTCCTAAAATTACGATCTTTGGCTTTCTCAAAGTGATCACTTCCACCTTTTTAAAATATTTTTGGTCGAATGGCTCATCTCTATCTGCCGCCATCTATTTCTGGATAAGTTTGTGATATCATTCACTAAAATGTTCAAAAAAATGCCGTAAAAATGTCACAAAATCTTAACATTCTTGCCTACCATCCATAATATTCTTTTTGAACCTTATTTTCAAGCGATTGAGTTAACTTAGAAATATTCAGAAAATAGGCTGATTTCACTATTTTTACCAACTTCTTCGCCTATTTTTTATAAAATATAGTGTTCCACAAGCATTCAGCCATTATGATATAGAGTTTATTTTTTCAATTTATGGTATTATTAATAGTGGAGCAATTTTACTACATAGTGAGGGGGATATGGAGTGAAAGAAGATCAAAAAGTTTATGACATCACGATTATCGGCGGGGGGCCTGCTGGTCTTTTCACTGCTTTCTACGGCGGAATGAGACAAGCATCAGTGAAGATTATTGAAAGTTTGCCGCAGCTTGGCGGACAATTATCAGCGTTGTATCCTGAAAAGTACATATACGATGTTGCTGGATTTCCAAAAATCCGTGCCCAGGAGCTGATCAACAACCTGAAGGAGCAAATGGCGAAATTCGAGCCTGCGACAGCTCTTGAACAATCTGTGGAAAAGCTCGAAAAACTGGAAGACGGAACAATCAAGTTAACAACTGACAAAGAAGTTCATTATACAAAAACGGTAATCATCACTGCCGGAAACGGTGCTTTCCAGCCTCGCAGACTTGAACTTGAAAGCGCTGCCCAATATGAAGGCAAGAATCTGCACTATTTCATCGATGACCTTCACCAGTTCGCCGGCCAAAAGGTTGCCGTACTTGGCGGAGGAGATTCTGCGGTTGACTGGGCATTGATGCTGGAGCCAATCGCTGAGCAGGTGACAATTGTACACCGCCGCGACAAGTTCCGCGCACACGAGCACAGTGTAGAAAACCTGCAAAATTCAAAGGTTGATATCAAAACTCCTTATGTACCTGCCGAGCTTGTCGGCGATGGTGAAAAAATCAGCAAGATCGTGCTTACGGACGCAAACAGCGACGAAACAGTAGCGGTTGACGTTGACGCAGTCATCTGCAACTTCGGTTTCGTTTCCTCCCTTGGACCAATCAAGGAGTGGGGCCTTGAAATCGAAAAGAATTCAATCGTTGTAAACTCCAAAATGGAGACAAATATCGAAGGCGTATACGCTGCCGGCGATATCTGCACATACGAAGGAAAAGTCAAATTGATTGCGACAGGATTCGGTGAAGCTCCAACAGCGGTAAACAACGCAAAGTCCTATATGGATCCAAAGGCGAAGACACAGCCGCTTCACAGCTCATCCATGTTTAAATAAGACATTATAAAAAAAGCAAGGTCCGAGGACCTTGCTTTTTTAACAATCTTCAGGAGTTCCAGCGTTTGTCGCTGTCTTGAAGCTTGAGCCGCAGCCGCATGATGCGATTGCGTTTGGATTGTCGATCGTAAAACCGCCGCCCATCAATGACTGCTTGTAGCTGATCTTCGTGCCGTTCAAAACAGGAGCGGAATCTTTATCCACAAGGATTTTAATCCCATGCTGCTCCAATTCCTGATCGCCTTCCTCCACTTCATGAGCAAAACCCATTCCGTAAGACAGGCCGCTGCAGCCGCCACCCTTAACAGAAACACGCAGGTACGCATCCTCTGTTTCATTTTGCTTCATCATATCTTTAATCTGCAATGCAGCTTCTTCTGTAAGAATCACAATGTTATCCACAATAAAACCTCCTTGATCCCTTTCTTATAGTATACTCACACTTTTTCCAATCCTCAACCAATCAGGCTGAAAAAGAAATTACTCATTTTTCTGCCCCAACAAGCTATTATTATTGGTATAATATACCCAAACACTTTTTTAAAAAAATATAGGAGATTCGGCAGGTGACGATGATGTCTCAACTAGTACCACTCTATGATAAAAAGTACACATGCGCCATATGCGATCATTCTTTTACGACTAAAAAAGTTCGCTCCCGCTTTGTGAAAGTCCTCCGTTTTGATTCTGACTTTGCCCCACTGTATGCCGATGGTTTTGAAAATCCTAATTTCTATTATGTGAACGTCTGCCCGAATTGCGGCTATTCCTTTACCGAAGACTTCAGCGCCTATTTTCCACCCGGCGCCAAACAAATCATCCAGGAGAAAATCTCCAGCAACTGGAACCCGCGTGACTATGGCAATGAGCGCACATTACAGGAGGCAATGGGTACTTTCAAGCTTGCAGCGTATTGCTCCACTTTGAAAAAAGAAAAGCATATTGTGACAGCAGGACTGTATATCAGACTGGCCTGGCTTTACCGCTCAATGGACGAGCATGATCAGGAAACGAGATTCCTGAAACTGGCTTTGAAGGAATACACCCAATCATACAGCACCGGCGACTATAAAGGCACACAAGTCTCCGAACTGCGGCTGATTTACCTCCTAGGCGAATTATCCAGAAAAACCGGCCTTTCACAGGATGCAGTCCGCTTTTTCTCAAAAGTCATCGAAAAACAAAAACAATCCGTCGAGCCTCAAATCATCCAGCTCGCCAAAGACCGCTGGCACGAGATACGCGAGGAACAGAAATTGGTGCAGGGATAACAAGGAGCAGTCCAATTGGGGCTGCTTTTTTTTATGGGAGGATTAATATAGTAAAAGTCGAATTTTTAATGTAAGAAAAAGGAGGCTGCACTATGGCATCACTAGGAATGGCTCAACTAAATAATCTAGATGTATTAGTAAGTATCGATTTTGAGGTAATCGGCAATGATAGCCGACGTGAATCGATAAACAAAGCGATTGAAGAAGACCGGTGCATAGTCGTTAAAAATGGGGGTTCAATTGCTGGTTTTTTGATCTTTGATACACAGTTCTTTGAGCAAAGCTTTATTGGCTTGATCATTATTAGAGCAAGTGAAAGAAGAAAAGGATTTGCCACAGCCCTAATTCAGTATTTTGTTGAGATCTCACCAACCAGTAAAATTTTCTCCTCAACAAACCAATCGAATAAACCAATACATGAAGTATTTAAGGCAAATGGATTTGTCGAGAGTGGTTATATTGAAAATTTGGACGAGGGAGACCCGGAGATTATTTACTTTAAAACCAAGTAATCTATAATCAAGTGCTCCTTTTACTGTTTATTCAATAGAAAAAGCATGATATTCTTTGATGAATACCATGCTCTCTTTTATCAAGCCTCTTTATTTATCTTCTCGTAATAAGTAGTTGTTCCCATCTTGGTCCTTAAATGAGAACATCGTGCCAAAAGGCATTCTTTGCAATTCATCTGCCTCTACACCATTTTGCTTCATTTTCTCATATGCGGATTCGATATCAGTGGTGCTGAAAAGAATAGAAGGATGCGCAACAGCAGCCGGGTTTTGTTTTTCCATCGCTGACTTCGAGTAAAGAACCAGAGTGGTAAATTCATCTTCACTTGGGCCCACTTCAATCCACGACATTCCAGGTCCCATCGCTTGTTCAAATTTTAAAACAAACCCCACTTTGTTTAACCAGAAATCTTTCGCCTCTTCTTGATCCTTTACATAAACAGTTACTTTACCAATTTTGTTAATCATCAGAAAGCCCCTTCTTTGTTTAAGTGATTAATTATTAATGATTCTATCATTTCATATTTTGGATACAAAGTTAAATCGATGTATATCTTTTAAATTCTTTATAGAACATTAAAACGCTCCTGAGCTGATGCAGCTCGGAGCGTTTTTTTTCGCGTAGTATCATTCAATTCATAAAAAAGTGCCCAATTCCTCAGGACGCTTGTTTTGTCTAGAGCAATTTAATCCCCATTGCAATAAAGACGATTCCCGTTAACTTATTTAATGCTGTGGAAACACTGGCATTCCCTCTTAATCTGCTTGTTGCCATTGAAGAGAACCAGGCGGTGAGCATACACCAGATTCCTCCTGTCAGGGTGAAGGTGAGCCCTAAAATTAGAAAAGGTGTTGGGGACGCAACCCCTGAATTGGTATGAATGAATTGCGGAAGGAAGGCCAGGAAAAACAAAGCTACCTTCGGGTTCGTCACATTTGTAATCATCCCTTGCATAAAAATTTTCTTATTGCTTTGCTGTGGCAATGGTTTCTGTTCATTTGATTCATTTTTCGTGATGATCATTTTTATGCCGAGATAAGCCAGATAGATGGCGCCTGCAATTTTGATTACATTAAATAAAAAAGCCGACTGCATTAAAATCACAGACAGTCCAAAAGCAGCGAGAAATGTATGGACCACTATTCCCCCAGAGATGCCCAGGGCTGAATAGATGCCTGCTGTCCTCCCTTGTGAGATGCTTCTGCTCACTATGTACATCGTATCTGTACCCGGTGTTAAATTCAGCAAGATTGCTGCAACTAAAAAGACTTCAAAGTTTATGATTCCAAACATTTTAAACCCTCCTTTCGATTATCTTAATATGCCAACTATTCTGAAATCAATCTCATTTTAAAATTATTTCACACGTTAAAACGAAAAAGACTGACTCTGGAATTTCCAGGCCAGCCTTCCCTATATTAAAACATTGGATTCTCGTCCAAGTATTTATAAACATTTTCGACAAGTTCTTGCGGTGTATCTCCTACCACCGGGTCGCCGTTCACCAGCGCAAACATTGACTGTGCGCACTTTCCGCAATACCCGAGGCAGCCGTATTCAATCACATCAAGGTCTGGATCTCTCTCCAGCTCCGCCCTCGCTACTTGAGCACCGCTCGCAAGGTTGCTGATACAAAATTCAATGATCGGCTTTATCATTTTGTTCACCTCTCTACTAATTTTTAATCGTACCTTTTTTCTGGGAATTCGTCAATTTACCAGGTTTGAAGCCGCCATAAAATTGTTGTTATTTTGTCACAATTTCGATATACTTTTTATGGTGATTTATTGAACATAAAAATATTGCAGAATAATTTCGAAAAATGTATCCGTTTGCGGGTTTTGTAGAACGAGCTTGAAAAACTTCAATGACTGTCTCATGAAGAGTTATAAAGGAGAAATTCACATGAAAAATCTCGTTATCCTTGGCGGCGGCTATGGCGGCATGCGCGTCCTGAATAAATTGCTGCCGAATGATCTGCCGGAAGATGTATCGATTACGCTGATTGATCGAGTTCCTTACCACTGCTTGAAAACAGAATATTATGCCCTGGCGGCAGGTACGATTTCAGACCAGCATATCCGGGTGGCGTTTCCTGAGCACCCGCGCCTGCATTTGAAATTCGGTGAAGTCACAGCCGTCAACATCGACGACAAGAAGGTTGAACTGCAGGGCGGTGAAGCTATAGCTTTTGATGACCTCATCATTGGCCTTGGCTGCGAGGATAAGTATCATAATGTCCCTGGCGCTGATCAGTTCACGTACAGCATCCAGTCTATTGAAAAATCGCGAGCCACCTACCAGGCGCTAAACAATTTGCCAGCTGGTTCAACTGTGGCAATCGTTGGCGCAGGCCTCAGCGGAGTAGAGCTTGCGAGTGAGCTTGCGGAAAGCCGGAAAGACTTGAAAATCAAGCTATTCGACCGCGGTAACCACATCCTCTCCGCGTTCTCTGAGCGTCTGAGCACTTATGTGGAAAACTGGTTCGACAATCATAATGTTGAGATTATCAATAACGCCAATATTACTGAAGTGCAGAAAAACGTTTTATATAACCACGATGAGCCGATTGTTTCTGATGCGATTGTGTGGACTGCCGGAATCCAGGCCAATCGACTTGTCCGCGAGATGGATGTCGAAAAAGACGGCATGGGCCGCGCGGTAGTGACACCGCAGCACAATCTCCCAGGGTATGAGAATGTATATATCGTCGGAGACTGTGCAAGTCTGCCGCACGCACCAAGCGCCCAGCTTGCAGAAGGCCAGGCAGAACAAATTGTCCAGGTCCTGCAAAAACGCTGGAAAGGCGAAGCGCCGCCAGAATCATTCCCGCCGATCAAGCTGAAAGGCGTCATCGGTTCACTTGGAAAAAAACACGGTTTCGGCCTAGTCGCAGAACGCCCGATCACCGGACGCGTAGCACGCCTTCTGAAATCAGGCATTCTGTGGATGTACAAATATCATAATGGATGATGATCAAACCCGGGCTTTGCCCGGGTTTTTGTTTTTTGCAACTGGAAAAAATCGTTGATATTTTCCAGTTCGCCAATAAAGCTGTGAACTTCGCCAATAAAGCTGTGAACTTCGCCAATAAAATCGTGTTTTCGCCAATAAAGCAGTCGTTTTCGCTAATAAAAACAAATTATCACCAATAAACCCGGGGACTTAGCCGATAAGAAATAGAAGTGTTATCGTTTAGGGGCACTTACTGCTATAAAAACAAACTTCTGCCATCTATTTGAGGAGTTTGCGGGAGTTGAATCAAACTTTCGTCATCAAATTGGTGAGTTTGCTTAAATAAAATCAAATTGTCCCCCATTTAAACAAACCTTCTCCATTAATAGATGAACTCCGCCAACCAACTCTCCATATGCTAATAATTGAAGGTGCTTTTATTAAAAACCTCCATAAAAACAGCCCATTATATGGAAAAAGTAGTGAAAAAGGCAAATTTCGTAGTGATGGAGCCGGTTTTCGTAGTGATAAAGCATTTTTTCGTAGTGAAAAGGTCCATTTTCGTAGTGATAATGACATTTTCATCGTGATTCATAGCCTTTTCGCAGTGTTGATCCAAGTTTTCGCAGTTAATGAAGCTCGTCGGGGGCCAGAATTCAATCAAAAAAGCATCCCATATATGGAATGCTCACTGGTTTTATGCTGGAACGTAGCCGTATTTCTCTAATTCTGCATAAATGGTCTTCAGTTTTGGGTTTCCTTCGCCTACGATCTTGCCTTCTAGCAGGACGACTGGGTAAAACATGTCTTCTTCAATTACTTTTTCAGCGAATTCGCGCTTATCTTCCTCTGCTGGAGGGTTGTAGATATCCACATATGTGATTTTAAAAGGCTGGTCTGCGTATTTGCGGCCGATGGCGGCTTCGAGCCATTCATATGTTTCTTTTGAAGATGGCAGGTTCACGCAGCTTGGGCAAAGCACTTCGGCACCATAAACGATAATTTCTACCTCTTTACGCTCCATTATCAATTACCCCCTGTTATTTTCTTTTATTTTACTATACGATGAAAAGGATGCATAAGGAAAAAACTGTTGATTGCTGGTTTTTCAGTCAATTGGATAGATTTTTCCGGCCGATGAGATTATAATAAGTATTATGAAAGGAGTCGATTTGCATGACTGAACAGCAAATGTTTGAGCAAGTACAGGAAGTATTAGATAAATTGCGTCCATTCCTTCTTCGCGATGGTGGCGACTGCGAACTAGTTGATATTGAGGATGGCATTGTCAAGCTTCGCCTGCTGGGTGCATGCGGAAGCTGCCCGAGCTCCACTATCACACTTAAGGCTGGTATTGAACGCGCACTATTAGAGGAAGTACCTGGTGTAGTTGAGGTTGAACAGGTATTCTAATTAAACCATAATGATAAAGCGGTTTTGCCTATTAGGCAAAACCGCTTTTTTTACATTGGCTTCCTTCCCGGTCGATTTTCAGGCTGTGGATATCCATCCCGGTGAGCCCCTGTTTCAAGCTAGTAGCTGTCGATTCACCTTTGCCTGGTTCGGTGAGGCAAAGGATGGATGGACCTGCACCGCTCAAAGCGACACCAAATGCACCTGCTTGAAGTGCATTTTCCTGTACCTCGTCAAAAAATGGGACAAGCGCCTTCCGATAAGGCTGGTGAAACAAATCAGCCATCATCATCCTGCCCGCAAGCTTCCATTGTCTTGTCAGCAATGCTGCAAGCAGCTGGTTCGCGACAGCACTCGCCTGGACTGCCCGCTGAAAATCAATCGCCGAAGGGAGGACATCACGAGACGTTTCAGTCAGAAGTTCCTCTTTCGGTACAACCAGGACTGGATCAAAATCAATGCCGTTCAGGACGGTCAGATCCACCTGACCTCCCGTCTGGCTGCCCACGATTACACCGCCATACAAACTCGCTCCAACATTATCAGGATGTCCCTCCATTTTTGTGGCCATCTCCAGCTTTTCCTGCCGTGACAATCCCAGGCGGCAAAATGCATTGGCCAATTCCACGCCCGCGATGATTGCGGCACCACTTGAGCCGAGGCCCCTGGCAAGCGGAATATCACTTTTCACCGACACCTTAAGCGGGGGCAATTCCTGCTTGTACAACTCAGCCGTTTTGATCGCCACCTGGCAGATGAAATTTTTATCATCACGAGGGAAGCTTGATAAAGACTCCGTTAATGCGAGAACTTCCCACTCGTCGCTTTGTTCAGCTTGAAGTTCCAGATAGAGGTTCAGGGCCACTCCAAGTGAATCAAAGCCTGGCCCGATATTCGCAGAACTTGCCGGCACTTTTACCGAAAAGACCTGTCCCTTTGCTGGCCTTACTGCAAATGGTTCCTCGATTCCATTCATTGGCGGACAACTCCCCGGATGTGCTCGCTTACGACCTGTTCATCATTCGGCAGCAGCACGGGGGAAATGGAACTCATATCGATTGCTGTTGAAGGGTCCTTCAATCCGTTCCCAGTCAGCACGGCAACAATGCGGGAACTACGGGGAATTTCACCTTGCTTTACGGACTTATAGATACCCGCAAGCGATGCGCATGAGCCTGGTTCAGCAAAAATGCCTTCCGCGGAAGCTAACTTGCCGTATGCTTCCAAAATTTCATCATCTGTCACGAAATCAATTTTCCCATCCGATTCTTCCTGTGCTGCGACTGCGAGGTCCCAGCTGGCTGGGTTGCCGATGCGAATGGCTGTGGCAATCGTCTCAGGCTGGGCAATCGGACTCCCCTGGACAATCGCTGCCGCCCCCTCCGCTTCAAAACCAAACATGCGCGGCAGCCCAGTTTTCCTGCTCGCATGGTATTCCTTGAATCCTTTCCAATAAGCACTGATATTCCCCGCGTTGCCGACCGGGATCGCCAGGATATCAGGAGCTTCACCTAACTGGTCGCAGATTTCGAACGCAGCCGTTTTCTGTCCTTCCAGACGATACGGATTCACAGAGTTCACAAGCGTGACCGGTTCGGTTTCGTTGATTGACCGGACCATCTTCAACGCCTCATCGAAATTGCCTTCAATGGAAACGATGCTGGCACCGTACATCACGGCCTGAGCCAGCTTGCCCATGGCGATTTTCCCTTCAGGAATGACGATGATGCAGCGCAATCCAGCTCTTGCCGCATAGGCAGCAGCAGAGGCAGACGTATTGCCGGTGGAGGCGCAGATGACAGTATCGCTGCCAGCCTCCTTCGCCTTGGCGACGGCCATGACCATGCCCCTGTCTTTAAAAGAACCTGTCGGGTTGACTCCCTCCACTTTTGCATACAGATCAATGCCCCACTCCTCTGACAGCTGATCCAGCCTGATCAGTGGAGTGTTTCCTTCATGGAGCGTGAGCATCGGAGTTCGTTCATTGACCGGCAGAAATTCACGGTACTCACTTAACAGGCCACGCCATCTCATGCACTTACACTCCCCTCGACCCTGTACGAGCTCTTGATGTCCTTTACCACCCTGAGGTCGCGCAGCTCCATCAAAATCGTCTGGTAGTCTTTCAAAGAAGCTTGATGTGTCACGACGACGATTTCTGAAAGCTCCTTCGCCTTCAATGGCATCTGGAGGATTTTTTCAAAACTGACACCATGCTTGGAGAATAATGAAGTAATCTCCGAAAACACCCCGACTTCATCATGTACATGCAGACGCAAAAAGTACTTGGAATGGATTTCACCGTCATCCTTCAGCTGTTTTTCATATTGCGGTGACACGGAGGAACGTCCGTTGACTCCAAGACGCATGTTCTTGACCACGCCGACTAAATCCGAAACGACAGCTGTGGCAGTCGGCAGGCTTCCTGCGCCCGGTCCGTAAAACATCGTCTCTCCCACTGCCTCTCCATATACATACACCGCGTTGTATTCATTGTTAACGGATGCAAGCGGGTGCGAAGACGGCAGTAATGCCGGTTCAACACTGATTTCGACTTTATCGCCTTCCCTTTCAGCGATGCCGAGCAGCTTCATTGTGTAACCAAGCTGCTTGCCATATTTCAGGTCCTCCTCGGTGATGGAAGTAATCCCTTTACTTTTCACATCTTCCAAGTCAATCTTCATCGAAAAACCAAGCGAGGCCATGATCGCCATCTTCCTTGCTGCATCCACACCATCGACATCCGACGCAGGGTTCGCTTCCGCATAGCCAAGGCGCTGTGCTTCTTTCAGCACATCTTCATAGGCCAGCCCCTCCTGGCTCATCTTCGTTAAAATAAAATTCGTCGTGCCATTGACGATCCCCATCATTTTTGTGATCCGGTCCGACGCAAGGCCATCGACGAGGCTGCGCAAAATTGGGATTCCTCCGGCAACGCTTGCTTCAAAAAATAGGTCACATCCGTTTTCCTGGGCCGCCGTCAAAAGCTCTGAGCCGTGTACAGCCATCAAATCCTTATTGGCTGTTACAACATGCTTCTTCTTTTTTAGCGCATCCAGCAAATGCTCACGGGTATGCTCAATCCCGCCCATGACCTCGATCACAACATCGATTTCCGGGTCTTCCATTACATCAGCCGGATTTACTGTTAACAGTGAAGGATCCACTTTCACCGCTCTTTCCTTCACCGGATCCTTTACAAGGATTTTCTTCACTTTCAACGGGCACCCAACCTGATGCATCAGTTTATCCTGGTGGTTTTCAATGATTTGCACCACCCCTGACCCCACTGTTCCCAAGCCTAGAAGTCCAACCGAGATTGCCTGCATATCCTCTTCCCCTCTCTATTGTCTTTTCTAAAAATACATTTGTTTATTTATAGTAGACATTATAATGACCAGCTATTGCTTTTACAAGGAAAATTTGGCTGCCTGTTTCAATGTAAACGCTTAATCATATGCGGCAGTAAGCAGAAAAATTTCTTAGCAGGCAGGTGGAAAAATCGATTGATCAGCACCCTCACGACCGAGTACGGGGGACAGCAATCAGAATGCCAATTTAAACAGGAGAACTGTCCGTGTGTTTTGTAATTTCCAAAAACAGGAGAACCGTCCCCCTGTTTTGCCCATGTTTTGCAATTTCCAAAAACAGGAGAACCGTCCCTGTGTTTTGGTCAAAAAAAATCCTTTCCTGCTGATCAGGAAAGGATTTTTTTGTTAGGGTTGCGTTTATTATAGGACTTGTTTATTAACAATTGTTTTTGGGCTGTCGCCATTTAAGACGGCTTTTACGTTGGAGCAGCAGAGTTTGATCATTGTTGTTCTTGTTTCGGTGCTAGCGCTGCCGATGTGAGGGATTGCTGTTACATTTGGCAGTTGAAGCAGCGGGTGGTCGGCAGAGATTGGTTCTTTTTCGAAGACATCCAGTCCTGCTCCGGCGATTTCGCCATTTTTCAGTGCTTCGTATAATGCCTGCTCGTCCATGACCGGGCCGCGGCCTGCATTAATGAAAATGGCGCTGTTCTTCATTTTAGCAAAGACATCTGCTGTAAACAGATTTCTAGTTTCCGCTGTCAGCGGGGCAAGCGTGACGACGTAGTCGGACTTGGCCACAAGCTCGTCGAATGTGCTGTACACAGCTCCGAGTTCTATTTCAGCCTCGGTCTTCCTCGTACGGTTATGGTAAAGAATCTCCATGCCGAAGCCTTTTGCCCGGCGTGCGACTGCTTCTCCGATTTTCCCCATGCCAACAATCCCGATTATTTTGCCGTAAACATCATGGCCGGCGAGCAGATACGGGCTCCAGCCTTCCCACTTGCCTGCTTTCACGTATTCAGCTGCTTCCACAATGCGTCTCGCTGCCGACATCAGCAAAGCCCATGTAAGGTCTGCCGTGGTTTCTGTCAGCACATCTGGCGTATTGGTCACAATGATGCCGCGTTTAGTAGCTGTCTCAAGATCGATATTGTCAAAACCAACAGCAAGATTGGATACAATTTTCAAATTCTCGCCAGCAGTCAGCAATTCTTCATCGACTTTGTCTGATAGCATGGTAATCAAGGCGCTGGCCCTTTTAGCTTCGTTCATTAAAACTTCTCTCGGAGCAGGAAGATCTTCGTGATCCCACATTTTCACTTCGAAGTTTTCAGTCAGTTCTTTGATCGTTTCTTCAGACAGTTTCCTGGTGATATATACATACGGTTTCATGTGTCTAACTCCTTTTTGAAAGCGTTTAATATAATAGAATAATTTTATTCTACCACAAAACACTTTCATTTCAGCGGATAAAGTTTCGTTTACCGTAATAACCATTCCACTGGGGGGAGTTTCCCTGTTTTGACCGGCGCCTCACAAAGATGATAAAAATGGCTCAGAAACCGCTCATGGTCGCTGCTCTGGTTTAAGTATTTCCTCAGCCGCTCCTCCAGCTGGCGCTTTGTCTGTTCGGACTGGGTGATATAATAATTTTCTACTGTATCATAATAATGCAGCGGGAACAGCAGACGAGCGTACAGGAGTCTCCATGAAAATGGCGATAGCACTGTCAGGGTTTGATATTCCTGGAGGAAATCCCTTATTTCGGGCTGGCAGGTCTGGATGTTGGCAAAATAACGGTCCCTGACCCATTCAGCCACATCCCGGCTTCCATGGTCGAAAACCCAGTCAAAAGGATTCTTCACAAAGTATTGGCCTTTCCAGATCGTGTTCGTGAACCGCTCATGACAGACGGTGCCATGGTCAATCATCGTTGGCTTATCATCGATTTCTGTATCCACAAGGTATTGGATAGCGTTCTCCGATAATCCCATGTAATATGGAAAGGATTCAATGAACATTCTTTCAAAATCATTCTCCGGCTCACTGTAGAGCTTTCCGCTCCACACCTTCTCCATCTGATCCAGACGTTTTTCCCAGAGCTGTTTCCATTGCCCCACCCTGTTGATGTTTTCAACCTTGAAAGGAATTTGCCGGCCCCTTGCATGGAATTTCGCCAGCTTCCTTCCTGCCCTGATTTTTTCCGGCATCGGTGCGGCACGGCTTTGCAGGACGCAATATTTACTTCCCTGCCACTCACATACCTGCTTGCCTTCCTTGTCAGCCAAAAGCAGCGAAACATTCCGATCGCCAAACTTCTGCAGGTGTTCGGCAATCCTGGAGAGCTCGCTTAACTCTTGCTCTTTTACGCTGTTTGCATCCATAATTAAGTACAGCCCTTCATTATGCTTATATCCATGATATCTTCCAAGAGATACTTCTGATTCTGCTGAAATCCCATATACTTCATGTAACAACCTTTGAAACATTCCCGACACCTCATTTCCACCGCTCTTCTACAAATATATGATTTGAATCAAAAAACTTGTGTGAACAATGAAATGAATAAGTGGCTTCATTCTGGAAATGATTTAAAGGAGCGAATTCTTTCACTAAAAGCGATTAAGCGGAATAATTTAGGTTAAATAGGATATGAGAGTTAGCTGCAATCAAAAATAGAAAGGTGATGCAGATGTTAGAAAAAAAACGCGCGATCCATATGACAGAGGAAACTGCCCGGAAATGGCTCCATGAGCGTGGGGTTGAAATAAAGGATATTGCTGAACTGGTCTTTTTCCTGCAGGAAAAATATCATCCAAACCTGCAAATCGAGGATTGTATCGAGAATGTCGAACGAGTCCTGTCAAAGCGTGAGGTACAGAATGCGATCCTGACTGGTATCCAGCTGGATATCCTGGCGGAGCAGAAGAAGCTTGGCGAACCTCTCCAGTCGATCATCGATACAGATGAAAGTCTTTACGGAGTCGATGAAATCCTCGCATTTTCCATTGTCAATATTTATGGGTCGATCGGTTTTACCAATTATGGCTTCATTGATAAAGCGAAACCAGGCATCCTCGAGAAGCTGAATGATAAAGCATCCGGTAAGTGCCACACTTTCCTTGATGATATCGTAGGCGCTGTGGCTGCCGCGGCCTCAAGCCGTCTCGCTCACAGAGCAGCCAATGTACAAGATTAACAAATGCAAAAGGGACTTGAGCCATCAATGGCTTCAAGTCCCCTTTTTTCATACTTCCCACTCATCCAGTGAATCGACTGTATAGGACGGCATATCCTTATATCCCTTTAGCAGCTCCCTCGTCGTCACACCTGTGTGGACCAGGAGGGTATCCATGCCTGCCTTCATGCCGGCAAGAATGTCAGTGTCATAATAGTCGCCGACCATCAATGTTTCTTCTTTGTTCGTGCCGAGAACCTTCAGCGCCTGTTCCATGATGACCGACTCAGGCTTACCGATAAAGATGGGCTCTGTCTGCGTGGACACGGCGATCACCGATGTGAGCGAGCCGTTCCCCGGCAGCAAGCCGCGTTCAGTTGGAATGGCAATATCCCCATTTGTCGAAATGAATATCGCCCCGTTCCTGACCGCCAGGCATCCAACGGCAAGCTTTTCATATGTAATACCCCTGTCGATTCCCGAGACGACGAAATCAGCATCTTCCCCGGCAAGCTTGAAGCCTTTTTCCTGGATCGCTGTCAGAATTCCTTCCTCACCGATCACATAAACACTGGCATCCGGCTTTTGTTCATAAATATAGTTCGCGGTTGCCTGACTGGTCGTGAACACCTGTTCCTCCGTCGTCGGAATATCGAAACTGCGCAGTTTTTCCGCAACTTGAGCCGGAGTCCGGGATGAATTGTTCGTAACAAACAAATACGAAATCTCTGCCTCAATCAATCTCTTAATAAAATCAGAAGCTGCTTCAATCCGCTCTGACCCGCGATACATCGTGCCGTCTAAATCAATCAAATACCCTTTATATTTTTTCATCTTGATCACTCCTAATGTTATCCTGCCCAGATTGTATGCTAAAAACCTATTGTAAATAAGCTCAGCTCGAAGTGCAAAGGACAAACCTCACTGCTGAAAAAAACAACCATTCTGCCTCAGAATACCGCTCGGTTTTGCGACATGAAAAGAGACCGCACGAAAAACGGTCTCTCAAACAGGTTCACTTTTTAAAAGCGGATACTGGCCCAAGCTCATTTGTCAGGTATTCACGCACCTTAACAGGGAATTCCTTAAGTGTTGGCAGTTCTGTTGTAAAAGTATCGATCAGGCTCGCATGGTCCACGGCGGTGTATTGCTGGACGAGCATTTTCCTGAACAGGACGATTTTTTTCAACCCTGCGCTCATTTCAGGCGTGACGACTTTTTCGTCATCGAGGATATCGATGATGTCTTCGTAGCTGCCTGGGTCGCGCATGATGAAGCCATCAATCATCGCATTCCCTACATCGAGCACTGCCTCAACCATCGTGTGGGCAATGCGCTCGAGAGCCGACTTTTCCATCGGTGTTTCCCATGAAGAATTGCTTTCGAAGAAGACAATCTGGTTATCCAAAAACTGCAATGTTGCTTCGATTTGATCTCTGTCGACAAAGTACATTCCTTATC
The DNA here is from genome assembly GCF_003937825.1 of Mesobacillus subterraneus. Taxonomy (GTDB): domain Bacteria; phylum Bacillota; class Bacilli; order Bacillales; family Cytobacillaceae; genus Mesobacillus; species Mesobacillus subterraneus. Next base: position 7,021 of record NZ_RSFW01000011.1, on the reverse strand, counting down.
ACCTCATAAAGATGCTAGACGGTTTTCAATAAGCCGGGACGCGCATAAAAGTATCCTTGCGCCAGTTCAACCTTGTTGCGTGAAAGTACGGAGGCCTCCTGCTCATTTTCGATCCCTTCGGCAATGACAATCGAGCCTGCTTCCCTCGCGACGAGCAGCAGTCCCTTCAGCATCGACTCCTTCACCGTATTCTTGTCGATGTTCTGGATGACGGAGCGATCGATTTTGATGACATCCGGCATAATTTCGCTGATGGTGTTCAAACTGGCATACCCTGCGCCTGTATCGTCTACCGCTATTTTGATTCCCATTCCTCTTAACACCTTTATATTATAGATAAAATTATCGATTCCCTCAATCGAGTCCCTTTCGGTGATTTCGAAAGTGATCTGGTTCAATTTGATGCTTTCGTACGATTGCATCATTTTCTTCAGGTCGCGGACAAATCGAAAATTCCCGAGCGTGATCGGCGTGAAGTTAATGAAGATATCATGCCTGCAGCCAGTCGAGCTGATTTGCTCCAGCGTCTTTTTCAGGACGATCATTTCCAGGTCATAAAGCGTGTTTGTCTGTCTGGCGACAGAAAAAAGCTGCAGCGGACTTTCAAGGGCCGTGCCTTCCGGGCCTCGTGTGAGCATCTCCCAGGCGCGGATTTCCTTTGTGGCCACATCGATGATTGGCTGGGCCAGGAGCTTAATACTTTGATTAGCGATGATTTTATTGATTTCATACACCATCTCATTGAACTCTGACTGAATTCTTTTTTCAGCCATCGCAAACGCTTGCTGATGAGCCTTCAATACGGCTTCATGTACAGATCCCACGCTTTTATCAATAAAAATGTACCCAGTATCAAAAACAGGCTGGACGGTAGGGTACTGATGAAACAGCCTGCTCTCTGCTTCCCTGAGGATTTTCTTCATTTTGCCATCGATTTCAGAGATACAGTGTCTGTTATGGTCAATCCTGATGAACAGGCTCAAGCTGTCGCTATAGTAATCATGAAGGACAATCATGTCCTCTTTGTCGATCTCAGTTTCAATCACCGCTTTGAAATGGCGTTTCAAAGCCTTGCGGTACTTCCAGTGTTCTTCGCCGAACTGGGCGGCCAGTTCACGGTGATTCTTGATCGTATAGGCAATGACAGCCACTTCGCAGCCATCCTTGAACGCTTTTTTCACCCCTGAAACGACAGGGTTCCGCAAGATGAACTGAGGAGGGTAATAGCAGAGTGATGAGTGCGGCAACATGATTTTACCCCAACCAAGCAGGTTGTCTAATATGCTAGTAACGCGGCGGGCCATAGGTTTCAATCCTCTCAGATGATGACTAGAACTTTTTCTTAATTGTACCATATTTCGCTAAAAATAAGGCTTTTTTCCTAGAAGGTAATCGCGATTATTTTTTCAGATAAATTCAGTAATTATCGTTTTTCTGGTAAGATGTAGTGAGAATGCTGTCGAAAATGGAGGAGAGACATTTGGAACGCGAACTGGCACTAGAAATCGTAAGGGTGACGGAAGCAGCCGCATTGGCATCTGCCCAGTGGATGGGCCGCGGAAAAAAGAATGAAGCGGATGACGCTGCCACCACAGCGATGCGCAAAATGTTTGATTCCGTCAATATGGACGGGATTGTCGTAATTGGTGAAGGAGAACTGGATGAAGCTCCCATGCTCTACATTGGCGAACGGCTCGGCACCAAAATGGGGCCAAAGGTAGATATCGCCGTGGACCCGCTCGAGGGAACAAACATTGTTGCCAAAGGCCATAATAACGCGATGGCTGTCATTGCGGTCGCGGATAAAGGAACTCTCCTTCATGCGCCGGATATGTATATGCAAAAAATTGCAGTCGGCAAGAATGCGGCCGGCAAGGTCCTTCTTGATGACCCGATCGAAAAAACGATTGAAATTGTCGCGGAAGCCAATAATAAGCGCATTCAGGACCTGACTGTCATCATCCAGGAGCGCGAACGCCATGATGAATTGATTGAACGCGTCAGACAGAAGGGCGCAAGGGTGAAGCTGTTCGGCGACGGAGATGTTGGCGCATCGATCGCGACGGCATTGCCTTACACTGGTGTGGACCTTTTTTTAGGCACAGGCGGCGCTCCTGAAGGCGTCATTTCTGCAGCCGCGCTCAAGGCACTTGGCGGAGATATGCAGGCAAGGCTTGTCCCTCTGACGCTTGAGGAAGAAGAACGATGTATCGCCATGGGACTCAAAGATCCACGGCAACTGCTGATGCTCGATGATCTCGTTTCCGGTGACGACGCCATTTTTGCCGCAACCGGCGTCTCCAGCGGTGAATTGCTCGACGGAGTCCGATTCCTCGGCGGAGACCTCGTCGAGACCCATTCAATCGTCATGCGTTCAAAAACAAAAACAGTCCGATACATCAAAGCACACCATCACCTCCAGCACAAACCGCATCTTGTGATGGTCTAAAACAGGGGGACGGTTCTCCTGTTTTTGGAAAAACAGAAGAACCGTCCTCCCTGTCGAGAATAAATACATACACCAATAGTTTTTAGGAGGCAGCAAATGGAAGAACGATTTTTTTTATATGATGATACAGAAAACACGAAAACCCGCTATATCAGTTTCGTCGGTGAAAACCAGCGCTTTGACCTGGCGATCATGCAGACAAGCCGTTACTACGGCAAAAGCATCGTCCTGGATATCCAGGGAAGCCGTTTTGCGATCATTGGACAGGATGATTTGGATGAGCCAGGCTATCTGGAGCATGTCTACAATCTGTCTGAAGAAGACGCAGAAGAATTGCGCTCCTTCCTGCGCCCGATCATCTGATACTGGAATGAACTGTTTGTTTGATTTGTCTTTTTGAAGAAATACTAAAAAGACAACAAGCAAAGAAGGTGAGTTCCATGAGCAAGGAAGACCGTGAACTTTATTCAGACTTCTCGAATGTTGAAAAGCAAAGAAACTATATCACCGCTGAAGATTTGCCGGATGGAGCCTATGGCTCACCATTCCGTGTGGATGAACCCGTCGAGGGCAAAAGCACGCCATGGGAAGAGGGACAGCGATCCTACTCCAACTTCAACTATGAGTTCAAATCGCTCCATCAGGGCATGCCGCGAAAAGAAGCCGGCGCCCACCCAACCCATGATGACCCGAACGAAAGCGAACAGCCGCCATATAGTGAATAGCTTGATGATAGGATGGATGCTCCCCGCAGATGGTGGAGCATCTTTTTTGTTTAGTCCTGGCTTGGTGACTTTATTTTTTGAGTAACGTCCATATCCCAATGGGCTGCTCATTCCTGGGCTGTTTAACCAGTTATTTGGAAAAAGTAGTGGAAATGCTTTAAATCGTAGTGAAAATGCCTTGAAACGTAGTGGAAATGCTTTAAATCGTAGTGATAAAGCCGCATTTCATAGTGGAAAGCGCCCCTTTCGTAGTGCTGAGGGCAAATTTATAGTGATGAGTTGCATTTTTACTTTGATTAGAAGCATTTGCGAAGTAATTCGTAACATCACCACAGTAAATTTCTCAGCTTTTTTCAGAAAAAAACAGCATGAGCAGAAAAAATAAAAAAAGACCCAGGAATCGAACAGCATTCGTTCAATTCCAGGGTCTTTTTAATATCTTATCCTTGCTTTGCGACTTTTTTCGCTACAAAGTAAGCGCAGCCGAAATTGCAGTATTCGTATAAATACTCGCTGACTGTACTGATTTTTGTATCGAAGGTCGATTTCTGGTTCTGGTCGTCGAAGAATCCTCTCAGCCTTAGCTGTCCGTATCCCCAGTCACCAACAATATAATCATACTTGGTTAAAATTTCGCTATATCTCGCACGAAAGGCTTCTTCGTTGAAGCCATCCCGGCCTTCATCCACTATTTCGTAGCATAGGTTATTGATGCAAATCATTGGTCCACCTCTTTTTCGGTAACAGTTTCAGCTTCCTTAAAGCAAGCCTGATTGCTCGCGCTTTTCTTAATTATAACTTATTCCCCATCAATTACTAAGCAAAAAAAATAAATTGAAAGCCATTCTAATCAATAGGAGGTGTTTTTATTGAAAAAGGCAATCATCGCTCTTGGTATTTGCGGTGCAACCGCGTTGACGGGCTGTGCAGCGGATAATAATGCCTCACCTGGGGTTCGTGATGGCAGATCAGGAATTTACCAGCAGAGCGGCAATACACTGAATGTGAATGACGAACGTGCCGACATCTACAATCAAGATGGACGCAAGGGCATGAGAAATAGAAGTGAAGACTTTGGGTATGTGCGCCACCAAAAGACCGGTGTCATGGGCGCAGATGAACTGAATAATGCTTATGAGTCCATCGATCGTGAACGGATCGCTGATATGATCAGCAGGTTCAGCACGATGGTTCCGAACGTCGATGATGTTTCAACATTGGTAACCGACGAGGAAGTCCTGATCGTTTACCAAACGGATTCTGATAATCGTTTCCAGACAGCTGACCAGGTGAAAAGAATGGCGATGTCAGTCGTTCCGCGCTGGTTCCACGTCTATGTGTCGGATGATACAAACCTCCGTGATGAAGTGGAAAATTTCGCGACACTTGATACCGACAGCCGCGATGTGAACGATATGATTGATGGCATGGTCAAGGAAATGCTGAAGTCCCCTCAAGGCATCGACATGAGCACGGGTGAAAACGCGAACGGCGAAGCTGAGGGCGAACTGAACGAAGAAACGGATAAAGACGATCTTTCCAGACAGATGAAAAGCGGAAAATAATCCTGAAAAAGAGTTCAGCACATGGGCTGAACTCTTTTTGATTATGCCTGTTGAGCTTCCTGCTCAGCAAGCTCCTGTCTGTGTTTGGCTGCGGAGTTGACTTGCTCATCTGCATGGTAGGATGAACGGACAAGCGGGCCAGCCTCACAATGGCTGAAGCCTTTCTGAAGGGCAATGTCCCTTAGTTCCGCGAATTCATCAGGATGGTAGTATTTCACAACATCAAGATGTTTCTTGGATGGCTGCAGATATTGTCCCAGGGTAAGGATGTCCACATTGTTTGCGCGCAGGTCATCCATCGCCTCGATCAACTCTTCTTTTGTTTCGCCAAGACCAACCATGATACTTGATTTCGTCGGGATATCAGGCTGAAGCTCCTTGGCACGGCGCAGGAATTCAAGGGAGCGCTCATAAGTAGCGCGCGCACGGATTCTTGGTGTCAGGCGTCTGACTGTCTCGATATTATGATTCAGGATATCAGGACGTGCATCCATCAAGGTTGTTAAGTTTTCCAAAACACCACCCATGTCTGAAGGCAGTACTTCAATGGATGTAAATGGGTTTTTCCTGCGGATGGCTCTTACGGTTTCAGCAAAAACAGCTGCTCCCCCATCCTTCAGGTCATCACGGGCTACTGCTGTCACAACAACATGCTTAAGGTTCATAAGCGTAACAGAATCCGCGACTCTTTCCGGCTCCTGCCAGTCAAGCTCTGTAGGCAGACCTGTTTTAACCGCACAGAAACGGCATGCGCGCGTACAGACATCACCAAGGATCATGAATGTCGCAGTCCTTCTTACTGCCCAGCACTCATGGATGTTTGGGCACTTTGCCTCTTCACATACAGTATGTAAATTTTTCTCGCGCATCATCTTTTTCAGGCCGGTATAGTTTTCGTTCGTGTTAAGTTTTATTTTCAGCCATTCAGGCTTTCTCTGTACCTCTTTTTTGCTCATAATTTTCACTCCATTCCTGCTGCATTACATCAAGAACACCATGAAAAAATCAAGGCCGGCATACAGCTTCTGATGTCACTTTAACATAACCAAATAAACACGACAAGTACGACAATTTTGCGATTACCATTATTTGATATTTATGAAATATCCCGCGCATCGCAAACTATTACAAGAAAAGCAGACGCGCTGTGGTTTTCGTTTTGCGCGCTGACGCTGGACACTTAATGAGCCAATCTCGAAGGGAGGATTACGGTGAAATTTCTAAAAGCAGTTATCGTTCTTTTTTTATTATGTCCTGTCCTTTCTGTGGAAAAAGCATCAGCAGCAGAGCAGGATACCGATGTGTATAAAAAAAGGATGGAACTTTATAGCCGTGTAGAAGCTGTTACCCAGATTCCCTGGTATTATATTGCAGCAGTTGACCAATATGAACGGAATGTCCGCCAGGCACGAAGGGATTTGCCTAAGGCAGAGGGAATTGCCGGAATTTACTTCAAGCCGGAAGAATGGGCTGGATTATTGAATCCTAACCCTGATGACGACAATCCTGTATCCATCCAATTTTTCAATGGGATTGGTTTTGATGGCAATGGAGATGGCAAAGCGAGCCTGAAGGATGATGAAGATGTGCTCCAGGCGTTTGCCCAATACCTTCTCTCTTATGGAAGGGACCACGAAAATATCAAAATCGGCCTGTGGAATTACTATAAGCGGGATAAAACCGTCGGCATCATCATTGGCAAGGCGATGATTTACAGGCATTTTGGTAGACTGGACCTTGAAACCCACAGCTTCCCGCTGCCGTTAAGGAGCAACCACAGCTATAACAATACATGGGGTGATGCCCGCGGCTGGGGCGGCCGGCGGATTCATGAGGGCACCGATATTTTTGCCGGATATGGCGTGCCTGTTCGCGCAACAGGCTATGGAATCGTCGAAATGAAAGGCTGGAATAAATATGGCGGTTGGCGGGTCGGTATTCGCGATATCAACAATACGTATCATTATTACGCCCACCTGAGCGGATTTGCCAAGGACCTGAAAGTTGGACAAATTGTCGAGCTAGGAACCATCATCGGAGGAGTCGGCAGCTCTGGCTACGGCCCTCCGGGAACAAGCGGGAAATTCCCACCACACCTGCATTACGGAATGTATAAAGACAACGGCTACACCGAATGGTCGTTTGATCCATACCCCCACCTAAAAATGTGGTCAAGGCAGGAAAGGGCAAGGCTGAAGAAATAATGGTAAGTGAATGAGGTTGTCCCGTTAATGGGGGGAGCCTCATTCATTGGTGACCTCTTTTTCAAAATCACGGGATTT
>NZ_RSFW01000010.1 GCF_003937825.1 Mesobacillus subterraneus | reverse complement strand
GACTGATACTAATCGTTCGAGGACTTAACCAAAAAACGAAAAGTGTAGGCGACTGTACAGCCTCGACAAGCGCTGGAGGGCCAGCAGTTGAAGTCGTTCTTTGACTTCAGCGGATGGACCGAAGCGACCTCGAGAGGCTAGGAGCCGAAACTGGACAATTGATCATTCGTTCTTCATTGAATTCTTCTTACACATTATCTAGTTTTGAGGGAATAAAGTTTTTTGCGAAAGTAAAATAACTTTCCTAAAAATTCTCTTGCAAAATGAATAAAAGACAGTATAATAGATATTGTCTTCAAAAAAATGTCTGGTGACGATGGCGAGAAGGTCACACCCGTTCCCATACCGAACACGGAAGTTAAGCTTCTCTGCGCCGATGGTAGTTGGGGGTTTCCCCCTGTGAGAGTAGGACGTCGCCGGGCAGTTTCAAATGGAGGATTAGCTCAGCTGGGAGAGCATCTGCCTTACAAGCAGAGGGTCGGCGGTTCGATCCCGTCATCCTCCACCATTAATCTTATAAAATAATCTTATTGAATGCCGGTGTAGCTCAATTGGTAGAGCAACTGACTTGTAATCAGTAGGTTGGGGGTTCAAGTCCTCTCGCCGGCACCACTTTTGTACGAGCCATTAGCTCAGTCGGTAGAGCATCTGACTTTTAATCAGAGGGTCGAAGGTTCGAGTCCTTCATGGCTCACCATTTTCACACAAGTGAAATGATATGAATATGCGGGTGTGGCGGAATTGGCAGACGCACCAGACTTAGGATCTGGCGCCGCAAGGCGTGGGGGTTCGACTCCCTTCACCCGCACCATTATTTAAAAACTTAAAAGTTTGCGGAAGTAGTTCAGTGGTAGAATACAACCTTGCCAAGGTTGGGGTCGCGGGTTCGAATCCCGTCTTCCGCTCCAAGTTCTTAAGCCGGGGTGGCGGAACTGGCAGACGCACAGGACTTAAAATCCTGCGGTAGGTGACTACCGTACCGGTTCGATTCCGGTCCTCGGCACCACCAAGTTAGCTGATTAAAATTTATATATGCGCCCGTAGCTCAATTGGATAGAGCGTCTGACTACGGATCAGAAGGTTATGGGTTCGACTCCTTTCGGGCGCGCCATTATATTTTCTCTTTATCGGGGAGTAGCTCAGCTTGGTAGAGCACTTGGTTTGGGACCAAGGGGTCGCAGGTTCGAATCCTGTCTTCCCGACCATGCTACTAAATTATATGGGGCCTTAGCTCAGCTGGGAGAGCGCCTGCCTTGCACGCAGGAGGTCAGCGGTTCGATCCCGCTAGGCTCCACCATATAACTTTAATAAACAATTTGGCGGTGTAGCTCAGCTGGCTAGAGCGTACGGTTCATACCCGTAAGGTCGGGGGTTCGATCCCCTCCGCCGCTACCAAATTTTAATCTGGTTGAACCTATTCAATCTAGGATTTCCTGGACCTTTAGCTCAGCTGGTTAGAGCAGACGGCTCATAACCGTCCGGTCGTAGGTTCGAGTCCTACAAGGTCCACCATTGCTTATTTAATACGGAGGTATACCCAAGTCTGGCTGAAGGGATCGGTCTTGAAAACCGACAGGCGGGTAACACCGCGCGGGGGTTCGAATCCCTCTACCTCCTCCATAATTTTATTAGTAATATCGTCGCGGGGTGGAGCAGCCCGGTAGCTCGTCGGGCTCATAACCCGAAGGTCGCAGGTTCAAATCCTGCCCCCGCAATCAAATTAAATCTTTTCAAGTACTGTACTTGAAAAGATCCTGGTCCCGTGGTGTAGCGGTTAACATGCCTGCCTGTCACGCAGGAGATCGCCGGTTCGATCCCGGTCGGGACCGCCATTTTGTGGCTCAGTAGCTCAGTCGGTAGAGCAAAGGACTGAAAATCCTTGTGTCGGCGGTTCGATTCCGTCCTGAGCCACCTTATTTAATTTAAATGAAGAAACTGAAAATATGGCGATTGTGGCGAAGTGGTTAACGCATCGGATTGTGGTTCCGACATTCGTGGGTTCGATTCCCATCAGTCGCCCCTTTCTTAATATGCGGGTGTAGTTTACTGGTAAAACCTCAGCCTTCCAAGCTGATGTAGTGGGTTCGATTCCCATCACCCGCTCCATATATGGGCCTATAGCTCAGCTGGTTAGAGCGCACGCCTGATAAGCGTGAGGTCGGTGGTTCGAGTCCACTTAGGCCCATTTTTTGTATTATTCCGCAGTAGCTCAGTGGTAGAGCACTCGGCTGTTAACCGAGCGGTCGTAGGTTCGAATCCTACCTGCGGAGCCATTATGGGGAAGTACTCAAGAGGCTGAAGAGGCGCCCCTGCTAAGGGTGTAGGTCGGGTAACCGGCGCGAGGGTTCAAATCCCTCCTTCTCCGCCATAAGGCCCCTTGGTCAAGCGGTTAAGACACCGCCCTTTCACGGCGGTAACACGGGTTCGAATCCCGTAGGGGTCATAAGGAAAGCTGTTAGCATTTACTTGCTGACAGCTTTTTTTCTTTGTCTCCACTATCCTTTAATGGTATTTGACTATACCTTGATTGTTTGCTAAGGATTGAAATTGTTCTATGTATTATTCATTAAAATAATCGTGATTATGCGAAAAATTACTCGTCCTCTAAAGAGAATCTTGGAAAGGATGTTCAATAATCTGCATAGTTTCCCAATTACTATTTGTTACAAAGCAGCTAAACCCCCGTTTCACCCTGAAAGATTTCTGCAAATTTGTTAGGACCATACTAATGAGAACTGTTATTTGCTTTTTAAAATCGTGTTTTTACATTGCCCAAAACTTACTGCAAAGGTCATCTTCCAAAACAGATGTTTTCAATACCCAATTATGAAAACGTTATCATTACGAAAGTAATTTTATCCTTTCTACGTCCAAAACTCCTAGTAAAATCAACTCGTCTCCTGTTTAAATCATTATTCATTTTTCAACTTTCGTTCTACAAAAACCGCGTAATTGGAAATTTTAGTACATTGAAGCGCTACCATTTTAGCTTGTTTGTCGAAAACAGATTTTTATTAAGAGATACTGTCGAAATATTAAAAAAATGTTTACAAGGATTTCCGGCTGGTAACTAGAATACTACTGAAAAAGGGAGTTTCTTAGTTTAATAAAGGCAGGTGGAAGGTCTTGGTGATCAACCCAACAGAGTTTGAATTGCATCTATTCCATGAAGGAAATCTGTTCGAGAGCCACAATTTATTTGGTGCACATGTCATGAATAATGGAAAAGAAACATATACTCGATTTTGTGTGTGGGCGCCGAAAGCGGCTCAGGTGAGGCTTGCAGGAGATTTTAATCAATGGGATGGGCTTGGGTATGAGTTTCATAAAGTCAATCAGGAGGGGGTATGGCAGCTCGCTCTTGAGGGTGATATGTCCGGTACCCTTTATAAATATGAGATTTTTACTGCTTCCGGTGAGCGGAAGCTCAAAGCTGATCCGTTTGCTTTCTTCTCGGAATTAAGGCCCAACACGGCTTCAATTGTCTATTCATTGGACGGATACAATTGGAATGACCAGAAATGGTTGCAGAAGCGCGAGAGAAAAAGCAGTCTTGGTGAGCCTATGTTCATTTATGAACTGCATGTTGGGTCCTGGAAAAAGCACGATGATGGTTCGTTCCTTACATATCGTGAGCTTGCGGATGAGCTCATTCCTTATGTCCTTTCACATGGATATACACATATTGAATTGCTGCCCTTAACTGAACACCCGCTCGACATTTCATGGGGCTATCAATCCACTGGTTATTTTTCCGTTACGAGCCGATATGGAACACCACATGATTTCATGTATTTCGTTGATTTATGCCACCAAAATGGCATCGGGGTCATCCTTGATTGGATTCCTGGCCATTTTTGCAAGGATGCTCATGGCCTCTATCAGTTTGATGGCAGCTATGTGTTTGAGTACCAGCGAGAGAATGATCGTGAAAACCATGTTTGGGGAACAGCCAATTTCGACTTAGGAAAAACGGAGGTCCAGAGCTTCCTGATTTCGAGTGCGCTTTTCTGGCTTGAAAAATATCATATCGATGGATTCAGGGTGGATGCGGTCGCTAATATCATTTACTGGCCCAATTCAGTCCAGGCAGCAAACCAGTATGGCGTTGACTTTTTAAAGAAGCTGAACAAAGCAGTCAGGGAGTATGAACCTGCTGCGCTGATGATTGCGGAGGACTCAACTGACTGGCCGCAGGTAACAGCCCCAGTCGAGTATGGAGGACTTGGTTTTACGTACAAATGGAATATGGGTTGGATGAATGACACTTTGAAGTATATGGAGGAAGAATCCCATAAGAGGAAGCATATACATGATAAAGTTACGTTTTCCCTGCTGTACGCTTTTTCGGAAAACTTTGTCCTGCCGTTTTCACATGATGAGGTTGTTCACGGGAAGAAATCGCTTCTTGATAAGATGCCGGGCGATTATTGGCAAAAGTTCGCACAGCTCAGGCTGCTGCTTGGTTTCATGGTTGCCCACCCTGGCAAGAAGCTGACATTCATGGGAACTGAATTTGGCCAGTTCTCTGAATGGAAGGATAAAGAGCAGCTCGATTGGAATCTTTTTGATTATGAGATGCATGAAAAAATGAACCTTTATACAAAGGAATTGCTCAAGCTGTATAAGCGCTCGAAGCCTCTTTACGAAATCGATCATGGCTATGAAGGATTTGAATGGATTGATGCAGATAACCGCGAGCAGTCGATTTTTTCCTTTATCCGTAAAGGGAAGAATCCTGAGGAAATCCTTGTGATTATATGCAATTTCACCGAGCATGCCTACAGTGATTATCGAATCGGTGTACCGAGGGCAGGAGAATATCGGGAAATTTTGAACAGCGATGCCCAGGGTTTTGGCGGGTCGGGCGTGATGAATAAAAAAGTGATCAAAGCTAAGGAAATAGCCTTCCATGGAAGGCCATATTCTATAGAGATGAATATTTCTCCATTCGGAATTTCAATTTTACGTCCTGTTATCAAGAGAAAGGGGAGAAACAATCATGCAAAAGAAGAAATGCGTAGCAATGCTGTTGGCAGGAGGAAAAGGAAGCCGCCTGCACTCACTGACAAAGAATCTCGCTAAGCCTGCTGTCCCTTTTGGGGGCAAATACCGAATTATTGACTTCCCATTGAGCAACTGTACGAATTCAGGCATCCATACAGTTGGCGTATTGACTCAGTACCAGCCGCTGTTGCTGAATTCCTATATTGGCATCGGCAGTGCCTGGGATCTGGACCGAAAGGATGGCGGAGTGACTGTGCTCCCTCCATACGCTGAGACTTCGGAGGTTAAATGGTATTCAGGGACTGCAAGTGCAATTTTCCAAAACCTTAACTACCTTTATCAGTATGACCCGGAATATGTATTGATTCTCTCAGGCGACCATATTTACAAAATGAATTACGAATTAATGCTTGAATACCATATTGAAAAAGGAGCGGACGTGACGATTTCAGTCATTCAGGTTCCGTGGGAAGAAACCAATCGTTTTGGCATCATGAATACGGATGATTCTCTGAGAATTACCGAATTTGAGGAGAAACCAGCGGAAGCGAAAAATAATCTCGCTTCGATGGGAATTTATATTTTTAAATGGAGCGTTTTAAGGGAATATCTGATAAGGGATGACCAGAACCCAGATTCCAGCCATGATTTTGGCAAGGATATCATTCCTTTATTGATTAAGGAAAACATGAAGCTTTACGCTTATCCATTCAAAGGCTATTGGAAGGACGTAGGAACTGTCCAGAGCCTTTGGGAAGCGAACATGGACCTTCTGGACAGGGATTGTGAATTGAACCTTTTCGACCAATCATGGCGTATTTATTCCGTGAACCCGAATCAACCGCCGCAATATATCTGTCCTGAGGGAAATGTTTCGGAATCACTGGTTAATGAAGGCTGCAAGATTGAAGGTGATGTCTCCAAAACAGTTGTTTTCCAGGGAGTCACTGTTAAAAAAGGTGCCGTAGTCAAGGAAACGGTCATCATGCCAGATGCGGTCATCGGCCATAACTGCGTGATTGAAAAAGCGATCGTCTCTCCAGGTGTTTATGTGCCAGATGGAACAATCATCAGGCCGGACCAGGGCAGCAATGAAATCACATTAATATCAGAAGAAACAATCGGAGCATTGCAGTCCAATTGAACCGACTTCAGGAGGAATAGAAATGAATAAGCGATTATTGGGAGTAATAGATGCGACAACCGTTCACGAAGATTTGCATGAACTGTCTATCCACAGGTCGGTGGCTGCAATCCCGTTTGGCGGACGGTATCGTCTGATTGATTTTATCCTGTCAAACATGGTGAATTCCGGAATCGAGAGCGTAGCGATTTTTCCCAAATTTCAATACAGATCATTGATGGACCATTTAGGTTCGGGCAGGAACTGGGATTTGAACCGCAAGAGGGATGGACTATTTTTCTTCCCTGCGCCTAATCTTGATAAACATTATACGGGAATCGGTACGCTGGATCATTTTGCCGACAATATTGATTTTTTTGAGCGCAGTACCCAGGAGTATGCTTTGATTGCGAATTCCTATACGGTTTTCAACATGGATTTCCAGCCGCTGCTTGACTGGCATCTGAAGTCTGGCTGTGATATCACCGAGGTACAGAAGGCAGGCAAGTCATTGGGTATTTACCTTGTCAAAAAGACATTATTGAAGGATTTGATCATGACACGCAATGAAACAGGATACTCGAATATGAGGGATGTTGTAACCGACCTCGACAGCCAATTCCATCTGTGCTACTACAATTTTGAAGGCTATGCCTCAATGGTCGATACGATCGAAAAGTATTTCAAGACCAGCATGGATTTGATGAAGCCCGAAGTCTGGAAGGAACTGTTCCCGAAAGAAAGGCCGATCTTAACAAAGGTTAAGGATGAGCCGCCTACTCGTTATGATGTTGACGCATCCGTAAGAAATTCAATGGTTGCAAATGGCGGAATGATTGAAGGGACAGTCGAGAACAGCATCATCGCCCGCGGTGTGAAAATAGGCAAGGGTACCGTCATCCGCAACTGCATCATCATGCAAAAAACACAAATTAAGGAGAATTGTCTATTGGATTCAGTTATTGTCGATAAGGATGCAAGAATTGAAGCAGGAACCGTGATTACAGCGCCAACAGACGCACCGGCTGTTATCCGCAAGGGTTCGGTCCAGGGAGTGGGGAGCAAGTCGTGAAGGTTTTATTTGCTGTATCGGAATGTGTTCCGTTCATCAAGTCAGGCGGACTGGCGGATGTAGCCGGATCACTACCAAAGGAATTGAATAAGCTTGGTGCAGATGTCAGGGTCATTTTACCGAAATACGGACTGATTCCTGAAAAATTCCGCTCCGAAATGAAGAAGGTGAAAGAGTATAATGTGCAGTTAGGCTGGCGCTCACAATATTGCGGCATTGAAACTCTTGAGCATGAAGGTGTTACGTTCTATTTTGTAGACAATGAGTACTATTTCAAGCGCGATAGCCTTTACGGGCATTATGATGATGGTGAACGGTTCGCGTTCTTTAACAGGGCTGTGCTAGATTTTATTGCAGAAATGGAATTTTACCCAGATGTGATTCATTGTCATGACTGGCATACCGGTATGATTCCTTTCCTGCTAAGGACGGAGTACTATAAGCGGCCTGGTTATGGATTGATCCGGTCGGTGTTCACGATTCATAATCTTCAGTTCCAGGGAATCTTCCCTCGTGATGTTCTGGGTGACTTGCTGCACATAGACAGTCAATATTTCAATGAAGAGCAACTCGAATTTTTCGGGAACGCCAACTTCATGAAGGCGGCGCTGATTGCAGCAGACCACATCACTACTGTCAGCCCCACTTACAAGGACGAAATTCAGACCGCGTTTTATGGTGAAAAGCTGGATGGGATCCTGCGGAATAGAAGCGAGGATTTGTCAGGAATCCTTAATGGGATTGACAATGATTTATATGATCCAGAGAATTACCCTGGCCTGGCTGCGAATTTTGGCACAGGGACATTTGAAAGAAGGGTCGAAAACAAGCTTCAGGTCCAGCGTTCCTTCGGGTTGCCTGAAGACGAAGGAGTACCTGTGGCTGCGATGATCACCAGGCTGACGAAACAGAAGGGACTGGATCTGGTAAGGGGAGTCTTCCATGAAATCATGGCGGCCGGATTACAGTTGGTGGTTCTTGGTACAGGAGATCAGGAGTTCGAGCAATTTTTCAGGGATATGTCTGCACGTTATCCTGATCAATATGCTGTGTATATTGGTTTCGATGAGAAGCTTGCTCATCAGGTGTACTCAGGTTCCGATATATTCCTCATGCCATCGAAGTTTGAGCCGTGCGGGCTCAGCCAGATGATTGCAATGCGCTATGGATCTGTACCTGTTGTCAGGGAAACAGGCGGTTTGAAGGATACCGTACAGCCATACAATGAGTTTAACGGGGAAGGCAATGGTTTTAGCTTTGCCAACTTTAATGCCCATGACATGCTCTTTACGATTGAAAGAGCGATCGCGTTGTACCGTCAGGAAGAGAAGTGGGCCAAATTGGCAAAACAGGCGATGGATACAGACTACACCTGGGCGCGCTCAGCAAAACAATACAATGAATTGTATTCCGATCTCATCTCAAGGAGTGAATCCCATGTTTTCTAGTGTTCCCCAATTCAAAACGGCTTTCTTGAAAAAACTCGAGATGATGTTTGGAACCAGCTTTGAAGAAAGCACGAGCCGGGAGCAGTTCCAGACTCTCGGGAATATGATCAGGGAGCACGTCAGTTCAGATTGGATCAAGACAAATGAGCTATACAGGGCAGGGGCCAAGAAGCAGGTCTACTACTTATCGATCGAATTCCTGCTTGGCCGTCTGCTAAGGCACAACCTTATCAATTTAGGAGTTGAAAAAGTAGTCTGCGAAGGGCTCAGGGAGCTCGGCATCGAGCTTGACCAGATGGAAGAAATCGAGGCCGATGCCGGACTTGGCAATGGAGGACTTGGTCGTCTGGCTGCCTGTTTCCTTGATTCGCTCGCATCACTCGACCTGCCAGGCCATGGCTGTGGAATCCGCTATAAGCATGGACTATTCGAACAGAAAATTGTCGATGGCTATCAAGTGGAGCTGCCGGAGCAATGGCTGCGGCACGGCCATGTGTGGGAAGTTCGCAAGGCGGATGATGCGGTTGAAATCCCTTTCTGGGGTGAGGTTGAGAGCCGGATGGAAAAAGGACGCCTGGTATTCAGGCATTTAAACGCTGAAACCATCATGGCTGTTCCTTACGATTTGCCGGTTATCGGGTATCAGACACAGACGGTCAATACGTTAAGGCTGTGGAATGCCGAGCCATCGAGATTCCCGGCGAACGCCGATATTTTTAAATATAAAAAGGATACCGAATCGGTTTCCGAATTTTTGTATCCGGACGATACGCATGATGAGGGGAAGATATTGCGTCTAAAGCAGCAATACTTCCTTGTTTCTGCAAGCTTGAAGGCGATTGTGAGGTCTTTTAAAAAGAAGAATAAGAGTCTGCTAGAATTCCATGAATATGTGAGCATCCATATCAATGACACCCACCCGGCGATTGCCGTTCCTGAGCTGATGAGGATCCTGATGGACGAGGAAGGGCTAGGCTGGGAGGATGCATGGAATATCACGGTCCAGACGCTTTCCTATACGAATCACACAACGCTGGCAGAGGCTCTGGAAAGATGGCCGATCCGGATCTTCCAGCCGCTGCTGCCGCGCATTTTCATGATTGTCGAGGAAATCAATGAGCGCTTCTGCAAACAGGTTTGGGAGCAGTATCCTGGTGATTGGAGCCGTGTCGAAAACATGGCAATCATTGCCCATGGCGAGGTGAGGATGGCGCCGCTCGCCATTGTTGGCAGCCACAGCGTGAATGGAGTAGCGCAGCTTCACACTGAGATCCTGAAAAATCGGGAAATGAATCTGTTCTATCAATTATATCCGGAGCGCTTCAATAACAAGACGAACGGAATCACCCATCGCCGCTGGCTGCTGAAAGCGAATCCAGGTCTGTCCGGATTGATTACTGACGGAATCGGACCGGACTGGGTAGCATCACCGCAGAGGCTGGAGGACCTGATGCGCTTTAAGGACGACTCAGCTTTCCTTGAAAAAATGCACGAAATCAAGCAGGGAAACAAGGAACGGCTTGCCAAGAGGATTTTTGATAAAACAGGAATCCAGGTCGATACCGGCTCCATATTCGATGTCCAGGTAAAAAGGCTTCATGCCTACAAGCGGCAGCTGCTGAATGTCCTTCATATCATGCATCTCTATAATGCTTTGAAAGAGGATTCAGAAGCTCTGCTCTATCCGCGGACGTTCATATTCGGCGCCAAGGCTTCCCCTGGCTACTATTTTGCTAAAAAGGTTATCAAGCTGATTAACAGTGTCGCTGAAAAGGTCAACAATGACCCTGCCACGAATGAAAAGCTGAAGGTGGTTTTCCTTGAGAATTATCGAGTGTCGCTTGCTGAGGAGATTTTTCCTGCAGCGGATATCAGCGAACAAATCTCAACGGCAACCAAGGAAGCATCCGGCACAGGGAACATGAAGTTCATGATGAACGGGGCCATGACGCTTGGCACACTTGACGGCGCCAATGTGGAAATCACCGAGATGGTCGGCAGGGAGAATATCTTCTTGTTTGGGTTGAGCGCCGAGGAAGTCCTGGATTACCAGAATAATGGCGGCTACCATTCGCTCGAATACTATCACCATGATGAGCGGATCCGTGAAGTCGCAGACCAGCTGGTAAATGGATTCTTCCCGGATACAGAAAACCATTTTAACGAAATCTATGATTCTCTCCTTGGTCACAATGATCAGTACTTTGTTTTGAGGGATTTCGCATCCTACGCAGAGGCCCACCAGGAAATCAGCCGGAAGTACCTCGACTGTAACGCCTGGCTGCAGATGAGCCTCGTTAATATCGCGAAATCTGGCTACTTCTCCAGCGACCGGACGATTCAGGAATATGCTGATCAGATCTGGAAGGTGAAATCAGCTTTAAAGGTATAAAAGCTTAAGGCCAAATTGATGATGATTTGGCCTTTTTTTTTGTTGACGGGTTCCATCTAAATAATCAACAGCGCGGTCCCGATTGTAATCAAAATAGCGCCAGATATGGTTGATTTCGTTGGTTTTTCTTTTAAAATGATGAAGCTTAGGATCATCGTCAGCACGACGCTGAACTTGTCAATCGGGTTGACGATGCTTACTTTTCCGATTGCCAGGGCGGCAAAGTAGCACAACCAGGATAACCCCGTGGCGGCTCCGGAGAGGAACAGGAACAGATAGGAGCGTCTTGATATTTTCTTCAGTTCCTTTAAGGTGCCCTGGAAAAGGACAATTCCCCACGCGAAAATGATAATCACGATGGTCCTGATGAAAGTTGCGACATTGGGATCGACATCCTCGATGCCGATTTTAGCCAGGATATTGGTCAGAGCCGCGAAAACCGCAGACATTACCGCGAGAAAAATATAAGAATTCGTATTGAAAACCTTTTTCCTGGAAGTCTTCTTTTTCTTTTTATCCCGCCCGATTAAAACAAAGGTGCCGATGGAAATGACTAGTCCCCCGGCAACGACAGGCATGGTCGCTGGTTCCCTCAGGATAATGAAGGAGAGGAGAATGGTTAAGACAACACTCGCTTTATCAATCGGGACAACCTTCGAGACATCTCCAATCTGGATTGCTTTGAAGAAGCTTAGCCATGAAAGGCCTGTGGTTAAGCCAGAGAGCACAAGAAAGATAAGCGATTTTGTGGAAACGGTCGTGATTTGTTCTGTCTGTCCCGTAATAACGACCATCAGATAAGCCATGATGACAACCACTACAGTCCTCACTGCAGTGGCAAGGTTCGAATCGACCTCCTTGATTCCGATTTTTGCGAGAATGGCGGTAAATGACGCGAAGAGTGCAGCGAGCAAAGCTAAGATGATACTCAAATTTTTTCTCCATTCCTTCCAGAGGCTCATGTTCTTACAGTTAGTTTGGTAAAAGGCCCCTCGAATATTCTTGATTTTAAGTGACTGTCACTTTCATGGGTATTGGGCATATGATATGTTGATTAATTCTGTGAAGGGAATGAGCACCGTGTATTTAAACAATCCCTATTTAAATTATGTTCAACCGACTGCATATAGCCCAAGCTATATGTCGAGAAACAGCCAGAGCCATCAGCAAGTACTTGAAGCCCTGCTTGCTGGGATAAAAGGGGAAGCTTCAGCCATCGATTTTTACAGCCGTCTCGCCGGAACAGCGCCGAATCAGCAGCACAGGAAGGCAATTTTTCAAGCGATGGAGGATAAGCAAGTCCACTTAAAACAATTTACCGATTTGTTTGTTACGCTAACGGGGCAGTATCCGCAATATGAGATTGAACAAGTGAGTTTCGACTCCTATCAGGAAGGCTTGAAAAAAGCTTATGAAGCGGAAGTAGAAGATTATCATGAATATCGAAACAGTTATCTGCTGACTCAATACCTTCCGGTTGGCCATGTCTTCTTCCGTGCGTTTGCAGATGAAATTGAGCATGCTACCAGGTTCAGTTGTTTGCGCCAGCAGGACGAAATTGAATTAAACGATTATGGAAAGCAGCCATTAACCATCAATATTGAGGACGCAACAACCAAAAATGAAACCTTTCGTACTGCCTTATGGACAGGGAACAAACTGCAGGTGACCGTGATGAGCATCGATGTCGGCGATGACATCGGCCTTGAGGTCCATGAAACAGGCGACCAATTCATCAGGGTAGAAGAAGGGGAAGCACTTGTGCAGATGGGGGATACGAAGGATAACCTGGACTTCGAGGCTATGGTCTCCGATGATTTTGCCATCATGATTCCTGAGGGGAAATGGCATAATGTTACCAATACCGGCAATACGAAATTAAAAGTGTATGTGATTTATGCACCGCCAGAGCACCCATTCGGGACTGTGCATGAAACGAAAGCAGATGCGCTGGCAGCCGAAGAGCAGCACCAGGGTTAAAGCAGGATGGTTGGAGAATTTAAGGTTCTCCAATCTTTTTTTTGTATAAAATCGTGCCCGAATGGGCACAAATCGTGATAGTACGTTGAAAAGGGTGTTTTAGTTGAAAAAGGAAAATAAGAATTTATTTATCGCCGGCATAATCCTGGGATTGGGTTTAGTAGGGGCGATTGATGGGATTGTCTTTCATCAGCTCCTGCAGTGGCATCACATGATTCTAAGCCCAAATATCAGGCTTGAAATTTTTACAGATGGTTTATTCACAGCCCTGTTTTCTGCCAAGCTCATCTGGGGAGCAGTCAAAATTTTTCAGGATGCCAGGAAAAATGAGCTGGGTGACAGCTGGAGAATTTTCCTCGGTGGAATTTTTATTGGCGGAGGTTCCTTCAATCTCGTCGAAGGAATTGTCGACCATCATATTCTGCAGGTCCATCGTGTTAAGCCTATGGCTGATAATCCTTTGATGTATGATTTGACTTTTTTAGCGATTGGCCTCCTGCTTGTGATCATTGGGGTAATGATCAAGCGGCTCGAGCCAAATGCTTAAGGGGGTTTTAAGGATGCAAAGACTCAGGAGCTTTTTGATTTTTTTCATCCCGTTTGTCCTGTTTTTTATGTACTTTACAACCAATAATGAACACAATTCCTCCTCTGCCAGCCACATGCAGCATGATGCTGTCGAAATCCCGGATGGATACAATGTTCCTTCCCTGGACATAAACGTAACACAAGACCTTTCGGGCAGCTGGCTTTTAAAAGTAGTAACGACAAATTTTGCCTTTGCGCCTGAAAAAGCCGGAATGGACACCCAAAGCTTTAACGAGGGGCATGCCCACATCTACGTGAATGGCAAAAAGGTCAACAGGCTTTATGGAGAATTCTATAATCTTGATTCCTTGAAAAAAGGGAAGAATGAAATCATCGTCACCCTCAATTCCAACAATCACGGAGCGTTGTATTATCAAGGACTGCCAGTCCAGGAAAGTGTGATTGTGGACAACCCATAAAAAGAAAAACAACCTCAGCCCGATACTGATCGGACTGAGGCTGTTCTTTATTCATCCTTCTTTTTTTGACGGTCCTCAATATAGCTGTCGCCCTCTTTGTACGGGATATCCCCAAGTTGCGACTCAGTACCTGCATCGTCGAGCATATCCTCGTAGCCTTCTTCGGCTTCACTCTGGAACACTTGACGGTCGTCGCCTTCAATGTCGGTTGCGCTGAAGGTTTCATAGTCCTCAGTGAACCCTTTTTCCGTTTCATTATCAATATAGAGCTTATTGTAGTCGTCGTGATCGCCTGTAAAATCGGCAGGTGTTTCTGATGTGCCGAATTCAGCGACGTCCTTGAAGCTGTTCCGGCCATCTGCCATTTCTTCATTTTCGCGGCGGTCAAAGTCTGTGTCATGGGTATATTCCAGCACATCCTCTTCCGCAGGACGGTCTTCTGACCTGGATTGCTCTGGAGAGTGTTCGACACAATACAAAGTATATGGAATCGCTTCAAGGCGCTCAAAAAGGATTTCTTTTCCGCACTCAGCACATTTCCCATAACTTCCTTCTTCAATTGCCTTTAGGGCATCGTCAATCTTGCCTATTTGTTCTTCATGATGCTCGTCCATCGCAAGGTTCTTGGTGCGCTCGAACAGCTCAGTGCCGCTGTCGGCAGGATGGTTATCGTACGAAGACAGCTCGCCTGTCGCTTCACTCTGACTACCATTCAGGTACCCTTCCTGTTCGTTTCCATCTATTTGAGAAAATAACATTTCTTTTTCATCTAAAAGCATTTGCTTCAATCTGTTTTGCTGGTCATTTGTCAGCATATCTACACATCCTTAAGTTTGATTCGTCATACGTGTTAAATACCCGCTCAAGATTTTAAGAAACATAGAAAAAGCTTCCGCCGGAGGCAGAAGCTTCTCAAGTGCTATTAGATTAATCCGATGAAGATTCCAATGGATAGCAGCAAACCGAAGATGGTGTTGGTCTGTGCGGTTGCTGCCATTGCCGGCATCATCTGGATCGGATTTGATTTCCCGATGAAGCCTTTCGTTGCTTTTACCGCTTTTGGAATACTTAATGCAACGATCGCGAGCCATGGTGAAACGACTCCTCCAATAATCAGGCCGATGACCCATGCATAAGACACGATGAACATCCCGGCTAGCAGCCTGATGGCTCCCTGACGGCCAAGAAGGATTGCCAGTGTTTTGCGGCCAAACTCTTTGTCGCCATCAAGATCCCGGATGTTGTTTGCCAGCAGAATTGCCCCTACCAGCAAGAAGCTTGGCAGCGAAACAAGCACACTCATTGTTGTGACAGTACCTGTCTGGATGTAAAACGAAATCAAGATGATCAATACACCCATGAAAAATCCTGCGACAATTTCACCAAAAGGCGTGTAGGCAATCGGCAGGGGACCGCCAGTGTAGAGATAACCGGCCGCAAGGGAAACAACGCCAACAGCGGCGACCCACCAGCTGGTGCTCATGCAAATATATACGCCAAGAAGGACAGAAATTCCATAGAGAGAGAAGGCCAGGTTCAGAACCGTTTTCGGCTTGATGCCATGGCGGACGATCGCGCCTCCGATCCCGACGGAATTTTCATTATCCAGTCCACGTTTAAAATCATAGTATTCATTGAACATATTCGTAGCAGCCTGGATCAGCAGGCTTGCAATCAGCATCGCGAGAAACAATCCCCAGTGTATCCCGCCCGCTTCGACTATCGCCAAAGCAGTACCAAGAAGGACAGGTGCAAAGGCTGCAGTCAGTGTATGCGGCCTTGTAAGCTGCCACCAGACCCGCCAGTTTGCGCCATTAACTGCTGGTGAAGAACTAGGCTGTAGCTGTGGTTGCATATCTAATTCTCTCCCTTTATATCAATATATCAAACCTTAATATCTTATCTAAAAGAACCAAAATTGTCAAAAAGACCTTTCATATCTAGGCTAAATTACCTTACAATTATTAGTGTAGATATTCACATATTCACTGTCAATTACTATTTTGCCGTATGATCAGGTGCAATTTTCCAGCTTGATGCTCATCCAAATGGAGAAATATATAATAAGGATATTACTAGGCTTGAAAAGCCCGGTATGATTGACATCGTGAGGCATGAGGTGTATCTTAAAATAAGTTTAAAAACGTTTGATAACAGATGAGAGGCTGTTATTGGGGGGATATTTTTGGTTGCCATTCAAGAAACGATACTTAGACAGGGAATTCTTGAAGCGATTGAGCGGGCCAAAGGACAATCTCTGTCTATATTGGTCAGCGAGGTCCATAAAATAGATCATATTGATCCTTTTTATTTTTTTGCTTCTGGAAAGGAAAAGTTTTTCGGTGAACGTTTTTTCTGGACAGATCCTGAAGGGGAGATCTTCCTGGCAGGATTGGGTATATGCGGACAAATACAGTCGGATCAGGGTACTGACCGCTTTTTTCATGTTGAAAAAGAGTGGAAGCGCTTCATGGATTCAGCACTTGTATTCAATAAATATAATCAGAACGGAACTGGGCCTACGATGTTTGGCGGCTTTTCGTTTGATCCGCTGAAAAAGAAAACATCATTATGGTCTAAGTATGCAGATGCTTTGTATCACATTCCGAAATATATGCTATCCATCATCAAAGGTGAGGTCTATTTTACGACGAATGTCGTTTGCACCCAGCATGATGATGTGTCGTTGTTCGAAAAAGTATTGAAGGAGCGGGAACAGGTTCTTATTGATGCGGCAGTGAAGCCAGCGCCAGCCAAGCTTGAGCTTGCTGATATTATCGAAGTTGATCCAGGGGCCTGGAAACAAACGGTGAGAGAAACGGTCAAGGATCTTGAACATAACGATGAGCTGAAAAAAGTCGTGCTTGCCAGAGAGCTTCGCTTGCGCTTTAAGAATGAAATTCAGGCAGAAAGCGTGCTTTCAAACCTTCTTCGTGAACAGCAGACGAGCTTTACTTTTGCGTTTGAATCAAATGGTGACTGCTTCATCGGGGCGTCACCTGAAAGATTGGTCAAGAAGGCTGGAGACAGCCTCTTTTCGGCATGCCTGGCAGGTTCGATTGCGAGGGGCACTACACCCGAAGAGGACGAAAGCCTCGGCAATGAGCTTTTAACAGACCAGAAAAACTTGATAGAACATCAGTATGTGGTCGATATGATCAAAGAGGCAATGGAGGAAACCTGTGATGAGGTAATCCTGCCAGATGAGCCGACTTTGATGAAGATGAAATACATCCAGCATTTATATACTCCTGTAGTCGGCAAAAATCGCGAAGGGACGTCCCTGCTTGATTTAGTGAAAAGGCTGCATCCTACTCCTGCACTCGGCGGTTTGCCTAAGCAGGCTGCGATTGAGAAAATCAGGGAAATTGAACAGCTGGACAGAGGATTTTACGCAGCGCCTGTCGGCTGGATGGATTATAAGGGGAATGGTGAATTTGCCGTCGCGATCCGCTCTGGCCTGATCCAGGGAAGTGAAGCGTCGCTGTTTGCCGGTTGCGGCATTGTGGCAGATTCAAATGCCGATAGCGAATATAAAGAGACGAGCATCAAGTTCCGCCCGATGCTTACAGCACTTGGAGGAAAGAAATCATGAGCCACCAGGAAGGTTTAACATCGTATATCGCAGCATTCGTTGCAGAAATGGCCAAAACAGGCGTAAAGGATGTTGTCATCAGTCCTGGTTCAAGGTCGACTCCGATGGCATTGGTAATGGCTGAGCATCCGGATTTGCGCATTCATATCCAGATCGATGAACGGTCTGCATCTTTCTTTGCCCTGGGGATTGCCAAAGCGACTCGCAGGCCAGTTGCACTGCTTTGTACTTCCGGTACAGCAGCCGCTAACTATTACCCTGCAGTCATTGAAGCGAGTATATCAAGAATCCCGCTGATCATCCTGACAGCGGACCGGCCTCATGAGCTACGTGATGTAGGGGCACCACAGGCGATTGACCAGATCCATTTATATGGAAAAAATGTCAAGTGGTTCGTTGAAATGGCACCTCCGGAAAGGACAGAGGATATGATCCGTTACGCCCGCACTGTTTGCGGAAGGGCGGCAGCGACCGCTTCAAGCTATCCACAGGGACCTGTCCATTTGAACTTTCCGTTCAGAGAACCCTTGATTCCAATCATGGATGAAGGAATATTTGAACTCACCGAACGCTCTGGCGGTTATGTGGATATACAGAACGGCCATTTAAGTTTATCGGATGATATGTTCGAAGAGATTGCCCAGGATCTTTCATCATATAAAAAAGGAATCATTGTATGCGGGCAGTTAAACAGCAGCCGTTTCGCCGATGAGGTCATTGCACTGGCTGGAAAATTGAAGTTCCCGATCATCGCTGATCCGCTTTCCCAGCTGCGCAGTGGTGAGCATGATGGACATTTTATCATCGATGCCTATGATGCTTTCCTAAGGAACGAAGATGCCAAAGTAAAATTGAAGCCGGATGTTATCATCCGTTTTGGTGCGATGCCAATTTCCAAGGCATTGACGATCTTCATAAAAGAGAACCGGAATGCTCGCCAGTTTGTCGTTGACAGCGGTGCAGGCTGGCGCGAGCCAACGATGTCTGCTTCCAATATGCTGTATTGTGATGAGGCTGTCTTTTGTCAAAAGGTTGGAAGCTATGCTGACCAAGTGATCGGAACAGAATATCTGGACAGCTGGCTGTCGGTTAACGAGCTCGCGAAGGACCATCTTTCCAGGATTTCCGAAGTTGACGAACTGAGCGAAGGGAAACTATTCCATAAACTGGTAGGGATGCTGCCAGATGGAGCAACCTTATTCGTTGGAAACAGCATGCCAATCAGGGATCTTGATTCATTTTTCCTTTTTAACAAAAAAAATATCAAGGTAATGGCTAACAGGGGAGCAAACGGAATCGATGGAATCGTTTCAACAGCCCTTGGGGTTGCCAGTGTATCGCAGCCTTGCTACCTGGTGCTTGGAGACCTGACGTTTTACCATGATTTGAATGGTCTATTGGCGGCTAAATTGTATAACCTTAATATTCATATTATCGTGATTAACAATAATGGCGGAGGGATCTTCTCATTCCTGCCGCAGGCAAACGAACCAAAGCATTTTGAAAAGCTATTCGGCACTCCTTTGGACCTGGATTTCAGGCATGCTGTCGAAATGTACAATGGGAAATATGACCTCATTAAAGACTGGACACATTTTTCAGCTGTTTTTATGGAAAACAAGAGCGTGGATGGTTTGAAAGTAATGGAAATCCAGACAAAACGGGACGAAAATCTTAAGGAACATCGAGATTTGTGGAAATCTGTTTCCCGGGAAATAACGACAATGCTAAAAGGTGACACAAAATGAAAACGATGATCAACGGTGTCCGATACAATGTCGAGCAGTGCGGTGACGGTTTTCCCCTTGTGCTGCTTCATGGTTTTACAGGAGCGGCTTCTACTTGGAAGCCGTTTTGTCCTATATGGAGTGAGCATTCAAAACTTCTTATGGTCGATTTGATCGGACATGGTGAGACCGATTCTCCACAGGATGCAGAACGATACAACATTTTGCAGACAGCTCATGATTTGAAGAACCTTTTGGACGAGTCAGGAATTGAAAAAACAGACATGCTTGGTTATTCGATGGGCGGACGAGCGGCAATCACATTCGCCAGCTTATACCCGGATAGAATCAGAAAGATGGTATTGGAAAGTACTACTCCAGGGCTTGAGAATCAAGCTGACAGGGAAGCACGGATCATTCAGGATGAAAAGCTGGCTGCTAGAATTGAAACAGATGGGTTGACAGATTTCATCAATTTCTGGGAATCAATCCCGCTTTTTCGTTCCCAGCTGAATCTTTCTGAAGAAGTACGGGAACAAATAAGGAGTCAAAGGCTGAGCAATGATTCTGTTGGACTGACAAACAGTCTGCGGGGAATGGGGACAGGGGCACAGCCTTCCTGGTGGGAACAGCTGGAGAACTTTGAATTCGAGACTCTTCTGATTACAGGTGAGCTTGATGAAAAGTTCTGTAAAATAGCCACAGACATGGCGGCCAGACTCCCAAAACCGACACATTTGACGATAAATGGCTGCGGGCATGCAATTCATGTGGAAGAACGTGAAAAATTTGGTACAATAGTAAGTGAGTTTTTGTCGAATACATACTAGGAGGTTATCTTGATGACAGTTGAATGGGTTTCAGAACGCAAGTATGAAGATATTCTGTATGAAACATATAATGGCATTGCCAGAATCACCATCAACCGCCCGGAAGTGCGCAACGCTTTCCGTCCAAAAACGGTTATGGAAATGATCGATGCATTTGCGTACGCACGCGATGATTCCAATGTTGGAGTAATCGTCCTGACAGGTGCTGGCGATGATGCATTCTGCTCCGGCGGCGACCAAAAGGTACGCGGCCATGGAGGTTATGTGGGTGAAGACGAGATTCCTCGTTTGAACGTTCTTGACCTGCAGCGTTTAATCCGCGTTATTCCTAAGCCAGTAATCGCTCAGGTTAAAGGATACGCAATCGGTGGCGGACATGTGCTTCATGTCGTATGTGACCTGACAATCGCAGCTGATAATGCGATCTTCGGCCAGACAGGCCCTAAAGTGGGCAGCTTTGATGCTGGTTACGGTTCAGGCTACCTGGCAAGAATCGTCGGCCACAAAAAAGCCCGTGAAATCTGGTACCTGTGCCGCCAGTACAATGCACAGGAAGCTTTGGACATGGGGCTTGTCAACACAGTTGTGCCTCTTGACCAGGTTGAAGAAGAAACACTGAAATGGTGTGAAGAAATCCTTGAAAAGAGCCCAACAGCACTTCGCTTCCTGAAGGCTGCTATGAACGCTGATACAGATGGCCTTGCAGGCCTTCAACAGTTAGCAGGGGATGCAACATTGCTTTATTACACAACGGATGAAGCGAAAGAAGGCCGCGATTCCTTCAAGGAAAAGCGCAAGCCAGACTTCGGCCAATTCCCAAGATTCCCTTGATTTAAGCGTGTTTCGTCATATGTGGCCATCACAAACAAAAGTTTGCGATCGTGCCATGCAAAAAAACAGTTCTTTCAAACAGCTTGATGGTCCTCCATCAGGCTGTTTTCTTATAAGGAAAAGAGGTGGCGAATATGGGAGAGATGATGCCGAATTGGCTGAAAAAGAGGGCAGATTTGTCTCCGGATCGTGAAGCACTGATATTTGAAGGGCATACATACACATTTAAAGAGGTTTTCGATAAAGCAGAGGAAGTAGCGGGAAAGCTGGAAACTGTGGGTCTTAAAGAGGGCTCAACGGCTGCAGTGCTGTTATCGAATCAGGCAGAATCTGTTTTCATTTTATACGGATTACAAATGGCAGGGATCAAGGCTGTCATTCTGAACAACCGACTCACTGCTGAGGAGCTGTCATGGCAGCTGAAAGATTGTGGTGCTCAGGTGTTAGTGTATGAGGCTCGCTTCACTGATAAAGTGGGTTCAATTGACTCTGGATGCAAAATCATCAGTACGGACGAATTTGGCCACCTTGAAGGCAGTGTTCCTGTGATCCTCGGAGAATACGATCTGGATGATGTCACGACAATCATGTACACATCAGGAACGACCGGCAATCCAAAGGGCGTCCTTCAAACTTATGGCAACCACTGGTGGAGTGCTGCGGCTTCTGCCCTTAATCTCGGTTTGCATGACAAAGATAAGTGGCTCTGCACAGTACCCATTTTCCATATCAGCGGCTATTCGATCTTAATGAGAAGCCAAATCTATGGAATGCCAGTGGTCCTCCATTCTGGTTTCGATGAAAAACAGGTCATTGAAGATATTCGGAACCATCAAGTGACGGTTATGTCCGTTGTAAGCACGATGCTCAGGAGGATCGTGTCTGAACTCCGGGATGTAAAACTGCCTGCCTCTTTCAGGTGCATGCTTCTTGGCGGCGGGCCTGCACCCTTGCCCTTGCTGGAAGCTTGTCTTGAAAAAGATATTCCTGTGTTCCAGACCTATGGCATGACGGAGACATCCTCACAGTTTGCGACGCTATCACCAGAATATAGCATCGAGCGTCTCGGGTCAGCGGGTAAAGCATTATTTCCTAATCAGATCAGGATCGCAGATGCAGACGGAATGGATGTCCAGCCAGGGGGCGAGGGAGAAATCCTTGTAAAAGGACCCAATGTAACGATTGGCTATTTGAACAGGGCCGATGAAACCGCCGGCAAGATCAGGGAAGGATGGCTTCATACCGGAGATATCGGCTATCTGGATCAGGATGGCTTTCTCTATGTTCTTGACCGCCGTTCAGATCTAATTATTTCAGGCGGAGAGAACATTTATCCTGCAGAAATTGAAGGAGTATTGCTCTCACATCCAGGGGTTGCAGACGCAGGTGTCATCGGCATGTCTGATGAGCAATGGGGCCAGGTGCCAGTGGCTTTTATTGTAAAGAACGACCAAGGTGTATCAGAAGAACAGCTATTGCAACTCTGCGAGGAAAAACTAGCGAAATACAAGCTGCCGAAAAAGATATTCTTTGTTGAATCTCTGCCAAGGAACGCGGCAAAGAAACTCTTGCGGCGCAGGCTGCGGGAAAGGCTGGAAGCGGAGCGTAACAGCAATGAACATTAAATCTGTCACCTTATCGATTATTAAAATGCCACTAAAGCATTCGTTTACGACTCACTTAGGAACCGTAACTGAGAGGGAAGCCATCATTCTTGAAGTGAAGGACAGCAACGGAATTTCCGGCTTTGGCGAAGGGGTTGCGTTTTCCTCCCCCTGGTATACGGAGGAGACCGTCCAGACCTCCTATCATGTGCTGAAGGAGTTCCTGATACCGCTGTTGAAACAGAAAGGACTTGCCCATCCAGAAGCGGCCCACGTTTTATTTGGTTCAGTCCGAAGAAACCATATGGCAAAAGCGGCGCTTGAGACGGCGTTGTGGGATTTGCAGGCAAAAAACGAAGGGGTTCCATTATCGAGTCTGATTGGCGGGAACAAGGAAGTGATTCCTGCCGGTGTAGTCGTTGGTAATCCTGATGTCCCTGCAGCGCTGCAACAAATCGAGAAGTATCTGGAACAAGGCTTCAAACGGGTCAAGGTGAAAATTAGTCCAAAAGACGATTACCGCTATATTTCTGAAATTCGCAGGCATTTCCCGGATTTGCCGCTCATGGCTGACGCCAATTCAGCCTACTCTCTGGAAGACCTGGCCCGTCTCCAGGCGCTGGATGAATTTGGCCTGTTGATGATCGAGCAGCCACTGGGTTTTGATGACATCATTGACCATGCAAAGCTCCAGGGGAAAATCAAGACACCGATTTGTCTTGATGAAAGCATCGTGACTTTTGAGGACGCCAGGAAAGCAATCGAGTTGGGCAGCTGCGGGGTCATCAATATTAAAATCGGCAGGGTCGGCGGACTTGGGGAAGCAAAGCGGATTCATGATTATTGTCTCTCGAAAGGAATTCCTGTCTGGGCAGGCGGCATGATTGAATTCGGTGTATCCAGAGCCCATAACATCGCACTCGCCTCAATGCCTGGCTTTACGATTCCAGGAGACATATCCGGTTCGGATCGCTATTGGGAAGAGGACATCATAGAGCCCGAGATTTTTGTGAAAAACGGGATGGTAAAAGTACCTGAACGACCAGGCATCGGCTTTGAGTTGAACAGGAAGCGGATGAAGGAAGTTACTGTTTTTGAAGAGCGTTTCGTATTTTAGATTGTGTAGGAGCACTGCTTAGGCAGTGCTTTATTTTTTTGCTGGAAAAAATCAAGGAGATTCTCCAGTTCGCTATAAAAAGTTGATTTTCGCTATAATAATTTAGTTTTAGCTATAAAAACGAAAAAATCGCTATAAAAGAATTTCTAGCCATGAAAAAGAAGACCTCGCTATAAAAATGACCTTGTAGTTGAGAGTATTGGATCATAATATCCACTATTTTGGTTTAGAACCTTAGTGAAAGAGTCCTGTTTTACAATAGTGTGATTTGCATCACTTAGTCCACCTGTTTTATTTATTATAATCACTATGGGAATGGGGCAAACGCCTCGCAGAAATGATTATATAAGACATAGGGGAGTGTTTGAAATGCTAGATCAAAAAACGATTGGAATCATCAAATCCACAGTACCGGTTCTTGAAGTACACGGTGAACAAATTACAACAGTGTTCTACAAAACCATGTTTGAAAACCACCCAGAACTTTTAAATATCTTCAATCATGCGAATCAGAAGCAGGGCAGACAGCAAAAAGCCCTTGCAGGTACTGTTTATGCTGCAGCAAAATACATCGATAATCTTGAGGCGATTCTGCCTGTTGTTAAGCAAATTGCTCATAAGCACCGCAGCCTTGGCATCTTGCCAGAGCATTATCCGATTGTAGGCAAACACCTTTTGATTGCAATCAAGGAAGTTCTCGGTGAGGCGGCTACAGATGAAATCATCAATGCCTGGGCTGAAGCTTATGGTGTCATTGCGGATGTCTTCATCTCTGTAGAAGCCGAAATGTACGATGAAGCTGCGAACCAAAAAGGCGGCTGGGATGGATTCCGTCCGTTCATCGTTTCCGAAAAAGTGGTGGAAAGTGAAGTCATCACTTCTTTTTACCTGAAGCCTGTGGATGGCAAGGCGATTGCTGATTTCAAGCCAGGCCAATACATCAGCATCAAGCTTGAGATCGAAGGGGAAGAATTCACGCATATCCGCCAGTACAGCTTGTCAGACGCTCCTGGAAAAGGTTACTACCGAATCAGCGTCAAAAAGGAAGCGGGTATGGAAACGCCGGACGGCAAGGTGTCGAACTACCTTCACCACAGTGTAGAAGAAGGCGAAGTTCTGCAAATCAGTGCACCAGCAGGTGACTTCTTCCTTGATACGAAGAAGAATTCTCCAGTCGTCCTGCTTAGCGGCGGGGTTGGCCTGACTCCAATGGTCAGCATGCTCAACACCGTGGCAGAGCTTCAGCCGGAAAAAGATGTAACATTCATCCATGCTGCAGCAAACGGCAAAGTCCATGCACTTCGCGATGAAGTAGCAGCAACAGCGGCAAAAGCAAAAGTCAACACTGTCGTATTCTACGATCAGCCAACAGAAGAAGACCGACAGACTAATAACTTCGATGTA
Source organism: Mesobacillus subterraneus (assembly GCF_003937825.1). Classification (GTDB taxonomy): domain Bacteria; phylum Bacillota; class Bacilli; order Bacillales; family Cytobacillaceae; genus Mesobacillus; species Mesobacillus subterraneus. Next base: position 271,497 of record NZ_RSFW01000010.1, on the reverse strand, counting down.
GAAGGCTATGTAACGAAAGAGTGGCTGCAGGAAAACGTAAATCTTGAACAAGCAGACTTCTACTTCTGCGGACCAGTGCCATTCATGAAAGCAATCAACGGCGCGCTAAAAGAGCTTGGAGTTACAGAAGACAGAATTCACTTTGAATTCTTTGGACCTATGGCAAGTCTTGAGGCCTGAGAAAATAAGAAGCTTTCATCCGGTTTTAAGTGTTATAAATAGTAATTAATTAACAGTAAAATGGCGTGCGAAATTTGCACGTCATTTTTTATGTAGCCAGCCATTCCTTTAATATAAATTTTAACGATAGTTTAAAACGGTAAAATTGTCCTATGTTAAATTTTTAGAATATTTATATAATTAACAATATATCGAAAGTATTAATAGTTTTATTGAGGGGGAGTTTTTTTTTGAAAAAGAAGATAGTTTTAAGAGCAACTTTAGCTAGTTCCATCGCATTTTCTGTCTTTGTACCAGCTGCTCTAGCGCATGATGCATTGGATTTGGAAGGTGGACAAAAAGGATATCGTGAAGTACTTTCCCAGGAAGAATTGGAAAGTTTGCAGTTAGGCTACAGGATTTCGGGAGATAAAAATGTGAAAAATCTTACTGAGGCTGCTTCAGTACAAATAAAAGCAGGTATGGATGGCAGACAGAAAAATATGGCGGATGTCTATGCTCATAAAGGTTTTGCATATACGGGAACCCATACGGCTGGAGGCGGAACTGGAGGAGTTCGTGTATTTGATTTGAAAGATCCTTCTAATCCTAAGGAAGTAGCCGTTTTTGCAACTGAGATCCCTAACACATGGCAGGAAAAAGTTATTGTTAAAACGGTTAATACGCCACACTTTAAAGGAGATTTGGCCGTTGTAAGTGTACAGCAATTAAGTAGAAATAATGCTAATTTCCCTGATAGCTTTGGTGGAGTGTTGCTCTATGATGTATCAGATCCTTATAATCCTAAAAAATTAGGGTTCTATAAATTTTCTGATAGAAGAATTACTGGAACTCATGAATTATATTTAGTCCAGCAAGGCAATCGAGTATTACTTTTAAATTCAAGCCCATATGCGGATTACTATACGGGCGGTAAAGAGAAGGATTTCCAAATCATTGATGTCTCGAACCCTGCCGAACCTCAAAAACTATGGGACTTTGATCCAAGGATCCTTCCTGAAGTACCAGCCAATTTTAATGGATACCATTGGAACGCGCCTGACGGAAAGCAAAGACCAGTCTTTAACCATAGCGTTATAACGGATAATAATGGACAATATGCCTATGTTTCAATGTGGGATTTAGGGACTGTTATTTTTGATATCAGAGACCCGGAAAATCCAGTCTTCGTTGGCAGAACAGAATATTCAGTAAACCAAAAGGGTTCTGCTCACTCTGCAGCGCTGGCGAAGGGGGGAAATATCTTAATTGAAACGCGTGAAGTCTCAAATCCTGTAGGTACCGGTTATGAGAGTGCATATGGTTATACTCGTATCTTTGATATTTCAGATAAGTCAAACCCGAAGTTGTTAAGTAATTTTGTTACTGACTTAACACTTGATATTCCTCCAACTTCAGCTGGAAGAACTACATTTGCAAAAACGGTTCATGACCCTAAAGTTCAAGGTAACACTTTGTACCTCTCTTATTACTCTGGCGGCGTGCTGTCCGTGGATATTACAGATCCTAGTAACCCTGTAGAAATTGGCCGCTACACTCCGGAGAAGTCAGATGTTTGGGGTGTATTCATAGACCGTAACTATGTACTCGCTTCCGACATGGGACAAGGCTTAAAAGTTCTTCTGAAGAACAATAATGGAGGAGAAAGTTCAGCGAACTATGCAAAAAAATAATATGAGGATCCATTGATGTTTTGCTGGAAGTTTTGCTTTGAAAAATTTAATGTTAATATTTAAAATGAAGTTGAGGTCCTAAATTAGCAGGTATTCCTTTTGGCTGCAGACATGCTCAATATGAGCTTGCCTGCAGTTTTTTATTTGCCATTTTAACCCTCATTTCGGGTTCCTGTCTAAAAAAATTTTTTAATGTATTCCTTTCTATAAAGATTTTGTTGACTTCCTGGAAAATTCTGAATAAAATACTCATTAATACGTAAAAGGCAATGAAGAGAAAAAGTAAAGTGCCCCTGTTTTTTACAGAGAGCTTCGGTAGCTGAAAAGAAGCAAAAACATACACTTGAACAATGGTCTCTGAGCTCCGTACTGAACGTGCTGTATGCATTAGTAGGATCCGGCGGGAGTTGGCACCCGTTATCTATGTCACAGTATAAGAGCAAGTTTTCTTTGCTCCGTACTTGCAGAGGCAGATGGTGTGAGCCATTTGCGAAATAAGGTGGTATCACGTGGAATCCAAACCTCGTCCTTAACTATTTATGGTTAAGGGCGGGGTTTTTTTATTTTTACAGGCCAATAAGGGAGGAAATAATGATGAGCATTTTTATTGGAGGCGCTTGGCCATATGCTAATGGGTCCCTTCATCTGGGGCATATTTCAAGTTTGCTGCCGGGCGATATTTTAGCGAGGTATTACCGCATGAAAGGAGAGCAAGTTCTGTATGTATCAGGGAGTGATTGCAATGGGACACCGATTACGATTAAAGCCAAGCAAGAGGGGCTAACGGCAAAAGACATTGCAGATCGATATCATCAGGAATTTGAGGATTGCTTTTCAAAGCTGGGTTTTTCCTATGACATTTATACAAGGACCGATACAGAGCACCATCATCAAATCGTCCAGGAGATCTTTTTGGAACTGCTAGATAACGGACTTTTATTCAAAAAGGAAATCGATCAGTCATATTGTGAGCATGATCAGCAATTTTTGCCTGATCGCTATGTGGAAGGGATTTGTCCAAGGTGTGGAGCGAATGCAAGGGGCGACCAGTGTGATCAGTGCTCAAGTGTTCTGGAGCCGCTGGACCTGCTTGAGAGGAAATGTAAAATTTGCGGGACTTCTCCAGTAACAAGGCAAACAGAGCATTTTTATTTTTCGTTAAGCGCTTTTCAAAATTCTCTGGAGACCTATGTTCAAGACGCTGAACAAAGGAAGCTTTGGCGTTCCAATGCACTCTCATTAACCAAAAGGTATTTACAGGAAGGCCTTCAGGATCGTGCGGTTTCGAGGGATCTTCCTAATGGAGTAAGTGTTCCGGTTGCGGGATACGAAGGAAAGAAAATTTACGTCTGGATTGAAGCCGTATCCGGTTATTATTCAGCAAGCAAGCTTTGGGCGAAAGAGACCGGACAGCATGATACAGCGTTCTGGGGGGCTGAAACCACTTCTTACTACGTGCATGGCAAAGATAATATCCCGTTTCACTCCATTATCTGGCCTGCCATTTTGGCCGGATGTGGAAAAGAATCTTTGCCAACCCATATTGTTTCAAATGAATACCTCACATTGGAAAAAAAGAAATTGTCCACAAGCAGAAATTTGGCGGTTTGGATTCCTGATCTGGTAAGTAGATACGATCCTGATACAATCCGCTATTTTTTGACCATTAATGCACCTGAAAATCGGGACGCTGATTTTTCCTGGAAGGAATTCATCTACAGCCATAACAGCGAGCTGCTCGGGGCTTATGGGAATCTGGTGAATCGCACCTTGAAATTCATTGAGAAGTCATTTGATGGAAATATTCCTGTAAAAGAGGTCAGAACTGAAATTGTAGAAAAAATAGATCGTTTATATAACGAAAGCGGTCGCAGAATTGAAAGCGCGAACTTCAAGCAGGCACTGGAACATATTTTTGAAGTGGTGAGATTTACGAACAGATACTTTGATGAACAACAGCCTTGGAAACAGGTTCATGATGATAGTAATAACTGTGAACAAACGCTGGCAGACTGCGTATTCATCATTGGAAACCTGGCAAATATCCTGTCACCTTTCCTTCCTTTTTCAAGCGGGAAAGTAAGAGCAATGCTGAATATTAAAGACGTCAGCTGGTCGCGAGTGAAAATTAAACCGTACCAAAAATTAATGAATGTAGAGCCTCTGTTTGAACGAATAGACCCTGAACGAATCAATGAAGAACTGAATCGGCTGAAGAAGCAAAGTAATTAAGAAAGACCGGGGAATCCCGGTCTCGATTAACTTAGTGCTTCAAATGTTTTGCAGTCTGTTTCCCGGCTGTTGTCGGCTGTCTCGCCGGAATGGCTGACTACATAGATTTGGTCGGCGCTGCAACGGTTGCCGTCTTTCCAATACTGACAGTTGTTGACCTCGCATAGTACATCTTTCGCCATTGCTGTACCACTCCTTTTTTTGGTTGATACATCTATAGCATGCAGCGAGCTGATGGACAACATTCCAGCTAAAATTAGGCAATAAAAAGCCTCCGCAATGGGAGGCTGCTGTTAGTGATTTATTCATTCAGAGCTTTTTTTAGTGTAGCGATGTTGTTCTCCATTAAAGTTAAATATGTCTCCTTGTTCTTTAAATCCTCATCAGTCAGGACAGAAAGATTATGGAGCGTCAGCAGCTCTGCGCCAATTTCCTTCTGGACCATCTGTGCGAGCTTGGAATTGAAGTTTTGTTCATTCAGCACATATTTAATCTTTTCGTCCTTTGCGTGTGTAATCAGCTTTTGCAATTCCTTTTGAGAAGGTTCGCTTGTCGTTGACTGACCGGCAATACTGATTTGCTTGACTCCATAGCGTTCCTCCCAGTAACCGAATGCTGAGTGGGAGACGATGAATTCTTTTCGCTTGGACGAATCGACCGTTTCTTTGAACTGAGTATCTAAATTTCTTAGCTGCTCAGAAAGGTTTGCGTAATTCTGTTCAAATGTTTCTTTTTGTTCAGGCATGATTTCAACCAATTGGTCTTTAATGACCAGAGCTAGCTGGTCAGCATATACAAGATTCAGCCAGACATGCGGATCGACATCGCCATGATTGTGTTCATCCTCATGGCTTTCTTCGTTCCCATGCTCATCTTCATGGCTTTCTTCGTTCCCATGCTCATCTTCATGGCTTTCTTCGTTCCCATGCTCATCCTCGTGGCTTGCATCATCCTTATGATTGTCGCCCTCATGCTCCTCGTGACTTTCTTCACCATCATGGCTATCATGGTTCGCATCCTCATGGTCTCCTTCTCCATGATTCGCATCCTCATGACCTTCTGCTTCCTCGTTATGCTCCTCCATATCAAGTGCTTCCCCAGTAGGTACCATCTTAACCTTTTCATTTTTCAGTGTCTTGCTGGCCTTATCTACAAATCCTTCAAGACCAAGGCCTACATAGAAGAATAAGTCTGCATCAGCGAGCGCAATCATATCTTTTTGTGAAGGCTCGAATGTGTGCTCATCTGCTCCAGGCGGATAAATGGTCTCAACATTGACGAATTCACCGCCAATTTCCTGTGCGAAGTACTGGAGCGGATAAACAGTCGTGTAAATTTGCAGCTTGTTGTCATCCTGTGTATCTTTTGCGGTTTCTTTCGCAGTTTCCTGGCCGCAGCCGCTTAGCAGAATTCCAATTGTGAAAATAAATAAAATAAATGCGTTTTTTTTCATGGTGATGCCCCCTTTTATTTAAAACGGATTCATTACGATTTATTAGGTGCTACTTTTATACTTTTATTGTTCTAGTCCAACTATTAAAATATCAATTCGTAATGATTACGATTTACCTTCTGTATCATACAAAAGGTTAGCGATAAAAGCAAGTAAAAAATTTCAGTTAAAAGATGATTTGAGGTATGCTAGGAAAAAGAGAATTTTTTTAAAAGGAGTAGAGAAGATGAGAATGCTTGATGAAATCCTTCAATTCAATGAACAGTTCGTGGCTGAGAAAAAATATGAAGAGTTCACGACAACCAAATTCCCGAATAAAAAGATGGTTATTTTGACATGCATGGATACAAGGCTTGTCGAACTCTTGCCAAGAGCATTGAATATCCGTAATGGTGATGTGAAAGTCGTCAAGAATGCTGGGGCACTGATCATGCATCCTTTTGGGAGTATTATGAGAAGCTTACTTGTCGCTGTTTATCAGCTGAAGGCAGAAGAAGTGGCCATCATCGGCCATTACGATTGCGGGATGAGCGGGATGAAGCCAGATATCGTCATTGATGAAATGAAAAAGCGCGGTGTTGCAGAAGATACCCTTGGTACCCTTAGCTATTCAGGGATTGATGTAAAGGAATGGCTTCACGGCTTCGACAATGTGAAAGACAGTGTGGCGCACAGTGTTGAAATCGTCAAAAACCATCCCCTGATGCCAAAAGATGTGCCTGTCCATGGCCTGGTGATCGATCCTGCAACAGGAAGGCTGGATCAGGTCATCAATGGATATGATCAATAATCGTTAATGCTGATGGGCTTTCGTTTTTTTCTTTGACGGCCACTCTTCAGGAACCGGATCAATGCCGCCCGGGTGTAAGGGATGGCACTTCAGGATGCGCACAATCGTCAGCCATCCGCCTTTGAACGGCCCAAACCGCTTGATTGCTTCAAGTCCGTAATGTGAGCATGTTGGGTAAAAACGGCATGATGGCGGCTTCAAGGGCGATATGACCACCTGATAAAACCGGATGATGCCGATGAATGCTTTTTTTAGCATGGAGCATGAATCCCTTCTTTATATGAACTGATCAAAGGAGCTGCTGGCAGCTCCTTTATTTATTATCCCCTGATTGGGTTTCGGTTGAATTTTCCTGATGATTGTCGATTGGGTCAATTATGTGTTTATACTGATATGCCTTGGATGTGGTCACGACACTTAAAACCAGGACAATGATAACAATGATGACGGAGATAATCAAAACGGTATACATAAAACGGCCTCCTTTGCTTCAAAATTATTGTAGCATGTTCTTTTCTGCCATAGGAAAAAAGTTGCTGGCAAGATGTTTTTAGGAGCGAGGGCAGGGGAATATACAACTATGTATAAAAGGAGGATGAACGAAACATGGCACAATCCGATTTAATTCAAGCAGTAAACCAACAGGTTGCGAACTGGACGGTGCTTTACACAAAGCTGCATAATTATCACTGGTACGTAAAAGGCCGCCATTTCTTTACACTTCATACGAAATTCGAGGAGCTCTATAACGAAGCGGCGACGATCATTGATGAATTCGCAGAAAGAATTCTTGCACTGGAAGGCAAACCAGTCGCAACACTGAAAGAATGTCTGGAATTGTCTTCAATCAATGAAGCAGAGGGCAATGAAAAAGAAGACGATATGGTCAAACAATTGCATGACGACTTCGCTACTATCGTGGACGAGCTACAGGAAGGCATCGAGCTTGCAGAAAAAGAAGAGGATGCTGCGACTGCTGACATGCTGACAGAAGTGAAAATGAGCCTGCGCAAGCATATGTGGATGTTCAAGGCATATTTGGGATAACAGAAAAACCGGCCGAGAATTTTGCGGCCGGTTTTGTCTGCTTATAAAAAGAAAAAAACCAGCTGGAAAGCCGGTCTGTATGTATGGAATCGAGACTTTTTAATGAACATTGCGAGATGGATAGGAATTCACTGAACGTGCGCCGAAATCATCTTGAGCAAACTTCCCCTTTAGGCTCTCGATCAAATACAGGCCCATCAGATCATAAAGCTCTTGCTTATCAAGATCCTGAATGATTTTTAGCAAGTCTTCACGGCTCATTTCTTCAAGGAAGGCAAAAGCGAGCATATCGATATCCTCTTCATCACCAGTCAATTTATGGCGGTATAGTTCGTATAGCTCATCAATTAATTTCATTTCTTTTCACCTCTCCTTCTTTTAGTCCATAATCCAATTGATCTTATATATATTTAATACCCTTCATAGGAAAAAATATGCCTTGCGGTGAAGGTTTTTCCTGAAGGTCTGACTGCTATTGCTTCTCTATATTTGCTATCCATTTTAACACAATAGCAACAGTATGGCGCAAATTATAGCTGCAGAAAAATATGATTAATTTAATGATATTCAGTATAAACGAATATAGACGCAGGGAACGATAAACATGAGGTGAGGTACATGCCAGAAGGCAAAAAAACATACTATATCAACATCAGCGAAGGCGAGATTTCGAGCGTATCCACAGCTTCTCCATGGAATTTTAAAATTGAGGCAAATGATGAAGAGATCACTGCGTTAAGGGAAATTTTTGACCAGAGCTATTCTACAGGCTGGCAAAATTTCATGAGAGCGCACGTTCCTTATGTGCAGTACCATTACGACCGTGAAAATGATGCGCTCGACAGACAACTTGTCCAGACTTATGAAATGATTTATAAACTAGGTGATGAAGAAGCCAGGAGCCATATTCGCAGCATGGGGATCCTGCCTGAAGAGTGATTCAACCGCAGACTGATGTCTGCGGTTTATTCCTTTTTGCATTATAATGGGGATAGATGACTCGCAGGAGAGATTTGAATGGAGAAGTTTACCGATCAAAATGGGGCAAAAGTGACTCTGGTTTTCCAGGACGGTGTCTTTGCTGAAAAAGCAAAACATGTATTGGTGATTTGCCAATACCAAGGAGATTGGCTGCTCACCCGGCATAGTGAACGCGGCCTGGAGTTTCCCGGCGGAAAGGTTGAGGAAGGCGAAACGCTTGAGGAAGCTGCCCACAGAGAGGTCATGGAGGAAACAGGCGCGGTATTAAAAGTTCTTGATAGCATTGGAGAATATCAGGTTAGCGGAGATGATGGCACTTTTGTAAAAAGGATTTTTTATGGCGAGGCTGCCAGGATCACTCCGCAGGATGATTATCTCGAAACAGGCGGACCAGAGCTGATCAGCGGGGACCTGCTGGCAGAGAGAATGAAAGATGAATATAGTTTTATTATGAAGGACGATGTAATGAAGCACAGCCTTGAATTTTTGAAGGAAAAGCTCTAAAAAGCGGTAATCCCATAAGGGGTTGCTGCTTTTTTGTGATAAATTGCTGAAACCTGTATGGTTGTTCTGATAAAAAAGATGATGTTCACAACTTTATTGGCGAAAATCTGATTTTATTGGCGGGGTTCACAGCTTTATTGGCGAAAATCTATTTTTATTGGCGAAACCCACTTTATGGGCAAGATGCCTGTAAGAAAAAAGCCGGGAGTTTTGACCCGGCTTCTTCACTGATTATTTTTGATAAGCTTCTTTTCGAGCAGCTCGACCAGCTGGTACATGACCGTCGCAAAGACGGCGATGACGAACAGCGACAGGAATACGAGCGTGAAGTTGAACACCTGGAACCCGTAAATGATCATATATCCGAGACCTCTTGCTGATACGAGGAATTCCCCAACGATGACACCCACCCAGGATAGACCGACGTTGACCTTCAATGTGGAGATGATTGTCGGAAAGGATGCCGGTAAGATCGCTTCCCTGAAGGATTGAGTCCTTGTTGCGCCGAATGTCTGCAGAACCTTGAGGTAGTTTGGGTCGACTTCCTTAAAAGCCGTATAAACAACGATTGTCGTGATAATGACGGAGATGATCGCACCCATCGCCACGATGGAGGATAGATTGGTGCCGAGAGCAACAATCAGGATCGGTCCAAGTGCCACCTTCGGCATGGAGTTCAGCACGACGAGGTAAGGATCCAGAATTTTAGACAGCATCGGTGACCACCATAGCAAGGCGGCAAGCACCGTACCGACCAGTGTTCCAAGGATGAATCCAAGGACGGTTTCTGCCAGGGTCACCCCTATATGGACGGCAAGTGATCCATCCATCGTTTTTTCAATAAGCAAATTCCATATCTTTGACGGGGAGCTGAACAGGAGCGGATCAATCCACTTTTGCTGGCTTGAAGTTTCCCAGCTGGCAAAAAACGCGATGAAAATCAGCAGCTGATACAGTCGTACGATTTTTCGCTCACGGCTCAGTCCTTTTAAATACTGCTGGTGAAGGAGTTCAGTTTTCTTCGGGTTCAATGGATTCCAACTCCTTCCATATTTTCTTGAACAATTCATTGTATAAAGAATGGTTCCTGGCGTTGAAAGGGGTCAAATTCCTCAGTTCTTCCGGAATAGTGAAGGTTTTATGCAAACGGCCCGGGCTGGGTGAGAACAAAAAGATTCGGTCGCTCATGGCTATCGCTTCCCCGATATCGTGGGTTACCAGTATCGCAGTTTTTCCAAATGTCTTGAAAGTGTTTGAAACGAGGTCCTCAAGCTTCAGCTTTGTTTGATAATCCAAGGCGGAGAAAGGTTCATCGAGCATCAGCAGCTTAGGCTCGGTTGCCAGTGTCCTTACCAGGGCCACGCGCTGGCGCATCCCGCCGGAAAGTTGTTTAGGGTATAGCGATTCCACGTTTTCCAGTCCCATTTGCCTGAGCAGGGACAAAACCTCTTTCTTCTTTGTGTCATCCAAAGTTTTGCTGACCTTCAAGCCTAGCAAGATATTTTCCTCGATCGTTTTCCACGGAAAAAGATAGTCCTGCTGCAGCATATATCCGGTTTTATCGGCTGCTTCCTTTACGGATTTGCCTTCCAATTTTACCTGGCCATATGTTGGGTCGAGCAGACCTGCTATGATCGAAAGCAATGTAGTTTTGCCGCAGCCGCTCGGACCCAGGAAAGAAACAAATTCTCCCTCCTGGACATCGAGTGAAATATCATTTAATGCAGTAACAGCAGATGTTTTTGTAAAATAAGTGTGATGGATCCCTCTTAATGTCAAAAAGTCCATTAGGCTGCAACCTCCTGTTATTTCATGACTTTGCCGGCCACCTCGGTGTTAACTAGGGTTTCATGGCTCACTTCTTTAGGAAGTTCTCCTGCTTCATCCATGATGTCCTGCAGGTTGTTCCACTCTTCCTCATCGAGGATTGGATCAGTGGCATAGGATCCCTGGCTTTTATATCGTTCTACGACAGTTTCAATCAGCTCAATATCCGTATCCTGAAAATAAGCCTTGATGGCTTCAGCTGTTTCTTTTGCGCTATGGGAGTCGACCCATTGCTGTGCTTTGTAAATCGCGCGTGTGAACTTCTCGATCGTTTCAGGATTTTCCTTCATATAGCTTTGTTTCGCCATGAATGTGGTATATGGTACATGACCGGACTCCGTTCCGAACGAAGCAACGATATGGCCTTTGCCTTCTTTTTCAAACAGGCTTGCCTGCGGTTCGAAAAGCTGGACGAAGTCGCCAGTACCGGAGGCGAAGGCATTAGGAATATTCGCGTAATCAATATTTTGGATCATCTCTAAATCTGCTTTTGGATCGATTCCGTGCTTTTTGAGGACGAATTCACCGACCATTTGCGGCATTCCGCCAGTACGCTGGCCAAGATAGGTGGATCCTTTTAACTGGTCCCATGAAAAATCATCGATTTTCTCTCTTGCTACGAGGAATGTGCCGTCTGTCTGGGTCAGTTGAGCGAAGTTGATGACAGGGTCACTTGAACCCTGGGCATAGACATAGATGGATGTCTCTGATCCAACCAGCGCGATATCCGCTGCGTTTGAAAGCACGGCAGTCATCGTCTTGTCGCCGCCCCAAGCTGTCGTCAGTTCGATTTTTAACCCTTCCTCCTCGAAAAATCCTTTTTCAAGGGCAACATATTGAGGAGCATAGAAGATCGATCGTGTAACCTCTGCGACTTTTACAGTCTGTACCTTGTCTTGACCGCAAGCAGCCAGAGGGATGATGAGTACTGCCATCAAAAATAAAGCAAAACCGGCTTTCAACCATTTTTTCATAAAAATGCCTCCTAAAATCAGTCTTAAATTGGGCTTAAGATATCGTATGAATGAGCGAAAAATGTGTGAATGCCCAGTGGCAATATCGAAAAAATTTCATATAAAAGGAGTGCTTACAGTGCCAATTGACGGGCAAATAATAACAGCTTACAAGTTCCCATCTCCAAATCCGGCGGTCGAGCTCGAAATGGTGACCTATTATGCGGGCGGCTTACGAATCAAAGGCTTGCTGGCCAAACCGGCTGACGGAAGCGGGACAGAGGGTTTCCTTTATTTGCGCGGAGGAATCAAAAATGTCGGAAAGGTGAGGCCTGCGAGGATTACCCAGTTTGCTTCAGAGGGCTTTACTGTGTTTGCGCCGTTTTACCGGGGCAACCAGGGCGGTGAAGGGGACGAAGACTTTGGCGGTGAGGACCGGGTCGATGCCTTTGCCGGCTTTCAACTGCTGCAATCGTTACCATGGGTGGAACGGATTCATGTCTTCGGTTTTTCCCGAGGCGGGTTGATGGCGTTGCTGACAGGGATCAACTTTCCGGAAACAGCCTCAGTCGTAACATGGGGAGGCGTGACCGATATGTTTTTGACCTATGTGGAGCGAAAAGATATGCGGAGGATGATGAAACGGGTTATTGGCGGCTCGCCGAAAAAAGTGCCCAAACGATATAAATTCAGGACACCGCTGTATCAGATCGAGAACCTAAAAGCACCAGTATTGCTGATCCACGGCAGGAAGGACCATAATGTATCAATTGAACACTCATACCGCCTCGAGAAAAGGCTGAAGGAATTGGACAAGCCTGTCGAAAGCTGGTATTTTGATGACTATACACATTACTTCCCGCCAGTGATGAACAGGAAAGTGGTGTCCGATTTAACGAATTGGATGAAATCTCAGCCGGAACAATGATAAAATAAAGTGAAGTTATAAGTGAAGAGGAGCGAGTACAATGGGAATGCCATTAGAGTTGAATACAATGATCGTGACAAAGGGCCGCGAAAAAAGGCTCGAAGACAATTTCTTCTCTTTGACCAAGGAAGGCTACAGGCTTTATCCAATTGACATTCCGCTAGAAGTCAAAAAAACGATCGAAGGTGACCTGACCGGAACAGGTGTCATCACGAAAGTCGAATGGACAGAAAATACAACAACACTGACCTATCAGCTGGTCTCACTAAATTCAACGAACTGAGCAGAGCACTTTTTGTGCTCTGTTTTTTATTTGAGATTCTGTAATTGGAAATGTGTAAGTGTAAAAGCAGAGGAAGAGCAAAATAAAAAGCCATCTCCAAAGAGATGGCCAAATAATTTTTCATTAATTATTTCGCTGCGGGTCCGCCTTTTTCTTCAATCTCGGATGGTACGTTTGAGAACTTTTTGAAGTTTGCACGGAACTTATCTGCGAGTTCGTTTGCTTTGGCGTAGTATGCTTCTTTATCGCTCCATGTCTTGACCGGCTGCAGGACGTCGTCAGGAACACCTGGTACGTGTGCAGGGATATCAAGGCCGAAGATTTCGTCTTTGACTGTTTCGACGTTGTTCAGTTCGCCTTCGAGTGCTGCCTGGACCATTGCACGCGTGTAGGCAAGCTTCATACGGCTGCCTGTTCCATATTCTCCGCCTGTCCATCCTGTGTTCACAAGGAAGACCTTCGCGTTGTGCTCATCGATTTTCTCGCCAAGCATTTCCGCATATCGAGTTGCGGCAAGCGGCAGGAACGGTGATCCGAAGCAAGTTGAGAACGTTGCCTGAGGTGAAGTGATTCCGCGCTCCGTACCGGCAAGCTTGGAAGTGTAGCCGCTCAAGAAATGGTACATCGCTTGTTCCTTCGTCAGCTTGGCGATCGGAGGCAATACGCCGAATGCATCAGCTGTCAGGAAGACGATTGCGTTTGGATGTCCGGCAATGCTAGGATCCACGATATTGTCAATTGCCTGGATTGGGTATGCCGCGCGCGTGTTTTCTGTCAGGCTGCCATCATCGTAATCCGCTACGCGTGTCTCTTCATCAACCACAACATTTTCAAGGACAGACCCAAATCGGATTGCTTCATAAATTTGCGGTTCTTTCTCCTTGGACAAGTTAATGCACTTCGCATAGCAGCCGCCCTCGATGTTGAAAACACCGTTTGCTGACCAGCCATGCTCGTCATCGCCGATCAGGCGGCGGTTATTATCTGCTGATAAAGTAGTCTTTCCTGTTCCAGAAAGGCCGAAGAACAATGCTACATCACCTTCGCGTCCTACGTTTGCTGAGCAGTGCATGGAAAGGATGCCGTTTTCAGGCAGCAGATAGTTCATCACAGAGAAGATCGACTTCTTCATTTCACCTGCATATTCCGTTCCGCCGATCAATACGACACGCTGTTCGAAAGATACGATGATGAATGTCTCTGAGTTCGTGCCATCAACTTCAGGATCCGCTTTAAAAGTAGGAGCGGAGATGACTGTGAACTCGGACTCGTGGCCAGGAAGCTCTTCCTCAGTCGGGCGAATGAATAATTGATGTGCGAACAGGTTGTGCCATGCGTATTCGTTGATGACCTGGATCGGCAGGCGGTATTTTTTATCCGCGCCGGCAAATCCCTTGAATACGAATACTTCTTCTTTTTCTTTCAGGTAATTCAATACCTTATTATATAGCTTTGTGAAGGATTCCTCAGAAATCGGCTGGTTTACTGAGCCCCAGTCAATTTTGTCCTTGACGGATTCTTCTTCGACAATGAATTTATCTTTAGGTGAACGGCCAGTATATTTACCAGTAGTCGCTCTGACTGCACCTGTTGACGTCAATAGCCCTTCGTTGCGGTTCAGGACTTTTTCGACAAGCTGCGGAACAGATAGCTGTACCTGTACATTGCTTCCTTTTAGTAATGCGGAGAGTTCGTTTGATATTCCTACAACGTTCATCGGAGAATACCTTCCTTTTTTATAGATTCAAAATTTAAATATTAACCTCGAGAAATGTCCAGCGCCAGCGCCTAGCCCCTCGAGTCGCTTGTCTAGCTGCGGCTCATAACTCCTCGAGACGCTTCGGTCCTGCCCATGAAGTCAAGAGCGACTTCACGGTCAGGACCTCCAGCGCTTTTCGGAGTTGAGCAGTCGCCTCCGCTTTTGGAGTTCAGTCCGCCCATTGAAGTCAAAGAACGACTTCACGGTCGGGCCTCCAGCGCTAGTCGGGGCTGAACAAGGCGCTTTTGCATTTCTTAAAAGATTGATATTTTGTAAGTGTTTACATCTCGGTATTAGTATAACACATTAGTTTAATTAATCTATACTAATGCGATAAAAAATTACCTTGTACCTAACTTGCGTTATATAATTCTTTCTTTATATAGTCAAGCGAAAGGGGTTGAATTGAGGGCATTTTCTTTTCAATAAAAACTTTCAACAACAATCGACATTTTTACCGAGAAAATCATTGACATGCCAAGGCAGGTTCGTTATGATTTTGATTTGAACGGATACTCTCTTATCCCGAGCTGGTGGAGGGACAGGCCCAATGAAACCCAGCAACCTGCAAACGAGAAGAAACAGCTTTTGGATTGCTGCTTTTTTCCGGGCAAAGGTGCTAACCTGACGCAAGGGAACTGCCCTTGAACGATAAGAGCGAAAGGCGCGGATTTAAGCTAAAACCTTTCCTCATGAAATGGAGAGGTTTTTTATATTGCTTTTTTCTGTCCATTGCTTATATAAAAGCGGATGGACTGCCTTCTTTGGTGTCATTGCTCCCGTGGGTGAGATTAGGAAAAAGAAACGCAGCCTGGATCAGAAACAAATTTTTCTAATAAAAACTCAGCGTTTATTTCATACTACATAGGGAATGAGTACCGTATCAAACCGAGGTTCGTATTGGGACAGCCTCGATCAACTTTTTATAAATGAGGGAGGAAATCAGATGTCAACAAAACGCCGTTTGTTCACTTCTGAGTCAGTAACAGAAGGCCATCCGGATAAAATTTGCGACCAGATCTCTGACGCAATTTTGGATGCGATCCTTGCAAAGGACGCGAATGCCCGTGTTGCTGCTGAAACATCCGTTACAACAGGCCTTGTACTAGTTGCAGGGGAAATCACAACGTCTACATACGTAGATATTCCGAAAATCGTTCGTGAAACAGTCAAGGAAATTGGCTACACACGCGCGAAGTATGGCTTCGACGCAGAAACTTGCGCAGTTTTGACTTCAATTGACGAGCAGTCTGCTGATATCGCTATGGGTGTCGACCAGGCTCTTGAAGCACGTGAAGGTCAAATGTCTGATGAAGAAATCGAAGCAATTGGTGCGGGTGACCAGGGCTTAATGTTCGGTTTTGCCTGCAACGAAACGAAGGAGCTTATGCCTCTTCCGATTTCATTGGCACACAAGATTTCACGCCGTCTGACTGAAGTTCGTAAAGAAGAAATCCTTCCATACCTGCGTCCGGACGGAAAAACTCAGGTAACGGTTGAGTATGATGAAAACGACAAGCCGGTACGAATCGACACAATCGTTATTTCCACACAGCACCACCCTGAAGTTTCGCTTGAGCAAATCCAGCGCAACCTTAAAGAACATGTCATCAACCCTGTTGTTCCAGCAGAATTGATCGACGAGAATACAAAATACTTCATCAACCCAACTGGCCGTTTCGTAATCGGCGGACCACAGGGTGATGCTGGTCTGACTGGCCGCAAGATTATCGTTGATACTTACGGCGGATACGCTCGCCACGGCGGTGGAGCATTCTCTGGTAAGGATCCAACAAAAGTTGACCGTTCAGCTGCATACGCTGCACGTTACGTTGCGAAGAACATCGTAGCTGCCGGCCTTGCTGAAAAAGTTGAAGTTCAGCTTGCATACGCAATCGGTGTAGCCCGTCCGGTATCCATCTCCATCGATACTTTCGGAACAGGCAAAGTCAGCGAAGACGTATTGATCGATGTGGTCAACAACAACTTCGACCTTCGCCCAGCGGGAATCATCAACATGCTTGACCTGCGCAAGCCTATCTACAAGCAGACTGCTGCTTACGGACACTTCGGCCGTTCTGATGTCGACCTTCCATGGGAGCGCACAGACAAGGCAGAGGCCCTTCGCACTCAAGCTCAAGGAAAATAAAATCACAAGGGGAGTTGCATAGAAATATGTAACTCCCCTTATTATTTGCCGTCTAATATACGAACACGTAAAATACACCTATGGTTTGCAAATGGTCCAAAAGGTGTAAAATAGAGTATTACCTTAAATTTCCCGCAGATTTTACTGCAAAATTTTAGCGTTTAATGGTAGTATTAGATGGTATGTTTTTTAGAGGTGTTTCTATCACATTGTTTTGTTAATGGCTCTGTTAAATTAGCTTTTGATTTTCGTTCCAGGCGCTTCGCTTTCCGCGGGGCTGGCGCTGAGCCTCCTCGCCGCCGTTGGCGTCTGCGGGGTCTCAGCTGTCCAGCTGATCCCGCAGGACCTGAATAGCTTCTCCGAATGGACCCACGCACGATGGAAATGCGTTAGCATTTTCGTAGGAGTCTACGCGCCGTCCACTACAATCAACAGGTTTTAAAAACCTTGTTATTAACAATGTTGATTGGAAAGACTGGAGCGGAAATCAGCGCAAAAACTAAATTTTTTCTGAAATGGAGAAGGTGAAGTACATAATGTGTGGCTTTATCGGTTGTGTACATGAAAATGCACAGAATTTCAGCAGCGAACAAAAGCAGCTGTTTAAAAATATGAATGATATCATTACCCACCGCGGTCCTGACGATGACGGGTATTTCTATGATGAGCATATCCAGTTCGGCTTCCGCCGTCTGAGCATCATTGACATTGAGGCTGGCCATCAGCCATTGACTTATGAAAATGAGCGCTACTGGATCATTTTCAATGGTGAAATCTATAACTATCTTGAACTTCGGGAAGAGTTGATTGAAGAAGGCCTGACTTTTGAGACGCACTCTGATACTGAAGTCATCATTGCCCTCTACAGCCATTTGAAAGAACAGGCTGTTGACAAGCTGCGCGGGATGTTCGGGTTTGTCATCTGGGATAAAGAGGAGCAAGTCCTTTACGGAGCACGTGACCACTTCGGCATCAAGCCTTTCTTCTACTTTGAAGATGGAGACCGCACGTTCTTCGGTTCTGAGAAAAAGAGCATCTTGCTTGCACTGGAGAATGATGTCCTCGATTACAAGGCGCTTCAACATTACCTGACGTATCAGTTCGTGCCGGAACCAAATACGATGTCAGAAGGCATCTATAAGCTTGAGCCGGGGCATTATTTTACGAAGAAAATAGGTTCTCCGATGGAAATCAAGCGTTACTGGAAAGCGAGCTTCTCGCCGATTCATAAAACGGAGGACGAATTCACGAAGGAAATCAGGGATGTCCTGTTCGAATCCGTGAAGATCCATATGCGCAGTGATGTGCCTGTAGGTTCATTCCTATCCGGCGGAATCGATTCTTCAATTATCGCGTCAATCGCTAAGCAGTACCATCCTTCCATCAAAACATTCTCAGTTGGTTTTGAACAGAATGGTTTCAGTGAGATTGATGTGGCGAAAGAAACGGCTGACAGGCTTGGAGTCGAAAATATCAGCTATGTGATCAGCCCGCAGGAATACATGGATGAACTACCGAAAATCATGTGGCACATGGATGATCCGCTTGCCGACCCGGCTGCCATTCCTTTGTATTTCGTAGCCCGTGAAGCAAGGAAGCATGTAACGGTTGTCCTTTCCGGTGAAGGCGCTGATGAATTGTTCGGCGGCTATAACATCTACCGTGAACCACAGGACCTTGAAGTATTCAACAAAATTCCTGGTGTAGGGAAAGCGATGCTTAAGGGTATTGCCAAGATTATGCCTGAGGGAATGAAGGGGAAAAGCTTCATCGAACGCGGCGTGACTCCTATGGAAGAGCGTTATATTGGTAACGCGAAAATGTTCACTGAAAAAGAGAAGAGCGATCTTCTGCACGTTTATAACGGACAGTATGACTACAGGGATATCACAAAATCTCTCTACCGTGAAAGCAGAGGGTATGACCCGGTGGACACGATGCAATACATCGATATCCACACATGGATGCGCGGTGATATTTTATTGAAGGCTGATAAGATGACGATGGCCCATTCTCTGGAGCTTCGTGTCCCATTCCTTGATAAAGTAGTCTTTGAAACAGCTTCAAAGATTCCTACAAGCCTGAAAACCGCAAATAATACGACGAAGTATATTTTGCGTAAAGCAGCTGAAGGTGTAGTTCCTGACCACGTGCTTACCCGCAAGAAACTTGGCTTCCCAGTACCGATCCGCCACTGGCTGAAGGATGAGATGCACGACTGGGCTAAGAACATCATCAAGGAAAGCAACACAGAGCACCTCATCAATAAATCATACGTTCTCAAGCTTCTTGAGGACCACTGCCAGAACAAGGCTGACAACAGCCGGAAGATCTGGACAGTGCTGATGTTCATGATGTGGCATGATGTTTATGTCGAAAAAAAATACTCCTTCCAGAAGGAGTACGAGAATCAAAAAGTATTGCAATCTCTAAAAGGTTAATCAAGGAAGGTAGGTGATCGCCTGCCTTCCCATCTGCACCCATGCTTCGACGAAATCGGGCAAGGGTGCTTTTTTATTTTTCTCGCCTGTTAGCGGGTCATTAAAATACACGAATCCTTTGTCGTATCCGGTGATCAAAACAGAATGTTCCTTAGTCGTAACCTTTACAGCTCCATTTGGTGTATACCATGTCTGAAAAAAGCTATCATCCAACCATCGATATTCCGTATTGATGATCACCCAAACAGGGCGGCTGTCAGAGAGATGGATTTTCAGCTCCTGGAATTCAGCGCCGGTCAGATCCTTAATTTTACCCGGAAGATATTTTTCAGCAAGTTCTGCAATCGGCTTATGGTAAACACCCAAGCCCGGCTGTGTGTAAGTGTACATATTGCCGACAAAGCCTTCATTTGGATCTCCAAAATAAATCTTGCCGTCATTCAGTCTGAATTCTGCAGGGTTCTTCTTTACTTCCTCAGCGAGTTTAAGCTTGTCAGCCTCTAATCCCTTATATTGAAGCATCATCGCCAGGCTGGTGACCTCGCATCCGCGTGGGAGCTCGGGCATTTGCCAGATGACCGGCGCGTCGAGAAGGACATGGTCTTTAATTGGAATGATTTCAGCTTTGTAATCTTCAATAACCAACGGTGCAGGCCCTGAGGTTGGCTCTGCTTGATCCAGCAGCTCCCTGACCGACTGAACGGCCATTGCCACATGAGACTCCTGCAAATTTTCCAGCAAAAAAGCACCTGCAATCGATGTAAAAACAATCAGGAACATCAAGAAAGACTTGAGCATGCTATTTTGTTTTCTGATCAGCAGCCAAAACAAGGCAAGCAGCAGAACCACGGCAGCGGCCGCCGAATATAAACTGTCCATATCCATCACCTGTCCGTCAGATTAAATGCAAAGATAATCGGGTATATTATATAAATTAATATCGGACGGCTGGCGGATTTGTTAAGCTGCAGCTATTTGTGTTGCAAACTCTTATAGTACTGGCCTTTTTCAGCATATTCCCGTGAAATCCGTTCCATATCGCGGATGTCATCGTCGTTCAGCTCCCTGACTACTTTTGCAGGACGGCCGAAAGCAAGGGTGTTTGGCGGTATTTTCTTGCCTTGGGGAACAAGGCTGCCGGCACCAATAAAGGCTCCTTCACCGATTTCAGCCTGGTCGAGGATGATCGATCCCATCCCGATCAGCGCTTTTTTCCTGATAATGCAGCTGTGAAGGATGACCTGATGGCCGACAGTCACTTCGTCCTCAAGGATGAGCGGGTTATTCGGGCTTTGATGTAGGACGGAATTGTCCTGGATATTTACTTTGTTCCCGATGATGGTTGGAGCGACATCGCCGCGGATCGAAGTGTTGAACCAGACGCTGGATTCCTCACCGATTTCAACATCGCCAGTAATCGTTACATAATCAGCAATAAAGGCTGAATCTGCTATTTTTGGTGTCTTGCCTTTGTAAGGATAAATCATTGCACACACTCCTGAAAAAAAAGATTTGATTGGATGCTTTCATTTTTATTTTTCGCTAATTATATATTATAGTTCTTTTAAAGAAAGAAAAAGTTTTTAAATGGGGGAATGGTCATGTGGAAATGGGAAGCTGACGGAGATGCTAAAGCTGTAATCGTCATAGTGCATGGTGCGCTCGAGCATCATCGCCGTTATGGCTGGCTGATTGAAATGTGGCGCTCATCTGGATTTCACGTCATCATGGGTGATTTGCCTGGGCAAGGATTGACCACAAGAGCGAACCGTGGCCATATTGATTCATTTGATGAATATATTCTTGAAGTCAAAGAGTGGGTCGAGGCAGCATATGACTTTGACCTGCCGGTATTTCTGCTTGGTCACAGCATGGGAGGCCTGATTGCAATCAGGATGCTGCAGGAGGAACGGGTGGAGATCGCTGGACTGATCCTGTCTTCCCCGTGTCTTGGCCTTGTGAGCTATCCTTCAAAAATGCTCGACATGCTGTCGCACGGATTGAGTGTCATCATTCCGACTTTGCGTATGTCACCGGGACTTACCGTGGAAATGGCAACGAGGAATGAAGATGTAAGGTCTGTCGATGCCAATGACTCGCTCTACCTTACAAAGGTATCGATCCGCTGGTACCGCGAGCTGATTCTAGCCATGGAGCTGGCGTTTGATAATATGGATAAAATCCAGGACGTTCCGACACTCTTGCTGCAGGGAGGCGACGATAAAATTGTTGACAAACGCGCGGTAAAGGAATGGTTCAACCATGCACCGCTGTCGGAAAAACGCTATAAAGAATGGCCAAAATGCTATCATGAAGTATACAATGAGCCGGAACGCGAAGACGTATTCGAGTATTCCCACGACTTCGTCATGAGCCAGCTGAAAGCGATTGGATATGTATATTGATAAAGTGAAAAATAAGAAAGAGACTTGGAGGTGTATACATGCTGATTCCATCAATGCCGCTTAGTTTAATGTACCGTGTATACAGACAAGTTTTGCCTCAAGTACATCGAGAGCTTGCCTACTGGAAAAGCAGGGCTGAGGAAATCCCGAATCCTGAACTCAGGAAGCAGGCGCTCGCGAGCATTGAGCACAAGACCTTTCATTGCGAGGGCGGCTCAATATTAAGCCTGACTGCGAAAAAGAACTATAAACAGGCAATCCGCTTTATTGTCGCTTACCAGACAATCAGCGATTACCTAGATAATCTGTGTGATCGCAGCACTTCACTGGATCCGGCCGATTTTGCGGCACTCCATGAATCGATGGCGCACGCCCTTAGCCTGGAAACCCAGATCAGCAATTATTACCGGGAGCGGGAAGATCAGAATGACGGAGGTTATCTCATTGAACTCGTGACAGTGTGCAGAGAGGTCTTGGAAGAGCTGGAGCAATATGACGATATCAAGCATCATCTGCTGGAGCTGTGCCAGTACTATTGCGATCTGCAAATCCATAAGCATGTAGAGGTTAAAGAGCGAGTGCCAAGACTGCAAACATGGTTTGACGGCCATCGGGACGGGATTCCTGAAATGGAATGGTATGAGTTCTCCGCGTGCACAGGCTCCACGCTTGGCATCTTCTGTCTTGTTTCCTACGCGCTCCGGGATGATTTCAAGCCGGAGTACGCCGACAGCATCCGCAACGGGTATTTCCCTTACATACAAGGTCTCCACATCCTGCTTGATTACTTCATTGACCAGGAAGAAGACCGTCAAGGCGGAGACTTGAATTTCTGCTTTTACTACGAAAATGAAGAAGCATTGTTTGAACGACTGAGGCATTTCGTAGCAAACGCCGATTACCATACAGCCAAACTTCCGCACCAAAAATTCCATAAACTCATCAACCGCGGCCTGCTGGGCGTATATCTGTCAGACGAAAAAGTACGGCATCAGGAAAGAATCCGTCAGCTTGCAAAAGAAATGATCAAAACCGCGGGCCCCGTCAGCTATTTCTTTTACATAAACGGACGAGCCTACCGATCCCTGCAAAAATGGATTCCATCCGGACTCGTCAGGGCGCTGATTAAATAAGGAATTGAACCAATGGGATCCCCCTGGTTATTGTTATATCAGGTTTGTCTTTTTTATAAAGATTATGATCATTTGTATGGTGTTTTTAATTGTTGTTTAAGACATGTTGATAGTAGTGGAAGGCGCGAAGACTCCTCCGAAAATGCTAACGCATTTCCATCGTGCGTGGGTCCATTCGGAGAAGCTATTCAGGTCCTGCGGGATCAGCTGGACAGGTGAGACCCCACAGGAGCGAATAGCGACGAGGAGGCTCACCGCCAGCCCCGCGGAAAGCGAAGCGCCTGGAACGGATATCAAAGGATCCATTTAAAAGCTATCCTAAAAATAAAGAGGGTGTCCAAAAGTTCATACTTTTGAGACACCCTCTTTCCTCACCTTATCTCTTCTCAATCGCCACTATAAACGGCGGATTGTTCTTCTGGTTCATGAACCTGTATTCAAGCACATGGGCGATGTTTTGGTCTATTGATTGCACATAACGCAGCAGGTAATCGCGCTCGACTTTTCCTTCAGGGTGTCCGTGGTAAACAACGATTACGATAATTCCTTCAGGGGCCATGATTTCGAGCAGCTGGTCAATGGCCTGGATGGTCGTCTGCGGGACGGTGACGATATTTTTGTCTCCGCCTGGCAGATAGCCGAGGTTGAAGACCGCACCGGTTATTTTACCGAAGTGGAGCGGCGGGATGCACTCTGCCATGTTCTCATGCCCGGTATGAAAAAGGGTTACCTGATCCTGCAAATCATGCTCCCGCAGCTTTGTTTTACAGGACATGAGTGCTTCATCCTGGATATCGAAGCCGTAAATCCTGCCGGCTGGTCCGACAAGATTGGCTAAGAATAAGGTGTCATGTCCGTTGCCAACCGTTGCATCGACGGCGATGTCACCAGGTTTGACAGCGAGCTCCAGCAGGTTCCGAGCGAATGGAAGGATCCGTTCAAGCTTCATTCTCAATCACCACTTTGTTTCCAGTATAGAATTTGCCTTGCCAGCTGTCGCGTCGTTTCATTTCTTTATCGATGGCGTTGAGCACTTCCCATTTGTTGACACTCCACATTGGGCCGACCATCAACTCGATTGGGCCATCTCCTGTGATGCGGTGAATAATCATTTCCGGTGGAAGAATTTCCAGCTGATCACAAACCAATTTTACATAATCGTCGAAGCTTAGGAATTCAAGCAGTCCTTTTTCATACTGCTTGACCATTGGAGTTCCCTTCAACAAGTGAAGCAGGTGGATTTTAATCCCCTGGACATCAAGCTTGGCGACCTCCTGTGCCGTTTCCATCATCATTTCAGGTGTTTCCATTGGCAGCCCATTAATGATATGGGAACAAACCCGGATTCCATGCTTTCTGAGCTTGTCCACGCCTTGTTTATATGTCTCATAATCATGGGCACGGTTGATCAGGGCAGCCGTACTTTCATGTACGGTCTGCAGCCCGAGCTCAACCCATAAATAAGTCCGTTCGTTCAGCTCGGCAAGGTATTCGACAACCTCATCGGGAAGGCAGTCCGGCCTTGTCGCAATAGAAAGTCCGACGACACCTTCCTCCTTCAGGACGGTTTCGTACTTTTCTCGAAGCACCTCTACTGGCGCATGGGTGTTGGTGAAAGCCTGGAAATAGGCCATGTACTTGCCATCTTTCCATTTGGAATGCATTTTTTCTTTAATTTTTTTGAACTGTGTGCCAAGGTCTTCGACTCTGTCACCAGCAAAATCCCCTGAGCCCGCCGCACTGCAGAAGGTGCAGCCGCCATGGGCTACAGTGCCGTCACGGTTCGGGCAGTCGAAGCCTCCGTCGAGCGCTACTTTGAAGACCTTATGGCCAAAATGATTACGCAAGTGGTAGTTCCATGTGTGGTACCGTTTATCGTCTGTTGCATATGGAAAAGGGTTGGCCTGTTTCATGCCAGTAACCTCCTTAATAACCTGTCACATAAATGAATTCATTATGAATTGTACCATTAAGGATATTTGAAACCAATGGGAAAAGGAATTTTCGGCTTAAGATGGGGACTTTGTTACCAATTACAACTTCTGGAGCAGATTTTCTTACACATGTTATTCTAAACGGTTATGTTTTTTAGTTAAATTTTTAAAAAAACTTTGCCGAAGCAGTAGACTGAAACGGAAGGTGCGAGACTCCAGCGGGAGCAGCGGGACAGGTGAGACCCCGCAGGCGCTAGCAGCGCCGGCCCCGCGGAAAGCGAGCATCCTGGAGTGGAAGTCACCACAGCAAAAATATAGTTCAATGAACGTAATTGGCATCATTAAACATGGACAAAATTGTGATAGGAAAAAGGATTGTGAACAAAATAAAGAAGAAGCAGACTTTGCTTCAGCATCAAGTAAAGGAGGGTCTGATATTGGCTACACGTCAATCGGTCGACCAGCTACTTCAGCAATGCGAGGATGCCATCAATCTCGCCCAGGAGCAATACAAGAATGCCAGCATGCAGCAGCATTATAATGACGGCGATTTTACCAATGCCCTGCAAGCTCTTGAGGATGCTTATAATGATCTAGCCAAGCTTTCCTTCAGTGCGAATGCCCAGCAGCGCGACCAGCTTCATCGGATGAGGCTTCAGCTTCAGCAGGTACAGAATAGTATGATTTTGCTGGACCATTAAAACGGGAGGGGAATGACTTTGAAAAAGCGTTCAAAGCAAAATAATCCGGAACAGAAAACGCGGAATGGCATCAACAACCAGGATCTGGAACTTGGAATGGACCATGATCCGGTAAAAGAATCAAAGAAGAAATACGAACAAAGCGGGGGCCAGCCCGTGAAGTCTAAATTCCACCCAGAACCAGAGCAATCTTCATAAATTTGTAACACCCTCACTTCGATTAAGAAGTGAGGTTTTTTTATGCAAATCGCATTGGGATCTCAGCGAATTGGCTGGTTCCTAAAATACCCCCCGTTCACAAATCGGCTATAACTGATGAAAATTCCGTGATTTACATCACAGATTGACGCCTTTCAGACATGGTTTAAATAAGGTAGAACGAAACGAAGCACAGGCGAAGATGTGTGGATTTCCAGGAATAGAATCGCTGGAAATCAAATGCGCTTTTTTAATCCAAGTAATCTTGTGAAAATGTTCACGAATTCGTCACATATAGAAAGGAGCACATCAAATTGAAAATACTGCACTTCATGCTGTCTCTGACTCTGTTGTTCTCTTTCCAGCTTCCTGATCTGGCAAAAGCAGAAGATACCTCGAATGTACTGAAGATGGAGGAATTCACTATCCAGGTGATGCCGGAGTATTCTTACCATCCAAAAGATAAGAAAAAGAATCCGCCCTTGCTTGTGGGATACCATGGAGCACTGAAGAACAATGCGACTGAAGCACAGAAGGGGAAAGTCGTCATCCCTTTGCCGATGGAGGATAAGAACTTCAGGATTGGCTTTGTTGCTGATTATTCCAGGGACCTGACGGAAATGAATGAGATCGAATATGAGCTCGATCAGGAAAACGGCACGATTTCATGGGAAACCAGCGCTGAAATCCAGCCGCAGGAAATTTACAAGTTTGTCGTGGAGTACTACACGGACAGCATCAATACAAAAGACGGCAGCAAAACGCTGGCCTATGAATTTAAAAGCTTTGCTGAAATCGGGCTGCTGAACCTGATTTTTGTTGAGCCGCTTAATACGGATAGCTTCAAGCTCGAACCAGCCTCTGAGCAGCATCAAAAGAATTCCTACAACATGAACATGTTCCTTTATCAAGGCCAGGGAATGAAGCCGGGCGAGGAAAAGAACATCAAACTGGAATACAAACGCGCTGAGTCAAGGACGACAGCCGAGATTATGGAAGATATGGCAGGGGACGCAAAGAAGGCTGGCACGGTAAAACAGAATGAAGAAATCATGCCGCTTTGGCTGGTCCTCACGGTGACGGGCAGTGTGACTCTTCTTGCAGCGGTCCTGCTGATCTTCTTCATGAGAAGAAAGAAGACGGAGCCTGTGAAAAATGAGGTCCAAATGGATGTGCAGGCGAAAAAAGCAAAGCTGAGGGCAATGCTCGTTGAAGGAAGCATTACCGAAGCTGAGTATAACGAATTATTGAAAAAACTGGGAGGTAGATAAGGATGTCGAAGAATAAAAAAATCGTAACTGGGTTGGCTTTAGCAGCTGTGGCATTTGTCATCATGATGTTTTCGACGATGCCGTCTGCCGGAAGCAAGGAAATCACGATTGCCGACCTTACGGAAAATGGTTCGAAATATGAAGGCGACTATATCATGACCCAGGGCTTGCTTAATAAGGAATCTGTAACATGGGACGCAGATAAACTTGAACTTCGATTCGAGATTTACGAGGAAGGACAGTGCACTCTCCAGGTTTTCCATAAAGGCATCAAGCCTGATAACTTCTCTGAGGATGTCATCGTCCTGCTGGAAGGGTTCATCCAAAAGGATGGTGTATTCGAAGCGGAAAAAGTCCAGACGAAGTGTCCAACGAAATATGAAGGCGAAGACATGGAGAACTATGATACCGAAATGCACAAGGAAATGTACAAAAATGATAAAGAGGAATAAAACAGATGGGTGGTTATCTGTATGTACTTAATCGGGAATATCGCAATCTATCTTGGCGTCGTGATTTCTCTTTACGGAATCATTGCCAATATCATCGGAATGAAGCGGAAGAGCAGCAAATGGCTTGAAAGCGGAAGAGGGGCAGTTCTATCACTCGCTTTCATCTCAAGCATCGCTTCCTTTATGCTGTTGTATATTCTCGGAACAAGCCAGTTCCAATACAAATATGTGGCTTCCTATACAAATGAAAGCTTGCCGATGGTTTACAAGCTGACTGCTTTTTGGGCCGGAAATGCGGGTTCCCTGTTACTCTGGGCATTCCTTTTAGCCCTTTATGCAGCGATGGTTGTTTTTTCAAAAGAAAAGAAAAATCCAATGATGCCATATGTATCGAGCATCCTGATGGTGAACATCCTGTTCTTTTTCACCGTGATGGCACTCAATGCCAATCCGTTTGAGATGACAGATAGAATCCCGGCGGATGGCAAGGGGCTGAACCCTATGCTCCAGAACCCGGGGATGATTCTCCACCCGGTGACGCTGTATATGGGCTATGTCGGGCTCGCAGTGCCGTTCGCATTCGGGATTGCGGCACTGATCCTGAAGAAAATGGATTCGGAATGGATCAAGCTGACAAGAAGATGGACGCTGCTCGCCTGGCTGTTTTTGACTCTCGGAAATGTAATCGGAGGCTGGTGGGCCTATCTTGAGCTTGGCTGGGGCGGCTACTGGGCATGGGATCCGGTTGAAAACGCCTCGTTCCTGCCATGGCTGACGGTGTCGGCATTCCTTCATTCAGTGATGATCCAGGAGCGGAAAAACATGCTGAAGACCTGGAATGTAAGCTTGATTATCCTGTCTTACATCCTGACACTGTTTGGGACTTTCCTTGTCCGAAGCGGAATCCTGACAAGTGTCCACGCATTTGGTGACAGCAATCTCGGCACATACTTCCTGGTATTCATGGCATTCATGATGCTGTTCTCTCTATACATCGTCATGACTAGATATGGGCTGATCAAGAAGGACAGCAGCCCAATCGAAGCTTATTTTTCAAAGGAAAGCAGCTTCCTGCTGAACAACCTGATCCTTGTGGCCGCAGCATTCGCCGTATTCTGGGGAACGATGTACCCGCTGATTTCGGAGACTTTTACCGGGACAAAGGTCAATGTTGGCGCACCTTATTTTAACAAAGTCATGGCTCCGATTTTGCTCGCGCTGATCGTACTGATGGGCATCTGCCCGCTGATCGCATGGCAAAAAGCCGTATTTGAAAAGTTCATGAAGAATACGCTCTGGCCGCTGGCAATGGGAGTAGTAACAGCAATAATCCTGTTTGCAGCAGGTATAGATGGTATTTACGCAGTTGTTGGTTTATCGGCGACGAGCTTCATGCTCGGAACACATCTTCTAGAATTCGCAAGAGGAATCAGCGCCAGACGGAAAGCGACAAAGGAAAATGTGTTAAAAGCAGCATTCAAGCTGACAATGAAAAACCAGCGCCGTTACGGCGGCTATATCGTCCATATAGGTATCGCGCTGATCGCTGTTGGCGTTATTGCTTCCCATTCCTATTCGACTGAGGTCCTGAAAACAGTCGTCGCCGGAAACAGCATCACGATCGGGGAATACAGCCTGAAATTCAACGAACTGACAGAACATACGAAAAACGGCAATGGCATTGTCGTCGCCGACATTGACGTGACCTATAAAGGAAAAGACATTGGCAAAATCAAGCCGGAAAAAATCTTTTACGAAACATGGCCTGAGCCTTCAACAGAGGTCGCAATAAAAACAAACTGGAGCCAGGACCTTTATGTGGTGCTGAGTTCATGGGAAACAAAAGACAAAGTGACGTTCATGGTAAAAGTGAACCCATTTGTAAGCTGGATTTGGGCTGGCGGCATCATTATGGTGATCGGTACCGCATTCGCCCTCGCCGGCGGCAGGCCGACATCGTTCCGCTTCCAAAAGAATAAAGGCACAGCGCAAACAGGAAGGTGAAAAGATGAAGAAAAAAATTATACTGACAACCCTTCTTTTGCTGATCGTGATTCCTGGCTTGACGACAGCTTTTACCTATAATTCAAAGGAATTCAAACATATCATCTCCCAGCTGGATATGCAGGGCCATGCAGATCACGAACTGTCCACATGCTCTGTAAAGAAAATTTACTACGATGAAGTCGTTGAAATGCTCAATGGCGGCAAAACAGAAGGCCAAATCATTCAATCGTATGTGGATGAATACGGCCAGGCAGCATTAAGGACACCAGGTGGAGGCACGAGCGGCTGGATCGCCTGGGGCATGCCGGCAGCTGGATTTGGAATCGGAAGTGTAATCGTCGGTGTCTGGCTGAGAAAGCTGACAAGGAAAAAAGCAGAAATGCAACTTGAGACCAAGTCAGGATGGGATTCGGAAATTGAGAAGGAAATCGCGGCAAAAATATTTGACGAAGAGCGCCGGAAGCTTTTCTAGGAGCTGATCAAAATGGATTATGTATTTTTAATAGCAGGCTCACTTATGATTATCACTTGTTTTTACTTCATCATTTCTCCTTTTTTCTCCGCAAGCGAAGAGCAGCCGGCAGGTAAGGCGGAAACGGATGAAAGGCTGACACTGGAACAAGTCTATAGTGCAGTGAATGAGCTTGAAATGGACTTTTTAATGAAAAAAATCACCCATGAGGATTTTGAAAAATTAAAAGAACAGTACCAGCTGCTTGCAGCTGAACTGTTAAAAGAAGAAACGAAGCACAAAAAACTAAAGCACCCGCACGCTGCCGTGGGTAAAACGAAGAAGGCTGCTGACGAGGCGGAAGCTGAAATTCTCCGAGAGCTTAAAAAGCTCCGGAACCAGAAGGGGTGATTCCTATGGGGCCTGCTTACCATCCGGAATGGCTTGTGACCTTCTGGCTGACGACACCGGGCTTGAACCTGCTCAACCCGCATTATGTGCTGATCGTTTTAGCGGTGATCCTAGCAGCAGGCTGGTTCATGAAAAAACGCAGGACGAAAGCTGCAGAAATACTGGATGAGGAAGACCAGGTGTTCAAGCATCTTCTATTGAAGAAAAAAGTGATTGAACAGCAGCTTCAGGAACTGGAAGCAAGGCTAATGGCAGCGGAAGTCACGGAGGAAAGCTTCAGGAAGATGAAGCAAGACTATCATAGCCATCTGGACCAGGTGAACAAGGAACTGGAACAATACACTTAATGAAAGAGTTGGGGAACATGCTTGAACTAAGGAACATGACCAAAACACTGGGAGATAAGCTGGTTTTGCGCAATATCACGCTCACATTGGAAAAGGGGGAGATTTTGGCTGTCATCGGACCGAATGGTGCGGGGAAAAGCACCTTTTTCAAATGCACGGTCGGACTCCTGCAGCCAACCAGCGGGGAGATTTATCTGAATGGAAAACTGGTAAAGAAAAACTCAGCTGAAATGAAACAGAGGATTGGATTTCTGGGTCATGAATCATTCCTGTACAACAACCTGTCCCCGCTCGAAAATCTTAAATTTTACGGCAAGCTTTACAAAGTGAAGGATTTGGAAACGAAAGCGAATGAACTGCTGAAGGAAGTGGGGCTATACCTTTTCAGGGATATTCCGATCCGTTCTTTTTCAAGAGGGATGATGCAAAGGCTGGCGATCGCAAGGGTGCTTCTGCCGGACCCCGAAATCCTGATGCTCGATGAACCCCACACCGGCCTTGACCAGGAAGCTGTCGCCCTGCTGAATACGATCATTCTGAAGAAGCGGGAAAGCGGGACGTCGATCCTGATCATCTCCCATGATTTTGAACAGGTGCAAGCACTTGCAGACAGAGCGGCCGTGCTGAGAAAGGGGAAAATCGTTTCTGCCAAGAGGCTCGGAGGCGAAGTCAGCATGGCAGAGCTGAAACAATGGTATGAAGCAGAGGTGAAGGGAACATGATGTCCATCCTGAAAGATGCCTGGATCATCGCGAGCAAGGATCTCAGCAATGAAATCAAGACGAAGCAGACAATCGGAATGATGGTCATCTTCTCGAGTCTCGTCGTCCTGATCTTCAGCTTTGCGTTCGATCCGACCAATAATATGGTGAAAGCCGTCATCCCCGGGCTTGTCTGGCTAATTACCGTGTTCTCGGGAATACTCGGGCTGAACCGTTCCTTCCTTTCTGAGCATGAAAACGATGCGCTGACAGGATTGCGATCTGCTCCAATCGATCCATCCAGCATCTATCTTGGTAAGGTGCTAGCGAATTTCCTGCTCGTCACAGCGGTACAGCTGGTCAGTATCCCGGTGCTGTTCCTGCTGTTCGACTATCGCTTTTTTGGAAAAATCAGCTGGTTCTTCCTTGTGGTGGTGATTGGAACACTCGGCTTTATCATCGTCGGAACATTCCTGGCGGCTCTTTCAGCGAATGCGAAGAACAGCGAAATGCTGCTGCCGGTGTTGCTGCTGCCGCTGCTGAGCCCGCTGATGATTGCCGCGGTGCAGGCGACAAGAATCGTCCTAGAAAACGAAACGATTGGCGATGCTGTTTCCTGGCTCCGCCTGATGTCTGCTTATGACCTGTTATTCCTGGCAGCTTGCTTTTTCCTATTCGAATTTATTATGGAGGGATCCTGATGAAAAAGACTTCAGGTATGATCGACCGTCTGTTGTTTTATACACTAGTTCCATCATTTTTTATCGCGCTTTATTTAATTTTTATTTGGTCGCCAGTCGAGAAGGTCATGGGTGAAACACAGAAAATCTTTTACTTCCATGTGGGAAGTGCCTGGGTTGCGTTCCTTGCGTTCGGCGTTGTCGGCTACTACAGCGTGAGGGTCCTGATCAAACCGAGAATCCAGCATCATATCAATGCAGGAATCTCGGCTGAAATCGGTGTCCTTTTCACTACAATCACGCTGATCACCGGGATGATCTGGGGGAAATCCAGCTGGAATACATGGTGGACATGGGAACCGCGTCTTGCTACGACACTAATTCTCTGGTTCATTTATGTGGCTTACCTGTTTGTCCGCAAGATGGATGGCTCAAATGAGAAGATTGCCAGGTTATCAGCGGTATTCGGCATCGTCGGTGTCATCAATGTTCCAATCGTATTCATGGCAATTCGCTGGTGGAATACGAAGCTCCATCCAGTCGTATTCGGCGAAGGAAAGAATCAGTCAGGCGGAGGCATTGAACCTGATATGCTAGTTGCCCTGCTGTTCTCGGTATTCACGATCACGCTCTTGTACATCTTCCTGATGCGCAAGGGAATCGAAATTGAAAAGATGAGACATATCGTCAAAAAGGCAAAATCGAAAGCAATCGAAAAGCTGGCAGGATAAATTTATTAGGAGGAATGCAAAATGACTTATCTATTCATGGCTTATTCCGTTATCTGGACGTTGATCGCTGGTTATGTAGTGGTTCTTGGACGCCGTCAGAAACAGCTGAAAAAGGAACTTGAGCTTCTTGAAGAGTGGAATTCAGATTTTTAAAAAAGCGGGTGAGGAAAATGGGCAAAAAACTGGGTCCAATCATTGTGATTGCTGCCGTAATCGGAGTGCTTGGCTTCCTGGTCAGCGGACTGGGCGGAAAAGTAGCAGCCCAGCCTGGCGATCAGGCCATCGACTTTGAATTGAAGGATGTCGACGGAAAAGTATATAAGCTATCAGATTTCAAGGGCCAGCCCGTCGTCCTGAATTTTTTCGCGACATGGTGCGGTCCCTGCATTGACGAAGCTCCGGAACTGGAGGCATTCGGCAAGGAGTACAAAGATGCCAAGCTTTTGATCCTAGCAAAAGGCGAGTCCAAAAAACGGATGGATAAATATATCGGGGAAAGCGGATCGCAGTTGACCTACCTTTTAGACACAAAAGAAGAGATTTCAAAGGATTATAATGTCATCGGCCAGCCTGAAACCATCATCATCGATGGAAATGGAAT
This sequence comes from Mesobacillus subterraneus, assembly GCF_003937825.1. Taxonomy (GTDB): domain Bacteria; phylum Bacillota; class Bacilli; order Bacillales; family Cytobacillaceae; genus Mesobacillus; species Mesobacillus subterraneus. The sequence goes on along the minus strand of NZ_RSFW01000010.1, from coordinate 238,274 downwards.
CATCGTTGAACGCTTTTCTGGCCCGACAACCAAAGAAAATTTAATCCAGATGATCTCCGAAAAGGTTTCACCATGACCCTGGTTAAAACACGCTAGTGTTTTAATAGATTGCGAGATGCTGCACAGGCATCCGATTTTATAGGCAATAAGGGAGGTGAAAAAGGATGCTGAAAAAGCTACTGGGAATAGACAAAAAAATGCTGTTATTCATCGGCGTGTTTGCTGGAATCATTGTATCTGTCGTCACGGTCAAAACGCTTGCTTACACAGATTCACCGGAATTCTGCAGCAGCTGCCATATCATGACGGAGGTCCATGACTCATTTTCCGATTCCAACCACGCCGGACTTGCCTGCGGTGACTGCCATTTGCCGCATGATACCGTAGTTAATAAGTACACCTATAAGGCAAAGGCCGGGATGACACATGTGTATTTCAATACACTTGGTGAAGCAAAGATCCCGAAGGTGCTGCACGCTACTGAAGGTTCCCATGAAGTCATCAACGAGAACTGCATCAGCTGCCATGAAAATACATTGCAGAACGTTTCTCACGACGCCAAGGACAGCTGCTCAAGCTGCCACCAGGCCGTTCCGCACGGAAAAGGCTTCAAGACAGAGGATTATTTTAAACCGCCGAAACCAGGTGAGCTCTTAGAAAATAAAGGAGGTACGATGAACAATGGCTAGACATTTCCGCTGGGCATATTTGCTTCTCGCGGCTGTCATGCTCATCATAACAGGCTGCTCCGGCTCAGAGGAAAAAGCAACTTCAGCCGACGAGCTGAAAACGGGGCTCAGCAAAGATGAAATAAGCAATGAGGCCTTCAAGGACCTCTTCCCGCTTCAATATGACAGCTATAAAAAGAATGATAGAATGGAAGATACCAAATACAGTGGTTCCGTGAAGCGAAGCAAGTTCGACCACGACAAAGAACCTTATCTGCCTGTCCTGTTTAATGGATACGGCTTTGCAACTGAATATAACGAAGATCGCGGCCACATCTATGCAAATGAAGATGTCCGTGCAATCGCACGTATCACAGACAAGTCAATCGGCTCTTGCCTGACCTGTAAATCGACCGCTGTTCCTCACATGATCGAGGAAATGGGCGACGATTATTGGGGCGGCAGCTTTAATGAGGACATCTGGCCGAAAGCAGAAGCAATGGGACATTCCCCAATCGGCTGCTCTGACTGCCATGATCCGCAGACGATGGATCTTCGCATCACACGTCCAAGCTTCATCAAGGCAATGGAATCACAGGGCATCGATATGTCTAACCCAACAAAGAATGACATGAGAAACTATGTTTGCGGACAGTGCCACGTTGAGTACTACTTCGCTGCTGACAATGGAGAGGTTACTTTCCCATGGGCAAACGGCTTTAAGCCTGAAGATATGTATGAATACTATGAAACGACCGCAAAAGAACAGGGCTTTGAGAAGGACTGGATTCACAACGTTTCAGGAACACCGATGCTGAAAGCCCAGCACCCTGACTATGAGACCCATATTGAAGGACCGCATGGCCAGGCCGGCGTTACATGTTCAGACTGTCACATGCCGTATGATCGTGTAGAGGGCGGAAAGAAGAAAATCAGTTCACACTGGTGGACTTCCCCATTGAAAACAATGGATCAATCATGTGCGACTTGCCACAGCAACCGCGATCTCGATGATTTGAAGGAGCGTGTGCTGAACATTCAGGATACACATATGGAAGCTCTTCATAAGGCAGAGGATATTTCGATCACGTCACACTACTATGTCAATAAAATGATCACATCCGGAGTGAGTGAAGCGAAAATCAAGGAAGCTCAAGAACATATCAGAAAAGGGCAATGGTTCTGGGATATCGTAGCAGCTGAAAGTGCGGCAGGATTCCATAACCCGCAGGGAGCAATGGATTCGTTGAGGGTTTCAATTGAAGAATCAAATGCAGCCATCAATCTAGCGATTGAAGAATTGACAAAGAAAGGTGTAAACCTGGAAGAAGTCAAAACGGAGATTGAAAAAGTGAAGAAGGCTGTATACGACGAGAAGGATAACTTCAAGAAGAAAGAGAAAGCAATCAACAGTTACTTCCCGGCACAACAGCCTGCTCCGAAAAAATAGAGAATAGTAAATTTAGAGAATAAATAACTAAGAAAACACTGTGCAAATGGTAGTTTGTACGGTGTTTTCTTTAGTTTTGCAGAAATTTTCTGAGGTGTCAAGGCTGGTAATTGGAAAAGGAGGATTCAATTGGTGAACCCCATTTTCGTAAGCTGGAAGAAACAGAGAGTTTTTACCAGATAAAGAGAGAAAAAATAGAAAATTTCAACTTCAAAAACATTCCTTCATCCTATTGCAACCCCACTTAAAAACCACTAAAATTACTTTGGTATCCGAAATTTAATGACTTGAACAGCGCCAAGCCCTTACGTCTGTGGCGCATGAATATTTTAATGAAAGAAGGCGTTTTTCATGCCTAGAGCCTTGTGGCTTTTAATCATCGGGATGGCAGTCAATGTTACTGGCTCTTCTTTTTTATGGCCTTTGAATACCATCTACATCCATGAGCACCTGGGCAAATCATTGTCCGTTGCCGGGATCGTACTGATGCTGAATTCCGCTGCCAGTGTCATTGGCAACCTGTTTGGCGGGAGTCTTTTTGATAAAATTGGCGGCTACAAATCTATTATTCTTGGAATTGGCATCACCATTCTCGCGCTGCTGGGACTAACGCTCTGGCCGGGCTGGCCGCAATATATTTTCTTTTTGACCCTAGTTGGCTTTGGTTCAGGAATCGTGTTCCCAGCTATGTATGCAATGGCAGGGTCGGTATGGAAGGAAGGCGGCCGCAAAGCGTTCAACGCGATTTATGTTGCCCAGAACCTTGGGGTAGCTGTCGGTGCCGCGCTTGGCGGGCTTGTCGCTTCCTACTCGTTCCAGCTGATCTTCATGGCGAACGCAGCCATGTACCTGATTTTCATGATGATTGCGATTTTCGGCTATCGCAACATCGATACGCGGACAGCTAAGCAAACGAATATTCTACAGGAAAATGGAACGGTCAAAAGCCGGACGAAGCTTATTGCCCTGCTAATCCTTTCCGTTGGCTACCTTCTTTGCTGGGTGGGATATGTACAATGGCAGACTACGATTGCTGCCTATACACAGGAACTTAACATCACTTTGAATCAGTACAGTCTGCTTTGGACTGTCAATGGTGCGCTCATCGTCCTTGGTCAGCCTTTTGTCAACAGGCTGATCAAGCCATTCCAGAATAAGCTTAAGCTCCAAATTGTCATCGGGATGGTCATTTTCATGGTTTCCTATGCAGTTGTCGCTGGAGCCCAGGTATTTTCCGGCTTCGTCGTCGGAATGGTCATCCTGACCATCGGGGAAATGCTGATTTGGCCGGCAGTGCCGACCATTGCAAATGACCTGGCGCCAAAGGGCCGCGAAGGCTTTTACCAGGGAATCGTCAACAGCACCGCGACTGGAGGCAGGATGCTTGGCCCTCTGATGGGCGGTATCCTTGTCGATCTGTACGGCATGCCGATGCTGTTTGCTGTATTGATCGCCCTCATGTTCATCGGCATTTTTACAACGGTAGTGTATGATCGTAAAATAAAATCATCTGGCAGCGTGGCTGCCCAGGCATAGAAGAAGCTGGGACTGTCCAGCTTCTTTTCTTATAGCGGCATGACCACTCCCCGTATCGGTCACAATATGTGCATGATTTCTCGATAAAATCTGCATATTTTACAACTAAAATAATGATATAATCATAATTCGAAAGACAGGGGGTGAATGGATTGAAAATGAAACTCCTCGGAGTAGCGTTATTGGCTGCCGGTCTGTTGGCTGGTTGTAGTGGCGGCGAAGAATCTGCCAAGACAGACCAAAAACAGCAGGACATCAGGGAAATGGTGAATGATTACAGCAAAGGCAAGGTTAAGGGCCATAATGCTTCCATCACCTCACACGAATTGATCATTGCGAAAGGTGAAGGCGACAAGCAGGTTATTGATCTATCAGAAGAAGAATTCTTCGTCTCCATCGCGCCGTATGAGGATCAAACCCATCCTTGAACGAATCATAGCTTGACAGGTTGTCAAGGTGAGATGGCAGATAATGATTTTGATGTATATATTGAAGATCAGGAAGGAAACGTAATCGTCGATGAGAAGATGACCGCCCACCAGAACGGGTTCATCGATCTGTGGCTTCCAAGAGATCAAAAGTTCAAGACAAAGATTGAACACAACGGCAAATCGGTCGAATCTGAAATTTCCACATTCAAAGACGATCCGACTTGCATTACAACAATGCAGCTTATGTAAAAAATACCTTAGAAATAACTGGTTCTGAAATAAATAGAAATGTTATTAGTTTTGTAGACCAAATTGCTGTCAGTGATTTGGTCTTTTTTTTAGACATTTTTAAAAAGGATTTCCGCCGCTATTTATTGAATTTTCTTATTAAACTCATGAAGCAGTTATGTTGAAGAAGAGCATTGTAGGGGAGCGGAAATTAACATCACGTTTAACAGAGTGTTTAGTTTAAAAAAGTATAGCAGTGAAGCTCATTTGACGCGGGCAAAAATGAATGTGCACCTTTTATCACCTTTCCAAGCCTCGGCAGTCGCCGGGAATTCTTTATTTCACAGTAAATTATGCTGATTCAGGCTTTAACTTATAATTATGTTCCAACATACCGTGAACCAGATTGCAGGATCAACCGAATTTAACACAGCCAAAGAAAAGGAGATTGCGAATTCATTATCGAATTTATTCCGTCATGATAGATAGGAGCTTCATATGAAAAAGAAAATGTTAATGTATGCCACCAGCTTTGTGATTTTGTTTCTGATCGTGTTTGCTCTGGACAAATATAAGATTTATAAAGAAGAAGAGCCTCCTATTCCGGAGATTTCTGTTGAAGGCGTTTCCATCAACGCTCATCCAGGGCCATATGACTGGCGCGGCTCAAAGAAGAATACTAAAAATCCAGTAGAGATGCTCGCAGGGTTACCTGGTGATAAGGTAAAGGAAGATAACATCCTGACAATCGCCTTTCCAGAAGGTGGCCAGCCAGAAAAAATAACGGTCAGTGAATGGGACAGCTTTTCAAGAGAGCAAACCGATTACGACTACCAGCAGGGTTTTCCTATACCATACAGCTACAAAAGTTGGGGAATTGTCTATTTAATTATCAATGCGGAATGGAAAAATGATTCTGTTTCATATTATTTGAAGCTGAACGTGGAGCAGAATTATTATGGAGACATGCTGGCAAAAAAAGAAGGAGCACTTACAGCTATGGCGGTTGTTCCATCAGGAGAAGGCGCAAACTATGATTTGCCTGCTGAAGCGAAAAAGCAGCTTGAAAGGTTTGAAATATACGATGATATTGAGTTTGTCAAAGAAGAGTTTCCAGGGTTAAGCAGCTGGGCACCTTCAACCATTCCTGTGTACTTTGTGTTCAATAATGAAGACATGGATTTTAGTACAAAGGATAAAGCGAAAATGATCCAGTACCTGGAGGCTGTTCCAAAGCCACCTTATACAGGCCTGCTCGCACCAAAGGACGGGGAAATCAGGGTCCTTGCGGTCGTCCCGCCCGGAGAAAAAGAATTAACCGATTTTGACACTGAAATAAGGGGATTGCTTAATACATTCGAAGTTCGTGATGATCTTGAGGCAGTCAAGAAGGAGTTTCCGGGGTTAAGAGGCTTAACTGCAGATTCTCTCCCGGTATACTATGTGTTCAATGACAAAAAACCATTAAAAACAACTTTTGAAAAAGAAGAATTGATTATGATTATAGAATTCTATAAAAATAAATAAAATAAATATAAACTAATTGTGCTGCTAATTCACCAGCGAATTTAGGATCTACAGAATTTTATGGGTTCTCAGTTTTTGATAGACCCGATACCCCAATCTCTTGGGTAATTGAGTAACAAAAAGAAATTTAAAACTCTGATTACTGGTGCGATTGCTGAACAAAAGCAGTCGCTCTTTCTCGCTAAAGAGGCAACATTCTTATATAGTAAAGCATCTTTTGTGAACAAATGCACTTAAACATAAGGGTACAAAAGGAAAGAAGCAACGCATAAATTTGCGTTGCTTCTTTCCTTGTTAGAAATATTTCTGGTAAAATTCCTGTCTGAGCCTTCCGCTTAGTTGAGCATAAATCCTAGTTGTTTCGCTTTTCTCGTGACCCAAAAGGCTTTGAATGACTTCAACTGGTGTGGCTGTCTCTCCGTTACAAAAATGGCCGGATCTTTATCCTGGCGGCTATCAATGTATCGCTTAAGCCATAATTCTGCCCGGATATTAAAATACACTTCACGTTCCTTATCACCCTTTCCCCTGACGATGGCAGAACGGTTAGACCAATTAATGCAATTGCGATCAAGCGCAGCAATTTCTCCGATTCTGCAGCCAGTTGAAAACATAAATTCGAAAAGTGCCTTTTCCATAGGACTTAGACAGGCTTCACGTAAAGTTCAATCTCCCTTTCTGATAGGAACTTTGGAATTCTCTTGCCCGCTTTAGGTTCCTTGATCTTTGCTGCTGGATTAAAGGATAAATGGCCTTCCTCGTGACACCAGCGAAACAAAGATTTGATAAACCGAATTCTGTGGGCCAAACTTGAGGGTTTTAAATCCTTGTCTTGAGTAACAAGATATTCCTTTAATCTCTCAGTATTAAAGGTATCTATAATTGGGTCCTTAAAATATTTTATAAGCAGCTTTGCCTGAAGACCATATGCTTTTAATGTATAGGGGGAGAACCCTTCAATACGTTTATCTGCTTCGTAGGATTTCCAAGCAGTTGATAGTAACAAACAAATCCCTCCCATTTATTAGGATGCTAGAAGGTATTCTTGCCAGTTTTATAGAAATTTAGACTTGGTAAAGAGAAATTATATAATAACTAACAAACAAGGTTAATTAACCAAGTCATCTTTGGAGGTGTTGAAATGGATATGGAAAAGTACAAATTAACATTACTAACAATTATTACACTTGTCTTATTGTATATAGCATTTTTAATTTCAGACCCAGGCTTCGGAGTCGGATATTAAATATGGGAGCCTTGGTGAGTTAGCGCAAGTTTTTGAATCTTGTAAATAGGTATCGTAAATCTCATAAAAGAGGAGGGAAATTTTGAAAAAGTTCGTATTTATCCCGATAATAATTCTATTAGCAATAACATTAATTGGTTTTAATGTGTTTAATTCGAAACCAGAAGTACCGATTGAGCTGGTAGCCTTTGAAAGTCTAACGAATAAAGAAAAAGACCTAATCCCTGTCAGTCCTAAAGATTCGCTTGTACAGAAGGTTACTGTGAATACAGAAATAAAATCGAAAATCGATAAAAATTATGAAAAAAAAGAAGTATATGTCGTTACTTTTCGTCATTCAGAAGCTGATTCTTCTGGAAATCTTGAAGTTTATATTGCCTTGGATAAAAAGACTGTCGTTGGGAAGAAGCACCAATAAGAATCCATTGGTTTCTAGCCCTTAAAATAATATTGAAAAAAGGTACTTAAACAAACGGGGCATGTTCCATAAGAAATCACAAAAGTAATGAACATTTACATAAAATAAGATAAACGGAGGTTGAGATGCGAAAAGTTTATCTAGATAGAACAGAATTAACTGGCGCCATAAATATAAATTTAAAAGATACTGAGGTTATACCAGCAGGTACAACACTTTATCCTATGAGTGTTTATCATAAAAATGAGGACTATCAAAAATATGCTAACGATTATGATATTCAATTTATCTTTGGCGATGATATTCCAAATATAGAATTTTATACGGTTCCATATGTAGATATTATGGCAAAAGATAGTAATGGGGGATTTATCGGAACTGTTGGTCAACAATGTGATTTGAAAAGTGACGCACCAATTTGTTATATCAATAGGCATTTAGATTGCTTGATAATATCTGAAAACGGAGAAGATTTTCTGAGTAATATAGGATCATGGCAAGACAACTTGAAACCTTATGATAAAATTACCGTTTATCGTTCGAAAGCAGAAGCAGAAATGGAACTAGAATTTATCGATCTGTCTGTCTGATTGTCCCTCCGGCATTATAAATTCATAGTGAATTAACGGGCGCTAGTCCAAGAAGGATTATTGAAGTTATTGTAACGATGCAAGAAAGCAAGCATTAGAGAGAAAACTATTTAAAATGAGGGTATTGAAGAAGGATAAAGAAAAGATACATAAAAAAATACCAATAGATAAAACTGGATAAAACAAAATAGATGGACAAAAGGAGTGAGGAATAGTGAAAGAAAGAATTCAAAAAATAACTCCGAACTTCTGGTTCAATACTGAAGCTGAAGAGGCAGTTAAGCATTATACTTCTATTTTTAGAAATTCCAGAATAGGAAGGATTACTCGCTATGGAAATGAAAAAAACGAAATAAATGGGGGATCAGAGGGAGGGGTAATGACCATTCAATTTCATTTGGAAGAACAGGAATTTGTGGCTTTAAATGGTGGTCCGCAATTCAAATTTACGGAAGCAATATCCCTTATTGTAAATTGTGAAACACAAGAAGAAGTGGACTATTATTGGGAAAAACTCTCTGAGGGTGGGGATGAAAAAGCACAAGTTTGTGGTTGGCTGAAGGATAAATTCGGTGTATCTTGGCAAATCGTACCCATCAGTCTGTATGATATGTTAAATGATTACGATTCTGAAAAATCAGGACGAGTTATGAAGGCATTGCTGCAAATGAAAAAAATTAACATTAATGTTTTGAAGCAAGAATATGAGGGGTGAAATGTACAATATGTTGTATTTTAGATGAATTGTGTTGATCCAGAAAGCATGCTTGGACATTTTTGTCGAAGTTCTAATTTGGCTTAACGGTTTGTTTAATAAAAGAGCTTCCTTGAAAGTGGTTAAACTGAATGAGTCTTGAAGAAGGATTGAAAATAATGAAATTGGCGGCTTTTTTCCCCGCCTTTTTATGTAGATGTTCTTATTGAACAAACGGAGCAGGTCGAAGAAGAACTGGTAAAAATAAAACTAAAAATAGATGATGTATTGTTCCAAATGGAGTGATATGGTGAATCCAGAAGTTGAAAATTCCGTACAGAAATTACTCGAACGTGCTGAAACTGAAGGTAAAATGGGAGAAAGATGTTCATTTAATCAACTTAATGATTTAAATAAAGTATTTAAAAATAAACTCCCCGAATGGCTTATTCAATTTTATATTAGTACCCCTATTTGTGGTTTAGAAATTGCAACAAAATACTCAGATTCAAAAGATGACGAAGATTACTTAGATATGGAATTCCTAAATGTTAAAGGGATAATCTCTGAAGCTACTGAGGCATATCCAGGTATTTCTTTAATAGCTAAGGGCTATTTATGCATTGGACATGATGCTTTAGGAACGGGAGATCAGATTTATATCTCTATAGATGAAGGTGAAAATCCACCAGTTTATCAGATATATCACGATGTTAGTGATCATCCCGATGAAATTTTATCAGCAAAGAGAATAATCGCTAATTCTCTATCTGAGTTATTTAACAATGCAAAGGTAACATAACAATTGCCTTTTCTTCCACAATAATAGGTGCGATAATCTATCGCACTTTGATTCTTTTTTTTAGCAGGAGTTTAGTAAAAAAAGGAAATATTAATTTTGCAACATCTCCTTTACCTTTAATTCCTGGTTTTTAGAACATAGTTCATCTTTTAGATATTCCAGAAAAGGGCACTTTAGTGTAAGAGTAGGCATTGTTGCTGGATTAGGTTAATTCAATATAAAAGTAATATAAGATTATTAGTAGGCGATACCTACACGGGATTTTATATAATCGCTTGCTTGTATCTGTTTATAAGTAAATTCTGCTGTATCGGATACGGTTATTTTCGCTCCGCCATCTGGCAAAAAATTTCGGCCTATCCGATAACTGCCTGCCTTTTCTCCATCCGGCAAGTACGTAGGACAAACAATCGTCCATTCGAGGGTTGATTGCTTGAGTATATCGTATGCTTTATGATGTTCTTTCGCTGCACGGGTGGACTTCTGCTTTGATTCACTTGATTGATAACGCAGCAGATTTGGTGCGGTTTTACTTTGCAGAATCCCCGCAGTTCCGATCGTTATTATTCGCTTTATACCTGCATTTTCCATGGCTTGGATAATAAGTGGCATACTTTCTGATAAAGTAGTTGTGCCATCGGTATTTAGGGCACTAATGACAACATCAATCCCATACATTGAACGCACTATATCATCTTTATTTAAAACATTCCCTTGAATAATGCTTAGATTATCATTATTTATTTGAATCTTCTTTGGGCTTCGAACTAATACGGTAACATGATGTCTGTCATGAAGGGCGTAAGTAACTATTTGACTTCCAACTCGTCCAGTTGCACCTAAAACTAATATATTCATAGGAATAAGGCTCCTTTGGTAAATATTAATACTTTACTATAAAAGTTATTTTACTGTCTTGTTTAACGAACGTATTTATTTGTAATATTGCCTCCTTTTGCCGTGATACAATTGATTTACATATTCAGGAATACGTGGATTTGGATTATTCCGACCCAGGATTTGAAAGAGGAATTTTAATGCATCCTTTAATGGTACAAGAATTAAAGAAACAGAAGGAAGATATAGAATAACTTCAAAAACAAGAATATTTGTATGCTGCTGCCTTCTTAAGTTAAGAGATAGTGTGGAAGGTAAAAGTAATCTACAATAACTTATGAGAAAAGGAATGTAAGGAAACTAATTAGCCAGTAGCTTTGATAAATGTTAAATAAACGGGTAGAAGGGATGTCCCGCTTTTTTATTCATCTTATTGTAGAAAACGATAAAGGTTGTTAAGGAGAGTTGGAAAAATGGGCTTAGAGGATTCTAACAGTATTGATGCAATTGGAGTTCATAGAGAACAAAACTGTGTTACGTTAGCCTTAATTGACAGTGAAGGTTGGGAAAACGAAAAACAGCATCTTATTATGTTGCAAGAAAAACTAAATTCATATTTAAATTTCATTCTAAGTGGTGAAATATACTCTTCTTATCCAGATGCCAAGGGTAAGAATGTTGAAATTAATATCTATTTTAAATACGATTTCCCGGAGAAGTGTAAAATTTTTTTGGGCAATGTTGAAGAACTTATGACAACTGAAGGAATTACATTAAGTCATAGAGTTGGTTAAACTTTAATTCACTTTTGTTTTCAATAAACGGGGAGTATAGTTTGAAAAAATAAAATAAGTGAAGAGGATTTTCGGAGGTGGAAAATGAGAAAACAGTTAGCGGAAAAAATATTTGCACAGGGTTATCCAGATGCGAAAACAGCTCCAATCGTTAGTCTTGAAGATTTCTTTACTGGGAATACAGATGAAGGATCTATAGGATGTAATCTCTTAGAACATCCAGGAATAGACACATTTAATAATATCTTATGGAAAATTAGAGGACAGGAAAATGTACAAGATGTTCTTGTAGAGATAATGGAAATTGAAGATGATGAGAATTATTGGGCTTTTTCGGAGAGACTTTACATTTTAACAAGTGCAGAGCAAGATACCGTAGAATGCTGGGTGAATGTATTAGAGCCGTCTGAAGTAGATGATGAAGGTTATATTTTTGGAATCCCTCCCCTAGCACCTGAGTTAAGGGATGGTTATAAGGTTTACTCTGTGTGGTGGGATTAGTTTTTCCACTAGTGATAAAGGTTAGCATAAGTAGAAAACAATAAATGGAAAATAGAATTTAATAATGCTTTATCTACTTTGGAGAGGATTTAATATGACAAAAAATCCTTATGGGGAACACTAGAAAGATGTAAAGGGTACAGGGTAGAAGAAGCAAATGATATATATAACCACTATTTTGGTGGTCAAGATTGTAAGTTGCCTGATTGTCCATTATGTGGGGAGAAAATGCATCAAATATTTTGCTATTACTTGAAAGATGAAAGACTGTTCGAAATAAAAGCTGAAGGACTAAAAGTTCTGCCGTTAGTTTCCTGCTTGAACTGTTCGATGGTGTGGGAACCTCAATGCTTTCAGTTAAGGAATGGAGGAAATTCCCTTCAAATATTAAGTCAAGATAATACAGAAGATTGGGTTCAAGATGAAGATGATAGGCTATCAATACCACTTCCAAGAACAAATGTAAAACTTATTGAAATGAAAGTCGAAGATCGTCCAACTAATGAAGAAAACTATCATTTGGCTTTTGATTTATTTGGTTCTGAATATTTATGTAGATTGTTGGGTGCCCCTTTGTATGATGAAGCCCCCGAAGAATTAGAATGTCCAATTTGTAACCAATCGATGAAGTACATTGCCACAATAACTCAAGACCTTGGAGAACGTAAACTTATTTGGGTTGTCGATTTCCAATTAGGTGAAATGAATATTTTCTTCCATTTTTGCCAGGACTGTTTAGTTATAAAAACTCAAACACAAGGAACATAATAAAAAACATTGCATAACTAATCGGATTTAACATTTAAGGCTGTCTAAACAGTCTTTTTTTAATTCAATGTGAGTCTGTGAAATTTTGTACTTAACCAAAAGGAAGCGAGTTCCAGGAAGGATTAAGCGCCTTTTTTGTAGAATTCTTATTGAACATTAAATGCAGGTTAGTGAAAGAAGTGGGAAATTTTTGTGGAATTTTAAGCGAGGCATTCAATAAAAATGGGAGAACTTTATGCTAACAAATACTGAAAAAGAACAAAAAGTGATTTGTAGAAAATATGGAGCTGAATTTTTCGCCGCAGAAGACAGATTGAAACTAGGCATTTCTAAGAACGTAAAAGAGGGTATGTTGCCTATTAATGGCCTTCGTCTATATCCAGAGGAAGGAACTTCTGGCTGGTTTATATGGGGAGGAAAAGAATTTTCCGAAGACCCAGATTTTTTTGTTCCTCTTCACATTGAACATATTGAGGAATGGGTACCAAATATAAAAAAATATTTGGGCTTGGCACCTGGCTGGCGATTTTTAATTGCTGATGATTATGAAGATGTTTGGTTTGATAAAGAGATTCTCGATGATTTTTGATTTAAATCTGCAAAATGGGGGGTAATACGTTGGTTCAAAAGTTTTTTTATGTCTTGATTGCATTAGCATTATATACGATTAATGGATGCTCTAATGGAGGCGAAACAACGGGAGTATCAATTGATAGTATTGATGCTGAAGAAGTTTTAACATTGGACCCTAATGCTGATATTTTTCAATATGATGGAGTAATCTACAAAACTAATATCGATTGGGTTGAAGAATTGTCTCTAACAAAAGACGTTCAAATCGGTGAAATAAAAACAAGAAAAGATACTAATACTGATTTCAAAGATGAAACAGCGAATAAACTTCCAGTTGGGACAAAGATTTTCTCAGCCAAGGAAAGAGGAGATATTTTAATCGTTGAATTAGAAGGAGAAATTTTGAAATACCTAGCAATTGTTGAAGGATAATCAATTAAGTAATTATTAAAAAAATGTACTTAAACAAATGGGTGGATTAATCCAGGAAGGATTATCCACCTTTTTTGTTGAACATCTTATTGAACAAACGAAGTATTTAGTGAAAGAACAAATTCCTGTTGGAGGGCTTGTAATAATGACTAGATACAAAAATATTATAGAAAAAATTAATCAGAAACCAACGAATTATAACTTTAGTAAGCTGCCAGCAGATAGCTTTGAAAAAGAATTATTAATAGGTGAAATCCCAATTGATTATATAGATTTCTTAAGGGAAGTAGGATTCGGTTCAATTTCTGAGGGTTATTTCATGTTTTATGAGGGGTTAATTCCAGCAGAGGAAATTTTCGATACAGACATTAACTCTGAAATAAAAAACATATTTTTATTTGGAGACAACTTCTCTGGAGATGCCACGGGATTTTTCCGAACTAACAATTGGGCAATTGTAGATATATGGCATGAAGATTTATCGATTATACCAAGGGAAGAAAGAACATTTGTGGAATTTGTAAATAAAATTATTTCAAACGAACTTTAAGAAGAGCTTTGTTTATCTTATGATTAACCTTATTAAACAAAAGGGAGGTTAGTTACAGAACATTTAGGGCACATTACTTTTCAAAAAGGAGTAACCTAAATGAAAAATCCAATGTTAATTAGCTTGTATTTGGTATGTAGTATTTTTATGTTATTAGGAAATCCTGTCTATTCACGAGCTTCTTATCCAAATAAAGATGACTACCTGTTTCCTGCGAATACGAAAATATTTATTGGTGAAACTGTAGATGAATTTTACCAAGCTCTAAGAGATAGAAGGTATCCAGTACATCAGGAGTTTTACAAAAGGCATAAGCAAAGGCAAAAAGATTTGGATGCTGGTCTCTTTAAAGAAATTCCTGATGCATCAATTAATTTTAGGAAAAAGGTATTTTTTTATGAGGTGAAACGATTCAATTATATGATTTGGGATGGAAATGTTCTTCATTCCTATCCTGATATAGATTTAAAATACCACCAGACAGTCAGCCCCAATAGGCAAGTTTTTTTCTTCTACTCCTTTAAAGACACAGAAAAAGAATTTAGAGGTAGATATGCAATTTATGATGTTGAAACAAAAGAAATCCTAGCAGGTGGAGGTATGTATTTCCCAAAGTATCCAGCTTATAAGGATTCTCTGAATTAACAAATGAGTAACTTTAAAGAGACGGGTGCGTTGATCCAGAAGGATTAACCGCCTTTTTTGTTGAATTCCTTATTGAACAAACGGGCAGTAATGTTCAATAAGGGAATAAAATAAAGGGAACAAATTTCAATGTGAGGTGCCGCTGTTGTCGAAAATATATTTTTCTATAGGGATAATTCTATTATTAATTCTTGAATTAATAATAGGTTATTTCTTTCAGCGTCAGTATGCTGATATTATGGGGACTGAAAATATAATATCTCTATATGTATGTTTATTGGTGCTTAATATAATAGGTTTATACTATGCTAATAAGAAGACCGAAATAATTAAACTAGTTTCAAGTCTTTTGCTGATCTTTATCCCATTTTATTTTTATATAACTAAACCTGATTATACTGTGGATAATGCTAGTTTAATTCTGGCCAATAGATTTAATGTTAAAGTAACCCATATGCAGAATCTCAACTATGAAGATAATAAAGTATATGTATTTTTTTCGGAACTGAATTATACTAATCTCTACTATTTTAATCCATTTAATGGAGAGAATGGAGTGTTAGGAGAAAGGTATTGAAGATAGGGTTATACTTGGAAGATCTTAATTTTGGATCTTGTTATTAAACAAATGGGGTAAGTTCAAGAAGGGCAGTCGCTTATTGTGCTAACGATGCAGGTTCGTGGAATAGGTAATTAAAGACCGCACCGGTAAGAACGGTTTAGTATAAAGGATCTGGCACTTTTTTATCACTAATAAAGTAGTCCATTAAAAAATCTCAGACTGGCAAATAGTCTGAGATTTTTAGTA
Organism: Mesobacillus subterraneus; assembly: GCF_003937825.1. Taxonomy (GTDB): domain Bacteria; phylum Bacillota; class Bacilli; order Bacillales; family Cytobacillaceae; genus Mesobacillus; species Mesobacillus subterraneus. The sequence goes on along the minus strand of NZ_RSFW01000010.1, from coordinate 222,776 downwards.
ATGGCTTCTTGCAGCATTGAATCCATTATGGGTTGCTTCTAATTACTTTGCGGACCGTGAGTCAAGGAAACTGTCTCCTTGGTTTTTCGTCTTCTATATACGCTTAGAATCAGTCCTGCGGATATCATCTCCAGCAATAAATGTGAACCTCCATAACTCATGAATGGTACGGGTACACCAGTCAGTGGAGATAAACCGAGATTCGTTAGTAGGCTTAGTATAAACTGAGCTGAAAAGACTGCTGCCAATCCTGTAATTAGCAATTTTCCATAAGGTGGATTCACACTTTTGGCGGTAATCGATATTCTACAAATAAAAAATATAACCAGAGCTAAAGCCGTGATTGCGGCTAGCCACCCAAACGAGTAGATGATGTACGCCAAGATAAAATCTGTATGGACCTCAGAAATGAAATTTGGGGTCACCTGAAGGGCACTTCCTATAAAATAAGCCTCACCTATTTTAAGATCTGTATAGGAGGTTACCATGAAGTATCTCTGAGAAAGAGACAGCAGATTCCAGATGGGCCATATAGAAGCAACAACTGCGAATGTTATAGTTTGCTTAAGGCTGGACCTTGACGTATGCATGATTGCAGCACATACAATGATGCTAATAATAGTAGCTGCGAAGGCTCCTGTAGTCGCCATTAATAAAATTGGTATTGACATAAAACCTATTCCAAACCAAGACTTTCGATTATCCTTCCAATCCCAGGAATGAAACATTCCAGCAAAGGCAATGACCAAAAGGAATGGAGTGATTTCGGTGAAATTAATAGTGGCAAAGCCTACATTTAAAAATGGCACATCATCGACTCTAACCCCAATGAGAACGGTCAATAAAAGTATGAGGATTGTTGCCGCATAGAAGTGCTTGGAGTATTTCATCAATCTTCTGTAATCAAACATAAATAGGCTTAGCATGAGCACGACACCCAACGAGTAGAAGCTAAGACTTTTATTGAAAACTTTCAGTTCTTGAAGCTCTGTAAAAGCCGAATGGAATTGCAAACAATACATAACCAGTAGCCCAAATAGAGAAGCTGTCAGCACTGGCAGCAACGTTTTCACATCCATAGGAGCTTTGTGTGTTTTGTTAAGCTGCTTTCCCAAAACTACTGCATCTCCCATACGTGCTAATGCTTGATCTATAGCCTCTTCTTCTGAAAGTCCTGTACGCATGGCCTCCTCTTTGAGCGTATGAAGGTGATCGTTAATTTCCAGTTTTATATGGGCATGTACATCCTTATTTTTTATCCGTTTACACAAATCTCTAATATACATTTCAAACTTATTATCTAATCCCATACGATTTTCTCCCCACTTAAAACTTCGTCAACAGCATTCTTGAAAACGGACCATTCTTCTTTTTTTTCTTGAATAAATTCTTTACCCTGGTTATTAATCTTGTAATATTTCCTCTTTCTCTTTCCGGTCCCTTCGCCCCAGTATGATACAATTAATTCTTTTTCCTCAAGGCTGTGAAGGATGGGATAGATCGTGCCTTCTTTAAAACTAAAAATTCCATTAGACTTCGATTCCAGTTCTTTGATAATTTCATAGCCGTACATTGGTTTAGAATTAAGCAAACTCAAAATAAGAGTAGTGGTACTACCCTTTAGCAATTCTTTGCTTATCTTCATAAACAGTCCACCTTCCAAATGCGTAGTATATCTATGCATAGTTATTATATGTATAATTTATGATATAAATTAATTCCTGTCAATATGTCTATAAAGAAAAACGGCATGTTTTATATAACGAAGATTCATTAAGAGCACATTCTTTTCATAAGTTGCTTTTAATAGTCGAATGTGGTCTCAGTAAAGAAAGGTATAACAAACAATAAGAATTCCTATTAGATATGATTTTTATGTTTGTGAAGCAAACATTGCTTATTCAACAATCAGGTGCGATAGCAGAACAAGGCTATCGCTTATTCAACTATTGATGCAGGTTAGCACAAGAAGGTTTTATTAAAGATATGTAGAATGATTCAATAAAAGTGTTTAATTCCGGTGTGGTGCGGAGGGAATTTTAAATGAAGAAACTTTTAATACTTTGTGTTCTGGTACTAATAAGTGCGTTCGGTTTTTTGAGTGCTGAGAGAAAGATGGAAACAATACGTCATATTGATAGCGACCTTGACACAATTGTAAACTCAAAAAACGTTAACAGTTTTTCATCACATACCAACGCTTATATTAAAGCACAACCGCAAGAGTTCCATAACATAGTTTCTAAAAAACAAGTAGCACTTGACCACTTTCTTGAAAAGTTTGCCAAAGGTGAAGAAAACGGATTAAAAGAATATATAATGGCTGCTGCTTGTGTTGAAATTTTAGGTGAAAAAAATCCTGTAAAGGAATGGGAAACAGGTCGTGGTTGGTACGAAAAATATATTGCTTCAAATATATAGTTATATTTTCATAAGAAAAATATAAAGAACAATTACCACTGTGTATAAATATATACTTAACCGGTGTTGAATTCCTTATGAAGCTAACGAAGCAGTAATCTTTAATAAGAATTTGGATTTTTAATGGAAAAATTTGTAGTGAGGAGGAATGAGATTATGAGTAAGAGCAAACCAGTTGATGAATTAACCATTGAGGACTTAAAGGAAAATCCTATATGGGAATGGGCAATAGATGAAGAAGAGAACGAAGAACAAGATGAGACTTGGGTAAGACCATCTGAAACAAAGAACTTTACAGAAGAGTTAAACGGTTCAATTGTATTAGGAGAATTAATGACAAATAATGGCGATAAATATCCTATGATGTGTAACCTAGATATAGAAGACGACGAGGTATCAATTAGTTCAGTTATTTTATATAACAATAAACAGGATGAATATTATGCCTTAGAAGATATGATTAAAAAAATTGATTTGCCTTTATTCATTAATATTGGCCTTACAATCAATGGGAAATCACAATCTTTAAAATTTGCTGCGAACAAAGTGGATATTTATAAAAATAACATAAAAACCAAACTGAATTAGTGTCTTGATTATCATACGGGTACGTTGATCCAGGCTGATGTGACCCCATAAAGTTAGACACTTTATTAAATGAGGGGATATGGAGTATGTTAAATGACCTTCAGGATGCTTCTGGTTTATTAACGATTTATAGGGAAACAGAACCTTTTGGAGTATATATTAAAATAAAAGCTAATGAAAAAATCGCTCACAATAACCATATAGTTTTCGTTAATGATCTTTTTTATTACTCTTTAACTACTTATTTTAATGGGGAATATTTAAATCTGTATTTGGAGTTAGATAGTACGGGAAACATCCTAAAAGTTTTAAAAGAAACGGAGGGGATGATGCCAACGTTATTTATTGCTCCGAATAACTCAGTTTGGTGTACACTTGGTGATACAGAGGAAAAAGAAATAATTCTTCCATTATCAAAGCGTCAGGAATTAGGAAATGTAAAAAAGTATCGTCCTTTTGTTGGTGAATGGTTGGGGACTTTTAACAATATGGTTTTATTTTATACCAATGATAGTTTTGGAAATAAGCCAGACCAATTAATGAAACTAGAATTTAAGGATAATTCTTTAAAAAAGCGTGAAGTTTTAAAAATCGACAAGCCAATAAATAATAAGATGATTACTCAGCGGGAATACATCCAAATGATAGCGTGGGATAAGGGGAATTTATTACACCGAAAAATGGATTTTAAGGGAAATATTATTCAGGAAAGATCTATTAATGTTGATGATATGGAATTGAATGATGTTGTTGGTGTAAGGTTAAGTTTTGATGAGGAATCAACCCTTATTGGTTTTAATGATAATACATTGTTTATCCTTTTTATTAATTCTATTGGGGGAATTACCAAAAAAAACCTAATAGAACTGGAAGCCACTTTTTACAATATCTTAGATTTAAAAATAATTGATACTGAGAATAATTTGGTTTCCTTTGTTGGGGAAGAGTTTAATGGATGGGCACTTATAAACAATAATATCATTGCGGAATGTTTTGTAGGCTACGAAGGAAACTCATTCTATAAAGATATTATTTCAGATAAAATTATTGAATTTCCTAAACGAGGAAATGACAAATTGGTTATTTCTGGGATAGGTGAAAATAAAAGTAATACTTATCAGGTGGTAATATATAATCAAAAAGAGGAGAAAGAACTTTATATAATCTCTCGGAATTTTTAACCTGTGCATTAATACCATTCGATTATATGTGTCGTCCTCTCAGGGCGGCTATATCTAAACTATAGGGTGCAAGAGTATAGAAGCAACGCATAATTTGCGTTGCTTCTTCGCTTTCTTAGAAATATTTCTGGTAAAACTCCTGTCTCAGCCTTCCGCTTAGTTGGGCATATATTCGAGTGGTTTCACTTTTCTCGTGGCCCAAAAGGCTTTGGATAACTTCAACTGGTGCTCCATTATTCAATAAATGGGTAGCATAGCTGTGTCTAAGTTGGTGAGGATGAATTTCCTTATCTATGCCGGCACGTGCTGAGATTTTCTTAATGTAATACCTCATTTGGGCAATACTCATCCTGTGTGGCTTTCTCTCTGTTACAAAAATGGCCGGATCTTTATCCTGGCGGCTATCAATGTATCGCTTAAGCCATAACTCTGCCCGAATATTAAAATACACTTCTCGTTCCTTGTCACCCTTTCCCCTGAAGATGGCAGAGCGGTTAGACCAATTAATGCAATTGCGATCCAGTGCAGCGATTTCCCCAATTCTGCAGCCAGTAGAAAACATCAATTCGAATAGTGCCTTTTCCATAGGGCTAATACAGGCTTCACGTAAAAGTTCAATCTCCCTTTCTGATAGAAACTTTGGGATTCTCTTGCCGGCTTTAGGTTCCTTGATCTTTGCTGCTGGATTACTGGATAAATGGCCTTCCTCGTGACACCAGCGAAACAATGACTTCATAAACCGAATTCTGTGGGCCAAACTTGAGGGTTTTAAGTCCTTGCCTTGAGTAACAAGGTAATTCTTTAATCCTTCTGTGTCGAAACTATCGATATTCTGATCATTAAAATAACCAATGAGTAGCTTTGCTTGGATTCCATATGCTTTTAAAGTATAAGGTGAAAAGCCTTCTATACGTTTATCAGCTTCATAGGATTTCCACGCAGATGATAATAACAAACAAATTCCTCCCATTTATTTGGATACTAAAAGGAATTATTGCCTGTTTTATAGAAATTAAGACTCAAGGTATTTAATAGTAATGAAAGTTTTTATTCCAAGACTATTAATAAAAAGATATCTAGCTAGGTAAGGAGATTTAGAAAATGACCTACTGGGAAACGAAAACAATTAATACCGCACGCGGAAACTTTGAGGTCTTTGTAAAAGGAGAGGGCAATCCAATTTGCGTGACTCATCATTATTCAGAGTTTAATCATACTGGTGATTACTTTGCAGATTCTTTGACAGAGAATAATACGGTCTACCTTGTGAATTTAAAAGGAGCTGGAAATTCAAGTAAGACTACTGAGGCTCATGAGTTGAGTATGTTTGATGCTGTTTACGACCTTGAAGCAATCCGAGAGGCGTTGGGCTATTCCAAATGGAGCTTTGCCGGGCACTCGACAGGAGGTATGATAGGAGTCATCTACGGTATTCATTTTTCCACGTCTCTTACTTCACTAATAATTGTGGGGGCAGCTGCTAGGAAATATGCCAATTCATTCTCTGAATGTATCTATCATCCAGACCATCCAAACTTTGACCGAATGCAGCTACTTATTGAGACTTTAAAACGCTCTGATTTAACACCTAGTGAAAGGGCGCGTTTCTCAAAAGAGAGAACTAAACTGTCTCTATTTCACCAGGATAAGTATGATGAATACTTTTCTTTAGGCATACATAAAAAGATGTCTGCTCCAAGACTGAACTTCTTTATTAGGGAAGAAATGATTTTTGATGTAACCCGTGAGTTAGGAAAGATCTCAACTAATACTTTAATATTGAGTGGCCGGTACGATGTGCAATGCCCGCATTCTTTCTCCGTAGAAATGAATAAGCTAATACCAAAATCACAACTAGTTGCTTTTAATGAAAGCAATCATTACCCTTTCCTTGAAGAAAAGTCGTTGTTTAGACAAGTCATCTCAACTTACTTAAAAGAAACGGTTTCTTATTGAGCTATAGAAGCAGGTTAGCTCAAGTAGGATATGAAGATGAAATGGGGATTCGTAATGAATTGCGGATGTGATAGCGTTAAAGATTTAACCTTGCAAAGAAATGATATATCAAAACGTATTAAAGAAAGTAAAATGCTAAAGAAAAGATTTAGATTAATTGCTAAACACTCTAATGGTGAAGAAAAATTGTATGTATGCAATGAATGCAATCAACTGTGGCAGGGGAGCTATGCTTGGAATTTTGGTAATGGAGAATATTTGTTTAAAATTCCTTCAATTGAAATAAAGAAGTGGGAAGTAGAACATTATACTGCTCCTGACGAAATACTAATGTACTTGGCATTGATGGACAGATTCTTAACAGAAAATACATTTGTTGCATCAGAAGAAAATTGTAGGAAAGAAAACTGTAATAACAAAGCGGTAAAAGGCCTTAATTTATGCTTAGAACATCATATAAAATCATTACAGTACATAGGAAATCTACCAAAGACACCAAAAGGAAAACTCTCCGATCCATATGGACAAATTTATAGGAAATACAAAGCTATTTTCGATGAAGCTATCATGTTATTGAACTAAAGAGGCAGCATTCCTGTAATGAAAGAAAATGGAGTTTGTATAAAAAAATAGCCTCTTGGTAGAATGAGAGAGTCCTGAAGCTGGCCAGCGAAAAGGACAAAACTCATATACCAGGAGGCCGTGTAATGAATTATAACCAAAATGATAAAATTGCTCAAATTACTTCTCAGACTCTAATTATAGGTGTTGATATCGCAAAGTTCAAACATGTCGCACGCGCGCAGGACTATAGAGGTATGGAGTTTGGGTCACCTTGCTTTTTTGATAATACCAAGCAAGGGTTTCAACTTTTCCTCGACTGGATCCTTCAACTTAAAAAGGAACAGGAGATGGAAAAAGTGATTGTAGGCATGGAGCCAACCGGTCATTATTGGTTAAACCTAGCTCACGTTCTGAAAGAAAATAAGATAAAGTTTGTAGCTGTTAATCCGTTACATGTAAAGAAAAGCAAGGAACTCGACGACAATTCACCGACAAAAAACGATGTGAAAGATGCCAGAGTCATTGCACAGCTGGTCAAGGATGGTAGATACGCCGAACCTACGATTCCACAAGGAGTTTATGCAGAACTCAGGGTGGCGAAAAAAATTCGTGATCTACTGACTGATGACCTTCAAACCGTGCAGGGGCAGATTCACAACTGGATAGACCGGTATTTCCCCGAGTTTTTGACGGTTTTTAAAAGCTGGGAAGGGAAAGCAGCCCTGCAATTTTTGAGGCTGGAAGCCTTACCACATGAACTGGTTGGCTATTCTGATCAGGATTTATTGATTCATCTAAGGAAAGCAGTTACCCGAAGTGTGGGAATAAACAAGATACAAGAGTTGAAACGTGCAGCGACAGAATCAATCGGGCTTCGCCAGGGTGCAGCTATGGCGAAACTTGAATTGACTACACTGCTAGATAAGTATGATTTAATCCAGATGAAATTTGAAGAATTAGATTCAAAGATAGATAACCTGATTGAACATATCCCTGGTGTCCAGCAAATGTTGGCGATCAAGGGTGTAGGAAGAGATACTGTTGCCGGCTTCTTTGCCGAAGTGGGAGATCTACAAGATTACTCCCACCCAAGACAAATCATCAAACTGGCAGGTTTGAGCTTGAAGGAAAACACTTCTGGTAAGCATAAGGGACAAACCAAGATAACCAAAAGAGGCAGGAAGAAGCTGAGAGCACTCCTGTTCAGGGTGTGTATGATTATGGTCGCCAAGAACCAAGCATTCAAGGCTTTGCATACCTACTATACCCAGCGTCCCGATAATCCTTTAAAGAAGATGCAGTCCTTAATCGCCTTGTGCAATAAATTGATTCGTATTTTCTTTGCCATAGGCAAAAAGCAATTTGAGTTCAGTGAAGAAAGAATGTTAAAGGATATCCCTCATATGAGAGAACGAATTGAAGGTAAATTGGCCGCTTAATTTGGTAGAAACTGTAGAGTAACAGGTAGTTTTTAGGTTGAAGTACGTCATATATATTTGAAGCACGGATTAGTCAGCAAAGCAACTAAACTTCGGGCATTGACCCTGTGGGGCAGCATGACTGACATCCACCTCATGGAAAGGTTGGACGAAGGAATTTGAGAGCAAAGACTCTGTGAGGCATGGGAGGGTTGACCTCCATGAGAAATGTGGACATCCACCAGTGCGGTCATAAAATAAATACCTTAGCCACCAATTATTGTAAATTAGTGGTAGCACGGTTATAAGTTCTTTTTGCTTTTGAAGTCCAAATTTATCCTCGTAAGATAAATCCAACCATAATGGCGACATTCAAGCCTGAAATGGCTACTAGTGAAATACTGAGAAAACCAGAGAAATTGGGCGTTATGACTTCCTTTATTGAGGGAGTTTAGTTCAACAAGGATTTTATTAAACTGCTCTTGAAGAAACCTTTATATATATGAGGTTATGGAGGTTAGAAAGATGAATTTTCAGTTTGAATTGGATGGGGAAACTAAGAAAATTAAAAATCCAACACTCGAATTAATCACAAAACACCTGAAGGAAATTAATCCTCGTTTCAAGTCTTTTTTTATCCTTACTAATGAATCAGGTCATTTTGTCCAATGTGCGGGGGCAAAATTAAGACTTACAATTGAATTTAAGGATTTAAATAATATAAATGTAATTGGTTCAGACAAGCCGAACAAAGAGGAAATTTCTATAAATTACTCTGGAGGGGCAATAACGATCCATAGGAATGAAGTATTAACAGTAAATGACGCGATTAAGGTTTTCGAAACATTTTATAATACAGGAAACATTCCTGATGATTATATATTGCGTAAGGTCTCGGAGACATTGTAAAGTTGCCCAATTTTAGGAATTTCTTGTTGGACTAAAGGGGCAGGATAGCTTAAGAAGGTATTTCCAGAATTATTAAGACTGTGTGGTGGGTTTATGGAGACAAAATACAAAATTAAGTTGTTACTTCGAGAAACTATTTTAGATTTGGTTAAAGGTGATTTTATTAATATCCAAGAAAAGTTACAAAACGGGCTTACAATAAATGACCTTAGAGAAGAGTTGAGCCTATGGGGAACATTAACGGTTCCGCCTGATGCAGCTTATGAAAACGTCGCTTTTTATAAATATAATGATGGTTCTGGATATTCCTTAGAATTTGAACTATGGATTGATAATCAAAGTAGCGATTTAACGTTATCCTGTGAAGCCTTATTAGATGAAAATCAAAAGATTGTATCCTTTACTATCGAAAACCTTCACGTTTTGTAATTGGGGTTATTAAGCTAAAGGAGCAGGTTAGCTCAACAAGGAGGCTGATAATATTGCCTGCTCATGAATTTGGGATAATTGCTAATGTTGTTAATATAAAAAGCGAAATTTATTATGAACCACTAAAATACAAATGTATTTCTGTTGACGATGAGATTATTGATTCCTTATATGACCAATTATCTAACGTATGAACCTACTTCCATTCACTTGATCGTCCAGGGAATGGTTTAGCTTATTGTGGAATTACACTTATACCACTAGAATCTTTATCAGTATTCTATCAAGTGGTCATAACTTCACCTATGTATGCAAATTCAGGTGAACTTAATGAATTGGCTGCAAAGATAATACAGTCCCAGGAAGAAAAGAAATACATGATACATTTTGGAATTTAGTTCTTTTTGTATTTATTTTCTTGTTTAACAAACGGTGCAGGATAGTGGAAAAAGCACTTAGGGAGATGACTTTAAATGGGGAGATTAAATAAAAAGTTGACTATAATAGCTACGGTTTTAATGGGACTATTCATTAGCTATTTATCCTTTTTTGATAATACAGATTCAAATATGAAAGAGAGTATTAGTATGGCCGGTATGGTCATAGAAGAAAAAAATCACCATATTGAACCAAGTGAATATCTTGAAATGTGGGTAATTGGATACAACGCTTATGAAAAGAAAGAGAACCAAAAACGATATAAAATTTTTATCGAGGAAGCTATGGTTTACAACCTTCTTGAAGAAGGAAAACAGTATGCAGTTGCTGCTACTTCATTTAGGGAAGATAAAGATTTTGGATACGTATATCAGTTGGAACAAATCAGTAACCAAGAGGACTATCAATTAGTTGGTAATGGACGTATAAAGTAAATTTCTTTGTATTACTCTCTAAAAAGTATTTTTGAACTTAGTAGAGTTTTCGGATTATAAAACTTATTGAACAAACGAAGCAGGATTGTTCAATAAGAGTTATTTCAAAAATAACTAAAAGGGTGTTTTAATATATGAGGTTTGAATATAAGTTACAAGGTGCTGGATGGGCAGATTTTTATATAGAAATTAATTCTCAAAGATTTAGTTTTAGTCCCGGATATCTTACTGATGCATTAGGTGGTATTTTAAATGCCATAAAAGAAATCCATCCATTATTTGATACTGAAGGTGATTATAAAGAATATGGCTCACATTATACCTGGAATGCAGAACCTAATGTTTTAGAATGGAATTTAAAATATATAGGTAACGAAAAAATACTCATTAATCTTACTCACTTTGAAGATGATGAAGAAGAAAGGGTGGTAGTATTAAACGAAGAATGTCCTTATGATGTTTTTCTAAATGAAGTTTTAAGGGAAGTTGAACTAATTCTCGCAGAGTATGGAATAGTTGGATATAAAGAAATGTGGTATGAAAATGAATTTCCATTAAGTACATTTTTAGAGTTGAAATTTTATTTAGAAAACAAGGATCGTTTTCCAATAGCTACAAATATAGTCGGGAATAAAGAAATGAGAAAGAGTGAGTTGAAATTTGAATTAGATTTTATCAATAAAATAATATGATTCCATTAGCGAATGCTTATGTTTAATTAATCCCGTTTTTTTATTGTGCTAAAGGAGCAGGAATGTTGAGGGAAAACAGGATAATTTTTAATTTGAAAATAGGTGAGGTCTTTGAGAGACAATTATGGATTTGTTTCAATTTTTATTGATAGCTTTAGTAATTTATATATTATCCCAAACAGCCCTTCTAAGAAATACGAAGGATCACTGTCTCAAGTTGAGAAAGTTTTCAAATTGGCAGTTCCCTACACCGATGAAGAATTAGAGCAAAAGGTGAATGAGGCTCTCGATTTATTTGGAGTGATAGAAGCTGATGATGAGGGAAAAGAATCGGTTATTGAAAAAGTAATGGGAATCAAAGGATATTCAAAAGCTACAAAAACTCTCAAGTATATATCAATATATTGGGATTTTGAAAAAGGTTATGTCGTCGAGCCCTACCAAAAAGAGAAACGTGGCTATACCGTTCTTGAAGAAAGAACTATTGATGTAGTTAGAGATTATAAGCCAGGGCAGTTGGCAGAATCTATTCAACAAGCACTAGGTTTTGCAAGTATATAAATAACTCACGATCAATCATTCCCTTCTCTTATTAATAGATGGTGATGTTTTTTAAGGGATAATTATCCGTTTTGATTAACTTTTTATTGACTAACGGTGCAGAATTCCTGTAATTAAGCTGAATTTGTGAAAAAGTGTACTTAAACATAAGGGTGCTTTAGTTAAATAAGAAAATAATTGGTGGTAAAAAGGACCGACTTTTCAAAAGTCGGTCCCAGTTTGTAGCCAAAAGGGGTTCGGAATGCTCTCATTCCGAACCCCTTTTTGGATTTTATCCGATTTTTCAAAGGAAATAGACTCTCTTTGCTATATTGTTAGGCCATTTCTGGACTTCTCCATGTCCAGTTGGCCATCTTCTTCAGGTTCAAGGCAGCGAAAGTAAGCATCGCCTGCATCGACAATTTTTTAAGTCCCCTCAGGGTTGTCCAACGCATGCCATGCTTTTCTTTTGCATCTGCGAATACACGCTCAATGGTTTCCTTGCGCTTCGCATAGATTTGTTTTACTTCTGGTGTGTGCCTTAAGTGATCTGCTTCTTCGACATACTCCTGCCAGATATGGCGCGTTACCACCTTTTGGTGGTCTTTGCTTTCTGTGCATTGCGCTAAAAACGGGCAGGTGGCGCAGATCTTTTTGGGGGATTTATATTCACGATATCCCTCTTTCGTTGTGGTCGAATACTCTAGGACCTCACCGGCAGGACACAAATAACAGTCGAAAAATTCGTCATACACATAGTCATATTTGCGGAAAAAGCCATCCTTCGTCCGTGGTCGGGTATAAGGCAAAGCCGGGGTCATTTCATTTTCCATCAGAAACTTCGTAATAGCTGGGGTTTTATAGGCTGCATCGGCCGCAACGGCCTTAGGCTTTCCAACTTTCTCTATCACTTGTTCTACCAGTGGCTCAAGGACCAGGCTGTCATGCGTATTCCCAGGTGTCACGATGGTTCCCAAAACAAATCCATTACGATCTGATGCCGCATGGAAAGAGTAGGCAAACTGCTTTGTTCGCTCATCCTTGACGTAATATCCACTCTCAGGATCGGTCGTGCTTTCCTTGATTTCCTTCGTTTCTTCCTTCTCGAACTTATCAGGAGGAAAAGGTTTCTTCCCGTGGTCTTCCCGATCCTGATTGATCTCTTCCTGGAGTTTCTCTTGATACGCCCGTGTTTCCTTTCGCACCACTTTCTTCTCGAATTTATGCTTATTCGCACTTGCTTTTACATGGGTTGAATCAATAAAGACATGTTCAGCACTAATAAGTTTCTTATCCGCTGCGGTCTTAAGAATTCGATAGAAAATCTGTTCAAACAAATCGGTTTCTTTAAAACGGCGTACGTAATTCTTCCCGAAGGTGGAGAAATGGGGCACTTTATCATGGAATCCATAACCCAAAAACCAGCGGTAGGCCATGTTCGTTTCTACTTCGGCAATGGTCTGGCGCATGGAACGGATGCCAAAGGTATATTGAATGAAGCTCAGCTTAATTAGAATCACAGGGTCAATACTTGGGCGACCTACTTCGGAATATACATCCTTTACCAGTTCATAGATGAAAGAAAAATCAAGGGCTGCTTCCATCTTACGGACTAAATGGTCCTGAGGAACCAGTTGGTCTAAAGCAACCATTTCTAATTGATCTCGTTGGATTGGATTGTTTTTCGAAAGCATCTTCATCACCTCAAGCGTTATATGTATCTATTTTAAAAGAGACTTATGGCTAGTTCCACACTAAGTTAAAGAATCCTGTTGATTGGAGTGGAAGGCGCGTAGACTCCTGCGGGATCAGACGGACAGGTGAGACCCCGCAGTCGCCAACGGCGGCGAGGAGGCTCAGCGCCGGCCCCGCGGAAAGCGAAGCGCCTGGAACGGAAATCAACAGCCCCATTTCAGCACAAACCAAAAAAACTGTAGACAAGCTCGATTTCCATCGAGTTTGTCTACAGTCTGGGACCGACTTTTCAAAAGTCGGTCCTTTTTTGTGTGATTTACCTTGTGTATTACCAAGTGTTTTGTCAGTGATTAGCTATGAGATTTTATATGATATTTGTTTGTTTGCACCTCACAAGTAAACCCGTTAGTATTTTGTACGGTTTTTCTTATATTATTGTAAGATATTTGAGTTTATCGCGTCTTATATGTAAGGAGGTGAGATGGTGACACAGCTTGAGGATATTTATAATACATACTTTAAAGATGTATTTTTATATGTGTATAGTTTATCTGGCGATAAGCATATCGCTGAAGATATCACTTCGGAAACTTTTATGAAGGCATTAACATCGCTGGACAGTTTCAGAGGGAATAGTGATATCCGTGTTTGGTTATGCCAAATTGCCAAAAACAGTTATTACTCTTATTTGCGTAAGAATAAAAGCTTGGTGGATCTTGAGTCGGTTCCAGAATCAGCTAGTGGAGACAATGTAGAACAAGAAATAACCATTTCAGAAGCGTCTATGAAGGTACATGAAGTTATCCAGAATTTGAAAGAGCCATACAAAAAGGTCTTTACTCTCCGTGCATTTGGAGAACTGTCATTTAAGCAAATTGGCAAATTGTTTGGAAAAAGTGAAAACTGGGCTTGTGTTACTTATCACCGTGCTAGAGAAAAAATTAAAGCGCGATCGGAGGATTATCGATGAAAATTAGCTGTAATATGATTAGGGATATACTGCCGTTATATGTCGAGGATATGGCAAGTCAAGATACTAGAGATCTAGTTGAAGAACATATAGCTTCTTGTGAGAACTGTAAAAAACAACTTGAAGAAATAAGGACTTTTGAAGAACCGCCAGTAGATACCGATATAGCTCCCTTAAGAAACATACAAAATACATTGCGAAAGAAAAAGCTGCAAACGATTATTCTTTCAGTCATGGTAACATTGGTTTTTGCAGTGGTTACAATCGCTTATCTGACAACCCCAGCATACATCTCTTATAATGAAAATGCGGTTTCAATTATTGAAAAGGATGATGGAACTGTACTTTTGAATTTTAGTGAAGAAGTCTCTGGATATAATGTAAATCAATATCCAGCAGCAGACAATTCAGGTTATGTCTATGATATAACAACATGGGAAACGATTTGGCACCGGAAAATAAGCAAAAACAACCTAGAAAATACTGTCTTAAACCCGAATGGAGAAACGGTCGCTTCAATCTATTATTACAATACCGATGGAAGTGAAAATATTTTAATTTATGGAGATCCAATAACGGATGGTTCTGTCATTACGTTACCTCGGCTAGTTTTAAGCTACTATGTGATGTTTGCTATAGGATTTTTACTTATTTGTGGAATTGGATTGGTCATATTCCGTAAGAACGAGAAAATAAGAAATAGACTAGAAAAAATGATTCTATTGCCTATCTCGTACCTGTTTGCTCACTTACTTATAAAAGATCTTCACTCTGCCACTTACCTTGCTGGACGAGACCTTTATGTAATATTACTTGTCACAATTCCTTTATATGTTGCGTTGTTAGCTGGAAGGAACATATTAAAAAAATTATCAATTAAGAAGCCGAAAAGCACTTTATAATAGTTGTTGCTTTCACTGCTTAATAATAGGCTCACCAATCAGCGATTCTTTGCTTAATTTTAGTTCTATATTACTTGATACCGAGGGGGTCCCTGATAGATTCAGATTTCTAAAACATGGCCAAAGAAGTATCCTTTGAATTGGTTGAAAACCTAAATTCTACTGTCCAGGGGCAAGTTGCAGAAGATGGACTCATTATTTCTGATTAATGAGTCCATCTTCAACATACGGGTGCTAATGTTAAAGATGACGATATTGCAAAAACAAAAATCGCTTAACAATGAAGTTAAGCGATTTTTGATGTGACCTTTGTATTTTTTGTTCGAACAATTGCCGGTTAACATGTACTGAAATTTGATGACTTACAAGATTACCCAACCATGAAACTTTTTCTGTTGTAATCCAGAAATAAAGATTCCTTGATGGCCTGAATGCTGTTTTCAGAAAAATATGATAAAATCAAAAGAAAAACCAGGTGAGGTTTATGAACTCAAAACTATTACATATTCCTGCGGATATCATTGAAACGATCGTTGAGAATGCGTTCGAATGGCTTGTAGTGGTTGACAGGGAAGGACGGATTATTTACATCAATCATAATTATTGCGAGTTTCTTGAAGTCAATCGTGAGGAGACGATTGGCAGGCATGTGACTGAGATCATCGAAAATACGAGGATGCATATCGTCGCACAGTCTGGAAAGGAAGAGCTGGCAGACCTGCAATTCATCAAGGGGAATTATATGATCGCCAACCGGGTGCCAATCATAAAGAATGGCGAAGTGATTGCTGCGTTTGGAACGGTATTTTTCAGGGATACACAGGAATGGATGAAAATGGACAGCCATGTGAAAAGCCTGCTTACAAGGATGCAGCCTTACATCCAGAAAATCGATACCGGCGTGAAATATACGCTCGATGATATTCTAGGAGACTCAAAGCAGATCATGAGCTTGAAGGAAAAAGTGAAAATGGTTGCAAACAGTGACATCTCTGTTCTTATCAGAGGGGAGAGCGGAACAGGGAAAGAATTGTTCGCCCACAGCATCCACCAGCTGAGCAGCCGCAGCCAGAAACCGTTCATCAAGGTGAACTGTGGTGCGATTCCGGAAAACCTGCTTGAATCCGAGTTGTTCGGGTATGAAGAGGGTGCCTTTACAGGAGCGAAAAAAGGCGGGAAAAAGGGGAAGTTCCAGCTGGCGAATGGCGGTACACTTTTCCTTGATGAGATCGGGGACATGCCGCTTAGTATGCAGGTCAAGCTTTTGCGTGCACTGCAGGATGGAGAGATCGAGCCGATTGGCTCGACAAAATCGTTATCGGTTGATGTCCGAATCATTGCGGCTACAAACCGGCCTCTTGAAAATATGATTGAAGAGAAGCGTTTCAGGGAGGATTTATTTTACCGGATCAATGTCGTGCCGTTCAGCGTGCCCCCTTTAAGGGAACGTGCAGAAGACCTGACACTTTTAATTCATCATTTCATCGAGAAAGTCACCAATCGCCTTGGAAAGCGGATCGGAGGAATTGAGCGTCAGGTTCTGGATGTCCTCACATCCTACAGCTGGCCGGGGAATATCCGGGAGCTGGAAAATGTCATCGAAGCTGCGGTCCATTTGACGAAGGGTGAACAAATCACCTATGAGTCCCTTCCTGATTACTTGCAAACACAGAATGCTTTGTATCGGTTCAAGAATAAGAAGCTTAAGGATATTGTGGAGGAAACGGAGAAGTGGGTACTAAAGCAAAGCCTTGAGCGTAATCATGGTGACAAAAACCTGGTATCAAAGGAGCTTGGTGTCAGCCGGACAACGCTATATGACAAGCTCAATAAATATCAAATGCTCTAGTCCGAAAATCCGGAATCCTGTCCGGAATTTCGGACTTCTTTTTTTCTATCAATATTTGATTATATTTTCACTTTATAAATAGTGTAAAACCAGCAAGGATAGGACAGGGTACATCAAATAAGTTTCTATTATTCTAGAGGCAAACCATTTTACTAGCGTCCGGAAATCCGGATTCATATGACAGAAAATTTCGAATACGTCAGATAAAAACTGGTATTAAAAGTTGGCACGATTATTGCAATAAGATATAACAGCAATTTTATTCAGTTTTTTGTAAGCGTTACCAAATAAAACAGAGGAGGGAAGGAAGTCGTTTTATTCAAAAGGTGAGGGTCGAAATCCAAAGGTCCAGGTGTTTCCAGATCCTAGGTATTCTTGACCCAACCTTTTTAGCACTTGAAAGAATTTAAAACAAGGGGGAAAAGAAATGCTGAGCATGATTGGATTGATCGGCGGTCTGGCGTTATTGATTTATTTGACGATGAGGGGCATGAACCTTCTGATTGTCGGGCCGATTTCTGCATTATTCGTCGCTGTATTCAGCGGCATGCCATTATTCCCGCAGCTGGCTGAAGAGGGAGCTGCCAATTTTGTTGGAAACTATATGTCGGGTTTCTCTGGATTTGTGACCTCATGGTACATGATGTTCTTGCTTGGGGCAATTTTTGGAAAAGTAATGGAAGATAGCGGCGCAGCTGACAGTGTCTCGGAATTTATTGTAGAAAAACTTGGAATGAGATATGCCGTCTTTGCGATCGTTCTTGCCTGTGCGGTGCTGACGTATGGCGGCGTGAGTTTGTTCGTTGTTGCCTTCTCCGTATACCCGATGGCCTTGAGCCTGTTCAGACAGGCAGACCTGCCAAGGCGCTTCATCCCGGCTGCCCTGGCCTTTGGTTCAGTCACCTTCACAATGACGTCTGCAGGATCTCCGGAGATCCAGAACTGGATTCCGATTGAATTCTTGAACACCACTCCATATGCCGGGTGGGAGGTCAGCTTGATCGTTGCTGTCTTCATGATGATCTTCGGATATTGGTGGCTGAAGCGGATGATCACAAAAGCAGTTGCGAGAGGGGAGAAATTCGTAGCAAGGGACAAGGACCCACGCGTGGAAAAACGTGCACTGCCACACCCGCTAATGGGGCTTCTGCCGCTGGTTGTGGTACTGGTGATTTCGTACTTTTTCCATGATTCATTGAAGCAATCCGCGCTGATCATCGCCCTTTTGGGTGGAGTTGTATCCGCGTACTTACTGAATCGAAAGTATTTCAAAAACTTCTGGGAGGCTGTCTCAGAAGGAACAATTGGCGCTTTGATCGCCATCGGCAACACGGCGGCTGTCGTTGGTTTCGGAGGCGTAGCCAAAGCAGTTCCTGCATTCCAGACAGCTGTTGACTATATGACAAGCATTCCGGGAAGCCCGTTGATCGGGGCGGCAATCGCAGTCAGTGTCATCGCCGGGATGACTGGTTCCGCATCCGGCGGCCAGGCAATCGCGCTGCCATTGCTCGCACCGCACTATCTAGATATGGGCGTCAATCCGGAAGCGCTGCACCGTGTAGCTGCAATTTCTTCCGGTGCACTTGATTCCCTTCCGCACAACGGCTATGTCGTAACGACGGTCAGGGCAATCTGCGGCGAATCCCACCAGGATGCTTATAATCCAGTTGCGGCAGTGACGGTCATCGTTCCGCTGATTGGGGTTGCGATTGCAATCATCCTGTTCTCACTTGGTTTAGGGATTTAATGAAAGGAGTTTCATGATGGTTAAAGACAAAGTTTTATTGATTACAGGCGCCGCCCAGGGAATCGGCTATGAAATTGGCAAATTCTTTGCTGAACACGGCGGCAAGGTATTTTTAACTGATTTACAGGAGGATGCTGTTGAAAAAGCAGCATCAACCCTTCGTGAATCAGGTTATGATGCCGCAGGATTTAAATGCGATGTAACGAATGAAAAGGACATAGAAAAAGCCGTTGCAAACTGCCTGGAGCAATTTGGCCGTATCGACGTCCTCATCAACAATGCCGGCCTTCAATATGTATCCATGATCGAAGACTTCCCAACGGAAAAATTCGAACTGCTGATCAAGGTGATGCTGACAGCACCATTTGTTGCCTTGAAACATGTTCTGCCAGTGATGAAAAAGCAAGGCACGGGCAGAGTCATCAACATGGCATCCATTAACGGGCTAGTTGGCTTTGCCGGGAAAGCGGCCTATAACAGTGCTAAGCACGGAGTAATTGGACTGACGAAGGTAGCTGCCCTCGAAACAGCTGAACATGGCATCACCGTGAACGCAGTCTGTCCGGGCTATGTCGACACACCATTGGTACGCAACCAGCTTTCCAGCCTGGCAGAAACCCGGAATGTCCCGCTTGAAAAAGTACTGGAAGAAGTGATTTTTCCGCTGGTGCCGCAAAAACGCCTGCTCGCCGTCGAGGAAATCGCCGACTATGTACTCTTCCTAGCCAGCGACGCCGCAAAAGGAATCACCGGCCAGGCAGCGGTCATTGACGGCGGCTATACGATTCAATAATCTAAACAAAAAATGAGCCTGCTTCCTATTCGGAGCAGGCTCATTTATCTTTAGATGTCTTTTCTTGGATGGTGTATCTGATCATTGTCATCATACTTTAAACATAGTACATGACGGCTAATAGAATGATTCATTCTGGTATGATTCAAGCGGGAAGTCGAGCAATGTTGTGATCACTCTGATGGTTTAGTCTGGTTCATATATTTATAGAGAATACTTTCCACATTCTCAATATGGTTGAGCATCAAGCTTCTTGCTTCCGCAGCATTTTGTTCTTTTATCGCCTCGTATATCGCATAATGCTCATCGTATAAGCGATCTGTAGTGGTTTGTTGTGAGTAAAGCCATAACCTGCGGGTTTCCTTCATCGTTTCTGCCATCAACGCTGAAACATGGTTCATCAAGCTGATTAATAAGGGATTATGCGAACTTTCAGCAATGGCCATATGGAATTGCAAATCCGCCTTTTCGCCCAGCGTCTCATCGCCATTAGCGCTTTTCATTTCCTCCAGCGCTTCTTTCATTGTCTGAAGCTGGGTTTCAGTCCGTTTGTTTGCAGCAGAAAAAACAGTCCCTGCCTCAAGGATTTTCCTGACTTCCAACAGATGTGCTGTATCCTGAGCATTCATCAGGATGGCTGTTGATAACGGAAAGCTGATTTGCTCTGACTGGAACTGTTTCACATAGGTTCCTTCGCCCTGCCTGATTTCAATGAGCCCTATTGCTCTCAATGCAGTCAATGCTTCCCTGATCGCAGAGCGGCCCACCTGGAAATTCTCCGCCAGCTGCTGGACAGAATCCAGTTTATCACCTGGCTGCAATTGACCTGAACTGATCATATCATGGATTGCTTCGGCAACTTCTTCATAGATCTTCTTAGGTTTTATTTTATTGTATTGCAAGGTAAATCCTCCAAATTTCGTTCTCTTGACTCTCATTATACAGGTTTCTCTCAGCTCTACTAAAATCTTCGTCGTTTAGAGCCTATTGGAAACGATACTTGCCCACAACAATATTTTACTAAATGTAAATATATATTGAAATTCTCCTAATGAACATCCTATAATTTAATGTATGGTCATCAGATGACCATACAACCTTTTTGAAAGCAATTACCCATCTGCGTTTTCCAAGGAATAGTTTTTAGTAAAAAACCTTGGATATTCATGCAAAACAGCTATCCCTTAAGATCCTTATCATGCTGATTTTGTGATTGTTATTTTCTCGTACATACCAAGTGATCATTATTACATCTGTCTTCAGAGCACTCTTCAATCTGCTCTATTACTCTTTTAAAAAAAGAAGCTGTATTTTACTTTTTAACAGCGAAAACAGCAAAGTTTACCTAAAGAACCGAGAAAAACTATTAGACTCAATACCTGGCTTTATTTTACCAACGAAGGGGGAACTATTATGCTACCGAATACAGTGAAAGAAAAATTGATCTCAATCGTAACTGCGGCAAATTTTGATGACTCTAAAACGGGTAGGCTTGTGTATTCATATGATGCAACACCTAACTTTCAGTCAATGCCTGATGCAGTTGTAAGTCCGCGGAATAAACAGGAAATCTCGCAAATTGTGAAGATCTGCAATGAATATAATATTCCGATTGTCCCGAGAGGATCAGGAACCAATCTGTGTGCAGGCACTTGCCCGACAGAAGGAGGAATCGTCCTTCTATTTAAGCACATGAACAAGATCCTTGAGGTCGATGAAGAGAATCTAACCGTTACTGTTCAGCCTGGGGTTGTGACGCTTGATTTGATCCAAGCTGTCGAGCCAAAAGGCCTGTTTTACCCACCAGACCCAAGCTCTATGAAAATATCAACCATCGGAGGCAATATTAATGAAAATTCCGGCGGGCTCCGTGGATTGAAGTATGGAGTGACAAGGGATTACGTGATCGGGCTTGAGGCTGTGCTGCCAAACGGAGATATCATCCGCACAGGAGGCAAATTGGCGAAGGATGTTGCCGGATATGATTTTACCAGGCTGCTGGTTGGCTCGGAGGGGACATTGGGCATCATTACCGAAGCAACTCTTAAGCTGATTCCAATGCCGGAGACAAAACAAACAATGCTGGCTTTATATCAGGATCTTGAGGCAGCAGCTAAATCAGTATCCAAGATTATCGCCAGCAAAATCATTCCGGCTACGCTGGAATTCCTGGATCAGCCGACCTTGAAGGTTGTGGAGGATTTTGCCAAGATTGGGCTTCCAACAGATGTTAAAGCCGTGTTATTGATTGAACAGGACGGTCCTGTTGAAGTGGTCGAGCGTGACATGGCGAGGATTGCTGAGGTTTGTAAAGAAGAAAAGGCAGTGTCTGTGCAGCTGGCACAAACAGAAGCTGAGGCGGAAGCACTGAGGACTGCGCGCAGAAGTGCATTGTCCGCACTGGCGAGGTTAGCGCCGACGACTATTTTAGAGGATGCGACTGTTCCAAGGTCAGAGATTGCGAGAATGGTCAATGCAATCAATGAAATTGCGGATAAGTATGACTTGAATATTTGTACTTTTGGCCATGCAGGAGATGGGAATCTTCATCCTACATGTCCGACGGATTCTCGGAATCATGACGAAATGGAAAGAGTTGAAAAGGCATTTGCCGAAATTTTTGAAAAGGCGATTGAATTCGGCGGTACGATTACGGGTGAGCACGGCGTCGGCGTAATGAAAGCACCGTATCTCGAGTTGAAATTAGGCGAAGCAGGAATTGCGGCTATGAAGGCAGTAAAAATGGCCCTCGACCCTAACAACATCATGAATCCTGGGAAGGTATTCGCGAAGGATAGCAGAAAACGGGTGGTGGTTTCAAAATGACAACGATCCAGGAACAGCAGAGAATCCAGACAGAATTTCAGGAAAAGATGGACCAGGATGAACTATTGAACTGCATGCGCTGTGGGTTCTGCCTGCCGACATGTCCTACCTATATCGAATCGGGCTATCAGGAATCACATTCACCACGGGGCCGGATTGCTTTAATGAAGGCGGTCGTCGATGGGCTAATTGAACCAGATGAGGATTTTGAGCGCTCACTTGACCTGTGCCTTGGCTGCCGTGCATGTGAACCAGTCTGCCCATCTGGGGTGAATTATGGACATCTTCTTGAAGATGCCCGGGATATTGTCAATCAAAACAAGAAGTTTTCAATGCCAGTAAAAGTCGTCAGGAATGCAGTCTTCAAAGGACTTTTCCCTCATCAGGAGAGGATGCGGGGACTGACTGGCCTGATTGGCTTCTATCAACGTTCTGGCCTGCAAAAAGTGGCGCGTGGAACAGGTGTGATGAAGCTGTTCCCTGAATCGCTCGCCACGATGGAGAAGGTTCTTCCACAGGTACCGACAATGAAGGAGATGAAAAATCGGCCTGAGCATCTTGAACCAATTGGCACAAAGACTCATAAGGTCGCATTCTTCAGCGGCTGCCTGATGGATACCATGTTCCTTGAAACAAACAATGCGACGATGAAGCTACTGCAGCTGGCGGGCTGTGAAATTGTCATCCCAAAAGATCAGGCCTGCTGCGGAGCGCTTCATGGGCATAGTGGTGAAAAAGAAGATGCGAAAGCACTTGCCCGCCGAAACATCAAGGCATTCGATGATCTTGGTGTCGATTTTATCATTACCAATGCAGGGGGCTGTGGTGCTTTTTTAGTCGACTACGATCATTTGCTCAAAGACGACACCGATTGGAAGCAGAGGGCCCAGGCATTTGCCGATAAAATTAAGGATATCTCGCAAATATTGGTCGAAGTTGGTTTTCATGAAAAAGTGAACCTCGAGCTGCCGAATCAAATCATTACGTACCAGGATTCATGCCATCTACGTAATGTCATGAAAACAGCTTCAGCACCGAGGACATTGCTGCAGTCCATCAAAGGGGTTCAATACCAGGAGATGCAGAATGCAGACCGCTGCTGTGGTTCAGCAGGAATATACAATATAGTCGAGAGTGAAATGTCCATGCAGCTCCTCGATTCCAAGATGGTTCAGGCAAAGGCCACCCATGCAACAACAATCGTAACCGCAAATCCCGGCTGTCTCCTTCAGATGAAACTCGGAATTGAGCGTGAGGGACTCTCCGGAAAAATGAGAGGCGTGCACATTGTCGACCTGCTATTGGAAGCGACACGAACGGATCAGTAACGAACTATGGCCCACCTGAATTCTCAGGCGGGCTATTTTTCTGCCCATATTGAGTTATGGGGAAGCCTGCACAACCAGGCAAAACAATCATATACTACGCACTATCATCAAATATTCCATCCCCGCTTGCATATGCGGGGGAATTTTATTACAATAACTCTATATTCATAACGAAAGACTTCGACAAGGAGCAGTAGTGGTGAAAGCCTGTGCAAGAGAGCTGGCGGTTGGTGCAAGCCAGACGGGACCCATCATGAACTCGCCTTTGAGTCGCAGACGTGAAACTTACATGTAGCGTTTGCCGTTTTCCGCGTTAAGGATGAATGAAGCGAGTGTTACACACTAATTTGGGTGGTACCGCGGGAGATCATACATACCTCTCGTCCCTTTTACAGGGGCGGGAGTTTTTTATTTGCAAAAAATTCATCCGCTAAAAATAAATGAACTAAATCAGGAGGACATTGACGATGAGTTTCAACCATCAGGAAATCGAGAAAAAATGGCAAGCTTATTGGGAAGAAAACAAAACCTTTAAAACAACGGAAGATAAGGGAAAAGAGAAGTTCTACGCGCTGGATATGTTCCCGTATCCATCTGGTGCCGGCCTTCACGTTGGCCACCCGGAAGGCTACACAGCGACAGATATCCTTTCCCGCATGAAAAGAATGCAGGGCTTCAACGTCCTTCATCCAATGGGCTGGGATGCATTCGGCCTTCCAGCAGAGCAGTATGCGCTTGATACTGGGAATGACCCAGCAGAGTTCACGGAGATGAATATCAATACGTTCCGCCGCCAGATCAAAGCACTAGGTTTTTCCTACGATTGGGATCGCGAAGTCAACACGACTGATCCGGACTACTACAAGTGGACGCAATGGATTTTCCTGAAGCTTTATGAAAAAGGCCTTGCCTACATCGACGAAGTAGCGGTTAACTGGTGCCCGGCACTTGGAACTGTTTTAGCGAATGAAGAAGTAATCGATGGGAAAAGCGAACGCGGAGGCCACCCGGTCGAACGCCGCCCGATGAGACAGTGGATGCTGAAAATCACTGCATATGCAGACCGTCTTCTTGAAGACCTGGATTTGCTTGACTGGCCTGAAAGCCTGAAGGATATGCAGCGCAACTGGATCGGCCGGTCTGAAGGTGCTGAAATTACGTTCAACATCGAAGGACACGAGGGAACATTCACGGTTTTCACCACTCGTCCAGATACACTTTTCGGCGCAATTTATGCGGTCCTTGCACCAGAACATCAGCTTGTTGATAAAATCACTACAGCTGAACAGAAGGCTGCCGTCGAAAAATATATTGATGAAATCAAGAGCAAGAGTGACCTTGAGCGTACAGACCTTGCAAAGGACAAAACAGGCGTCTTCACTGGCGCTTACGCAATCAACCCGGCAAATGGCGAAAAAATGCCAATCTGGATTGCGGACTATGTTCTAGCGTCGTACGGCACAGGGGCTATTATGGCAGTACCTGGTCATGACGAGCGTGACTACGAGTTTGCGAAAAAATTCGATTTGGAAATCAAAGAAGTCGTGGCAGGCGGAAACATCGAAAAAGAAGCCTACACTGGCGACGGCGAGCACATCAACTCCGACTTCCTTAACGGCATGAACAAGGAAGAAGCGATCAGCAAAATGATTGCATGGCTTGAGGAAAAAGGCATCGGAACGAAGAAGGTTACTTACCGCCTTCGCGACTGGCTGTTCAGCCGCCAGCGCTACTGGGGTGAACCAATTCCAATCATTCACTGGGAAGATGGCACTATGTCAGCGGTTCCTGAGGATCAACTTCCGCTTGTCCTTCCAAAAACAACGGAAATTAAACCTTCTGGTACTGGTGAATCACCACTTGCGATCATTGATGATTGGGTGAATGTCGTTGACCCTGATACAGGCAAAAAAGGCCGCAGGGAAACGAACACCATGCCGCAATGGGCAGGCAGCTGCTGGTACTACCTGCGCTACATTGATCCGAAGAACGACCAGGCACTTGCAGATGAGGAAAAATTAAAGCAATGGCTTCCAGTCGATATTTATATCGGTGGTGCCGAGCACGCGGTACTGCACTTGCTTTACGCTCGCTTCTGGCATAAGGTCCTTTACGATGTGGGTGTCGTCCACACCAAAGAGCCATTCCAAAAGCTGTTTAACCAGGGCATGATCCTTGGTGAAAATAATGAAAAAATGAGTAAGTCAAAAGGCAATGTTGTCAATCCGGATGAGATCGTCGCAAGCCATGGAGCGGATACGCTGCGCCTGTATGAAATGTTCATGGGACCGCTTAAAGCATCCATTGCCTGGTCCACAAACGGACTTGATGGCTCACGCCGCTTCCTTGACCGCATCTGGCGCCTGTTAGTCAACGAAAATGGCAGCTTGACCGAGAAAATCAAGGATACAGATAGCGGAAACCTTGAGAAAGTTTACCACCAAACGGTTAAAAAAGTGACCGAAGACTATGAAGGACTTCGCTTCAACACAGCGATTTCTCAAATGATGGTCTTCATCAACGAAGCATACAAAGCAGAAGAGCTTCCTAAAACGTACGTAGAAGGCTTCGTGAAGATGCTTGCGCCAATAACGCCGCATTTCGCCGAAGAGCTTTGGGCAAAGCTTGGGCATAGCGAATCCATCACTTATGCAGCATGGCCAGCGTATGATGAAGCCAAGCTTGTCGATGATGAAGTGGAAATCGTTGTCCAGGTTAATGGTAAGATCAAAGCGAAAATGATGGTGCCGGCTGATGCGAACAGAGAAACTCTGGAGCAAATCGCAATGGGTGATGTAGCTGTCAAAGAACAAATCGACGGCAAAACGATCCGCAAAGTCATTGCAGTACCAGGGAAACTCGTTAATATCGTTGCTAACTAAGAACTGATGGAAAGGGTCGTCGACAGGCGGCCCTTTTTTTTGGTAAACAACAGTATACCCCATTAGGTTTATGTTTTGTAATATAGATAGAGTTTTTATATAATAAATAGGGGAATACATTAAAGTATGAATTTCACGAATTTGGAGGATATGATAATGAGTAATTTTGAAACAATCACAACTGAAGAGCTTCAAAAGAAGCTGGAAGCTGGCGAAAAGCTGGAAATGGTCGATGTGCGTGAGCATGATGAAGTTGAGTCAGGCATGATTCCCGGAGCAAAGCACATCCCAATGGGCGAAATCCCAGAAAGAATGAACGAGTTCGACAAAGATAAGGAATACATCTTCATCTGCCGTTCAAGCGCTCGCAGCGGCAATGTTTGCCACTACATGAACGAGCAAGGCTACAAAGTCCGCAACATGGTGGGCGGCATGATGAGCTGGGGCGGAGAAACAAAACGCCCATAATTATAAAATTCAGAAAATCTGGCCAGAATGGATGCTAAAAAGGAAGGAAGACTTGCCTTGATCCAGGTCAGAGTATTCGATCACGAACATGAAAAAGACCTCGAACAGGAAATGAACAGGTTTCTCGAGAAACTGGACGAAAAAAAGCTGCTCGACATTAAATACAATGTAGCCGTCGTTCCTGAAGAAGAGGAAGAAGAACAGATTTACTGTTTTTCAGCAATGATTGTGTACAGAGCCTGAGTGATTTTTCAGGCTCTGTTTTTATTATCATGGATATGAAGGACAGAAATCAGCGGAAAAGGGAAAAAGTGTCCGTCATCGACGGGATGACGGACAGGGCAAGTTCTCGTTATAACCGCAACGCAAATTCCGCTGCATTTTTACCGGCAAGCCGTCCGGTGACAAGTGCGGAGGTAATATTATAGCCGCCTGTATAGCCGTGGATATCAAGGATTTCGCCGCAAAAATACAGGCCCGCTGCTTTTTTCGATGCCATGGTTTGCGGCTCGACTTCTTTGACGGAAATGCCGCCTCCGGTCACGAATGCTTTATCAAGTGGCAGTGTGCCGTTCACTTTGAATTCGAATTGCTTGACCGATTTGGCAAAGCTTCTGATTTTTTCATGGCCAAGCTGACCACCCTGGATAGCGGAATCGATTTCATTGAGCTCCAACAGGAACATCAGGTAGCGTTCTGGAAGCAATCCCTTTAACAGATTCTTCACTGCTTTCTTAGGTTCTGCTTTGATCAGATTATTGATCTCCTGGAACAACTCTTCTTCTTTCATGTCGGGGAGGGCATCCAATGACATGACAACCTCTTTCAGGTTCCATTTTTTCATGGCTTTGACGACAAACTGGCTGCAGCGTAAGACTGCCGGGCCGCTGACGCCAAAATGAGTAAAAATCATGTCCATTTTATGGGTGATGAGCGCTTTGCCTTTAGGATTGAGAACACTGAGTGCAACGGCTCGTAAAGAAAGTCCCTGAAGCGTTTTTTCTTTAATGAAATGCTCATTGGACGTCAGTGGCACTTCTGTCGGAAACAGATCAGTGATCGTATGGCCCGCTTTTTCGGCCCAGGCGTAACCATCACCGGTCGATCCGGTGTGAGGGACCGATTTTCCGCCGACTCCAATGATGATGCTGTCGGCAAATATACGTTCTCCATTTTTCAATTCTACAGATTCAGCCTTACCGTCACTGTAATGGACATCGGAAACAGGACTGTTCGTCTTGATTTCCACCTTTAACTCCTTAAGCTTTGTTAAAAGGGCGTCCACAACGGATTGGGCCTTGTCGGTGACAGGGAACATCCGGCCATGGTCCTCTTCCTTAAGCTTGATTCCTAGTGCTTCAAAAAAAGAAATAATATCTTCATTACTAAAAATTGAAAAAGCGCTGTATAGGAACCGCCCGTTTCCGGGTATATGTTTAATGATTTCATCCACTGGAAGGCGATTGGTCACGTTGCAGCGTCCGCCGCCGGAGATGGCCAGTTTGCGACCGAGCTTGTCTCCTTTGTCGATCAGCAGCACCTTCGCGCCCTGTTCTCCAGCAGCAATTGCCGCCATCAGCCCAGACGGTCCGCCGCCAAGGACGATCACATCATATTTCATCATTTCACCAACTTTACTATTCTCTGTTTCTGATGCATTTTCTTATTATAATCCATCTTTATAATAAAAACATTGCCCTGGAACCAGATCTTTAAACGAAATCACTATCCGGAAAACTGGCAGTCCGAAAAAAAGAAGAGTAAACTAGGGAATGCAGGCGATTTCTGCAGGCTCTGAAAATCGCAAGCAAATTCTGCAATCATTGATAATTATCATAGTGTCCATTGTTGTTTGTGGTAAAATACAAGTTTGTAATCTGTTTTTTAACTTATAGATTGAAAAGTAGGGATCTTATGTCATCAAAGCTATTGAGAGGGACGTTCATTCTGACGCTTGGCACGATCTTATCGAAAGTGCTCGGGCTATTTTATGTCATTCCCTTTTTTGCCATCGTAGGAGATTATGGAACGGCTCTTTATTCGTATTCTTACATCCCATATACCATTTTCATAAGTGTTGCCACGGCAGGTGTACCGCTTGCTGTTTCTAAATTTATAGCGAAATACAATGCACTCGAGGAGTATGCGGTCGGGAGGAAGCTGTTTAAGTCCGGTGTGGTCGTCATGCTGGCGACAGGAATTCTTTCATTCCTGATCATGTATATCACAGCTCCTGGTCTTGCTGATATTGTGATGGACACCAGCAAAGAAGAAAATGTGCAAATAACGGCCGAAAATGTGACGACTGTTATTCGGGCAGTTAGCTTTGCCCTGATCGTTGTCCCATTCATGAGCTTGATCCGCGGATTTTTCCAGGGACATCAGTCAATGGGACCTTCTGCAGTGTCACAGGTTGTTGAGCAAATTGTCCGGATTGTTTTCGTGCTGGCTGGTGCATTTTTCGTCCTGAATGTCCTGAAGGGAGACATGGTAACAGCGGTCAGTGTCGCCACTTTTGCCGCCTTCATAGGCGCTCTGGGCAGCCTTGGAGTTTTGGGCTGGTATTGGTTTAAGCGAAAGCCGCACCTGGATAAACTTCTCGAAGAAGATAAGAAGACGATGGACATTTCCTTAAAGGATATTTACAAGGAAATTCTTCTCTATGCTGCACCGTTCGTTTTCGTCGGGATTGCGAATCCATTGTTCCAATTCGTTGATATGATGACCTTTACCAGGGCTATGACTTCGATCGGATTTAGTTCAAATGAAGCTAGTTCTGCGTTTTCTGTGTTGAATTTCCAGTCTCATAAACTGGTCATCATTCCTGTTTCTCTTGCTACGGCTTTTTCTCTGACTTTGGTGCCAAGTATCACCAAGGCATTTACGGAAAACGACCGCAAGGGAATGAGGCGGCAGCTTGATCAGACCTTCCAGGTGTTAATGTACTTAACAGTGCCAGCTGCTATCGGAATCGCAATACTATCCGAGCCAATGTACACGGTTTTCTATGCACACAACGATCTTGGTACAGAGGTCTTGACGACTTACGCACCAGTAGCCATCCTATTCGCTCTATTCTCGGTGACGGCTGCCATCCTTCAGGGGATTAACGAGCAGCGTTTCACGATTTTAAGTTTGCTGACGGGATTATTGGTGAAGCTAACCTTAAACATCCCATTGATCAAGCTATTTGAAACACAGGGTGCTGTCCTATCAACGGCCCTCGGCTATACGGCGGCGATTGTCATTAACATGCTTGTCATAAAGAAATTCGCAAAGTATCCGATGGGCTTCGTGACAAGAAGAATTTTCTTGATCTTGATTTTCTCTGGCCTGATGGCAGGCGTCACGATGGCATTCTATGAAATGCTTGTCCAATTCCTGTCACCTGCCGCAAAGTTCCAGTCAATTTTAATCATCGGAGTTTCTGCACTTGTAGGCGCAGCGGTGTACTTTTACCTTGGACTCCGTACGAAGCTGGTGGACAGGCTCTTTGGGGACCGGGTGACCAAGATCAAGCGCAAGCTAAGGCTGCCGGTATAATATGAAAATGGCCTTCTGTCATGAAGGCCATTTTTGCTAACTAATAATGAAACTGCTGGTCTTCCTGCCTGAAGCCGAGGCGGCGTTCGATCCTGTCGACCCTGCGCTCAAGCCGTTCCATCTGGTTATCTAATCTTTGGATTTGCCGTTCAAGGCGGTCAAGCCTCCGGTCAAACTGGCCGCCACCACCGGGAAATCCACCACCAGGGAATCCTCCTCCAGGGAAGCCTCCGCCAGGTATGCCAGGCAGCGGAATGTACAAGCCTTGTCCTTGCTGACGATAATTCATTTCAGGTCATCTCCTCATGATCTAATGTAAACTATGATAGTAGTCTATGTATAAAGTTCGAATATGGAGTGGGCACGAGCCCATTGTAAAAGGAGGTTTCGCCATGAGAATCGATAAAGTTCTTTCCAATCTGGGATATGGGAGCAGGAAAGATGTCAAGAAACTTTTAAAGGATGGGTCTGTTAAAGTGAATGGAACCATTGTTAAGGATGCAAAACAGCATGTCAATCCCGAGAACGATCTCATCATGCTGAATGGGGAAGAAATTCATTACAGGGAATTTATCTATTTGATGATGAACAAGCCGCCGGGTGTCATTTCAGCAACCGAGGACAATCACGACGAGACGGTGATTGACCTGCTGGAGATGGAGGATTTGGTATTTGAGCCATTCCCGGTTGGAAGGCTCGATAAGGATACAGAAGGCCTGCTGCTGATCACGAATGATGGGCAGCTTTCCCACAGGCTCTTATCGCCAAAGAAACATGTTCCTAAAACGTATTTTGCCGTGATTGAGGGAGAAGTGACAGAGGAAGATATCGAAGCGTTTAAAAAAGGCGTCATACTGGATGATGGGTATGAAACGAAACCAGGTGAACTGGTGATCCTGAAATCGGGCTTAACCTCTGATATTGAGCTGACAATCACAGAAGGGAAGTTCCACCAGGTAAAAAGGATGTTCCAGGCAGTCGGTAAGAGAGTCATCTATTTGAAACGGCTCACGATGGGGCCGCTAAAGCTGGATGAGACGCTCGAGCTCGGGGAATACCGGGAGCTCACGGACGAAGAAATCGAAATGCTCCAGACATATGAAGTATAAGAAAAGCGCAAGCTTCCTGGTCAGCCCCGACAAGCGCTGGAGGGCTGACCAGTGAAGTCGTCCTTCGACTTCATTGGGCGGACCGAAATCGAAATGTATAGCCGACTGCCCAGAAACGCAGAAACTGGAGACTCCGACAAAGAAGCGCTTTTTGCTTCTGCCGGGGGAGTTGAAGTTTCGGAGTTTCTAGGAGGCGAAACTAGACAAGCGACTCGAGCTGCTCAAAGCTAACGCTTATCGCAAGATACTCGAGGAGGCACTCTCAGTGATGAAAACTGGCTAGGCACTGGAGCTGGACAATTCTCAAAGTGAAATTTATACTTTCTTATTATAAAAAAAATCGCCGAGGATAATCCTCTGGCGATTTTTTCATTTTATCAAATTGTTTTGGACAAGCGCAATTCGGCTTCCGCTTTTTGATTTAAGATGACATTCTTACCTTTTTCTGGGTCGTTGTCCATTTACCTCGGCTCGGACTTTTCACTAAGTCGTTATAAGCCAGGACATTCAAATCCCTCTGGATGGTTCGAGGAGTAATTCCGAATTCCTCTACAAGATCTTGAGTTGTGACAGTACCGTTCTGACATATATACATGTAGATGGATTTGATGCGGTTTATCATCCGGTTAGTCGAAGGTTTCAAACAACCACTCCCTATCCTTTTTTAAACCCCTAGTCATTTCCTGCAACCGACACATGTTTGAAGACGAGTCCTCAAGTATGTAGTTTTCTTCTTTCCAGACAGCTCCTTTTGCGTCCATTTTTTAAAGGTAGTCATAAGATGTCTTACCTTTTGGACTATTTTACACTTTAATAAAATAAAATTCCAGACAATTCACTGTTTTTAATAAAAAATTAATAATTAGTTATTGAGCACCTCCTCCTAAGTCGTTTATATACTTAACGATATGGTTCTAAACAGGCTAAATATGACAGATGTTAGAAAATTAAGAGAAAATATCTAAGGTAGCAGAGTTTACGGACTGCGGTTATAAGGAGTAAAATAAAATTCAAGTTTTCAACTGTACATTTAAGGTACAATAAGAACATTGCGGGGCTTAAGTGTTCTTTAATAGGAAAAAAGCTGAATACATATAAATAGGATTGGGAGGTTTGGAAGGATGTCTTCAATTAACTGGATGAAGGAAGTTGAAAAAAGGGAGGCTGACTTAATCAAGGATGCTCAGGAATTGCTGAAAATCAAAAGTGTTCTTGATGAGGAGAATGCTGCAGCTGAGGCACCTCTTGGGGAAGGTGTAAAAGAAGCATTGGAATTTATGCTTCAACTCGGGGAAAAGGATGGCTTCACTTCCAAGAATGTCGGCAATCTTGCTGGACATCTTGAGTTTGGGAAGGGAGAGGAAATCGTCGGCGTTCTTTGCCATGTCGATGTTGTGCCAGAAGGAGATGGCTGGACAAGCGATCCTTATGGAGCTGAAATTCGCGATGGGAAAATCTTTGCGCGTGGAGCTATTGATGACAAAGGGCCAACCATGGCGGCATATTATGCAATGAAAATCGTGAAAGAGCTGGGCTTGCCTTTGAACAAGCGGGTCAGGATGATCATTGGTACAGATGAAGAAAGCAACTGGCGCTGTGTGGATCATTATTTTGAGCATGAAGAAATGCCTGCAATGGGATTCGCCCCGGATGCTGACTTCCCGATCATTTACGCGGAAAAAGGCATTGCTGACTATGATTTGGTCTATAAGCCGGCAGGCAATCAGAAAGAGGAATTCGATGCAGAGGTAATTGAATTCTCCTCCGGACGCAGGTATAACATGGTGCCTGATTTTGCAAAGGCAGCCCTTGTCGTCGAACAGGGACAGACAGATATCGTGCAGCGCTTTGAGGACTATAAGAAGCAGAATGAACTTGATGGTAGTGCGGTAGTTGAAAGCGGAAAGCTGATCCTTGAGCTTGAAGGTGTGTCGGCACATGGAATGGAACCGGACAATGGAAAGAATGCCGGTCTCCATATGGCAGGCTTCCTTTCTCAGCTTAATCTTGATGGGGACAGTGAAAAGTTCTTCCAGTTCGTGGCGAAATACCTCTGCAAGGATTCACGCGGAAGGGAACTCGGCATCGCTTTTGCCGATGACATTACAGGAGATTTGACCATCAATGTGGGCAAGCTCTCCTATTCTGTTGAAAATGGAGGGCGTGCTGGTTTGAACATGCGTTACCCAGTTACAACAGAGCTGGAAAAAACAAAGGCAATCCTGGAAGAACTTTTGGAAGCAGAAGGGATTGTTATTGAGAATTTTTCAAACTCCAACCCTCATCATGTTGATGAAAAGGATTTCCTGATCCAGACTTTGAAAAAGGTCTATGAGGAACAAACAGGTGAAAAAGCAGAATTGATTTCGATCGGCGGCGGTACATACGCGAGGTCATTGAAGTCAGGTGTAGCATTTGGCCCGCTATTCCCGGGCCGGCCTGATATCGCACATCAGAAGGACGAATACATGATAATTGAGGACCTGTTAAGGGCTACTGCAATCTATGCGCAAGCCATTTATGAACTGGCAAAGTAATTTTAGTGAAACAGGAGGAGAAAGAGATGGAATATGTAATTGTCGACGGCCGCATCCTCGAAAGGGCGACGGCCAAAGTTGATATCGAGGACAGGGGCTATCAGTTTGGCGATGGTGTCTATGAAGTCATACGTGTCTACAATGGCAAAATGTTCACCGGAAAAGAGCATTTGAATCGCCTGGTCGAAAGCGCGGAAAAAATCAGGATGCAGCTACCA
Source organism: Mesobacillus subterraneus (assembly GCF_003937825.1). Taxonomy (GTDB): domain Bacteria; phylum Bacillota; class Bacilli; order Bacillales; family Cytobacillaceae; genus Mesobacillus; species Mesobacillus subterraneus. Next base: position 188,339 of record NZ_RSFW01000010.1, on the reverse strand, counting down.
TACAGTCCTGAACAGCTGGAAGAGAAAATGGAAGAGCTGATCGCTAAAAATGAATTGGAAACTGGAACAGTCTATATGCAATTCACAAGAGGTACATCTCCGCGCAACCATGTCTTTCCTGGAGCGGATATTGCTCCAACCTTTGTTGCCTACACAAGGAAGGTCCCTCGGCCGGAGGAATCGATGGAAAAAGGCGTCAGGGCGATCCTTGATGAAGATATCCGCTGGCTCCGCTGTGACATCAAAAGTTTGAACCTGCTTGGGAATCTGCTGTCCAAGCAAAAAGCGGCAGAGGCAGGCTGCTTTGAAGCCATCCTGCATCGGGGTGAAAAAGTGACCGAAGGAAGCCATTCCAACATCTCCATTATCAAGGACGGCGTGATCCTCACACACCCGGCAGATAACTTCATCCTTAATGGAATCACCCGCCAAAAAGTGCTGGAGATTTGCCGGAACGAGCAGATTCCTCTTGAAGAAAGAGCTTTTACCCTTGATGAACTATCGGCGGCTGATGAAGTCTTTTCTTCAGGTACGACAGTCGAAGTCATGCCAGTCGTCGAAGTAGATGGCAAACCAGTCGGAAACGGAGAACCGGGAGCGGTGACAAGAAAGCTTCAAGCTCTGTTCAAAGCAGAAATCGAACGCCGATGCGGCAAACTATAAGATTTAACCTGCAGTTTAGATGCTGCAGGTTTTTTTTATATTTTCCGTTCCTTCGATAATCTCGGGCCTCTTTGTTTTTTCTTAACAGGAATGGGTATCATAAAAATATTTAAATCAACAGGATACTGCTTTTGTTCAAAACTAGACAAAGCATGGCTGAAAACGAACAGGGGGAACATAAATGAAATTCACACCTGAACAGCATATTGAATTGCATGGATTCAATAACCTGACGAAATCCTTGAGTTTTAACATGTATGACATCTGTTATACGAAGACAAAAGAAGAGCGTGAAGCTTATCTTGACTATATTGATGAGCAGTATAATGCTGACCGGCTGACGAAAATCCTGACCCATGTCTCCGATATCATTGGCGCGCATGTCCTCAATGTGGCCAAGCAGGATTATGTCCCGCAGGGAGCGAGCGTGACCATCCTTGTATCCGAGGGGCCCGTCGTCGAGGTGCCTGAAGAAGCGTATGATGAATCGCCAGGCCCGCTGCCTGATAATGTTGTTTTACAGCTTGACAAAAGCCATATCACTGTCCATACGTACCCGGAATTCCATCCGGATGAGGGAATCAGTACATTCAGGGCGGATATCGATGTATCGACGTGCGGGGAAATCTCGCCGCTTAAGGCGCTGAATTATTTGATCCATTCCTTCGAAACGGATGTAATGACCATCGATTACAAGGTAAGAGGCTTCACGAGAGACAAGGATGGAAACAAGCTATTCATCGACCATGATATCAGCTCAATCCAAAACTACATCCCTGAGTCTGTGAAAAGTCAATTCGATATGGTCGATGTCAATGTCTATCAGGAAAACATCTTCCATACCAAGTGCAAGCTGAGGGAGTTTGATTTGAATAACTATCTCTTTGGCTACACCAAGGATGCGTTATCACCTGAAGAGCGCGAAGAAATCACCGAAAGCCTTCAGGCGGAAATGGAAGAAATCGTCTCGGGCATGACGCTCCACTCCGGAACGATTTTTGAAGATGAAGAAGCAGAAGATTAGGTAAGCGAAGGTGGATGGTCTCCGGGCCATTTGCCTTTTTTACTGGTAAAGGAAAAAACCCGCCATAATGGCGGGTTCCACTTCGTTTAATCTTCAAAACTGAATAGATCACTGGATAAATATCTTTCTCCTGTGTCGCAGGCAATGCAGATGACTACTTCTTCAGGCTTTAGCTGTTTGGCAACATTAATGGCGGCAAAACAAGCAGCCCCTGATGAAGGGCCGACGAGGATACCTTCCTCTTTTGCCAGTCTTCGTGCTGATTCGTATGCGTCTTCATCCTCGATTTTGTGGATTTCTTCATACACATCCTGATTGAGGATCTCTGGGATGAACCCTGGGCTCGTGCCCACGAGCTTATGCTTTCCTGGCTTCCCGCCTGAAAGGACAGGAGATCCGGCTGGCTCAACCACGTGCACGGCGAGATCAGTGAATTCCTCTTTTAGAGCTTCACCAGTACCAGTGATGGTGCCGCCTGTTCCTGCTGTCGCAACGAAGGCGCTTAGAGGTTTGTTCAGTTCCTTCATGGCTTCAATAATCTCTTTTGCCGTTGTTTTTCTATGGGCATCAGGATTCGATTCGTTTTCAAACTGCATCGGCATGAAGCTGTCAGGAATTTCTTTTAACAGCTCTTCGGCCTTCTTGATCGCGCCAGGCATTTTGTCATCGCCAGGGGTCAGCACGACTTCGGCTCCATAAGCCTTTAGCAGGTTGATCCGCTCGATTGTCATCGTATCAGGCATGACCAGAATTGCTTTATATCCTCTTGCTGCGGCATTCATTGCGAGGCCGATCCCGGTGTTTCCGCTTGTCGGCTCAATGATTGTCGAGCCTGGCTTCAGCTTGCCTTCTTTTTCAGCAGTCACAATCATATTGTAAGCTGCCCGGTCCTTTACGCTTTTGCTTGGATTGAAGTATTCAAGCTTCAGATAAACGGATGCGCCGCCTTCTGGCGACATCCTATTTAATTTGATCAGCGGTGTATCTCCAATTAATGAAGCGATATTGTTTACTACCTTCATTTCATTGCCTCCTTGCTACTGGTCCAGTTGCTTTAGTATTTCCATTTACGGGAATAAATGATTACAGGCAACTTAAAATAACGTTAGCTTCTTTTTATCATATAAAAAAGAACTATTCCTATCAACTTGTAGGGATTAAAATGCTCAAAAGGAATTTCTGCCAAAAAGGGAATGCATTTGCTACAATAAATTCAAGTGGATGAGAAAGGGTGTATTAAGGTGGCGGAGCAGCATGCACATTATTTCTATGCATTGGAATTGCCAGCACAGGTGAAAGAAAGGCTAGGTGGAACAATCAGCAGCTTGGAGGAGGAAATGCCGTTCAAGACATGGGTTCATCCACAGGATTTACATATCACGCTCGCTTTTCTTGGAAATGCACCAACGGAAAAAATCGAGCATTCCAATCTGCTGATGGAAGAAGCACTTACGAAGCACGGCTCCTTCCAAATGACGATCGACCATTTAGGCATTTTCGGCAAGAAGGATGCCCCGAGAATATTTTGGGCGGGCCTGGAAGAGTCTCCGGAACTGAGTGAACTAAGGAAGGATGTCTTCTCCGCATGCATTGCTGCTGGCTTCACACTGGAAACACGCCCGTTCAGCCCTCATATCACCATGGCACGAAAATGGACAGGAGAGCAGTCGTTTACGAGTGAAAAGCTTGAGGCTGTTAATCCCTTCAAAAGAGAAAAAATCCTTTTCCATGCAGAAAGGGTTGTTTTGTACAAGACCCATCTGGGGAAAAGTCCAAAATACGAACCAATCACACCAATCCCGCTCACTTCCCGTCCTTGTTAGGAAAGGGAAACAGGAATAAAGGCAGGTCAATCTATGGCACAACTAATTAAACTTCAAGACTATGTATCGCGCTATGCCCAGGACATCTATCTCTATCCTTCAAGGTATGTCCGCCTCAAGAAAAAGCAGTGGGAAGGCCTGAAGGAGAAATGGGAGACAGGTCCTGTGGAATCATTTCAAAATGTTATGGAACAACAGGGTGACAAACAGCCAAGTACGCTTTTCCAAAAGCTCAAGCACATCGTCCGTCAGCCGGAAGAGCAGCAAAGTGATCCTGTTCAGGAACATACACCTGTAAGTGCTGACGACCAGGAACCATTTATGGATCCACGTTCGTTCCATTCAATCAGTCATATCAAGACGGAAGATGCGCTGAAAAAGCATTTCCTTGACGAGCTGTTTCCATTTCAGCTCAAATGGGCCAGCTCCACATTGACGGAAAGGTCTTTCGTAGCAAAGGAGTACACTAAAGATCCAACCCTGAAGTTTTTGCTCCAGCGCTTCCCGGATACATTCCTCGTTTTATATAAGCCTATTTTTTTACTGAAAAAAGCACCGGTAGAAGCAGAACTGATCTTGATCACACCTGCCTCTGCGATATGCATTTCATTTATTGAAGCGGAAGAAGACGCTGTTTTTGTTGGCTCAAAGGAGCGCTTCTGGACAAAGAAGACGAAAGATAGAGAAACAAAAATCCTCAACCCGCTGATTGCGCTCAACAGAACAGAGAAAATCGTCAAAACTCTTTTTGACATGGATGGAGTCGAACTGCCGGTGCAAAAATTGCTGATCAGCCGGAGTGGATTCATTGACTACCCGATGCGGCCATATGGCGTGCAGTTCATCGAAAAACGCAGTTTTGAAGACTGGTTCATGTCCCTCAGAGGAATGAAATCCCCATTGAAGCATATGCAATTAAAAGCGGCACAGGTTCTCCTGCAATTTTGCCAGACAACTTCAGTCCGAAGGTTGGAATGGGAAAACAGCCCGGGAGATGGACAATAGGTGAGATTCTTTTGTCATCAAAATGTCATTTGTACAATGGGGCGGAATTGAAAAGTAAAATCTCTTCAGCACGAGGTCCATTAAGCCGATGAGTAGTATATAGAACCTCAATTTAAAAATAAAGGTTGATCATATGGAGAAGGTCTATTTTATCGTCAATCCCCTTGCGAAAAATGGGAGCTGCCGGAAGATTTGGAGAAACATAGAGGGTGAGCTGAGGGGCAGTGGCGTCACTTATCTAGCTTTCTTCACGGAATATCCAGGACATGCGAAGGAGCTGGCTGAGGCGCTTGCCAGAAAGGCAGATGGCTCATCGGCTCTGATTGCTGCAGTTGGCGGAGACGGCACCCTGCATGAAGTGGTCAATGGTACTGCGCTTTTTCCGAATGTAACAGTTGGATTCATTCCCGGCGGCTCTGGCAATGATTTTTCCAGAGGGTTCGGCATTCCGAAGAATTCCGGTGATGCCCTGCGTTTATTGATCCAACAAAAAAAACGTGCCTCGGAGATTGATATCGGAAAAATTCAGCATAATGAATTACAGGAAACCTATTTCATGAATAATATGGGTGTAGGGTTCGACGCCGCTGTGGCAAAGGAGTCCAATGAATCGAATATGAAACGGTTCCTGAACAAGCTTTCGCTTGGCAGGCTTGTCTATGTGTATATATTGGTGAAGAAGCTGCTCACATACCGCAGCATCCCGATTGACATCCACGTTGACGGCAAAGAGTTCCGCTATGACTCTGCCTGGTTCGTTACTGTATCCAACCAGCCATACTACGGAGGCGGCATGAAGATTGCTCCGGACGCCTTGCCGGATGACGGCCTTCTTGATGTCACAGTCGTCCATGACCTGTCGAGATGGAAGCTGCTGCTTATTTTCATCAGTGTCTTTTGGGGAAAGCATACAAGGTTCAGGGAAGTGGAGCAATTCACAGGCAGGTCGATTACCATTACTTCACCGGTTGAAGTGCTCGCCCATGCGGACGGGGAAGCAATCGGCCACACCCCTGTCAGAATCCAGGCATGTCCCAAAACTTTAAGAATTATATCAGGAAAAACTAATACAGGGCATACCGAGGAGTTGAATATAAATGATTGCCATTGAACGGAAATTTAACGCCTACCTCGACCAGGTGAAGTTGATTACCGTCCTGCTTCCATATTCTTATTTTGAAGGAACATCAAATGAATTCCGTCTAAAAGGAGAAGGTGTTAATCTGCCGCTGGCAATCCAGGAGAAAGTGTTCCTTGAGCATGCTGTGAAATATATTTGTTTTTCAAGTGTCAGGCCTGAAATAGGGAAATCTTATTCTGTCACAGATGAACATGGCGGGGAAACGGATCTGCAAATCGGTGCAGTCATTCGAACAGACGAATTCGATGAAGAATATTTTTATGGCGGCGAAGACCTGGGAGCAAGTTATTCACAAGGCAAAACTATTTTCAAATTGTGGGCTCCTACTGCTGCAAAAGTGAAATTGAAGCTTTTTCAATCCAGTGAAGCCAGCCACGAACTGATTAGCATGAAGCGTTTGGATAAAGGGGTTTGGAGCATCGAGGTCGACCGCGATCTTGAACTTTACCGTTACTCGTTTCTGCTGTGCATCAACCTTGAATGGCGGGAAGCTGTCGATCCTTATGCAACCGCTTTAACGGTAAACGGAGAATACGGAGTCGTGATCGATCCGGCTAAAACAAAAACTTCTATTGCTGAATCGCCCTCACTGGAAAATCCAGTGGATGCCATCATATACGAAGTCCACATCAGGGATTTAATGAGCCACCCGAACAGCGGTGCAACCAGGAAAGGAACATACCTCGGCGGAGCTGAAAGGGGAACCAAAAGCGCCAAAGGAATAGAGACAGGGCTTTCCTATATCAAGAGCCTGGGAATCACGCATGTCGAGTTCCTCCCCTTCCATGACTTTGAGGGCGTCGATGAACTGGATCGTCACAGCACCTACAACTGGGGCTATAACCCTGTCCATTACAATACACCGGATGGCAGTTATGCTACTGACCCGGAAGATCCATACAATCGTATACAGGAGCTTAAACAGCTCATTACCGCTGTTCACAGGGAGGGTTTGGGTGTGATCATGGATGTCGTCTACAATCACGTGTACATCCGTGAGACTTCGCCTTTTGAAAAAATCGTCCCGGGTTATTACTTCCGCCATAATGAGCATGGGCTTCCATCCAATGGAACAGGAGTCGGGAATGATATTGCGTCTGAGCGGCTGATGGCTAGGAAGTATATCATCGATTCTGTGCTGTATTGGCTGAAGGAATATCACCTTGATGGATTCCGCTTTGATTTGATGGGGATCCTCGACGTCGAAACGATGAATGCTGTCAGGAAGGCAGTTGATACGGTAAATAGAAACATTCTGATCATCGGGGAGGGATGGGACCTCAATACGCCGCTCCCGCCCGATCAGAAAGCGAATATCGCCAATCAGGCAAAGCTTCCAGATATAGGCCAGTTCAATGACTGGTTCCGTGATTCGATCAAGGGAAGCACCTTCAATATTTATGATAAAGGGTATGCTATAGGCAATGAGCGCTATCTTGAAGCAGCCAAACAGGTTATGGCTGGCAGCATTGGAATCGCCAAGCGGAAAAATGGCCTATTTCTGCAGCCAGTGCAATCTGTGAATTACATTGAATCACACGATAACCATACTCTATGGGATAAGCTGAAAATCTGTTCACCTGACCACGATGAGGCTATTTTAAAAAAGCAGCACCGGCTGGCAACTGCCATGGTGCTGCTGGCCCAGGGAATTCCGTTCCTCCATAGCGGCCAGGAATTTTTCCGGACTAAAAACGGGGTTGGCAACAGTTACCGATCGCCAGATGAAATCAATTGGCTGGATTGGGATTTGCGAGATGACAATCTTGAAAATGTAGAATATATAAAAGGGCTCATCGGTATCCGCGTAGGAAACAAAGCTTTCCGGCTTCCTGACAGTGAAAAAATCCGTGAGCAAATGTCCTTCTTACCATTGCCGGCACCATTGATTGGACTCAAGCTCATGTCACCTGGCGAGGGGGATTGGGAAAAAATAATCGTGCTCATCAATCCATCCATGGAACAGAAGCTGGCTGACTTCACGGAACATGCGAGGTGGAACATCCTTGCAGACAATGAAAAAGCATCACCAAAGCCTTTTCGCCATATAGAAGGGGATAAGGTGCTGCTGGAGCCCTGCTCCTTGCTTGTTGCGGCAATTTGATAAGATCCTTGATTTGATAACTTTTTCACAATATTAAATTGAGGCTCATGGGGTTGACGTACCAAGGCTCTAGGGGATAAAATTTATAAGATAGCTATTGTATGTCTTTTTCTATCAATAGCTGTCTTTTTATTTCCAATCATATGAACAACAGTGGATTGATAATTTATAGATACATTTCCGGTTTTAGCATAAAGGAAATAGTGATAAATGAAGGTGACTAACTTTGGAACATTTATTTGGACAGGATTGGGAAATCGTTCCTGCAGGCGGTGCAACCGGTGCCGCATATTTCGCACAGCATGAAGAACAAAGGCTGTTTCTAAAACGTAATTCATCCCCTTTTCTTGCTGTACTCTCCGCAGAAGGAATCGTACCCAAACTTGTTTGGACTAAAAGGTTAGAAAACGGAGATGTTATAACGGCGCAGCAATGGATGAATGGCAGAGAGCTGAAACCTGCGGACATGAATGATGACCGTGTGGCGAAGCTGCTGAAGAAAATCCATGCGTCAGAACCGCTCCTTGGGATGCTTACCAGGCTAGGGAAAAGCCCGTTGAATCCCGATATGCTCCTTCATGCTCTGAACGGGGAATTGGATGAGGAACTAAGAGCAAAACCCGCAGTGATTGCATCGATGAGTTTTCTGTTTGAGAACGTTGGCCGTGTGGATTTCGGGGAAAAGGTTGTCTGCCATTGTGATGTGAATCATAACAACTGGCTGCTAACAGAAGACAACCAGTTGTATTTGATCGATTGGGACGGGGCCATGATCGCGGATCCTGCCATCGACATTGGACTTCTGCTGTATTCCTACATTCCTGAAGAAGAATGGGAGGAATGGCTGAACAAGTATGGCCTAATCCTTACCGATGGACTTAAGCTTCGTATGAAATGGTATGCACTGGCACAGTCACTTTCATCGATCCAGTGGCATAAAAACCAGAACCGCATTCCTGAGATGGAAAAATGGATTGACTTTTTAAAAGCACTTATCTAATTTTATGAGAATTGTCCAATATCATTAACCCATTGGGATAATTGTCCCTGATTGGTTTGGATATGCTGTTCCAGATCAGAGGAATTGATTCCGTTCTGGCTGTACTGATAGACATCCTGCAGAATCGATTTGATGTTTCCGTCAACATTCGCATTGACCATCAAAGACTTGATCAGGCGCTCCAGCTGTTGATACTCCGCGACCGATCCGCAGCAGTCAGTCTGCTGGTTGCTTAATATATCCTTTAATAAATTTACCTGGTCATGGTGGCTTAACGGCACAGTGATCACCCTTTCGTTTTAAAAGGAATTCACATATAGATTGTGGATTCCTTTTTGTGTTTATGCATCTGACCGCTTGCCAGGATAAATTTCACCTTGAAAACATATGGGTTGCATGATATTGTTTGAAACGAATGAAAATAGTACAGAGGTGTCAATAATATGAGATTAAGAAACAAGCCATGGGCTAAAGATAAATTGCTGCAATACTCGAATTTTGTTGTCCATGAGCCGGAACAATACCGTGGAAATTGGGGCCAGGTTTTCGAAAAAGACCAGCCGCTCCATATTGAAATTGGAACAGGTAAAGGACAATTCATCACTGGGATGGCAAAAGCAAACCCCGACATTAACTATATCGGCATCGAATTGCAGGAGAGCGTCATCGTCAGCGCGCTGGACAAGCTGATTGAAGAGGACCTGCCAAACTGCAAGCTGATGAACGTGAATGGCGCAGAGCTTGCCAAATATTTTGCAAGTGGCGATGTCAGCCGTGTTTATTTGAACTTCTCCGATCCATGGCCGAAAACACGCCATGAAAAAAGAAGACTGACATTCAAATCCTTCCTTGAAGTGTACGAATCCATCCTGATCAAGAACGGAGAAATCCACTTCAAGACAGACAACCAGGGGCTGTTCGAATACTCTCTTGTCAGCTTTTCGCATTACGGCATGAAGCTGAACTATGTCAGCCTTGACCTGCATAAAAGCGACTATGAAGGCAATATCATGACGGAATACGAAGAAAAATTCTCCTCACGCGGCAGCCGCATTTACCGTTGTGAAGTGCAATTCCAAACGAAATAAACTTGAACCCGATCGATGTTGCCGATCGGGTTTTTTGCATGCGGGAAAATTGGAAATTTTCAAGGGTTTTTTCCAGTTCGCCAATAAAAATCGATTTTCGCCAATAAAGCAGGTAGTTTCGCCAATAAAATCAGATTTTCGCCAATAAAATTGTGAACATCGCCAATAAAAAAGAATTTTCGCCAATAAATAATTTTCCCACCGCAAATTTGCTGGAAAAAAATAAAGATTCAACTGATTGTTCCCTCCCATTGCTACGAATAGCGTCCAAATTATTTAAAAATTTCAAACACGAGTGTTACAATCAAGAAAAAGAGGGGGAATGGCGTTTGGAAAAGCTGGAATTAAGAAATATAAAGCTTGAATGGCTGAATGGCGGAGTCACTCATCTGGATGGCGGAGCAATGTTCGGTGTTGTCCCGAAACCGCTTTGGACAAGAAAATATGCTGTGAATGACCATAACCAGATTGAGCTGCGCACGGATCCGATTTTGATCCAGGCCGAGGGGAAGAATTTCCTGATTGAAAGCGGCATCGGGAATGGAAAACTGAATGAGAAGCAGAAGCGGAATTTTGGTGTTCTTGAAGAATCCAGCCTTGAGGCAGAGCTTGAAAGTCGAGGACTAACACCCGAAGATATTGATTATGTTTTGATGACTCACATGCATTTTGACCATGCATGCGGCTTGACGAAGGAGAAGGACGGGGAGCTTACTTCCGTTTTCCCGAATGCGAGGATCATTACATCACAGGTAGAATGGAATGAGATGCAGAACCCGAATATCCGTTCAAAGAGTACATACTGGAAGGAAAACTGGCAGGGAATACAGCAGCAGGTTGAGGCGTTTGATAAGGAGTGGAGTTATGGACCAATCAAGATGGTACACACCGGGGGACACAGTGACGGCCATTCCATCCTGATCATTGAGGACGAAGATGTGACCGTTGTTCATATGGCCGATATCATGCCAACCCATGCGCACCAGAATCCACTGTGGGTTATGGCGTATGACGATTACCCGATGGATTCCATTTTTGCCAAGGAGAAGTGGCTGGAGTACGGGATCAGCAGGAATGCCTGGTTCACTTTTTACCATGATACGGTGTACAGAGCCGTCCAATTCGATCAAGACGGAAAAATCAAGGAAGCACTGGAGCGAAAAAAATAGACCTGCATACGCAGGTCTATCCCTCATTACAATGGATAAGCATCAAGAATCGCTCCAGTGGAAGCATCGGCGATAAATTCATATTGCTCAACCTTTCCGTCTACATTGCGGGAGATCCCGCCTTTGTAAACCTGATATTCAATTGGCGGTTTGGAATATGGCTCTGCCGTCATATTGATCCATGAGCCGCTGATTGGGCCTGATTTTTTGAAAGCGGCCTTTGCCTGGTTCAGTACCCTGTCTGCTGAGACAGTTTCTTTTTGTGATGCAAGTTCCTTTACAGCATAAGCACCTGCGAGTCCGGCACCAACGCCAATGATAAAGGCTTTCCAGTTCATAGTCGGGACCTCCAAGGTTATATATGGAATTTAATGATATCTTCATCATAACAAATCCATCAGTCTGAGCAAAGGAATAATGAATCAGAAAAAAACGAGTATGTCAGGAATAAGACTGGCAAGCATAAAGAATGTTCTGTAAAATGAAGTGTATACATAATGTTTAGCAAATCTAAATTTTTGCGAGAGAAGGAGCAGTTAAATGAACGAGCAAACGTTAAGCCTGTTTAAGACTTTGACAGAATTGCCTGGGGCACCTGGCAATGAACATGCAGTGCGCAAATTCATGCGTGAACAATTGGAACAGTACTCCGACGAACTGATCCAGGATAAATTGGGAAGTGTTTTCGGCGTGAAAAAAGGGGACCCGACTGGTCCTAAAATCATGGTCGCCGGCCATATGGATGAAGTCGGATTCATGGTCACTTCCATTACCAAGAACGGGATGATCCGCTTCCAGACTCTTGGCGGCTGGTGGAGCCAGGTGTTGCTAGCCCAGCGAGTGCAGATCATTACAAATAATGGCCCGGTAACGGGTGTCATTGGATCGATTCCGCCTCATCTTCTGGATGAGTCAAAGCGCAATAAACCAATGGAAATCAAGAATATGCTGATCGATATCGGAGCAGACGATAAGGAAGACGCCATCAAGACCGGCATCAAGCCAGGCCAGCAAATCGTTCCTATTTGTCCGTTCACCCCGATGGCAAACGAAAAGAAGATTCTTGCGAAGGCATGGGATAACCGCTATGGCTGCGGACTTGCGGTTGAATTGTTAAAAGAAACGAAGGATATCCAACTGCCGAATATGCTGTACTCAGGAGCAACCGTTCAGGAAGAAGTTGGTTTAAGAGGTGCACAGACAGCAGCCAACATGATCGACCCGGATCTTTTCTTCGCACTGGACGCCAGCCCGGCTAACGATATGTCAGGCGATAAAAACGAATTTGGCCAACTTGGCAAAGGAACTCTTTTAAGAATTCTTGACCGTTCAATGGTGACACACCGCGGAATGAGAGAGTTCATCCTGGATATGGCTGAAACGCACAATATCCCATATCAGTATTTCGTTTCACAGGGCGGAACAGACGCCGGACGCGTACACACCTCCAACCAGGGAGTTCCGAGTGCGGTCATCGGCATCTGCTCACGTTACATTCATACAGCAGCATCAATGATCCATGTTGACGACTATGCAGCAGCTAAGGAATTGCTCGTCAAGCTGGTCAAAGCTGCCGATAAGACAACCGTGGAAACAATCAAAAAAAATAGCTAAACAATGATGAAAGGGGCAGCCTGAAACTGCTCCTTTTTTATTGAAAGAAAGGTGGATATAACATGCGCGTGGCTGTCGGGTCCAAAAACCCTGCTAAAATCAATGCAGTAAAGGAAGCTTTTAAACATTTACCATATGAAATCGTTTCGGTCGATGCCGAATCAGGGGTAAGTGCACAGCCTATGTCAGACGAGGAAACGATTAAAGGGGCAGTCAACAGGGCGATACAGGCGGCCGATCTTGGCAATGCGGAAATAGGCATAGGGCTTGAGGGCGGAGTTCAGCAGACTCCATACGGGCTGATGCTTTGCAATTGGGGAGCGCTAGCCGTCAGCGGACGGGAACCAATCATTGCAGGTGGAGCCAGGCTGCCGCTGCCAAATGAGGTAGCGAACAAGTTATTGGCAGGAGATGAACTTGGTCCGGTTATGGACGAATATGCAATGAATAAGAACGTCCGTAAAAATGAAGGGGCCGTCGGCATTTTTACAAATGGCCAAATTAACCGCAGCGAAATGTTCCTGCATGTCATGAAACTGCTCGCCGGACAATATGAATATCAAATAGGTCAAGAAAAAAAGACAGACTGAGCTGTCTTTTTTTCTATTTATGCCAGATTTCTCGACAAATTTCTGAAAAATGCTATAAATTCCAACAAAAAGTACTATACAAGCCTTGTCACCCATTAAGCAAGAACGTTATGATAGAAAAGAAGTGGTAAGTCCTTAGTCCTTAGCAAGGGGGAAAAAAGTATGATGAAGTCCAAACTGGCATTTGCGCTTGTTCTCATGGGTGCATTTCTGCTGAGTGCCTGTTCTTCCTCATTTCCGGAACAAAAAGCGGAAATAAAAGAGGAAGTGGCAAATACCTTTAAAGGCGAACCTGAAAAAACAAACAATAGTACTAAAGACATAGATTATTATTTGCCTGCAGGGGTTGAAGTTGAAGAAGAACAGCCAAACAATGTACTGCTTAAGGATGGCTCCAAGACCTACATCCTTTTTTACAATCAGCATGAAAAAGAAGACAGCAAAGTTGTCTACGAATCAACCGTGAAGCAGCAATCAGCATGGGATGCAAACGAAACATTCACAGAAAACGGAAAATTCGGCTATATGCTCGTCAAAAAGCTGAAAGAAGATCATGGCTATCAGCTGATTGTCGGAATAGGCGGAGTCAAACTGACCACCGAAACCGAAAACGTCAAAGAAGATGCAGAAGCAATGATGAAGATCGCCAATTCCGTTACCGTAAAATAACGCCGTCCAATGATGGCGTTTTTCTTTTTGTTCACATGAAGACAGGCTCTTGGTAATACATTTTTGAAGAGGTGATAAAATGCCAAGAGTGAAATATAAGGACAGTGATGTTGCATTAGTGGCAAGGATGATGAGGGCTGAAGCAGAAGGGGAGGGCCCGCTGGGGATGCTCATGGTTGGCAATGTGATCGTTAATCGGCTGAAAGCTAATTGCTTGGACTTTAAGGAACTAAGGTCCATTTATGATGTGATCTTTCACATCCAGGGAGGAAACTATTCATTCGAAGCAGTGCAAAAAGGAAATGTTTTTTATAACCGGGCAAGAAGCGCAGAGAAAAAGCTGGCGAAACAGACACTTGATTATTGGTGGCAGCATCCATCCAAACATGCTCTTTGGTATTTCAATCCCTATGCCCCGTGCCCACCCACCTGGTACAATCAACCGTTTACTGGACAATACAAACAACACTGTTACTACGAACCTATTGCCAATACATGTGAAGGCGCTTATAGATGGTAAGCGTTCGAACTTCATAGAAAAAAATAGTGACCCGCTTCCGGCACAGTTGCCAGGAGCGGGTATTTGCATTCAAAATAAGGGGAGAGCACTTCCAGCCTGTATTACTCGAACATCCCCCAACCTCCATCAAGTCGCCTGCAGGGGACCAAAATCACATTAGTTTCTTTTTTACCGGCGGATGGGTAAAATAAGTGGAGACAATGAGATTTTACCAGGAGGATCAATAGATGAAAAACTTGGAGTCAATGGAACAGTTTGAAGCGTTGAAAAACGATGGTAAACATATATTTTTATTCACGGCGGGCTGGTGCCCGGATTGCCGTGTGATTGAACCGGTCCTTCCGGAAATTGAAAATAAGTATAGTGAGTACGTGTTCGTTTCGGTGGATCGTGATGATTTCATCGACCTCTGCATCCAGCTTGATGTGTTTGGCATTCCAAGCTTTATCGCCTATGACAACGGAAAAGAGCTTGGCCGTTTTGTCAGCAAGAACCGGAAGACGCAGCAGGAAATCGAAAACTTCATCGAAAGCCTGGCCTAATCATTTCCCTCCATCTTTTGAGGTGGAGGGAAATTTCATGTAAAATGGGTTGCAGCAACTCCGGAAGAAATGGAGGATTCATTATGGACAGCAGAAAAATGCGGAAAGAGCTTGAGGAGCGCCTTCAGCATCCTGACCGGACTTTTGCCTATGACCGGGAAAAGGACCAGTTGAGGATTGAAAATAAAAACACTGGACGGGGAATCACGATCGCTCTGCCAGGAATTGTCGCCAAGTGGCAGGATCAGAAGGAGAAGGCGATCGATGAGGTCGTCTATTATGTGTCGGAAGGCCTGAATGCGATGGAAAGCCAGATTGAGCTTTCCGGTAAGGAGAAAAACATTTTTCCTGTCATTCGGTCGACGTCTTTTCCGGCTGAAGCGGAGGAAGGTATACCATTCCTTTATGATGATCACACTGCGGAAACCAGGATTTATTATGCTCTGGACCTTGGCACTACGTACAGGCTGATTGATTCCAGGCTTCTGAAAAAAGAGGGCTGGTCAGAGAAGCAGGTCAGGGAAACGGCGTTATTCAATGTCCGGTCGCTTACGGTCAAACTGAAGGAAGACAGGGTGGCAGGCAATACCTTTTATTTCCTCAATTCGAATGATGGCTATGATGCCAGCAGGATCCTGAACACAAGTTTTCTGAATGAAATGAAGAAAAGGATGAAGGGAAGTATGGCTGTTGCCGTTCCCCATCAGGATGTGCTGATTATCGCGGATGTGGAAAATAATACGGGTTATGACATTTTGGCGCAGATGACCATGAGCTTTTTCGCAAGCGGAAGAGTACCGATTACGGCCCTGAGTTTCCTATACGAAAACGGGGAACTGGAGCCGATATTTATTTTAGGCAAGACGAAAAAAGAATAATGAACATAAGGAAAAGCCCCGGCAGAACGGGCTTTTTTCCTTTTTGTTCATCTGTTGTCAGGTTATGTAAATATATAAGGCGAAAGTTCATTTTTCAAAATGTATTTATCTCGTAAAAAATGCTCATTCTTTCAATTTATCTCGAAAAATATGGATTTACTGTTAAAATAATAAATGAAATGCGAAAGAAAGAGATGATTTAATTGAGTTGGATTAAAAAGATTTTCACGAGGTTCCAAAATGACGATGACTTTGATGATAGCGAACAAGAACAGCCTGTTGCGAAGAGTCCTAAATCAGAACGGGCGCAAAAAAAGGATATAGAAGCCAAAGTTTTATATCAGTATCCGAAAGGGCAATTTCGTTTTCCGCTTATTCCGGATGAAGAGTTGAAAGTTGAACGCAAGAAGGAACGCCAAGTAAAGCCGATGCCTGTTGAAGAAGTAAAACCATTCATTACCGAACATGGTTCATTGCGAATAAAAAATGAACGGCAAACGGGCAGCCATTCTGCTTCAGGCAAGCGAAACGAGCCTATAAAGAATCTTGGCCGCACTATAAGCCCTGAGCCTGAAAAAGAAATCCAGCCCAAAAAGGCTGCTAAACCAGAACCAAAGTTCAAATTTGAACACCGCAAAGATAGCGGCCCGAAGTTCAGGCAGCCATTCAAACCGACTGAAATCCCGTCACCTATCTATGCTTATAACAGGCCGCCTGTTAAAACTCAGCCTGAAATGAATAAGGAAGAGGTTGAGTATGAACTGACAGGCTTTGAAAATGAAGTTCCTGAGGTTCAAGAGAATGATAGAATTTACAATGCCATAGCAACAGAAGCATTGTCAGAAGTAAAAAAATCGGATGCTGATGAGGTGCAGGATTTTTACATAGAAGACGATCTTGCAGAATCACCAGAAACTGAAATATCCGAACTCGATCATGAGGAGCAGTTTGATCTTGAGACGGAAGCTATCGACCATATTCTCAATCTGGAGCCAGGTCAGGATTTAATCATTGCTAAAGAGCATAAAACTGAACCAAAATCCATAGAGTCACCGGAAATGGATCAAGAACCAGGCATTGTTGAAGCTGGACAATACTTAGAGGAACTTAAGGATGCTGAAGCACATGAAGAATCCATTAATTCTTTTGTGACTGATTCTGAAGCAGTAGAGGAATCCATGCCTTCTCTTGAGTCAGATTCTGAAGCAGCAGAAGAATTAGAGGGAATGGTAGATGTCAGAGTGGCAGATGACGAACCTTCGTCTGAACACGAGCATCATGTTCCCCAGCAAGTAAAAGAAACAGAAGATGAATACAATGAGCTGAATATAGAAACGGCAGAAAAGCCTGCAGAGCCGAAAAGGCAGCTTCCTTTCAATGTCATCATGCTGAAGCAGGACAAAAGAAAATGGGAAGAGCGCAAAATGTCAAAATATCCTTCATTCATGTCGGAAAAAGACAGAATAGACGAGGGAGGGCAGGTTGGTGCGATGAATAAGGAAGCCAATCCTGCACAACAGGGGAATGAGGCATTTTCTGACCAAAAGCCGTCTGCTTCAGAAAATCTGTCTCCAGCTAAAGGTATGGCAGAAGAGCAGACTGCTGCAGAGAATACTGCTCCGTCATCAGCACAGCAACAAGCCCCATTAGGTGAAAAGGTTTCAGAGCCGCCAGTACACGCAGCTTCTGCAACTGCCCAGCCAGCAGGCACTGAGATTTCAGCTTCTGCAACTGCCCAACCAGCAGATACTGTGATTGCAGCTTCTCATACGTCAATTCCACATGTGAGCAGCCAGGACGCTCGAGTCAGTGTCAACCCAGCACAGCATGAAGTCCATCCGGCCGCGGAATATGACTTCCCGCCGCTTGACTTGTTGAATCCTCCGGTATTCAAGGCGCCAGATCCAGAATGGCTGGGGGAACAGGAGCATATGCTGAATGAGACCTTGAGGAATTTTAACGTAGGGGCGAGAGTCGTAAATGTAACACAGGGACCATCCGTCACCCGTTTCGAGGTTCAGCCTGAACCAGGGGTCAAGGTCAATAAGATTACCAATCTATCAGATGATATCAAGCTCAGCCTTGCAGCGAAAGATATTCGTATCGAAGCGCCGATTCCCGGAAAGCACACGATCGGGATCGAGGTGCCTAACCATTCAAGCAGGCCGGTCCTGTTGAGCGAGATTATCCAGTCGGGTGGGTTCCTTGACCAGGATTCGCCACTTTCGGTCGCACTGGGGCTGGACATTGCTGGTAATCCAATTGTCACCGATCTAAAAAAAATGCCGCATGGACTGATTGCCGGAGCAACGGGATCAGGGAAGAGTGTCTGCATCAATACGATGCTCGTCAGCCTGCTTTACAAAGCCCATCCGGACGATGTAAAGCTGCTGCTGATCGATCCGAAGATGGTTGAATTGGCTCCGTACAACCAGATTCCGCATCTGGTCAGTCCGGTCATTACTGATGTGAAAGCTGCAACAGCCTCGCTAAAATGGGCTGTGGAGGAAATGGAACGCCGATATGAGCTGTTCGCCCATACAGGCGTCCGTGATATTAACAGATTTAACGAACTGGCGATCAAGCATCGCCGCTTCTCGGAGAAGCTTCCGTTTATTGTGATTGTCATCGACGAGCTTGCTGACCTGATGATGATGGCACCGGGAGATGTAGAAGAAGCCATCTGCCGCATAGCCCAGAAGGCCCGTGCCTGTGGAATCCATTTGATTATCGCCACTCAGCGCCCATCCGTGGATGTCATTACCGGGTTGATTAAGGCGAATGTTCCTACAAGGATTGCCTTCTCTGTTTCTTCACAGGTGGATTCAAGGACCATCATTGATATAAGCGGGGCAGAAAAGCTGCTTGGGCGCGGGGATATGTTATTCCTGGAAAATGGCTCATCAAAGCCTTTCCGACTGCAGGGGACATTCGTAACCGATAATGAAATCGATGATATTGTCGCTTTTGTACGCGATCAGCGTGCTCCGCAATACTTGTTCGAGCAAGAGGAGCTGATGAAGAAGGCACAAGTAACCGAAGATGAGGACGAACTTTTTTATGAAGCATGTGAGTTTGTCATCGACCAGGGCGGTGCTTCTACATCAAGCGTTCAGCGCCGTTTTAAGATTGGATATAATCGGGCTGCACGCCTGATCGAAATGATGGAACAGCAAGGATTCATTTCTGAAGGGCGGGGCAGCAAGCCGCGGGATGTGCTGATCACAGCTGAGGATTTGGAATCCCTCCAGGAAACTAGTACATTCAATTAATAAATGGTATTCTTTACTTGCATGTACGAATAATAAGGATATATAGACCTTGGTTGTTATTGAAGGAGCTTTTTGGATGAAAGAAATTGAATTGAAGATGCAGGGGAAAATCAGCCGTTTGACCAACCATACTTTCAAGTTTGATGAAAGGATCAGGGATGGCTGGTTTTCAGCCGTGTATTTTCTTAAGACACGTGAGCTTGTCAAGAAGTATCACGAAGATAATATAGTTACGATGCAGTTTTTCCAAAAGGATGAAGCCGTACTTTGCGGGACAGATGAAGTCATTGCCCTTGTGAAGACATTCGCCGACAATCCGGAGGAACTGGAGATATACTCACTCAAAGATGGAGATAAAATCGCTCCATTCGAAACGGTCCTGACCATCAAGGGACCTTATCAGAGCTTTGGCTATCTCGAGGGGATCATTGACGGGATCCTGGCAAGAAGGACATCCGTGTCCACAAATGTCTACAATGTCGTCAAGTCCGCGAGTTATTCAGGCCAGCAAAAACCGGTGATCTTCATGGGTGACCGTGACGATCATTACACAACACAGGCTGGGGATGGGTACGCTGCCTATATAGGCGGAGCGACGGCCCAGGCTACGCATGCAATGAACGAGTGGTGGGGGAAACAGGGGATTGGCACGATGCCGCACGCATTGATCCAGCTGTTCAATGGCGATATCGTTGCGGCTACAAAGGCCTATCATGAGACCTTTCCAAATGATGATCTCATTGCCCTCGTAGACTATAATAATGATGCGGTCACAGATTCATTGAAGGTTGCGAGAGCATTCGGCGAAAAGCTGAAGGGCGTCAGGGTAG
This sequence comes from Mesobacillus subterraneus, assembly GCF_003937825.1. GTDB lineage: Bacteria > Bacillota > Bacilli > Bacillales > Cytobacillaceae > Mesobacillus > Mesobacillus subterraneus. The sequence continues at coordinate 168,407 of NZ_RSFW01000010.1, read as the reverse complement.
ATACCTCCCGTACGCTGATCGATCAGTATTTCCTGCGCAACCAGCATCTGCTTGGCACTTTTGATCCAAGGGGAGTAAATGCCGAGTTGATTTTCGCTCTTCGAAAAGCGCTGGATGATGAGGGCTTTCACCATGTTAAAATTGTCGTCAGCGGCGGCTTCAATGAAAAACGGATTCTCGAGTTTGAAAAGAATAAAGTGCCTGTCGACATGTATGGTGTCGGCGGCAGCCTTCTGAAATTGCAAATTGGGTTTACTGGTGACAATGTCATGCTGAATGGTAAACACCAGGCGAAGTCAGGAAGGAAATACAGACCGAATCCAAGGCTTGAAAAGGTTGAGTTTTCATAAATGTTTTTGGAAGCATCAAGTTTAGAAACAGAGATAAAAGGGAAAATGTACTTTTATGAATAATGGCGCTTTTTACTGAAACTGTGTTATTTATCATAATGATGGTATAATGATTCAATATATGAAAAACGCGATAGATAGAACCGTTTTGTTTGCACCGGCAGTGATGGACAGGCGAAATGAGCAAAACGGGATATCTGTCATATACTGTGTTACATACAGACGTTGTTGGAGGTTCTTTATATGACTATTTACCATTTTGTAGGTATAAAGGGGTCTGGAATGAGTGCGTTAGCTCAAGTTCTCCATGATATGGATTATCAGGTACAGGGCTCCGATTATGACAAGCACTTTTTTACCCAGGTGGCCCTTGAGAGATCCGGAATAAAGATCCTTCCGTTTAATAAGGAAAATATACAGCCCGGGATGACGATCATCGCCGGCAATGCCTATCCTGATACGCATGAGGAGATTCAGGAGGCAATGAAACTTGGCCTGCCAATTGTCAGGTACCACCGTTTCCTTGGTGATTTCATGCAGAATTTCACCAGTGTAGCAATTACAGGGGCCCATGGAAAGACCTCGACGACAGGTTTGCTGGCCCATGTGATGAGAGGAGCCAAGCCAACTTCATTCCTGATTGGCGATGGAACTGGAAAAGGCGACAAGGATGCTCAATACTTCGTTTTCGAAGCATGTGAGTACCGCCGCCATTTCCTTTCGTATTTCCCGGATTATGCGATCATGACGAATATCGATTTTGACCATCCGGATTACTTCGCTAATATTGATGACGTTTTTTCTGCTTTCCAGGAGATGGCATGGCAAGTCAAAAAAGGGATTTTTGCCTGCGGCGATGATGAGCAGCTGCAGAAAATCCAGGCGAAGGTGCCAGTTGTGTTTTACGGATTTGGGGAAGAAAATGATTTCCAGGCCCGTAATATCATCAAGTCGACTGAAGGAACTACTTTCGATGTTTTCGTCCGGAATACGTTCTATGATACATTCTCAATTCCAGCTTACGGCGATCACAATGTACTGAACTCATTGGCTGTCATTGCTTTATGCCATTACGAAAATATTGAGTCCAAGGTCATTCAGGAGCAGCTTGAAACATTCGAAGGCGTTAAAAGGAGATTCTCTGAAAAGAAGGTTGCGGACCAGATCATCATTGATGACTACGCACATCATCCTACAGAAATCAAAGCGACAATCGAAGCGGCGAAGCAAAAGTATCCTGATCGTGAGATTGTCGCAGTATTCCAGCCTCACACTTTCACAAGGACCCAGGCGTTTTTGAATGAATTCGCTGAAACCCTGAATATGGCAGATAAAGTATATCTATGTGAAATATTCGGATCTGCCCGTGAGATTCATGGCAAACTGTCGATTACCGACCTTAAAGAGAAGATCGATGATGCAGAAATCATCACTGAGGAAGATACAGCACGCCTTAAGGAGCATGAAAACGGCGTAATCCTGTTCATGGGCGCTGGGGATATCCAGAAGTTCCAGGAAGCTTATGAAAATCAATTGCAAGTCTAAAAAGGATGCAGCCGAGTGGCTGCATCCTTTTTTTGACTGATAACAAACACTAAAAACCCGCTTATCTTAGTCTTCGTATTTTGTTTGGGGGAAAATCGTGTCGTTGATTTCCGTTCCAGGCGCTTCGCTTTCCGCGGGACTGGCGGTGAGCCTCCTCACCGTCGTTGGCGCCTGCGGGGTCTCACCTGTCCAGCTGGATCCCGCCGGAGTCTGCGCACCTTCCACTTCAAACAACAGAGCTTTCTAACTTTAGGAAACTCTGATCATCATATTAAGGGAATGCGGTCAGAACACACCATCCTTTTTGTCATTTTGAATAGTGCTCATTACCCTGGTCAACTTTCTTCTTCGAGCAGCTAAATACTGCCTTGTATGATCTTCAAATTTGGTTCAACTATTATTTCCGGACTGGGTAATCCACCTTGCTTCTCTATTCTCTATTATTTAAGGTTCTCAGGGTTCAACCCTTCTAATTCAGCAATGACGAATCGTCCGTCTTTGCGGATTAAAACGTCATCAAAGTAAATTTCTCCGCCGCCGTATTCTGGGCGCTGGATGTTGACCATATCCCAGTGGATATTGGAGTGGTTGTCATTGAACGCATCGTCATAGCACTGTCCAGGAGTAAAGTGGAAGCTGCCGTCGATTTTTTCATCGAACAGGATGTCCTGCATTGGATGCTGGATGTATGGGTTGACGCCAATTGCGAATTCCCCGATGTAGCGTGCGCCTTCATCTGTGTCAAAGATTTTATTGATACGGTCAGTATCATTGGATGTGGCTTCCACGATTTTTCCATCCTTGAAGGTCAGCTTAACATTTTCGAATGTGAATCCCTGATAAGGTGATGGCGTATTGTATGTGATGACACCGTTTACGGAGTTGCGGACCGGAGCAGTGTAAACTTCACCATCGGGAATATTCAGTTCGCCAGCACATTTTACAGCCGGAATGTCCTTGATGGAGAAGCTTAAGTCGGTTCCAGGTCCGGTGATACGAACCTTGTCTGTACGGTTCATCAGCTCTACCAGGCTGTCCATCGCCTTGCCCATTTTTCCATAGTCAAGGTTGCAGACATCGAAATAGAAATCCTCAAAGGCTTCCGTGCTCATCTTTGCGAGCTGCGCCATAGCTGAATTCGGATAGCGAAGCACTACCCATTTTGTTTTTGGAACGCGAATATCCCTATGTACTTTTTTGCCAACTGTGCCGCCGTGTATTTTCATCTTGTCTGCCGGAACATCAGCGTGTTCATTGATGTTGTCACCGGAACGCAGGCCGATATAAGCATCCATTTTGCTCATCACGTTTGCTTCAAAGTCTGCAATCATATCGAATTGCTCCTGCTGTGCACCCATCAATAGGGCACGGTCCACCTGATGGTCCTTCAATGAAACAAATGGGTAGCCGCCAGCTGCATATGCTTCTTTTACAAGGGCCGTCACAAGCTCGCGCTGTAGCCCGAAATTTTCAATAAGGACTTTCTCGCCTTTTTGAAGCTTAACCGAATAATTAATCAGGTTTTTCGCGAGTGTTTGAATACGTGGATCTTTCAATCTGAATCACTCCTAAAATTTAAAATAAAGCACATAACCATATTGTAACCGAAACGTGAGTTTTTGTACTTTTTTTCGGTTTAGAGAGCTACTTAAAACAATTGATTTTATCGCTGGATTTTCCGCGATAAGAAAGATATTCTTATTCAGGAAGGAAAAGGGATTGTCCATATTGAAATACTTATTGGACAAGATGGTTTACGTCGTATTATGCGGGGTAAAATGTACATATGCTAACGGAGGTGTTTAAACAGTGGAAATTATTTTGTATTTAAGTGTTGCTGTTATAGCAATCGCATTCTTAGTTTTGGTAGTCTCGCTTTCCAAGACACTAAAATCCTTACAAACAACTTTAGACAGTGTATCAGGCACGCTTGATGGCCTGGAGAAGCAGTTGGATGGAGTCACTCGTGAAACAACGGAGCTTCTGCACAAGACAAACAATTTGGCCGACGATATTTCCAGAAAATCTGAAAGCTTGAACAGTGTCGTAAATGCTGTTAAGGATGTAGGAAATTCTGTTCAGAGATTCAACCAATCCATCCATAACGTCCAGACGATGGTGGATCTTCAGATTGACAAAAATAAGGACAAGATCAGCCAGGTTGTCCAGTGGAGCAATGTGTTCCTTGAATTAAAGGATAAGTGGCAGTCAAAAAAAACAGCCAGGATTGACCATCAGATGCAAGGTGAAGAGATGGTAGCCAGGCAGCGTGAGCGTGAACGAGTTAGGTATTAAAGAAAGGTGGAGATAAATGATGAACAGAGACCAGAATCAGTATCGTGAACAGAATCAGTATGATGGATACGGAACAACGAGGGAGAGCAGCAGCAATTCCAAGGATTTCGTGACCGGTGCAATCGTCGGCGGACTTGCCGGTGCGCTCGCAGCACTTTTGCTGGCTCCAAAATCCGGGAAAGAGCTGAGAGGCACGCTTAATGAGCAAACGTCTACACTTAAGACCAAAGGGGTTGACCTTGCTTCTGTCGCAAAGGATAAGGCAAGCGGTCTAAAGGAAACTGTTTCCCAGCAGTCTTCCACCATCGTCAACAAAGTGAAAGACATGACAAACAAGAACGGCGAGACTTCACAGGATGCCGGCGGACCTGAAGGAGAGCTTCAAGAGGTGCCAACGTCAATGGCAGAAACGAGCTCCATGGCTCAAACCCATACCGCTACAGGCGAAGAAATCCAAAAGAAGCTTGAAGAAACGCAAAAGGCTTTCGATGAAACAGAAAGCAAACTGAATCAGTAAGTTTGTCATCCAAACGGTGAAGTGGTAAGATTACTTCACCGTTTATTTACGCTTTTTTACAAGGAAAGTTGGCCAGTACCAACGATTCATGCAAAAAAAGTTTTTATTGATGAAGGAGAGAAGATCATGCAAAAAATTGATTCCATCGAGCAGTTTGATCAGCTGGTCGAATCAGGTGAAACGTTCTTCATGCTGAAGCACAGCACTACATGCCCAATCAGTGGGGCAGGGTACGATGAATACGCTAAATTTGAGGCAAACGGAAACGAAAATCTGTATTATCTGACAGTACAGGATTCCCGAGACCTTTCAAACCATATCGCCGAAAAATTCCATGTCAAACATGAATCACCTCAGGCGATCTTATTTGTGAATTCAGATGTTGCATGGCATGCTTCTCATTTTAAAATCACGGCAAAATCTCTTGCTGCTGCAAAAGAAGAAAATGTACAATAAAAAAACATCCCAGGGATGTTTTTTTATTTTTGACTTATTCTATTTTCAAAAACTATCTTCAGCTCATCTCCTGGCTGAAGCAAGGCATCGAACCCAGTCTTTTCTCCATTCTTCATCAATGTGAACCCAACGCTGTCCGAAGGAATGTCCACATGGGCATAATTGAAAATATCCTGGAAGATGAACGATCCAGCCTCTTTCTGCTTCGTTATGAGCAGGTCACCGTTATGGATGATATCTTTAAGATCCAATTTGATGTCCTGGCGGAAAAATTGGATGGTTTCTTTTTCAAGCTGCAATGTCTGGCCGTTGAAAAAGACTGGTAATGTTTCAGCAGCGTTGAGACCAAGTATGTCAATCAAATTGTCCAGTGCAGGCACACGTCCTTTTTCGAAACGTATGTCATCAAGATGTTCATATGGGGCCTTAAGATCTGCCTTGCTGCCATTAACGTAGACCTTCCCGGTAAATTCATTGATCTTGAATTCTGTTCCATCGATGTTAAGATAAAATGGTCTGCTGTCATGCAGCAGTTCTGCTAAATTCAATTCTTTCATCAACTCTTCGAGCGTATGCGGCATCTTAAAAATGATATCGTCCCTATCCTCAACCTCGCGGGCAAGAGCTGCTGGAATGCCATTGCATTCCAATCGGGCACCGACTTCATATCTGGTTCCATTTATGATGACCGTTTTTGTTGGCAGTTCCCCAATCAGTTCTTCCAGGGTAAGCTTAATTCTCTCACCGTCTTCACCTTTGATGACAGTAAGCTCGTCACCGCCGTCCACTTTGTCATCGAAAGTGCATGGAGTACCATTTTTTAATAAAACAGGCGGCTGTCCATGCTTGCCAGGAATGGTGATGTTTTTGCCGTTCAGGCTTACAATCATCGCCAGTCCTGGTCTGCCATACAGCTTGTTCATTTTAATGCCAGCAGCGAGCAGGCAATCACCCACTGTCAATTTATTGACTTCGAATAATCTCACAGGCTGCCCGTTTACATATACAGTATGGTATTGAACAGGGGATTGCTTGGCTGCGATCGCGATCCCGATTGGTGTCACCAATTCAGGTCCTTTATGTATGTGCTCTGCAAAGGTAACAGACGAGATGGCATCAAGGCCGCGGATAGCGACCCTGTTTTCCGTCAGGTTCAGCTTATTGGCAAGCCTTTTGGGCAATTCAGGAGTGAGACTCCCCCCGCCAACAAGCATGACTGCTTTAGGAGATTTTTCATTATTCAGCCTTAGGATTTCTTCCCCAATCGAATCAGCCAGTCGGTCGATTGCCGGGGCAATCCTGTTCACAGCTTCATCCTTGCTTATTTCTGTTTCAAAACCAAGAATATCTGTCACCATGATTGCATCCTTTACGAGCAATTCCCGCTTTGCTTTCTCAGCAAGAGGGAAGTCCAGCAAAAATTCATCGCTCACCGCTTCCGTGATTTCATCCCCGGCGACAGGCACCATCCCGTAGGCAATGACTGTTCCTTCATCAGTCAGGGCGATATCCGAGGTGCCCGCGCCAATATCTACAAGTGCTACGTTCAATCTTCTCATCGAAGCCGGGATCAGGACATTGATGGCAGCGATTGGCTCAAGTGTCAGGGCCTCCATTTCAAGGCCGGCTCTGTCCAGGGCAGACAGCAATGACTCCACGACAACCTTAGGAAGGAAGGTCGCAATGATTTCGACTGAGGCTTCATTCCCTCGCTGGTCGATCAAGCTGCCAATTTCCTCTCCATCAAGCTGGTAATAAAGTACAGAGTATCCGACACAATAATAATGGTGGCTCTTTTCATGTACATTTTCATCCGCCACGGAAGCCTGTGCCAGCTGGACCGCAGTTAATTCCAGATGGAGGATGTCCTGCTTCGAGAACATAGGCTTTCCGGATATATCTACAACTGCTTTCGAACGCTCAGTTTTCAAAGCGCGGCCAGCAGCTGCTACACAGACTTTTTCAAGCGGACCATGAGTGGATTCCAATTCTTCTTTTATCTCTTTAATGATCTCAGATACAGACAGGACATCATGGATTTGGCCATCGAGCATCGACCTTTCCTTATGTTCACGGACAAGAAGATCAATTGCTTCATAGCGTCCATTGGATTCTTCAAGGATTATTCCTACAACGGAACGTGTTCCAATATCAAGAGCAAACAGCTTTTTGTTTGTATGCAAATTCGTGCACCTTCTCATTTTTGGTCTCATACGATGCTTTATCACTTAAAAGCGTTTAATTGTTAAAGAAAATTGCGTGACAATTCATTTCAATTCAGATATAATTACCTTTATCAAATTGTACAGCTTTAGCGCGTAGTAGCATTATCATGTGAAAGAGCAATCAAGTCTCTATAAGAAAAATGTACCACACAATGCTAGTGCTATAAAGAAGATTCAGAAACATCTTTCCATGGCAGGCCGTGGGGACACTTTTCTTGATGATCCCCTAAGGTAGGGCTAAAATGAATTCCGAAAGGACGGGACGGAAAAATGAGCAAAAATCTAGACCAGCTAAGAAATCGAGTAGATGAATTGAATTTACAGCTTTTATCATTAATCAATGAAAGAGCCCTGCTCGTCCAGGAAATTGGCCGCGCAAAAGAAACACAGGGTGTGTACCGTTATGACCCTGTGCGTGAAAGGGAAATGCTTGATTTGATAAAGGAAAACAATGACGGTCCTTTTGAAAGCTCGACGGTCGAACATATTTTTAAGGAAATATTCAAGGCTGGCCTTGAGCTCCAGTCTGATGACCACCGCAAGGCACTTCTTGTCTCTAGGAAGAAAAAGCCTGAGGATACGATCATTGATATTAAGGGCTTAAAAATCGGGGATGGTACACCGGATTTCGTTTTCGGACCTTGTTCTGTAGAGTCATATGAACAGGTTGCGACTGTTGCCGAAGCCGTTAAGGCAAAAGGCTTCAAAATGCTCCGCGGCGGTGCTTTTAAGCCTAGGACTTCTCCTTATGACTTCCAAGGGCTTGGCGTGGAAGGCTTAAAAATCCTGAAAAGAGTTGCTGATGAGTACGACATGGCTGTCATCAGTGAAATCGTGACTCCTGCGGATATAGAAATTGCCGTGGACTACCTGGATGTCATCCAGATCGGTGCCAGGAACATGCAGAACATTGAACTTTTGAAGGCTGCTGGTGCTGTGAACAAACCAATTTTACTGAAGCGCGGACTAGCTGCCACGATTGAAGAATTCATCAACGCAGCTGAATATATTATGGCCCAGGGCAATGGCCAGATCATTCTTTGCGAACGGGGAATTCGTACGTATGAACGCGCAACTAGAAATACACTTGATATTTCGGCTGTACCTATTCTTAAAAAGGAAACACATCTGCCGGTCATGGTGGACGTTACCCATTCAACAGGCAGAAGAGACTTGCTGCTGCCAGCGGCTAAAGCAGCGCTTGCCATCGGTGCAGACGGCGTTATGGCAGAAGTACACCCAGACCCGGCTGTAGCACTGTCAGACAATGCCCAGCAAATGGATCTAAAGCAGTTCGACGAATTTTTGAACGGTCTGAAGTCGACGCCATTCGTAAGAGTATAATTGCAAAACCTTCCTGTTTGTGACAGGAAGGTTTTTTGATGTTTTTGCCAATCACATTTAAGGGTAAGTAATTTTTATAGAACCAGATAAAAATGTCGTAAAAATAAGCACTTCAGATTGCGGGATTGATGAGGATATCGTATCATTAATAACATACTTAAACTTGTACATATAATCACAAACTTAAAAAATGATTATGGATGCAATATTTGCTGTAAACTAAATGAAAATCGCCGTTTATTATTTGAAGGAGTGAAATAGATGAACATCACGATTTATGATGTTGCAAGAGAAGCGAACGTTTCGATGGCAACGGTTTCACGTGTTGTCAATGGTAACCCAAATGTTAAACCAGCCACAAGGAAAAAGGTAATGGAGGTCATTGACCGTCTTGGCTACCGTCCGAACGCCGTTGCACGTGGTCTGGCAAGCAAGAAGACGACTACGGTCGGCGTCATTATCCCGGATATTTCAAGTCCGTTTTTTGCTGAGCTTGCAAGAGGTATTGAAGACATCGCCACGATGTATAAATACAATATTATCTTGAGTAATTCCGATCAAAATATTGAAAAAGAACTTCACCTGCTGAACACCATGCTTGGAAAACAGGTTGACGGTATCGTCTTCATGGGCGGAAATGTCAAAGCAGAGCACGTGGAAGAATTCAAAAAATCCCCGGTACCGATCGTCCTCGCTGGATCGATCGAGGAAACGGGTGAAATTCCGTCTGTCAACATCGATTATCAACAGGCAACATTCGATGCAGTATCTGCTTTCATTGAAAAGGGACATAAGGAAATCGCGTTTGTCATTGGGCCGCATCATGAACCAATCAACAGGGACAAGAAGCTGGAAGGATACAAACGTGCGTTAAGCGATGCCGGCATCGACTATAGGGAAGAACTGGTTGTTGAAGGTGATTATACGTATGACTCAGGCCTTGAAGCAATTGAAAGGATCATTGAGTTGGAAACGAAACCAACCGCCATCCTTGTCGGTTCCGATGAAATGGCACTTGGCGTGGTTCATGGAGCATTCGACCGCGGCTACAATGTGCCGGAGGATTTCGAAGTCATCAGTTCTGACAATACAAGGCTTACGCATATGGTGCGTCCGCAGTTGACAACCATCGTACAGCCTTTATACGATATCGGAGCAGTTGCCATGCGCCTGCTGACGAAGTACATGAATAAAGAGTCAGTGGACGAGAATATTGTCGTCCTTCCGCATCGAATCGAGCACCGAAATTCAACGAAATAAGCTGAGAAGCCCCTCGCAGCACGCTGCAGGGGCTTTATTTATGTTAAAGCTTTTAGTTGACCTGCAATTTCTGAAAAATCGGTTTTGTTTCAATCACACATTTAAAATTTCTATTCTCTTTAACTGAAACCCTGATATTATAAAATGAGATGGTTATTAATTTCCAATACGGATAAGGGGTCTCATGCTATGAAGAAAATCATTATTTTTGTTTCTTTATTATTATTCTTAAGTGGTTGCAGCCAAGCTGAGAAGGAAATGGGTTTCCAAAAAGATGAGACCCTAACAGTCATTATTGGGGATGAGCAGAAGGTGACCCTTAGGATCGAAAACAAAGGAGGATATACGAAAAAAGAGATCGATCACATCACTGCTCAATTTAGAAAAGTGATGAAAAACTTTGAAAAGGAAACAAATATCCTTCATCTTCAAGGGGTGTGGGTAACTCTTTTAAGAAATGATGAAACTACATACAACGAATCCCATAACGAAGAAAACAAGATTACGCTATACGATGCTACTGATGAAACCCAATTTTATTATGTGCTCCTTTTGAATGCTATACTTTCTCCTTACGACTACTCTTTTAGTGGTGAATTTGTGCGTGACGGTCTCGCAAATTATTTCGAGGAAAAATACACTAACTCATTTTATGAAGAATCTCACAGCATTATGAAATTTTGTCTTGAACATGATTGTCAGTACCCTATAGAGGAGTTATTCACTTCCTCAGGTTATGAGCAAAACGTGGTCAATGGAGATGATTATTGGGTTGCTGCTAATCAGATTTCTTCCTTCTCCACCTTCCTTATTGATACCTATGGGATGGATAAATTCGAAGAACTATACAAATCGATCAATATCGAAAGCAATCTGGAAAATATATATGTAAAGAGTGCAGAAGAATTGGAGAACGAATGGATTGCTTTCCTTAAAACTAACTCATTCGATGAATTGTCCGAAGATACTAAGCATATTCTTTCAGTCAGATAAAAATGAAAAGCAGAGAAGGAATATGAATTCCTTTTTCTTTGGGGTGCCTGGTCCATAAATAGACGGACATTCATGCTAACTTTTATAACTATAATAATAAAACCGCTTAACGAATGTTAAGCGATTTTTTATGATCTGATGAATGAAATAATATGTCGGGTTTACCAAGCGCTATAAAATATGGAGGTTTGATACTTATACTGTTTCAGACTTTTTGCTTGTGCGGATTGGGTACAATGCTTTCTCAACGGTTTGGGCATTCTTTTCCGTGATTTCAGGTTTGCGAGGGATAGGCGGATATAAACCATCTGGATCGTCCCATTCTCTCGGTAGTTCAACCGGTGCTTTATCCTTCCATTGATCAATCCAATCCTGCGGCAAGCTGCCATAAGAGTTTGAGTTTTCAATCATTTCAAGCCAGATCAGGGACCAGGCTCTTGGCACTACACGCCAGATATCATAGCCTCCGCCGCCTACTGCAATCCATTTTCCGCCGCAATACTTATGGGCGATTTCATGCGCGAGCTTCGGAATCTCCCTGTAAATTTTCATTGTGGAAGACAGATGGGTCAAAGGGTCAAGATAATGAGCGTCCGCGCCGTTCTGTGTAAGGATGACGTCAGGCTTGAAAAATTCAGCCACCTCTGTCAGTGCTGTCCTGTAGGCATCGAGCCATGACTCATCTTCTGTGAAGGCATCGACCGGAATGTTAAAAGAATATCCATAGCCTTTGCCCTGGCCGCGTTCATTCACATTTCCAGTACCCGGAAAAAGATAGCGTCCAGTTTCATGAATCGATAACGTGCAGACATCCGGATCATCATAGAATGACCATTGCACGCCGTCCCCATGATGGGCATCTGTATCGACATACAACACGCGTGCGTTATACTTTTCCTGCAGGTATTTAATCGCGACAGAGCTGTCATTGTAGATGCAGAACCCTGAGGCTTTTCCCCGGAAGCCGTGGTGCAGGCCGCCGCCAAGGTGCAGTGCATGCTCCGCCTGGCCGTTCATGACTTGATCGACTGCCGTCAGGGTGCCGCCGACGAGCAGCGCGCTTGCTTCATGCATATTTGCGAAAATCGGTGTGTCTTCCGTTCCCAATCCATAGCCTTCTGCGGTATCACCCTTAAGCTTTCCCTGGCCTGCAAGCTTAACAGCGTTTACAAAATTAGGGTCATGGACAAGGTAAAGCTCCTCATCCGTGGCCATACGAGGTGCCACGATGTGCTGATCTTCGATGGCACCTGTCTTACGCAGCAAATCCAACGTAAGCTTCAACCGCATTTGGTTAAAAGGATGGTGGCTGCTGAAACGGTAATTCAGCAGCTCTTCTGAAAAGACAAACACAGAGCGGTCGCTCATGATGAAACCCCCGGAAGATTAGGCCAGAGAACATGGTGGCCTGCTTTCTTCAAATCCTCGATTACCGCAATCGGGTTCATTGTCTGGATCCGGACAACGAGGATCTTATAACGTTCGTCCTTTTGGTCAGGGTATACGAGCACACTCTGGATATTCGCCTTTCGCATGCTGATCACAGACGCGATTTCACAAAGCATTCCCGCCTTGTTCGGTACCTTCACTTCGATTTGCGAACCGGGCTGGTGGGCGCCGGTAAGCTCGACAAGTGTATGGAGCAGGTCCGTTTCGGTGACGATCCCTACCAGCTTCTTATCTTTAATGATTGGCAGGCAGCTGATGTTATGCTCATAAAATATAGCCGAGATTTCCTCGACAAAATCGAGAGGATGTCCTGTGATCACATCTCTTGTCATAATGGACTTAACAGGGTTGTCTAGTTCTCCTTTATGTTCATCCCAGTGAAATATAGATGGAGCGGCGTCCTTGATATCACGGTCGGATACGAGTCCTACGACAGCATGATCTGAATTCACAATAGGGATGTGGCGGATTTTATGGTCAGCCATCAGCTTGATCGCGTCTGCAATCGTATTTTCAGGAAAAAGTGTCGTAACTGTCTTTTTCATAATTTCCTCGACGATCATGGTTCCTTCCTCCTTGATAGATGAGGTCTGTAAAAAAATCTATGCAGGATTAATACATGAAACGATTCATGAATCGCAGCTGGTCGAATTGTTGGATTGATTCGGTTGGTATCCTTTTTCCAATCCGTGCCATCAGGCAGTTTGCTGGATGGGAACTGATTTCAGGGTCATCTGTTGCATACCAGGTCAATCCGCCCGCATTCATCATTTTTTCCATCACTTTGCGGTATTCCCACACATTCAAACCGGTACCTTTTAAATCCCAGTGCCAGTAATATTCAGTCGTAATAATAATATAGTCATCCATTGCATCGTCCATCATCGAGACAATCAACAGATTCTTGCCGACAGACCATCCACGGAATTCAGGGATGACCTCAATCGCGCCCAGTTCTATTAAATCTTCCATACCGCCTTCAGACCATCTTTCCAGCGGGTCTGGATACAGGTAAGTAACATACCCGACGATCATATGACCCAAACGGGCCACGATGATCCGTCCCTCAGGGAGCCCAGCGATTTCGACAAGAGCCTTGTGCTGCTGGGCAGGAGGGCGGAATGCCACCAGGTCCTTATGAAATTCATAGCTTGCTAGTTTTTCTGGAGAAATCGGGCCTTCAATGATCAAACGGCCATGAGGAGTTTTCAATTCTTTTGCGTTATAAGTCTTTTTATGTTCCATTTAGTCACCACCCGTCAACAATTCAAACGATAATTCTATTATACATAAAATCTAACAGATAAAAGCGATTTCACAAAATTTTCTGTATTTAAATATTCATTTTTACTACATGCAAATCTGCATTTTGCAGGTGTATTAGATGTAATAAAATGAGCAGGGGAACACATCTTCTGTTCCCTGGACTAAAAAGCATTATATCAATAAAATTTGAATTTTTATTTCATTAAATATTTTAAAAATTGAGAAAATCGAATTTTTATACTATAATGGATTTTAAATAAAAAAGACAAGGGGGATGGATACATGAAAGTGGAAGCGCTACCAGTAACGCAAGGGGATCACAACCTTAAAAATTATGATGAGCTTCATGGTCAATTCGACTGGAGTGAAGCAGAAAAAGCATTTTCCTGGTATGAAACAGGCAAGGTCAATATGGCCTATGAGGCGATTGACCGCCACGCTGAAGGGTTCAGGAAAAATAAAGTTGCGCTATATTACCAGGATGGTGTACGCAAGGAAAAGTATACATTTAAGGAAATGAAGGAGCTTACGAACAAGGCGGGGAATGTCTTCAAAACGTACGCGGATGTGGAAAAAGGGGACCGTGTATTTATCTTCATGCCTCGATCTCCAGAATTGTATTTTGCTGTTCTCGGAGCGGTCAAGCTAGGTGCGATTGTCGGACCTTTATTCGAAGCATTCATGGAAGGTGCTGTACGTGACAGGCTGCAGGATAGCGGCGCAAAGGTACTGGTTACGACACCTGAACTGCTTGAAAGGGTGCCGGTAAGTGAACTGCCGGACCTTAAGCGTATTCTTCTGGTTGGTGACAATCTTGAAGAGAACGGCCAGTACATAGATTTTAAGCAAAAGCTGTCCGAAGCTAGCAAGAAGCTTGATGTTGAGTGGGTTGACCGCAAGGATGGCCTTATTCTGCATTATACTTCCGGTTCAACTGGCAAGCCAAAAGGCGTTCTCCATGTCCACAATGCGATGATCCAGCATTATCAGACTGCCAAGTGGGTGCTTGACCTGAAGGAAGAGGATGTATACTGGTGCACAGCAGATCCAGGCTGGGTCACTGGAACTTCATACGGCATTTTCGGACCATGGCTTGCAGGAGCGTCAAATGTGATCATTGGCGGACGTTTCAATCCTGAAACATGGTACAAGATGATCGAAGAATATGGAGTGACAGTCTGGTACAGTGCGCCAACGGCATTTAGGATGCTGATGGGAGCAGGGGACGAGGTTGTGAAGAAATTCGACCTCAAATCACTGCGCCATATCCTGAGTGTAGGTGAGCCGCTGAACCCAGAGGTAGTCAGATGGGGAATGAAGGTGTTCCACCTGCGCATCCATGATACATGGTGGATGACTGAAACAGGTGCACAGGTCATCTGTAACTACCCAAGCATGGAAATCAAGCCTGGATCAATGGGCAAGCCGATTCCGGGTGTCAAAGCTGCGATTGTCGATGATCAGGGCAATGAATTGCCTCCATACAGAATGGGCAACTTGGCAATCCAAAAAGGCTGGCCATCCATGATGCATACAATCTGGAACAATCCGCAGAAATATGAATCCTATTTTATGCCTGGTGACTGGTATGTTTCAGGTGACTCAGCTTACATGGATGAGGATGGATACTTCTGGTTCCAGGGAAGGATTGATGATGTCATCATGACTTCCGGAGAGCGCGTAGGACCTTTTGAGGTTGAAAGCAAACTGGTTGAACACCCGGCAGTAGCGGAAGCGGGCGTCATCGGCAAACCGGACCCAGTCCGCGGGGAAATCATCAAGGCTTTCATCGCCCTGCGTGATGGCTATGAGCAATCCGATGAGTTGATCGAGGAAATTCGTCAATTCGTTAAAAAAGGCCTTGCAGCACATGCAGCGCCTCGTGAAATCGAATTCCGCGACAAACTTCCAAAAACGCGAAGCGGTAAAATCATGCGCCGTGTGTTGAAAGCATGGGAACTTGACCTTCCAACTGGCGATTTGTCTACGATGGAAGACTAATAGATCTATCATAAAAAGAGTGCGAAACTTTGTTTCGCACTTTTTTTCATGGATTTGATTATTCAAATAAAACGAGGAAAAGAAAAACCCCGCATGTATCAATGCGGGGATTCCATTAGATTATTCTAGTTTCCATCGCCGTTTCCATCTCCCTCACCATCTCCATCTCCATCCCCCGGTGGTGGAGGCGGTGGTGGTTTAGGTGGATCTTTTGGTTTAGGGTTGGTTGGCGGCGGGTCTTTAGGTTTTGGGTCCTTAGGTTTTGGATCCTTTGGTTTTCCATCTTCCGGCGGATCTTTCGGTTCTGCAGGTTTTCCAATTTCAATGATATTGGATGGAGCCGATTCTTTCCCGGCAATATCGACTGCCGTGACATAGAATGAGCCGTCCCCTGCATTGAATACTAAATCAGCTCCTGTTTTGATGCTGCCGACCTTTTTCTTGTTGTTGTAAATTCGATAGCCGACAATATCGTTTTCAGGATGCTTGCCCCAGCTGATTTTTTTGCCATCAAGTTTGACTTTAAGTGCAGCAGGTACCTTTCCGTTTTCACTCAGCTTGTCATCTGCAACCAGGATTTTACTCCAGGCATCCTTTTTAGGAATGAGCTGTTGAGGGTCGCGGATTTTATGGCCGATATAGCTTTCCATATAACTTGGATCCAGGATGACACCTGATTCTGTAAATTCGTCAGGAGTTGAATCAAGGGCAATAAAACGTTTATCTCCAACTCTTACAAATTTGTTTTCAACAAGACTGTCATCGACCTTTGTTGGCGCATATTTAGCAATGAAGTAATCTGACTCGACTAGTCCAGCTTTCGAACATGCGTTGGAAGGAAGCAAGCCTGATACTCCGCAATAGGATCTCTTGACAATACCGCCAGGCATCTTGAAGCGCTCTTCAGGATCAACGAGCTTAGGATCGACCGAGTAGGCATCATTCAGCAGGTCTGCCCAGATGTACTGAGTTCTTACACCATATGAGAGGCCTTTATAGGTACGTTCAAGAGGCTTGTTATGGTCATAGCCAAGCCAGACTCCAAATGATACGTTCGGATTTGTCGCAACAAACCATGCATCAAAATAATCATGACCTGTTCCGGTTTTGCCGGCCCAGTCAGAAGCAAATTTCAGTCTGCTCTTCACTGCTGTAGCTGTACCGCGATTAATGACATCACGCATCATATCAATCGTCAGGTAAGAAGTCTGCGGACTGAATACATCCACTGGCTCGGACTTATGCTGGTAGACAACTTCACCATGCTTATCGACGATTTTTTCAATCATATAAGCATCGATGAACTTACCACCGTTCGCGAATGTACCAAATGCATTGGTATTCTCCTCAACAGTTACACCGCCGCGCATTGAACCGATTGCGGTTGAAAGGTTCGTATAATCATCAGGCTTCAGGTTGGAGAATCCCATCTTATCGAGGAAATTCGCCGGCCTTTGTCCGATGATGCTCCTGTATGCGAGTACAGCCGGAACGTTATAGGACCTGGTCAATGCATATCTGGCAGTCGTCAAACCGCTGTATCTCATATCATAGTTGTTTGGCCATTGTTTACCCTGATTCAGGAACACCTGCACGTCAGGAAGGACGGTTCCTGGATGCAGTTTCCCCAATTCCATCGCAGGAGCATAAACAAGGAGCGGCTTCATCGTTGAACCGTTTTGTCTTGGCGCCCTTGTTGCGTGATTTGTTTGCTCACGCTTGAAGTTTCGGCCGCCGACAAAGCTGATGATTTTCCCTGTCTTGTTTTCGATCAGGGTAGCTCCGATTTCCACTGGCTCCTGGATAACGATGGTTTTGCTCGAATCATCCGGATCAGGGACTTCCTGCGGTTTATCACTGCCATAGTAAGGGTAGTTCTTGGCCGTTTCCTGCATTTTTTCATAGATTTCTTTATTGATGGTCGTGTAGATTTTATAGCCATTCTGTCGAAGGTCTCGATCGGCAAGTGCTTCATATTCAGCCATCAATTTATCATCTTTTTTCAGATCATCCAGCTCATAGCCATCACGCTCTGCAAGAATTTTCGCCAGAATCTCTCTGGACCGGGCCTCGATTTCAAACGTGAGGAACGGATATTCCTCTACAGTATTATCGCTAGGGACCTCTTTAACAAAATCCTTCGTAATATCGTAATTGATTGCATCCTGGTACTCTGCATTGGTAATGAAACCAGCGCCATGCATCCTCGTAATGACGGTTTTATAGCGTGACAGTCCTGGTGCCAGACCAGCTTCATCTTTCAGCTTGCCCTGGTCACTGCTGAACGGTGTATATCCAAACGGGCTCTGCGGCAGTCCGGCAATGAAGGCTGCCTGAGGCAAAGTCAGGTCCTTTGCATCCTTCCCGAAAATTCCATTTGCGGCTGCCTGAACTCCGGCGATATTACTGCCGTTCGCATTGCGTCCGAATGTCGCAACGTTCAAATATGCTTCGAGGATTTCTTTTTTATCAAAGAATTTTTCGAGACGAAGCGCAAGAAGGATTTCTTTCGCTTTCCGTTCAAAGGAAATTTCATTCGTCAAAATTTGGTTTTTGATCAGCTGCTGCGTCAGAGTACTTCCTCCGGATGATGTGGAGGAGTTTGTGACCTCTTGGAAAAGCGCACGCATGATCGCTTTTGGAACAACGCCGTCATGCTCATAGAAGTATTCATCCTCTGTCGCGACGACCGCATTTACTAAATGCTTCGACATATCATCAAGCTTGACTTCCTCCCGGTAAAGGTCCGTTCGGAGCTTGCCAAGATAAACATCATTATCAAAATATAAATCCGATGTTTCTTCATAGTTGTAGATATCTTTCCTCATGCTTTCATAAGGTCGGATTTGTTCATCTTTGACAAGGGATGCGAAATACCCGGCACCTGTACCTGCGGCAAAGCCAGCACCGAGAACCAGCACAATGATCAATAACAACAGCATGTTCCAGACAACCGAATAAGTAATCCTGGCACCTTTTACGGTCTTTTTATTCGTAAAAAAAGCACCAAAGGATTTTAGCATCTCTTTCCAAGGCTGTTTTCCTTCATGCATTCATATCATTCCCCCTAAAATCACATACATTATAGCATAAACAAGCTGTCGAAAAGACTGCAATCTGAATTTTTCTGAAAATTTATGTCGAATTTGACAACTGATCCTTCTTTATGGTAAAAATGCTTTATTAACTTTATAGCAAAAAGCTGTGAAGGGAATCAGTAGTGCTTCTGTCACTGTTCCAGAAAGCCGGCGGCCGCTGTGAGCCGGTACAAACAGAAGGATGAATTACCTCCCTGAGCGCCGCAGTGAACTTGAGTCACATAGTAGCCGCGGACGGTTTAACCGTTATTTTATTGAGTGGAAGACATTTTTATTTTGTTTTCAAGCCGGGTGGTACCGCGCATATAGCGCCCCTGCATTTATTGCAGGGGCGTTTTTTTATTGCGGAAATTCCGGTGTGAAGAATATCTTGAATGGAGGAAGAAGAAATGGAATTACTAAAAGATCTCGAATGGCGCGGGATTATTTACCAGCAGACAGATGAAGAGGGTCTAAAAGATCTCCTTACAAAAGAGAAGATTTCCCTCTACTGCGGTGTAGACCCGACTGCTGACAGCATGCATATCGGACATTTGCTGCCATTCCTGACGCTTCGCCGTTTCCAGAATGCAGGCCATCGTCCAATCGTGCTTGTTGGGGGAGCGACCGGGCTGATCGGCGACCCAAGCGGGAAGAGTGAAGAGCGTAAACTGCAAACAATGGAGCAAGTTCAGCTGAATGTGGATGGAATCAGGAAGCAGCTTGAGCAAATTTTCAGCGTGGAAGGCGAAAATGGAGCCCTGATGGTCAACAACTACGACTGGGCCGGTTCCATGGATGTAGTGACATTCCTGCGTGACTTCGGTAAGCATGTTGGCGTGAATTACATGCTGGCAAAGGATACAATCGCTACAAGACTCGAAACAGGTATTTCGTTCACTGAATTTACTTACACCATCCTTCAGGCGATGGATTTCTACCATTTATACGAAAAACATGACTGCAAACTGCAGATCGGCGGAAGCGACCAGTGGGGCAATATCACGACAGGCCTTGAGCTGATCCGTAAAATGTCTGCTGAAGGCTCAAAAGCTTTTGGACTGACAATCCCGCTCGTAACGAAAGCAGATGGTACCAAATTCGGGAAATCAGAAAGCGGCGCTGTGTGGCTTGATCCGGAAAAAACCTCTCCATACGAGTTCTACCAGTTCTGGATCAACACGGCTGATGCTGATGTCATCAAATACCTGAAATTCTTCACCTTCTTAGGAAAAGAAGAAATCGAAGCATTGGAAAAAGCAGTAGAGGAAGAACCGCATCTTCGTAAGGCGCAAAAAGCCCTGGCTGAAGAGATGACACGCATGATCCACGGCGAAGAATCATTGCAGCAGGCAATCAGAATCTCGGCCGCTCTATTCAGCGGAGACATCAAGAATCTGACTGCCGATGAAATCAAGCAAGGCTTCAAAGATGTTCCTTCCTTCACAGTAGAAGGGGAAGAGGAGCTTGGTCTGGTGGACCTGCTTGTCGAAGCAAAAATTTCGCCATCCAAGCGCCAGGCCCGTGAAGATGTTTCGAACGGTGCAGTCTCCCTGAACGGAGAGCGTGTAACCGACACGGCCTATGTCTTAAGTGAAGCCGACAAGATCGAAGGACAGTTCACCATCATCCGCCGCGGTAAAAAGAAGTACTTCATGTTTAAATACTAAATGACAAACAGCCCCCTCAATTTTGAGGAGGCTGTTTTCTAAACAAATGAGAGGCAGCTTCGTAGTCCTGTCCATAAGGGCAGTGCAATCGGACAACTTTCCCTTGGTTTGTCCGAAAGCTGTCGGATAGAGAGGCTCACACGGACAGGTTTCCCTTGGTTAATCAAAAAGCTGTCCGATAGAGAGGTTCACACTACAGCTTCCGCTCCGATTGTCAGAAAGCTGTCCAATAGAGCATCTGCACCGATGTCGTATCCTGACCCGATGTTAGCAACATGTACATCCGTTCCAACCCAAACAAAAACCCCAGCCAAATAGGCTGGGGTTTTTACACACTCTATTAACGAGAGTAGAATTCAACGATAAGAGCTTCGTTGATTTCAGCTGGAAGTTCAGAACGCTCAGGCATACGAGTGAAAGTTCCTTCTAGCTTGTCTGCATCGAAAGTCAAGAAGTCAGGTACGAAGTTGTTTACTTCGATTGCTTCTTTAACAACATCAAGGTTGCGAGACTTTTCACGAAGTGTGATTGTTTGTCCTGGAGCTACGCGGTAAGATGGGATGTCTACGCGTGCGCCATCAACCATGATGTGACCGTGGTTTACTAACTGGCGAGCTGCACGACGAGTGCGAGCAAGACCAAGACGGTAAACAACGTTGTCAAGGCGAGCTTCAAGAAGGATCATGAAGTTTTCACCGTGCTTACCAGGCATTTTGCCTGCTTTGTCGAACAAGTTACGGAACTGGCGCTCAGTTACCCCGTACATGTGGCGAAGCTTTTGCTTCTCTTGAAGTTGCAATCCGTATTCGGATAGTTTTTTACGCTGGTTAGGACCATGAGGACCCGGTGCGTAAGGGCGTTTTTCTAATTCTTTACCTGTACCGCTTAGTGAAATTCCAAGACGGCGGGATAGTTTCCAGCTTGGGCCGGTATAACGAGCCATGAATGACTCCTCCTTAGTTTTTATTTTGTAAAATAAAAACAGATTGTGATGGGACAATCATGCGTATTTTGTTTTCATGTACCTTCGCCCTAGCAGCAGCGGGTTACGAGATACACCATCAATAAAATTGAGGAACAAAATACAAACACAATGTTGATCACATAGGCTGCGATATTTTACACAAAGAGTATTATATAATTTTTGTTTGTATAAAGTCAATAGCATATTTGAAAGTTCGTCAAAGGAGTAAATGAAAATCTTCCTGAAGAATATGCTTTTATATCATACTATTTTACTAGGTCTATGATATAATGAGTAGTAATTATTATATTTTTCAAATATTTGGATATGTCCGATGATATAGCAACTTGCCACGTGATGAATCTCTTATTGAATGCTCCTCCCTCTCGGAGAGCCAGTACGAATTCAAGCCACATACCGATCGCTGTTGAAGTGATTTAAAAACAGGTGATACATATGGAAGAATTATTAGAACGTGAAATAGTTTTAGAGCTGAAAAGCAGGTTTTTCGATTTGATCAGCACTGGCAGACAATCTTTGTCTTTTACAGAAATTCTTTCCCAAATGCTTGATGTTTTGCGTGGATTGATCAGGGCCGACGTGGTTGATTTTTACAGCTGTGAGGAATGGAATCATGGGTTGTTCCTGGAAGCGACGACTAGAGATGGGGAAAATGTACCCATGGCAGGTGCCTTTACCGATTGCATGATCGATGAATTAGTTTCCGGCCCTCATTCCTTCATTAAAAATCCACCATCCATGCCTCAATATGACTTGCTGCTTATCCTTGCTGCCGACGAAAAACTGAAGGGCCTTTTCGCCATAAATAGGAGCGGCGGTTCAGGATCAGATTGGTTCTGGCAAAGGATATCACATGAGTGCGGCATATTTGTCGAAAAGATCCGCTGCCTCGCCCATACAATGGAAGAAGAAAAGCGGTACAAGCTCCTGTTCAGGGTAACGGAAAAATTCCATTCGACGATGGATATGGACGCTGTTCTTGGTGAGATCATCTCAACATTAAGGGAAGTTTATCCTTCCTTTACTTATTATCTGCTGCTGTCACATGACCATCAGGGGTATGAAGGATTGCCGGTCAAGGATCTTGAATATGACAGTGAAAATCTGACTGCGATGCAATCTTATGTTAGCGGGCAAATCCAGTTTGAGGATTCAATCATTGATAAAAATTCCATCATGTATGCTCCCTTAAAAGGGAAGCAGGGAGTATATGGTGTGCTGCAGGTAATTGCTTCGGATTCACTTGTCTTCCCTCAAAATGAGATCGAGTTTATCAAGCTGCTTGCCAACACTGCCGGCAGTGCGCTTGAGAACGCCAAGCTGTATGAACAGTCGAGGAAGTTGATCTCCGACCTGCAGTTAATCAATGAAACGTCCCATCAGCTTAATACAAGCCTGCGCCTGACGGATACCATGTCGTTCATATGCGGACAGATCATGAAGTCCTTCAAGGCAAATGAAGTCGGTTTCATCATGCACGATGCCGAAAAGGATTCCTTTACCGTACTTCAGGGCAGCAGCGGCTTTTTCTTTTCCAAGGAGGCTTCCAGTTACATTCTGAGGATTGGGAAAAGGATCAAGCAGGATATGGAACCGATATTCATAGGCGATTTTGCCTCTGAGGATGAGGCAGACTTATTGGGATTCCGCTCGATTATGGGTGTTCCCATGATTCAGAGCGGGGAGTTGAGAGGATTAGCGCTCGTGCTGCATGAGGAGCCATACCATTTTACATTCGATACATTCAAGCTGCTTCAGTCGCTGATCCACCATTCGACCTTGGCCTTCACGAATTCGATGCTGCGTGAAGAACTGGAAAAGATGGTTGTAACCGATCATTTGACGAAGCTTTATTCTCGGAGTTATTTGGATGACAAGATGAATCTTTCCATGCTCGAGGACTCTCAGGGAACATTCATCCTGATCGATATCGATAACTTTAAGGGGGTCAATGATCAGTATGGCCATCAGGTAGGTGACGAGGTGCTTGTCCAGCTCGCCCGCCAGATTGCCCAGAATATACGCGGCACGGATATAGGTGCCCGGTGGGGTGGAGAAGAACTCGCGATTTATTTGCCGGGTACTCCTCTTGGAATTGGTGTGATGATCGCCAAAAGGCTCGTCGATAAGGTTGAACGAAATACGAACCCGAATGTCACGATTTCATGTGGAGTATCCGCTTGGGTCAAAGGGCAGGAGGATACGACCAAGTCCGTATTCAAAAGGGCTGATCAGGCTCTTTATATCGCGAAGGGCTCTGGGAAAAATAAGGTAGTCATACAGAATGAAACCCAATTTGATTTCAAAAGCACTCAGAAATGAGTGCTTTTCCCGTTTAGTGGACAACAGGACTTTTTATGATGGTGTGAGAGAAATTACTTTCCATTAAGGGGTAAATGTCATATCCTGTTTATGGGGGTATTTTGTAAGCGGTTACAAACTATACAGGAGGAATCGTAATGGGAGAGAAAAGATTCGAAACAGAAGTCATCCATTCAGGGTATAGGTCGGACGAATTCAGGGGAAGCCTTGCTCCTCCGTTATTCCAAACTAGTACGTTCACTTTCGATACAGCCGAACAGGGAGAAAGACGCTTTGCGGGTGAAGAGGATGGATACATTTATTCCCGCCTTGGAAACCCAACCGTTGCCATGTTGGAGGAAAGAATGGCAACGATTGAAAAAGGGGAGAAAGCCCTGGCGTTCGCTTCCGGGATGGCAGCTGTCTCTGCGATATTAGTAGCGTTGACTCGCACAGGTGACCATATTCTTTGTTCACAGGGAGTATATGGCTGCACATTCGGGCTCTTGCAGCTCATGAAGGAAAAGTACGAAATCAATCATGATTTTTCGATGATGTCGACGAGAGAGGAAGTCCTCGCGGCGATCACTCCCGAGACAAGAGTCATTTATATTGAGACGCCAATCAACCCAACAATGAGACTCGTAGACCTGGAAATGGTCGCGGATGTGGCCAAGGAAAAAGGAATCCCGGTCGTTGTGGATAACACATTCAGTTCTCCATACCTGCAAAATCCGCTGGAGCTTGGCTGCGATTTCGTCATCCATAGCGCGACAAAGTATATTTGTGGTCATGGCGATGTCATTGCCGGAATAGCGGTTGGGCCGAAGGATATCATGTCAAAAATCGCGATGACAACACAGAAGGACATTGGCGGAGTCATGTCACCATTTGATGCCTGGCTGCTGCTGCGCGGATTGAAGACATTGCCGGTTAGAATGGACCGCCATTGTGACAACGCAGAAAAACTGGCGGAGTATTTGACCGGCCACCCTGCCGTCGAGGAAGTCATCTTCCCGGGCGATCCGAAGCATCCTGACTATGCCATTGCAAAAAAACAGATGCGCAAGCCAGGCGGTTTGATTTCCTTCAATATCAAAGGCGGCCAAAAAGAGGCACAGGCATTCATGAATCAGCTCAAGCTCATTAAAATCGCAGTCAGCCTTGGGGATGCCGAAACACTGATTCAGCACCCGGCTACGATGACCCACGCAGTCGTACCTAAGGAAGCGCGGGAAAAGATGGGCATAAAGGACAATATGCTTAGGCTTTCTGTCGGCCTCGAAGCATGGGAAGACCTGAGAGACGACCTGGAAGCAGCCTTTGAAGCAGTCAGAAAAGAAACAGTACAGGAAACAGGAAGTATTTAATAGATAGTAAACGGTCATTAAATGAAAAAGGAGCAGCTTCCGGTCAATGGAAAGCTGCTCTTCTTATTTTTAAGGAAAGCGGGTGCCGTACCTTAAATATACTGCACCAATACTTCAACGAATTCCTCCAGCTTTTGCTGGTCCAGTTCATCAAAGCGATTTTTTTCAGGGGAGTCAATATCAAGGACGCCGACAACCTTACCGTCTTTGATCATCGGGACAACGATTTCGGATTGGGACGCGGCATCGCATGCGATATGGCCAGGGAATTGGTGAACATCTTCAACCCTCAACGTCTCCTGTTTTGAGGCTGCTGTTCCGCAAACTCCTCTTCCAAGCGGGATCCTGACACAAGCAGGCAGACCCTGGAATGGCCCAAGGACAAGCTCACCGTTCTCCATCAGATAGAAGCCAACCCAGTTGATGCGGTCGAGGAATTGGTTCAATAGGGCGGAGGCATTGCTCAGATTCGCGACCGCATTCTTTTCATCCTCGATCAGTGCCTTAAGTTGTTTGATGACCAAATCATAATTTTTTTCGCGAGTGCTGCTGTATGTTTCGACGTTAAACATCGTTTTTCCCCCTCATTCTTGAAGTTTTAATTTACATTGTATCAAAAATCGGCGAAAGAATGGAGACTTTGTCGAGCTTTTTATAAAGGAAATTTCGTTTGTTCCAAGAATGGTAAACAGTAAGGTTATTTGCGGAAAGTGAGGGGCGGAGAAAATGAGAAAAAATTCAAAAGCTGCAATTATTGATGCGGCCATTTACTTATTCAATACGAAGGGCTTCAATGGTACATCAGTAAGGGATATTGCAGCCAAGGCGGATGTCAATGCGGCGAATATCTCATACTACTTCCAGAACAAGAATGGACTCCTCGAAAACTGTTTTACTGTCTTTTTTGAGCACTATCTTGAAGAGTTGGAGAAGGGCTACGCTTTGCTCGAATGCGGGGCAGAGGCTTGCCTGAAAGCGATGGTGGATCATGTTTTAAGATACCAGTGTGAAAATATCCAATTGACGAGATTTATTTTAAGAGAAATGACCATTGATTCACAGGTTGTCAGGGAAATCATGTCAACCTATCATGTGAAGGAGCGATTTATGTTTAAAAAGGTTCTTGAGGCAGGGATGGAGACAGGCGAATTCAAGAAGTTATCTGTCCAGTTCACCATTTTGCAGCTAAAGGCGCTGCTTTCGATGCCGTTCCTTAATACCCATTACGTAACAGAGGTGCTGCATGTACAGCCTCATGAAAAATATTTTGCCGATAAGTATGGCCAAGAAATTTCGAAGTGGATCAGGGGAACACTTTGTGCTGAACAGCAGCCTGAAAA
This sequence comes from Mesobacillus subterraneus, assembly GCF_003937825.1. GTDB lineage: Bacteria > Bacillota > Bacilli > Bacillales > Cytobacillaceae > Mesobacillus > Mesobacillus subterraneus. The sequence continues at coordinate 141,963 of NZ_RSFW01000010.1, read as the reverse complement.
AATGTTAATAAATATCTAGGAAACCGGTCATCAGCCGGTTTCCTTTTTTATTAATAATACTTCAATTCGGGAAATGGCAGCTTCAGTGCTTGTCAAGGAAGGTCACGGTGCTTGCGCATTTCCTATAGAATCATAACATCCAATCCCTGTCCGAGCTCCTTTGCCTGGTGGGCGTCAGAGCCGTACACAAGCTGGATTCCGCGCTTTTTGGCTTCCTCAATGACCCACTGTGGCGGGTATGGCTCCCGGCAAAGGGGTTTTGCCGTGCCTGCGCCATTATAATCCAGTTCATAGCCCATGATCGCAACTTGATCAAGGATGACCATGACTTCTTCAGTAAAAGGGGTTTGGACCGGATACTTCTTCTGGAATTTATTCGCCAGGGTAATATGCCCGATTCTTTTTGGCTTGAATGCCCCGAGGTCGGCTTTTATGGATTCAAGGACAGTCTGAAAATATTTGCGGTGCACTTTTTCTGCAGATCCATAGCCGTCAATCATGCTTGCAAATTGCTCAGGACTGTAATCGAGGCATTCATACAGACCATCAGCATTTTTCAAAAAATGGACGGAAAGAATCGCGTCATCTAGGTACCGGCCAAATTCGTTCAGGATATCAGTTGTATGTTCCTCGAATCCTTCGATATAATCAACCTCGAAACCAGTATGAATTTTAATTTTTCCAGCGTACCTTTTCTTTGCTTCTTCAATAGTGCGGAAGTATGATTCTACATCTTCAAGCCGCATTGCGCTGTCTTTCATAGGTGTTGGGTCTATGAAACTCCCGGGAAGGGGAGCGTGTTCAGCAAATGTGATTTCGGAGTAGCCGAGCTGCAGGGCCCTTTCAATATAATCGACCAATGAATCATTCGTGCCATGTGGGCAAAAAGATGTGTGAACATGTCCGTCTCTCAAAAAAACACCACCCAAAAGTAAGATTTCGTGCAAGATTTCAAGTTAAATCGGCTTAATTCGGATAATTTCAACAAAAAATCTCATTTTAATAGTCAAAAATTGTCGTTTACATGATAATATAAATACATTATACATGCATTTATCAATTCATTTTATATAGAAGTTTTCAGAACTTGGAATTTGTGAGGCCAGGGGGATAACAATGGAGTACATAATTGGCGGAATTGCTATATTGATCATACTTTTTCTGATCGGCTATTTTATGAAACGGAAGTACTACAGTGAGGTTGACCGGTACGAGTCTTGGAAAATCGATATCATGAACCGGCCGGTGCTTGATGAAATGTCAAAAGTGAAGCAGTTGAACATGACCGGACAGACAGAAGAGCTTTTCGAGCGCTGGCGCCAGGAGTGGGATGAAATTGTGACTGCCAAGCTGCCAGGCATCGAGGATTACTTGTTCGACGCAGAGGAATTCATTGATAAATACCGATTCAAAAAAGCAAAGGAATCGCTGGCTGTCATTGACCGTAAACTGACGGAAACAGAGGATAAAATCAAAAAGATCCTGAACGAACTGAACGAGCTTGTCGGAAGCGAAGAAAAGAACCGTGAAGAAATCGATGGGCTGAAGGAACAGTACAGAGAGAGCAAGAAGAATCTTCTGACGCACAGGCACAGCTTTGGAAGCGTGGAGGCAAGCCTTGAATCGATGCTGGAACAAATCCAGGCGAAATTCATGGAATTTGACGAGAAAACTGAAAACGGGAATTACCTTGAAGCGAGGGAAACCGTGTTATCCATCCAGGCAATGCTGGAACAAGTATCCTCAAAGATGGAAATTATCCCCGAACTGCTGCATGATTGTCAGTCGGTCATTCCAGGCCAGGTAAGCGACCTCAAGGATGGCGTCAAGGAAATGGCAACCCAGGGATACGTTCTTGACCACCTGAAGGCTGAGGCTGAAATTGAAGCGATTGCCAGGGAACTAAGCGAACATCTTTCTTCCCTTGAAAATGGGGATGTGGAAAAAGCCGAGGAAGGCATCCATGGCTTGAAGGCGAGAGTAGAGCAGTTATTCGACCAGCTGGAGCAGGAAGTCCTCGCCAAGCAATACATCACGAAAACAGAACATGAAGCAAGAGAAATTCTTGTCAGGGCCATTACTGAAAGCAAGACCTTGAAGGAAGAGACCATGCACATCCAGGAGAGCTATCACCTTTCCGAAAAAGAACTCTCCGCTCAGACGGATGTCGAAAAGCAATTGAAGGGTCTCATCAAGCGATTTGAATTGATCGATCACAGGATTACCGGAAACGATACAGCACAAAGCTTGATCAAGACAGAGCTTGAGGAAGCGAAGCAGCAGCTGGATGCCCTTGTGGACGAACAAAAGGCTTTGATGGAAAAGCTGAGTGCGCTCAGAAAAGATGAAATCACGGCAAGGGATAAGGTAAGGGACCTTTCGAAAAAAATTACCGACCTGATCCGGAAGGTATCCAAAAGCAATATGCCGGGCTTATCCCAGGAATACCGTTATCTTCTCGATGATGCCAATGAAAGTATCAAGCAGGTCAATGAAAAGCTGGAAGAGAAGCCGCTGGATATACCGTCAGTCCATCAGTATCTCGAAATCGCTGTACTGACCGTTGAAAAATTGGAAGCAAAGACAGAAGAGATCCTTGAGACGGTCATGCTTGCTGAAAACGTGATTCAATATGGCAACAGATACCGAAGCAGATATCCGTCGGTAGACCGCGGACTACGTGAGGCAGAGGAATGCTTCCGCAATTATGATTATCGCCAGGCGCTGGAGCAGGCAGCCACTTCAATAGAGGAAGTGGAGCCAGGAGCGCTCAAAAAGATCGAAGTCATGTTATCTGAAAAACAGTCATAAAAACAGGGTCTCCAATTGGAGACCTGTTTTTTTGGAGGCGTCCTTATTATTTGGGAGATACTAACAGTCACGACCAGATTGTTTTTCAATGAAAAATGATTATGATAAGATTTCTAGTTAGCAGATAAGGGGGGAAGATGATGATCTATCTGGACAACAGTGCAACGACAAAACCCTATAAAGAAGTTTTGGATTCATTTTTAAAGGTGTCCGTGGATTTCTTTGGGAATCCATCATCTCTTCATAAAATAGGCGGGCAGGCCGAAAAGCTGCTCCAGCAGGCACGCTCACAGGTTGCAAGGCTGCTGAATGTCAAAGATTCAGAAGTCCTGTTCACCTCGGGCGGCACGGAAAGCAATAATCTTGCCGTCAAAGGAGCCGCTATAGCCCACCGGGAACGAGGCAGGCATATCGTTACTACTGGCATCGAGCATGCGTCCATCACGAATGCGATGATGCAGCTGGAAACGCTTGGTTTTGACATAACATACGTTAAACCGGATGCAAATGGATTTGTCAGTACTGAAGCCATTGAGAGGGAAATGCGGGAAGACACGATTCTGGTTTCTGTCATCCATGTCAATAATGAGGTCGGAACAATCCAGCCGATCAATGAAATCGGCGCGCTCCTCAGGAATTATCCTAAAGCTTTGTTCCATGTCGACCATGTACAGGGAGTCGGGAAGGTACCAATTGATTTCTACGAAGCGGGAATCCATTTATGCACGATTTCCGGACACAAATTCCATGGCTTGAAGGGGACAGGGGCATTGTTTATCAGAGAAGGCGTCCGTCTGTCACCTCTTTTCTCCGGCGGGAACCAGGAATGGAAGCAGCGGAGCGGCACCGAAAACGTTGCAGGCATGGTCGCCATGTCCAAAGCGCTCAGGATGACGATGGAGCAGAGAAAAGAGAAATTGAATCAAATGAAAGCCGCGATGGAAATAGTAAGAAGTGGCATCAGCCAAATTGCTGAAATCACCATCCACACGCCGCCCGAGAACAGTGCGCCGCACATACTGAATTTTTCCATTAAAGGTTTGAAGGCTGAAACCTTTGTACATGCGCTGGAAGAAAAGGATATATATGTATCAACGACAAGTGCGTGCTCTTCAAAGAAGAAGGCACCCAGCAAGACGTTATTGGCGATGGGAGTCCCGCTTGAGAGTGCGGAAAGCGCAATCAGGATCAGCCTGACATACAGGAATACAGTGGAAGAAGCAGAAAAGGCCGTTGAGGCAATAACAGAGGCAGTAAAACATCTAAGCGAGGTAGTAAAAAAATGATCTATGACCGAATATTGGTGCGATACGGAGAAATTTCAACAAAAGGAAGAAACAGGAATAAGTTTATCGATCGGTTACGAAAGAACATCAAAAGAGCTTTGAATGACTATCCGAATGCGGTCATCCAGGCAGATCGCGACCGGATGTTCATCCTCCTGAATGGCGAGGACAGTGACGAAATCGGAAAGAGGCTTCAGAGAATTTTCGGAATCCAATCCTTCAGCCCGGCAATAAAGGTCGAAAAGGATCTGGAAAAAATGAAAGATGCGGCCCTTGAGCTTTTCAGGAAAATCCATAAGCCGGGCCAAACGTTCAAGATTACGGCTAAACGCTCAGACAAAACTTTCGAACTAGATACAAATGAAATCAATTACGAGTTTGGCAGCCATATTTTACGGAATGTGGATGATCTGAAGGTCGATGTGCGGAGGCCGGATCTTAATCTGTTAATCGAAGTCAGAAAAGAAGCTGCCTATATTTCTGCAGAAACGATAAAAGGTGCCGGCGGATTGCCTTCAGCATCCGGAGGCAAGGGAATGCTCATGCTTTCTGGAGGCATAGACAGTCCGGTTGCAGGTTACCTGACAATGAAGCGAGGACTGGAAGTAGAAGGTGTCCACTTCTTCAGCCCTCCTTTTACAAGCGAACGTGCCAAGCAAAAGGTTATCGATCTTTCCGAAAAGCTTGCTGAGGTAAACGGCCATTTCGCACTCCATATTGTTCCGTTCACAGAAATCCAGCAGGCCATCCACAAGCAGGTCCCTGAGAATTATACGATGACCACGACCAGACGGCTGATGCTGCGCATAACCGATGCGATTCGTGAAAAACAGGGCGGCTTAGCAATCATTACGGGAGAAAGCCTGGGCCAAGTCGCCAGCCAGACGCTTGAAAGCATGTACGCCATCAATGAAGTGACCAGCACGCCAATCATTCGCCCGCTCATTACAATGGACAAGCATGAAATCATGGACATTGCCCATAAAATCGATACCCATGACATTTCCATCCGTCCATATGAGGATTGCTGCACCGTATTTGTGCCTTCTTCACCAAAAACAAAACCGCGCCTGGAAAAGGTCCAGAACTTCGAAAGCTACTTTGACTTCGAAGAACTGATCCAAAAAGCCGTCGACGGCACAGAACGCATGGTCATCAAACCTGCTTCTGAAAGAAAAGATGATCCGATGGACGATTTATTTTAAAGGCTCTGTTATTGCTCAATGTTGATTTTCCCACCTGTTGATTGTAGGGGAAGGCACGTAGACTCCTCCGAAAATGCTAACGCATTTCCATTGTGCGTGGGCCATTCGGAGAAGCTATTCAGGTCCTGCTGGATCAGCTGGAAAGCTGAGACCCCGCAGACGCCAGCCCAGCGGAAAGCGAAGTGCCGGAATGGAAATCAACAGTAAAATTTAAAGAGGTATTTTTATAAAAAACATTGTTTAAGAACATGTAAATATAAACACCATATTCGTTAAAAATTTGTGAACAATTACCAATTAATGAATTGTATTAAGCCATGTGTTTCTACACACTCTATACTCACAAGGAGGTGAAACACATGGCAAACAACAACAACTCAAACCAACTTCTAGTTCCTGGAGTACAACAAGCTCTTGACCAAATGAAGTACGAAATCGCTACAGAATTTGGTGTACAACTTGGCGGAGAAACTACTTCTCGTGCTAACGGTTCTGTAGGAGGAGAAATCACTAAGCGTCTTGTTCAAATGGCTGAACAACAACTTGGTGGCGGATTCTCTCGCTAATCAAAAATGAATAATATGGCTACAAAGAGCGGGGCAGATGCCCTGCTCTTTTTTTTGTGCAATCGGACAGGTTTGAGTCCTTACGGTAGAAAGCTGTCCGATAGAACCCCGCAAACGGACAGGTTTGTGTCCTCCAGGTAGAAAGCTGTCCGATAGAGCGTCTCAAACGGACAGGTTCGCGTCCTCCATGTAGAAAGCTGTCTGATAGAGCGTCGCTAACGGACAGGTTGAAATCCTCCAGGGAGAGAGCTGTTCGATTGAGTAACAAATAATGAAAAATTATGAGAAATGTGACCATCATCCAGGGTACAGTTTTAGAGCAACAAAGAAATGGATCCTTGCCCCTCCATTCAAATATTATCGCGAAAAAATGTTATCTTATAATTTTTAATTTTTAAATAATTTTGTATAATAGGAAGTGGGGATATACAGGCTAAGGCGATAAAGTCTTTTATCAGCTTCGGCCAACAAAAAAATTAGTAGGGGGAAGAGTATGAACAGAGAGCAATTGATTGCGCCACAAAAGTATAATCTAGTATCAGAAATGGAGCGCTTTGCACAGGATCCACAAAGAAAAGCGATCCAATGGGAAAATGAAGCAGGCGACACTGAAGAAATTACATACCATGAGCTTCTTACAAATGCGAATAAGATTGGAAACGTTTTCTCGAGTCGCGGACTGCAGAAAGGTGATGTGGTCCTGGTCGTTGTTCCAAGATTGATTGAAGCCTACCAAGTGTATATTGCCTCCCTGAAGATGGGACTGGTTGTTATTCCAAGTTCCGAAATGCTCAGGACAAAGGATTATCAATACCGGATCAATCATGGAGACGTAAAGGGGATCATCAGCTATGCTCCTTTTACTGAAGAATTCTCTGAAATCGAAGATGCAGATAACCTTCATAAGTTTGTGATTGGAGGAGAGAAGGAGGGCTGGATCCATCTTGATAAGGAAATGGAATCAGCATCCGAGGATTTTGAGCTAGCCGCTACCGAACGGGACGATATGGCATTCCTGAGCTATACTTCAGGAACGACCGGGAATCCAAAGGGAGTTGTCCACACTCATGGCTGGGCATACGCGCATCTGCGTACAGCGGCCACAAACTGGCTCGGCATCGAGGACGGAGATACAGTATGGGCGACTGCGGGTCCGGGCTGGCAAAAGTGGATATGGAGTCCATTCCTGTCAGTATTGGGAACCGGAGCAACGGGACTGGTTTACCACGGCAAATTCGAGCCTCAGAAATACTTGTCTCTTTTACAAAAATATAATGTCAACGTGTTATGTTGTACGCCTACAGAATACCGCTTGATGGCAAAAGTGGAAAACCTGGGCGATTACAACCTGCCGGGTCTTCACAGTGCTGTTTCTGCTGGAGAACCGCTTAACCGGGAGGTCATTGAGACCTTCAAAAAGCATTTCAATGTCGACGTTCGCGATGGTTATGGCCAGACTGAAAACACATTGCTGGTCGGCGTGACGAAAGGAATGGAATTAAGGCCTGGGTCCATGGGCAAGCCGACACCAGGAAACAAGGTTGAAATCATCAACGAAAACGGTGAGCCTTGTGCACCTGGCGAAGTGGGCGACATTGCTGTACATGTCGAAACACCAGCATTGTTCAAGAACTACTATAAGGATCCTGAAAGGACTGCCATGCAATTCCGCGGTGACTACTATGTGACCGGGGACAAAGCAAGCAAGGACGAAGAAGGATACTTCTGGTTCGAGGGACGCGGTGATGATATCATCATCAGCTCTGGTTATACAATTGGGCCATTCGAAGTCGAGGATGCGCTTGTTAAACATCCGTATGTCAAGGAATGTGCAGTAGTCGCATCTCCTGATGAGATCCGCGGACATATCGTTAAAGCGTTTGTTGTCCTGCGTGATGGTATCAGCCCTGAACAGGAAAACCTGGTTGCTGAGCTTCAGGAGCACGTCAAGGAGCTGACAGCGCCATATAAATACCCAAGAAAAATAGAGTTCCTTGAAGAGCTTCCAAAAACAACATCCGGAAAAATCCGCCGGGTGGAATTAAGAAAGAAGGAACTCGAAGCTGCAAGCAAATAAGTTCAGAAGCAGGCCAGTGATGGTCTGCTTTTTTGCAGATTAAATTACAAGACAGACGCCGCCAAAAAATGCGTTGAGGAAGTAAACTTGGGTATATTGAAAGTAGAAAGGGTGATCAACTTTGAAAATAGAAATTAGAGAGGCAGCTATGAATGAATTGAACAAAATAGGGTTTGAAGATGGAGAAGGAATCAGGATACTCGCAGAGTTTGTCGGCACATGCTCCATCGCGACCGATATTGAGCTGCAGATCGAAAAGAAACAAAAAGAGGATGAAGAAGTGGTCGAGAAGGGTATAAGCTTTTTCGTGCCGGCAAAATCGCTGGAATCCCTTCCCGAAAAAATCTTCCTGGATTTCAAGCCGGGCTTTGGTTATAAAATTTCTTCAGCAGAGGAGACCTTCGGTTACAATTTTAAACTGAAAAAAAATAGCCCTGGCCGGGTTATTTTTTTTTGCTCATAATATCCTAATGTTTAATCCGGACGAAGGAAACACCTATTTTGTCTGTTATTGGTCTTAAAAAAAGATTGTCAGTCCAGTCTTTCGGTCTTATAATGATATTATTTCGAGTCTGGAAAGATTAGGAGGACGCACACAAATGGACCAACGGACTGAACAACAAGCTGGCGTATTATACGCAGCATTATCTTATATTATATGGGGGGTTCTTCCAATCTATTGGAAGCTTCTCGATCACGTGAACGCGGATGAAATATTGGCGAATCGTGTTTTCTGGTCTTTCTTTTTCGTAGCTGCGGTCCTGTTGATGAATAAAAAGTGGGGTCTCTTCACCGGTACATTACGGGGGCTGGCAGAGAATAAAAAGAAGATTGCAGCACTGACGGTTGCTTCGATGCTGATCAGCATCAACTGGTTCATCTACATTTGGGCCGTCAATACGGATCAGATGATTGAAGCAAGCCTTGGCTACTATATCAATCCACTCGTCAGCGTCCTGCTGGGTATGGTTTTTCTTAAGGAGAGACTGTCAATCATTCAGTATATCTCGTTTGCGCTGGCGGCCATCGGGGTTCTGGTCATGACGGTATCCTACGGGCAATTTCCCTGGATCGCCTTGACGCTCGCGGTATCCTTCGGGCTCTACGGTCTCGCGAAGAAATTGATCAAAGTCGACTCAACTGTCGGCCTTGCACTTGAAACCCTGGTCGTGATGCCGATTGCTGCAATCTATATTGGCTACCTGGTTTCAAAGGGCTCTGACTCGCTGTTCGCGGGTTCGTGGTCAACAAGTTTGCTGCTTGCAGGTGCTGGCGCCGCGACGGCTTTACCGCTGTTGTTTTTCGCCAAAGGAGCACAGAGGATTCCGCTGGCCACCCTGGGAATCCTGCAGTATATTGCGCCAACTCTGACCCTGATGCTTGGAGTATTCATCTACCATGAAACCTTCTCTGCCGTCCATTTACTGGCCTTTACCTTCATCTGGTCAGCACTGATCCTCTATTCATTGTCGAGGACAAAGATTGCAGCAGCATTAAGTCTCAAAATGAAAAAAGAAAAAGGCATGCCGATGTAAAAAAAGAGCTGCGGGATATTCCTGCAGCTCTTTTGCTTATAAGAATGTCCTCTTCACTTTTTCCCAGAAAGAGTTGTCCTTCAGTTTAACCGTCTTGATGATTTTATTGCTTAATTTCACATCAAATTTCTCGACATGCTGGATGCTGAGCGCTTCATTATCCATGCCCATGATCGGATAATCATTGCCATCCTGTGCAACCTTGAACGTCAGCTTGCGGTCCCCGCTGAGGATGAAGGAGGAGCCCAATGTCCGGTAATGATTATTGTTGACGGAAGCAAGCTCGCTTACCTGCATGCATGGCAGCAATGGATCGACCACTGCGCCATTGACAGACTTGTTATATGCTGTGCTGCCTGTAGGAGTGGCGACAATCATGCCGTCCCCGCGGAACGTTTCAAAGTGCTTGTCATCGATGAAAACGTCCATCACGAACGCTTTAATGATTGCAGAACGTACGCTGAACTCATTCAAGCATGTAAAGGTAGTTTCACCATCAACCGTGACATCGATCGTTGGATAGCGCCGCACTTCGATTTGCGCGGTCTGGATGGCTTCAATCATTTTATCGGTATCTTCAAGATGGAAATCGCAATACATATTCAGGGAGCCAGTCGTCGAAATTCCGGCATACAGGCAATCATCGCGGAACCCTGTTTTTCTGACGGCCTGCAGGAACGTCCCGTCATCGCCGATGCTGACAATGATATTCGCAATTTTATAGTCTGTGACAATATTGAAATCGAACCGGCGCGCCAGCTCATAAAGCGGCTCAACTTTTTCCAACATGGTTGTGTCTGGTTTATGGTAAAAATAAATATTGCGGCGTTCTGGCATTACTGATTCCTCCAAACATTATGTATTTCTTCCATATTTTTACCCACTTTTTAAAACTTTTGCTAAAATAAATGGTATTGACATAAGTTTATCATTTTTTCATAACGTTTTGAAAGAAAGAGGAACTGACAAGGGGGCTTTATAATGAATGGTAAAAGGTGGGCGGCATTGGGAATTGCCGCTGGTTTGTTTATTGCATCAACATTTATAAATTTTCTCTCGACGATTGCATTTGGTGACGCGGAAAACGCGTTTAACGAATTTTTTGCTGTGTCTGAGGAGATGTTCGCGGAGGAAATCATTGAAGAAGGTGACATGCTGAGTAAAATCGCAGTATTGAATATCGACGGGGTCATCCAGGATACAGGTGACGCCCAGTCCTTCTTTGAGAGTCCTTTGTACAATCACAGAGCGTTCATGGACCAGCTGGAATATGTAAAAGACTCTGAAGACGTGAAAGCAGTCATCCTGAGAGTCAACTCCCCTGGAGGCGGCGTCGTGGAAAGCGCAGAAATCCATAAAAAAATCAAAGAAATCCAGGAAGAAACAAAAAAGCCGATCTATGTATCAATGGGATCGATGGCAGCTTCAGGAGGGTATTATGTAGCAGCTCCTGCCGATAAAATTTTCGCCAGCCCGGAAACATTGACAGGATCGCTGGGTGTCATCATGCAGGGCATCAACTATGCAGGACTTGCTGAAAAGTACGGTGTCGAGTTCAACACCATTAAAAGCGGTCCATATAAGGACATAATGAGCCCGACGCGAGAAATGACCGAAGATGAGCGCGAGATCCTTCAATCGATGATCAATAATTCTTACGAAGGCTTTGTCAAAGTAATTTCTGAAGGACGCGGGATGTCTGTACAGGAGGTCAAGAAAATCGCGGATGGCAGGATCTATGACGGACGCCAGGCGAAAGAATTGAATTTAATCGATGATTTTGGCTACCTTGAGGATGTCATTGATAGGGTAAGGAAAGATGAGAAATTGGGCGATGCAATGGTTGTCAAGTATACGCAAAGCATGAGCTTCGGCTCTCTTTTCAGCATGGGAGCACAAAAAGTGATAGGGAAAGACTCGGAGATGGCAGGATTGATGAAGTTATTGTCCCAGCCAAATTCTCCGCGCTTGATGTATCTGTATGCTGAATAAGGAGGGACAACAATGAACTCAAATGAATTTGAAAAAGAAGAAAAAAACCTTTCTGATTCTGAAGCAAGAGAGGTTCCTGGGGCTGAACCGATTGAGCCTGTCCATTCTTCCGTTATCCAGCCGGAAGAAAGGCCGGTGACTCAAGCAGCTGTGACCTCTGCACCAATTGAGTCAATACCGCACCAGCCAGAGGAGGGCAGCCACCTTCCTATAGAACGCTATGCCGGGCTTTACGCGGGATTCTGGATGCGCTTCTGGGCATACTTGCTGGACCTGCTTGTCATCGGCAGCATCAACAGGATGATCATTAATCCGGTGTTCCGTGCTTTGGACTTTTCCTTGTTTGAGGATAAGATGTTTACACCAATGGCCATCGCAACGGCTATAGTATTCTACCTGTACTTTGTGCTGATGACTAAGTTTTATGGCCAGACCCTCGGAAAAATGGTCTTTGGTTTGAAGGTGGTCGACCTGGACGGAAAGAAACTTACATGGGGAACGATCCTCTTCCGTGAATGGATTGGCCGTTTCATCTCGGCAACATTGACCGTTCTGTATGTCGTCGTTGCTTTTACAAAAAAGAAACAGGGTTTGCATGACCTGTTCGCTGATACAACCGTCATATACGAGCCTCGTTAAAAGTGAACCTGCTGCGGCAGGTTTATTTTTTTGCCTTTCTGTTGATAATAATAAGCTGAAAGGTTGTGGAGGACGATGAAATGGGTGCTGCTCATCATACTGATTCTCACGGTGCTGGCCATTATAATTCTTATAACCAAAGTTAAGATTTTTTTAGATTATTTCCACGGCAATGATAATGATCATTTCAAGGTCACCATAAAGGCATGGGGCGGGCTTATAAGGATTAAGATGGAGATTCCAGTTGTAAAAGTGGATGACAATTCCCCGACGCTCGTGACGGAGGAAAAATTAAGTGTGGGACCTAAAGATAATCTGAAACAAGAGAAAACTTCGCAGGCTGATAAAACGGACCTGTTAAATAGTATCAAGGATGTCAACCAGCTGGTCATCCATGTTGTCGGTCTCCATAAAATCATCCGGGATTTTTTGAAGAAGGTAACAATCCGGAACATAGAGTGGCACACGATGGTCGGAGTCGGCGATGCAGCGGCGACGGGTGTGCTCTCGGGGGCTTTCTGGGCAGTGAAAGGCGGGGCAATTGGCATTCTCAGCCACTATATGAAACTGAAAGAGATGCCGGTCATGACCATCACCCCGAGTTTCCAGCATGCTGTTTCAATTACTAGTTTTAAATGTATGTTTCAAGTCAGAGTCGGGCATGCTATTTTAGCAGGAATAAAGCTGGTTAAATATTGGAAAGGCGGCTGGCCAGAGTTTAAAACAAAGCCATTGTCTGTCCTTTCTGGTGATAAAACTAAAACTGTTTAACAAGGAGGAACACGGGAATGTCTGAGCATCCAATTCAAGGACTGATGACAACTGCCATGGAAAGCTTGAAAGAAATGATTGATGTCAATACGATCATTGGAGACCCTGTAGAAACTCCCGATGGAAGTGTGATTCTGACGGTATCCAAAGTAGGATTTGGTTTCGCAGCAGGCGGAAGTGAATTTGTTTTGGAAGGTTCTAAGGGTGGATCAGGCGGATCGGGCGGAGAGAAATCTGGTGGCAGCCAGCATCCGTTTGGCGGAGGAAGCGGGGGCGGTGTATCCATAACACCAATCGCTTTCCTGATCGTCAGCTCAAGAGGAGTCAAGATGCTGCATCTTGATGAAAGCACTCATTTATATGAAAAAATCCTGGATCTTGCACCGCAAGCTGTTGAAAAAATTCAGCAGATGATGTCTAAGAAAGACCAGAACAGCCAGGATGGAAACCAGCAGCAGAATCAAAATCAAAATCAATCTGCACAGTCTGATTACAACGGACCAAAAACAGATTTTGAATTCTAAGGTGGATGGGCTGCCTTTTCAAACGGAAAGGCAGCTTACTTATGCAAAAATCATTCTATTAGATTAAGGGCTTTTAATCAGAGGCCAGTAAAATAATTGCAAAAAAATTCACTAAAAGATATATTAACACTGTACATATAATGGACAAGGAGGATGAGCAGGTATGGCATCTGTTACATTTAAGGGGAACCCAGTTACATTACTAGGCAATGAAGTAAAGGTTGGTGACCAGGCACCTGATTTTAAAGTGCTTGCAAATGACCTTTCGGAAGTGACTCTTCAGGACACAAAAGGTCAGGTACGCCTGATCAGCGTCGTTCCTTCACTTGATACAGGAGTTTGTGATGCGCAGACTCGCCGTTTCAATGAAGAAGCAGCAAATCTTGACAATGTTAAGATTCTGACAGTGAGCGTCGACCTTCCATTCGCACAGAAACGCTGGTGCGGAGCAGCTGGAATCGAAACTGTCCAGACTCTGTCTGACCACCGTGAACTTTCTTTCGGTGAAGCTTATGGAGTGGCAATCAAGGAACTGCGTCTGCTTGCACGCGCTGTGTTTGTTGTTGATTCAAGCGACAAAGTTACTTATGTGGAATATGTAAGCGAAGCAACTGATCATCCAAACTATGAAGCAGCAGTAGAAGCTGCAAAGCAAGCCAGATAAGCACCTGAGAACAAGCCGCAGAATCCTGCGGCTTGTTTTGCTGATACAGCCATAATTCTTGTGGACCAGTTAAAACAGGGCTACAATAAATAGATATCTATTTAAATCGGGAGGAAGATTGTGAGTATGACTCCGGTAGAACAATTATTTACCGCATTCAATACAACTGCGGATCTTTTAAAAGAAGAACTTTCATGTACATATTTAGAGGCACTGGCCGAAACTGGGGAGAACATGTTCCAGGGAACGGTCCTCCAGGATGAACTCAATGAAGTTGCGAAGAAGAGACTCGAAAAAGTCTATAAGGACATCAATCTGGAGGCTTTCAGCCGGGAGGATATCCGCAAAGGCTTCCAGCTTGCCATATTGAAGGGCATGAAAGAACATGTCCAGCCGAACCATCAGATGACACCTGATTCAATCGGGATGTTTATTGGATACCTGGTCAACAAATTCATTGATAAAAAATCGTTCACTCTGCTGGACCCTGCGGTCGGGACAGGAAATCTCCTGGCGACTGTGCTAAATCAACAGACAGGGAAGGAAATCGATTCTGTAGGGGTAGAAATCGATGACCTGCTGATCAGGCTTGCGTTCGTAAATGCCAACCTGCAGAAGCACCCGGTTGAATTTTTCAATCAGGACAGCCTTGAACCGCTGTTTGTCGATCCGGCGGACGCAGTCATTTGCGACCTTCCGGTAGGTTATTACCCAAATGACCTCAGGGCGGATACTTATGAAGTGAAAGTGAAAGAAGGCCATACGTATTCCCATCACATGTTTATCGAGCAAAGCACGAAGCATGCAAAAGACGGGGGGTATTTGTTCTTCTTGATTCCCAATGGCTTGTTTGAGAGTGAACAGGCTCCAATGCTGCATGAATTTATTAAAAAGCATCTTATTGTACAGGGCGTTTTACAGCTCCCGTCTTCCCTATTCAAAAATAAGCAGGCAGCGAAGAGCATCCTCATTCTTCAGAAAAACGGGGAGGGCGTCGCAGCACCGAAACAGGCGCTGCTCGCAGAGCTTCCAAAGCTTTCTGACGGACCTGCCGTCAACCGGATGCTCAATAAAATCGACGTCTGGTTCCAGGAAAATAAGACGACAGAAAAATAAAGCGAAGAACCGGTTGAATTGCCGGTTCTTTTTGCGGTTTAAAGGGTAAATACACCATGGCAATATTTTTTTCTAATCATTCGAAGTATCTGAATAAATACTCATTTGCAGTTTGGATAACCTTTGCTTGAAATGTGAAAAAGACAGTGTTTAAATGGGAAATTGAGAGATATATTTGCAGCCTGTGGCACACAATAAAGGTGTACTATTTCACTGTATATTCAATCAGGTTGTTATATAAAAGGAGCGGTACAACATGTCTAAAATCATTGCAATCAATGCCGGCAGCTCGTCCCTTAAGTTCCAGCTGTTCGAAATGCCGAGCGAAGAAATCATCACAAAAGGAATTGTGGAAAGAATCGGCCTTAAAGATTCCATTTTTACAATTACGGTAAATGGTGAAAAGAACAAGGAAGTTACCGATATCCCTGATCACGAGGTAGCAGTAAAAATCCTTCTTGATAAGCTGACATCCCTTGGCATCATTCAATCACTCGATGAAATCGAAGGAATCGGCCACCGTGTTGTTCACGGCGGTGAAGAGTTCAGTGATTCCGTCATTATTACGGAAGACGTGTTACAGAAGATCGACAAGCTTTCTGAGCTTGCACCATTGCACAACCCGGCGAACATCACGGGCATCCGCGCATTCCAGCAGGTGCTTCCGAATGTTCCTGCGATTGCGGTGTTTGATACAGCATTCCACCAGACAATGCCTGAAAATTCATTCCTGTACAGTCTTCCCTATGACTACTATAAAAAGTACGGAATCCGTAAATACGGCTTCCACGGAACTTCACACAAGTATGTATCGCAGCGTGCAGCTGAAATGCTTGGACGCCCTGTCGAACACCTTCGCCTGATTTCCTGCCATCTTGGCAACGGCGCAAGTATCGCAGCGATCGAAGGCGGCAAATCAATCGATACTTCCATGGGCTTCACTCCGCTTGCAGGTGTGACAATGGGAACGCGCTCAGGTAACATTGACCCTGCGCTTATCCCATATATCATGGAGAAAACAGACAAGACTGCTGACGAGGTATTGCAGGTCCTTAACAAAGAGAGTGGGATGCTCGGCGTATCCGGCTTCTCAAGCGACCTTCGCGATATCGAGGATGAAGCAGAAAAAGGCAACGAACGTGCAGAGCTTGCCTTGAAGGTATTCGGTGACAGAATCCATAAATACATTGGATCATACGCTGCACGCATGTGCGGTGTTGATGCGATCATCTTTACTGCTGGAATCGGCGAAAACAGCTCAGCGATTCGTGCGCGCGTATTGCAAGGACTAGAATTCATGGGCATCTACTGGGATCCGGCATTGAACAAGGTTCGCGGTGAGGAAGCATTCATCAGCTACCCGCACTCACCAGTTAAAGTTATGGTCATCCCGACAGACGAAGAAGTCATGATTGCACGTGATGTCCTGCGTCTGGCAAAATAAGTTTTTTCGGCAGAAGCGATATGCTTCTGCCTTTTTATGGTCCATTTTTTTCATAGATCTGTTGGATACAGCCCTTTTCATGTGGAAGGGTTTTTTGTGCTATACTGGAAGAAAATGCACATGCTGGAGGTTATTCGATGCCTTTGACTGAACGGGAACAAAAGGTGCTGGATGAATTAACTGTTTGGGAAAACAAGCTGTATGATTACGAACCGAATGATTTCGAATTAGCATACGACCGGTATCTCGAGCGATCGTTTTCGCTTCTTCCGGAGGAAGTCCAGGAACGTTTTTTCTCGCTTTTTGACAGCGGGCTGTTCCACCTTCACTCGATGATTCAAGGTGCGCAGCTGCAGATGGACGCCAAAGAACGGATTTTGGCGGCAGGACGGGTGTTCCAGCCGGAATTGGAAACGATCCAGGATTTAAGGAAATTGCCGATCGAACAACTTGAATATATTGCAGGCCAGCAAATTGCCCGCCATCGGATTTATTCTTTGGTTCAGGGCGGCATGTCAGGCAGCGGCGGAAACCTCGTGCTCGGAGCAGATATGCCGGCAATGGCCGTCATCAACCTGAGGGTTGTGCAGCTGGTCGCGATGACATATGGCTTCGAAGTCAACACTCCATTTGAGATGATGGTCGCTTTGAAGGTATTCCATACTGCGACCATGCCTGCAAGGATGCAGAGCGCGGGCTGGGAAGAGCTGAAAAGAGACCTTGAGGAAGCGGACGACTTTTATTTTTACCAGGGCAATGAGGACCTGACAGATGTCACATGGCTTGAACAGCCGATCAAACAAATTTTTAAAGGAATGGCGATTCTCCTATTCCGTAAAAAGCATTTGCAAGGCCTGCCTGTGATCAGCATGGCGATTGGAGCAGGCGCAAATTATCAGTTGACCAGAAGAGTCACGGACTTTGCCCATAAATTTTACCAGATGAGATACTTCAAAGAAAAAGGGGCGCTGTAGAGGATGAGCACACAGGAACACAAACAGGCAGCACCAAGCCAGGTGCGCTGCAAGGTGATTACAGTAAGCGACACAAGGACGCCGGATACGGACAAAAGCGGCAAGCTGATGATGGAAATGCTTGAGGCGGCGGGCCACAAGATCGTCGATTACGTCATCGTCAAAGATGAGGCTGAACCGATCAGATCCGAAGTTCTGAAAGGCTGCAGCAATCCGGATGTAGACGTCGTGCTGACAAATGGCGGAACAGGCATCGCCAAGCGAGATGTGACGATTGAAACGGTTCAGAGCGTATTTGATAAAGAAATCCCGGGCTTCGGAGAAATCTTCCGCATGCTGAGTTACCAGGAAGATATCGGATCGGCAGCCCTGTTATCGCGAGCAGCCGCCGGCGTCGTCAACGACCGAGCGGTATTCTCCACACCGGGATCAACAGGCGCCGTCCGCCTGGCGATGGACAAGCTGATCATCCCGGAGATTGGACATGTCGTAAGAGAACTGACGAAGGATTTATAATAATAACGTGGATGAAATCCTATATGGGTTTCATCCTTTTTTTGTTGCTTCGTAAAGCATTATGAAGGCTATGAGCGTTGGATGAGTATTGACTGTCAGATCCCAGCGATGGAGAAAGACCTTCTCAAGTGGGACTTCGGACAAAATCAACGGAGGGAGCGTCTGAAATGTCCGAAGATGGGTGGACTTCGGACAAAATCAATGGCGGAAGCGGCTAAAATGTCCGAAGATGGATGGACTTCGGACAAAATCAACGGAGGGAGCAGCTAAAATGTCCGAAGATGGATGGACTTCGGACAAAATCAACGTCGGAGACGCTCAAAATGTCCGAAGATGGGTGGACTTCGGACAAAATCAACAGTGGAAGCGGCTGAAATGTCCGAAGATGGGTGGACTTCGGACAAAATCCCCGGTGACGACGCTCAAAATGTCCGAAGATAGAGGACTTCGAAAAAAATCACCTCGGCTATCCGTAATTAAGCAATGTTTAATAAAAAGGTGAAAGTGCAGTCGTTATCGAAATAAACCGATGGACAATAAAAACAATCATATAGGAGGAGCGGAATGTGACTGTGATGGAAATAGTACGAATAGATGAAAATGCCTCTCTGTTAAAACAAATAGCTGCATTGTATCAAGAGGTCTGGAATAAAGAGGATCGTTCATGGGAGGAGCGCCTGGTAAGACACTCAGGGTATGAAGGCTTTAGAGGGTTCGCAGCTTTAAATGATAATGGAGAAATTGTTGGTTATTCATATGGTTACACTTCTTTGCCCGGACAATTCTATCATAATTTAATGGCAAAAGAATTTGCAGAATCGGAATATGATAAGTGGCTGAAGGGTTGCTTTGAATTTGTTGAATTGGCAGTACACCCGGCACATCGGAATCAGGGTCTTGCAAAAGAGCTGATCAATCTTTTATTGGACGGAGTCGTACATAAAACAGCGGTTTTAACAACCCAACAGACTAATCATTCTGCCCAGAAGCTATATGAACGCCTAGGCTGGCACGTTTTGAAACACTCGTTTTATCCAAGCGCGGAAGGTGAACCATATGTAATAATGGGCAGGAGATTGACAACATGAAATTCCTCATTGCCGTACCCTTTATATTACTTGGCTCCATTTTGGTTGGATCAACTGTAGATCAATTAAATCCATTGGAGAATGGGTTGTTGCGCGCAACTGGAGCAGTGTTTTTGATTTTGGGAGTCTTTATCGCAACAAGGAAAAATAGCAAAAAATAGCCTGGAGTTCTCTCCAGGCTATTTTTTATTGATGCAATTTATCACTTGTTATATCCTGATGGGTCCGGTACCAGAGCCAGAGGTCGTTGATGATGGAGGCTAGTTCAGCAATTTCGCTATTCAACTCGCAGGAGCGGATGAAATTGCTTTCATCTGACAGCTGCGCCTGTTTGACGTTGATGTTTATTTCAAGCTCGGCAATCCGATCGGGGATGCTCCCGCGGATCTTTTCCCAGTGGAGCAGGATGGCGTGCTGTGTATCAATGTCATACCCATCCCAATTTTCCTTCAGGTCAGGCAGGGGAATGCCCAATCGGCTGTTATAAAGAAAATACTGTTCCATGTCTGATGGTGCCCCCAATCCGATAATCATTGCTTCCATTCTACTATACTTTCATACACGCTTCCACTGCTTACCCGTCCTTCAAGCGAATTTTAAAAAAGTTCTTGAAAAAATGAAGCAAACCTGTTAATTTAATAAACATGAATAAAAATTTATATAAATGAATAAATATTCTAACCGAGAAGGAGCTAATAAGAATGACAAATAATAAAGTTGTGCTTGCCTACTCAGGCGGCCTTGATACTTCTGTTGCGATTAAATGGTTAAAGGACCAAGGATATGCTGTAATTGCCTGCTGTCTTGATGTCGGGGAAGGAAAAGACCTTCAATTTATCAAAGAAAAAGCATTGAAAGTCGGAGCGATCCAATCCTACGTTTTGGATGTGAAAGAAGAGTTCGCTAATGATTATGCACTTTTTGCACTGCAGGCACATGCATTGTATGAAGGGAAATATCCGCTAGTTTCCGCTCTATCACGTCCGCTCATTTCTAAGAAACTAGTAGAAATCGCCGAAATGGAAGGGGCTTCAGCGGTAGCGCACGGCTGCACGGGAAAAGGGAATGATCAGGTGCGTTTTGAGGTATCGATCAAAGCCTTGAATCCGGAGCTTAAGGTCATTGCTCCGGTCCGTGAATGGAAATGGTCACGTGAGGAAGAAATCGCTTATGCCGCTAAGAACGGCATCCCGATTCCGATCAACCTTGACAGCCCGTTCTCCATCGACCAGAACCTTTGGGGAAGAAGCAATGAGTGCGGAATCCTTGAAGATCCATGGCAGGCTCCGCCAGTCGAAGCATATGAACTGACAGCTGAATTGGAAGACACACCCGACACGCCAGATGTAATTGAGATTGAATTTGTTGAAGGTGTGCCAACAGCGATTGATGGAAAAGCATACCCGCTTTCAGATTTGATTCTGGAGCTAAACGCATTGGCAGGCAAACACGGAGTCGGAAGAATCGACCATGTCGAGAACCACCTTGTCGGCATCAAGTCACGCGAGGTATATGAAGCCCCTGCAGCAATGACATTGATTAAAGCGCACAAGGAACTCGAGGATATTACCCTCGTAAAAGAAGTAGCCCATTTCAAACCGGTCATCGAAAAGAAGATGACAGAATTGATATATGAAGGCTTATGGTTCTCCCCATTGCAGGAGGCTTTGGCAGCATTCTTAAAATCCACCCAGAAGCATGTAACTGGTACGGTACGCGTTAAATTATTCAAAGGCCATGCAATTGTGGAAGGAAGAAAATCTCCTTATTCCCTTTATGATGAAAAACTGGCAACATACACAGCTGATGATGCATTTGACCACACTGCAGCTGTTGGGTTCATTAACCTTTGGGGACTTCCAACGGTAGTTCACAGCATGGTGCAGGGCAAGAAGGTGACAGTGTGAAGAAATTATGGGGCGGCAGATTTACCGGGTCCGCCGCGGAATGGGTGGATGAGTTCGGTGCATCCATAGGCTTTGACCAGGAATTAGCGGACCAGGACATTCATGGCAGTATCGCGCATGCCACAATGCTGGCGAAGTGCGGGATCATCACAGAGGATGAAAAACAAAAGATCATTGAGGGCCTGAAAAAACTTCAGCACCAGGCAAGCAAGGGGGAACTGGAATACTCGGCAAAACTCGAGGATATCCATTTGAATATCGAGCATCATCTGACAGAACTGATCGGACCGCTCGGCGGAAAGCTGCATACAGCAAGAAGCAGGAATGATCAGGTTGCGACCGACATGCATCTGTATCTGAAAGAGCAGGTAGCTCAAATCATTGAGCTGATTGCCGATTTCCAAAAGACCTTGCTTGAACAGGCTGAACAAAATATCGAAACCATCATGCCAGGATATACCCATTTACAGAGGGCACAGCCCATTTCGTTTGCCCATCATCTGATGGCATACTTCTGGATGCTTGAACGCGATAAACAGCGCTATGCTGACAGTTTGAAAAGAATCAATCTTTCTCCGCTTGGAGCAGGGGCGCTTGCCGGGACGACATTCCCGATTGACCGTCACTTCACTGCCGAGTTGCTTGGCTTTGAAGGGATCTATGAAAATAGTCTGGATGCCGTGAGTGATCGCGATTTTATCCTTGAATTTCTCTCTGGCAGCTCAATCTTAATGATGCACCTGTCGCGGCTGTGCGAGGAAATCATCCTCTGGTCGAGCCAGGAGTTCCAGTTCGTTGAACTATCGGATGCATTCACAACAGGAAGCAGCATCATGCCGCAAAAGAAAAACCCGGATATGGCTGAATTGATCCGCGGCAAAACCGGCCGTGTATACGGAAGCCTGATCGGATTGCTGACAGTATTGAAGGGATTGCCTCTGGCGTACAACAAGGATATGCAAGAGGATAAAGAAGGCATGTTCGATGCGGTCAAAACGGTAACAGGATCTCTGAAGATTTTCGCCGGAATGGTAAGTACGATGAAGGTGAAACAAGAAAAAATGGAGAGCTCAGTCAAGAACGACTTCTCAAATGCCACGGAACTGGCCGATTACCTAGCAGCGAAAGGTGTTCCCTTCCGGGAGGCTCACGAAATCGTAGGGAAGCTTGTACTGGAGTGCATCCAAAAAGGCTGCTATCTTGCCGACTTGCCGTTAGAGGAATACAAAGAAATGAATTCTTTATTTGAAGATGATATTTATGATGCTTTGAATCCATATAACGCTGTTGAGAGAAGAAACAGTGCCGGCGGAACTGGATTTTCGCAGGTCAAAAACCAGATTGATAAGGGAAAGTCTCTTTTTGTATAAAAACAAGCACGCAGCCGTATCGGCTGCGTGTTTCCATTGTAATCAGTTTTCTTTGTCAGTCCGGACGACCAGTACATCACATGATGCATACCGGGTGATGTGTTCGGATACACTTCCGATGAAGAATCGCTCTACTGCATTCATGCCTGTCGCTCCGCATATGATTAGGTCGGCGTTGTACTTTTTAGCAACATCTTTCGCAATTTTTACCTTTGGTGATCCATAATCGATTTCGTAGCTGACGTCTTTGATTCCAGCTTCGATTGCCTGCTGCTTGTAACTTTCCATAAGCTCTGTGGCAAATTGGTTCGCACGCTCTGAGATGGTGCGGTCATATGCCTCCACAGTGGCAAAGGTGCGCAAATCGATGATATGAGTCATGACCAGACTGGCATCGTTCCTTTTTGCGATCTCAATGGCTTTCTTGAAAGCCCATGCTGCTTCTTTAGAACCATCAACGGCAACTAAAATGTTCTTATAATATAGCGCCATAGTTCTCGCCTCCTTTACCTTTATTATACAACAGTTTCTTTGGTATAGCTGTGACAATCCAACGAAAACTATAGTTGCAAGCATCATGTAAAAGGAGGAAATACCCATGAAAAAGAAAGAGCAGTACGGACAGTCGTTTTATGATTTTGATGATCAAGGTGTCATGCAGGTAAGCCAGCAAATCATGGATTCGTATAACAGCGGAGTAGTTGGGCAAGAGCAAATGAAAGCGGCTGTGGAACGGGAAAATGAAGAGTTGAGGTAGGTTACAAGAGGGCTTGCTGGGGATATGTTGTTCCCGGCAAGCATTTTTATTATATTTTTAAAATTAAAAATATACAGAATAGTATATTTTAGGTAAATCTGTACGAATTGTTTTGCCAAAAGGCTTTTTTTCTACTAAAATGAAAGTGTTTTCATCCTTGCTTCTTTTATTCTATTTTCCTCTATACTATGATTCATTTTACAAAGGAAAATGATATAGTAGTGGCAGGGCCGAAATGATAGGGCAATTATTAAAATAGGAGGTATGCAATAATGCGTATCGGTGTACCTAAAGAGATAAAAAATAATGAAAATCGCGTGGCTATGACGCCTGCGGGAGTAGTCAACCTGGTGAACTTCGGTCACGAAGTGTACATTGAAACAGGAGCTGGTCTTGGTTCTAGCTTCACTGACGAGGACTACAAAGCTGCTGGCGCATTGATCGTAGGCTCTGCGGGGGAAGCATGGGCACAGGATATGGTCATGAAGGTGAAAGAACCTCTGCCAGAAGAATACGGTTATTTCCGTGAAGGCTTAATCTTATTTACATATTTGCATCTTGCTCCTGAACCAGAGTTGACGAAGGCTTTGATCGAGAACAAGGTTGTTGGAATCGCATATGAGACTGTTCAGCTTGCAAATGGCTCACTTCCATTGTTAACACCAATGAGTGAGGTTGCTGGCCGTATGTCTACACAAATCGGAGCACAGTTCCTTGAAAAAGTACACGGCGGAAAAGGCATCCTTCTTGGAGGAGTTCCAGGTGTACAAAGAGGAAAGGTAACAATCATCGGCGGCGGTGTCGCTGGAACGAACGCAGCTAAAATGGCTGTAGGCCTTGGTGCTGAGGTAACAATGATCGACTTGAACCCAGACCGTCTTCGCCAGCTGGACGATATTTTTGGTTCTGATATTACGACGCTCATGTCAAATCCGTTCAACATCGCTGAAGCGGTAAAAGCATCTGACCTTGTAATCGGTGCTGTATTGATTCCAGGTGCCAAAGCTCCTAAACTGGTAACGGAAGAAATGATCCAATCCATGAATCCGGGATCTGTTGTTGTCGATATCGCAATTGATCAGGGCGGAATTTTCGAAACAACTGACAGGATCACGACTCATGACAACCCTACTTATGAAAAGCATGGCGTTGTTCACTACGCAGTTGCCAACATGCCTGGTGCTGTACCTAGAACATCCACGATCGCACTGACCAATGTGACAGTGCCATACGCGGTTCAAATCGCGAACAAAGGGTACAAGCAGGCTTGCCTGGACAATGAAGCATTGCTGAAAGGCATCAACACGCTTAACGGTTATGTAACTTACAAAGCAGTAGCAGAATCACATGACCTTGTTTACTCTGAAACAAAAACTTTATTAGAGCAAATCTAATCATATAAAGATCCGGAATCCAGATTCCGGATCTTTTTTATCGGAATGGACGGCTTATTTTCGGACAATACTGTTTAAAATCTTTTCATTTTAGCGTATATTATTTATGGGATATACGGGTTCTATTTTACTGGAATGTCCGTGATAAATTGTAATTGAGGAGTGTCATGATGGAAAAAGTACTTGTGTTTGGACATAAAAACCCTGATACGGATTCAATCTGCTCGGCTATCGCCTACACGAACCTAAAGCAAAAGCTTGGTGTCGATGCTGAAGCCGTCCGTTTGGGACAAGTTAATGGTGAAACTCAATATGCGCTGGATTACTTCAAAGCAGAAGCACCTCGTCTTGCTGAAAGAGTTTCAGAAGAAGTGGACAAGGTCATCCTTGTTGACCACAATGAGCGCCAGCAGAGTGCGGATGACATTACGGAAGTGCAGATCGTTGAAGTCATCGATCACCACCGTGTGGCAAATTTTGAAACAAGCGATCCGTTATACTTCCGCGTGGAACCTGTAGGCTGCACAGCGACCATCTTGAATAAGATGTATAAGGAAAACAATGTGGAAATCGACAAGAATATCGCTGGCTTAATGCTTTCTGCGATCATTTCTGATTCCCTGTTGTTCAAATCCCCGACTTGCACCGAGCAGGACGTTGCTGCTGCACGTGAATTAGCGGAAATTGCAGGCGTGGATGCAGAGGCATACGGCCTTGAAATGCTAAAGGCTGGCGCTGATTTGAGCAGCAAGACAATCGAAGAGCTGATCTCTCTTGACGCCAAGGAATTCCAGATGGGAGATTCCAAGGTGGAAATCGCACAGGTAAACACAGTAGATGTGAACGATGTGCTGCAGCGCAAGGTTGAGCTCGAAGAAGCATTGAACAACAAAATCAATGAGAAGAACCTTGACCTCTTCCTGTTGGTTATTACTGATATCCTGACGAATGATTCCGCAGGACTTGCAATGGGTGATAAAGCTGCCGCTGTTGAAGAAGCATTCAATGTGAAGCTTGAAGACAACACTGCAACTTTAAAAGGCGTGGTATCACGCAAGAAGCAGGTTGTTCCTGTCCTGACAAACGTATTGGCGAAATAATAACGAAAAACCGTCCTGGCTATATGAGCAGGACGGTTTTCTTTTACGCGAATCTTTCAGTTCTTGCAGTGGCCTTTTTCCATTTGACCGTAATGTAGACGAAATAGACGATCGCAGCAATCGAGAAGTAGATCCACGCTTCGACCACTTGACTGCTTTTCCAGATTCCGGTCATGGAAAGCAGGGCAGGGAATGTTAATGTCAGCCATGATTGCACCATAGCCACCTTGCCGATATAGATGTCTATTTTCTTGTTCATTCCCATGGATAGGAAGAACAGGAACCAGAGATAGGCCCACATAAGCCATGTCAAAGCGCTCACGATGTCTTCAAAATGCACATAAGCGACTGCTGCGTAAATGAGTGCAAGGACAGCAACCCAGAGTGAATACCAGCCAAGTCCGCTGCCATCAAGGTCTTTCAGCAAGGTCACTCCGACATATAAATAGGTGAATCCAAAGAGAAAGATGCTTGCGAGGCTGTAGATTGTCCAGTTGCTCTGGTCAGAAACGGCAATAAGGTAAAACGGAACAATCACCTGCAGAGCCCCGATGAATAAATTGAATACTGCCACGCTTTTTGCATTTGCTCTCCCCAGAAGCATCAAGCTGTTCAGGAAAAGCGCTGCGCCTGATAATAATAAACCTGCGTCTCCCATGATGTATGCCGCCTAAACTTAAAGAAGGCGGCTCTTTCCTCCTTTATCAAGCTTCGAATAAGAAAGAGCAATTCCTTTACCCGAATGGATAGAAGAAATTGCCCCCATGTACTTGTCTTTATTGGCTTATTTAGGATAAGCCAAAGCATTTACTTAGATTGTTCAACCTTTTCCATATCCTTGGATGTAAAATATCCAGGAAGGATTTCGTTGATGTTTGTTTCTTTTACATCACCATTTAAGTTGGCAAGGTAGATTTTCGTTTCACCGGTCGAAAATTCAGCAATTACCTGACGGCAGGCACCGCAAGGAGAAATAGGACCTTCCGTGTCTCCGACAACGGCGATCGCCTTGATCTCTGTATCACCTTCAGACACCGCTTTGAAAATGGCGGTTCTTTCGGCGCAGTTTGTCAGGCCGTAAGAGGCATTTTCAATATTGCAGCCAAGATATACCTGGTCATTGCTTGTGACGATTGCAGCGCCAACCTGAAACTTAGAATATGGAACGTATGCTTTGCTTCTTGCTTCAATTGCTTTTTCCACAAGTGTGTTTTTATCCATCGTCCATTCCCCATTCCCGTTTTTTATATTATCTCTTAATATGAAGAGTTTGAAGACAGGCCATTCATGATGGCTACCCCAGAGCTTGCGCCAATTCTTGTTGCACCGGCCTCGATCATGTTTTGTGCATCCTCAAGGCTTCTTACGCCTCCGGAAGCTTTAACGCCAACATCTGGACCAACAGTTTTTCTCATTAGGGCGATATCTTCTGCAGTAGCCCCGCCTGTTGAGAAGCCAGTAGAAGTCTTGACGAAATCAGCACCAGCTTTTACAGACAGCTTGCAAGCCATTTCTTTCTCTTCGTCAGTCAACAGGCAAGTCTCGATGATGACCTTTGTCAATGCTTTGCCTTTTGCTGCTTCAACAACAGCTCTGATATCATTTTCAACAAGATCGTACTGCTTGTCTTTCAGTGCGCCGATGTTGATGACCATGTCGACTTCAGTCGCGCCATTTTCAATCGAGTTCTTTGTTTCAAAAGCTTTAACTTCAGAAGTTGTCGCACCAAGAGGGAAGCCGATAACCGTACAAACTTCTACTCCTTCAGCATCCTTTAGTATTTCAGCCGCCTTTTTAACCCAAGTTGGGTTTACGCATACAGAGGCAAACTTATATTCTTTTGCTTCCTCAGCCAATTTTACAATCTCAGCCTCAGTTGCATTTGCTTTAAGTAGAGTGTGGTCGATCATTCTAGCTAATTCGTTTGTCATAGCATTCATTCCCTTTCATTATTAAAAATATGTTTAAACGCTTTCATTAAGAAGAAAAAAATATAGCACCTATTTAGTATGTGTTACTTACATGAATAATATATCAGGTGGGTGAACAAATGTAAATAACGATATGAACATATGTAAAAATAAAAACTGGAAATCCACGAAAATGACACATTTTTGCTGGTATGCAGACAAATATTTCTTTTGACATTACTTCTCTGTTTCATTATAGTTGCTATAGAAAATGAATAATAATCATCCTGCATCCGCGGGAGAGGTTCATAGCAGATACCCTCTATAAAAAACTATGGCTTTGAAAAATTTTCAACCATATCCAGGAGGATGTGGTTTTATTTTTGTAAAGGCATTGATCAGGGTGGCCTCAGCTTGCGTTTGCGGACATCATAGGAGGCATTTTAAGATGGCTGGAAGAAAAGAAGAGGAAATGAAAGATTTGACATTGCTGGGCAACCAGGGAACAAAGTACTTGTTTGAATACAGCCCTGAGATCCTGGAAACATTCGAGAACAAACACCCATATCGGGATTATTTCGTAAAATTCAACACACCTGAATTCACAAGTCTATGCCCGATTACTGGCCAGCCAGATTTCGCGTCGATTTACATCAGCTACATTCCAGATCAATTGATGGTCGAGAGCAAATCGCTTAAGCTGTATCTTTTCAGCTTCCGGAACCACGGTGATTTTCATGAAGACTGCATGAACATCATTATGAACGACCTGATCAAGCTCATGGATCCACGATATATCGAGGTATGGGGCAAGTTCACGCCAAGAGGCGGAATCTCGATCGACCCATATACAAACTATGGCAAGCCTGGCACGAAATACGAGGAAATGGCCAATTACCGGATGATGAACCACGATATGTATCCAGAAAAAGTGGATAATCGCTAACTGGAGGCGAATAGCTTTTTTAGCTGGAAAAAATCGCGAGGAATTTCCAGTTCGCTATAAAAAAAAGAATTTCGCTATAAAAACAAATTTTTCGCTATAAAAAATTTGTTTTCGCTATTAAACGGACGAATCCTTTATAACCACAATAAAACAACCCGCCTGGATTGCTCATCCAGGCGGGTTTCCTTTGCTATTAAGAAACAAACGTCAATTCTTTAGGGAATTTCGTTAAAATTTCTATTCCATCTTCAGTGATGACAACATCATCTTCAATCCTTACACCTGCCACGCCTGGTACATAAATCCCCGGCTCTGCTGTGAAGACCATCCCTTTTTCCAGTACAAGCGGGTTCGTGCTTGTCAATGATGGATATTCGTGGACGCTGACGCCCAAACCGTGGCCGAGGCGGTGAGGGAAGTAATCTCCATATCCTGCTGCTTCAATCACGTTTCTGGCAGCAAGATCAACCTCGGAACATGCTACTCCCACACGCGCTGTTTCAAGTGATTTTAGCTGGGCTTTTAATACAGTGTTATAGATCTCTTCCTGCTGTTTGCTGATTTCTCCGTAAGCGAGGGTCCTGGTGATGTCAGAGCAGTAGCCATCCCAGACGACGCCAAGGTCGAACAGGACGAGGTCGCCCTTGCTGATTTTCGTCAGCCCTGGAGTTCCATGCGGCGCTGCAGCATTCTTACCGGTCAATACCATCGTTGAAAAAGACATCTCTGTTACGCCATTTTTCTTAAGTTCGTATTCGATTGCGGCCAGGACATCGAGCTCTGTTTTGCCTTCTTTTATCTCATTCATGCCGGTTTCAACCGCAAAGTCCGCCAGCTCGCAGGCTTTTCTCAGCTTCTGCAATTCATACTCGGTTTTTACCATACGCATCAGGCCCAGTTTCTCTTCAGCTGACACAAACTCGGTGCTGCCAAAAAAGCCTGACATTTTTTCATAGCGCTCGACATTCAGCTGTTCTTTCTCGATTGCAGTTTTACCAATAGAGGAAACTCTCTTTTTAATACCATTATAAGCCAGTTCCATGGAGTCATCCGTATCGCTGTAGCCGATGATTTCCAGGTCCCAGCCTGCGTTCCTTGCATTTTCCTTATCCATTGCCGGGCAAATCATGAATGGCTCGGCATCCTGGAAAACGGCAACAGCCAGCAGCCGCTCGTGTGGGTCGCTTAAAAAACCGCTCAGGTAAAAGACATTGTCAGGGGACGTAACAAATGTGACATCCACACTATTTTCCTTCATCCATCCGGATAAAGCAGCCAATCGTTCAGACATGATCAATTCCTCCTCAGATATGTATATCTCACTATGAGAGTAGCAAGATGCGCGTCAAAAGTAAAACTTTTATTGGAGAGGGAATGCGGGTATAAAGAAAATAATGCAGGAGTTATGCGATCAGCGTTGAAATAATTCATTGAAAGGAGCGATTATTATGAAAGTATCTTATCATGGCCATTCTGTAGTTAAAATTGAAACGAATGGGAAAACGATTCTGATTGATCCCTTCATCACAGGAAATGACCTGACCGACTTGAAGGTTGAGGATGTCAAGCCGGATGTCATCATCCTGACGCATGCTCATGGCGACCATCTTGGGGATACCGTAGAACTTGCCCAAAAACATGATTCCCTCGTCATCGCGAACTTCGAAGTCGCTACATACTTGAGCTGGAAAGGGTTGAACACGCACGGCATGTCGATTGGAGGTGCCTATGAATTTGATTTTGGCAAGGTTAAAATGACACCTGCCTTCCATGGGACAGGCATGGTTACGGAAAACAATGAAATCATTTATGGCGGCATGCCGGCCGGGATCCTGTTCATGGCAGAAGGGAAGACCGTTTTCCATGCTGGGGACACAGGGTTGTTCTTGGATATGAAGCTGATTGGTGAAAGACATCCGATCGATCTCGCGTTCCTGCCGATTGGCGACAATTTCACAATGGGACCTGAAGACGCTGCATTGGCAGCCGAGTTCCTGGGTGCAAAGGAAGTTGTACCGATCCATTTCAACACATTCCCGCCAATCAAACAGGATCCGCATGCTTTTGTAAAAATGCTCAAGAACAATAACGGGCGCGTTCTTGAAGCAGGCGAAGTCATTGAACTGTAATCTTTTAGAAGCTGCACAAATTGTTGTGCAGCTTTTTTCTATTTTCCATGCTTTTTATCCTTGGGGCTGCATAGATATAAAATAAGACAACCTGTAGGAGGATAAAAATGAAGAAAAATCGCTATCTCTTATATTTGCTTTTATGCGGCCTGATGCTTTACATAGGGATGCCAGAACTTAGTTTCCAGGCCGGCGGGAAAGAGGCCCTGTTTGCCGGAGCATGGCTGTTCCTTGCTTTGCTTGTGTTTGCAGGCAATCTTGCAGCGTTTTTATATACTCCGAAAAAGTATGCGCGAACCGGAAAAGCAAGGTTCGAAAGCAAGCCGAAAAGAAAATCACGAGTATTCACTGGCTGACCCATCAGCCAGTTTTTTTTGTAAAAATGCTTCTTAATCAAGGGTTTGATTGAATCAAGGCTTCATTCACCTTATAATGATAGTTGGATAGAACGACAATGAACGGAAATTTTTATAAAAGGGTGAAGGTCTTGGCAACTAAGCATGAACAAATACTTCAATATATAGATGAACTGCCGATTGGGGAAAAGATTTCGGTACGCCAAATCGCCAAGGCGCTTAACGTCAGTGAAGGAACGGCATACAGAGCCATAAAGGATGCGGAAGTGAAGGGATACGTCAGCACGATCGAACGTGTCGGCACGATCAGGATCGAACGGAAAAAGAAAGAGAACATCGAGAAGCTCACCTTTGCCGAGGTCGTCAATATCGTGGATGGACAAGTACTAGGCGGTCGGGCAGGTCTCCATAAAACACTCAATAAATTCGTCATTGGAGCAATGAAGCTTGAAGCGATGATGCGCTACACCGGTGCGGGCAACCTATTGATTGTCGGTAACCGTGATAAGGCTCATGAGCAGGCACTCAGGGCAGGGGCTGCGGTGTTGGTGACAGGTGGCTTTGATGCTGAAGATCATGTCAAAAAGCTGGCGGATGAACTGCAGCTGCCAATCATCTCGAGCAGTTATGATACGTTTACGGTTGCGACGATGATCAACCGTGCAATCTATGACCAGCTGATCAAGAAGGAAATCATCCTGGTTGAGGATATCCTCACACCAGTCTCAGAAACGATTTTCCTTCGCAGCCAGGACCGGGTATCAGACTGGTTCCGACATAAGGATGAAACGCTGCACAGCCGTTTCCCGGTGGTGGATAACAATATGAAAGTAATCGGGATGATCACTTCGAAGGACGTCATGGGACACGAGCAGGATATTCTGATCGAAAAAATTATGACCAGAAATCCGATGACGGTCAGCGGGTCGACCAGTGTGGCTTCTTCCGCCCATATGATGGTGTGGGAAGGCATCGAAGTCCTGCCTGTCGTCGACGACGCCAACAGACTACAGGGCATCGTCAGCAGACAGGATGTGCTGAAGGCGCTGCAGATGATTCAACGCCAGCCGCAGGTAGGGGAAACGCTTGATGACACCGTGACAAACCAGATGGTGCTGGCTAAGGGGAAGACAAAGGATGAGGACATTTTCCGCTGCCAGGTCACACCTCAGATGACCAACCATCTTGGAACCATTTCGTATGGGGTATTTACAACGATTGTCACAGAAGCAGCGAACAGGGTGCTTAGAGGATATAAAAAAGGTGATTTGGTCGTTGAGAATATGACCATCTATTTCATCAAGCCTGTACAAATTGACAGTGTCATCGAGATTTATCCGAAGGTGCTGGAGGTAGGAAGGAAGTTCGGAAAGGTCGATATCGAGGCCTTCAATGAAGGAGTCCTGGTCGGCAAGGCCATGATGATGTGCCAGCTGATCGACCGCCATTAATTGCGTGAATAAACAAAGCCGATCCAAAAGGATCGGCTTTTTATATTATTTTTCCTGGGCTTCCTTGGCTGCGAGAGGCAAATAGAATTTGTAAGCTTTGATTCCGCCCCAAATGCTTAAAGAGCCAATGATCAGAAAGATTGCTCCGACAATGTAGGTGACAGTCGTATCGAACAGGAACAGCTGGTTCAAACCGAACAAGGCAACGAATAGTCCAAGTGCGATGCTGGACTTCGCAGAAAGCCATTTTCGCTCCGCCGGACGCTTGCTGCGCACATATTTAATCTTGTAAAAGATATAAAAAGCAAAAGATAGAACAATAAGCAGTACAAAAATAGGCATTGCATTTCCTCCACATTCATAATCACTCCTATTTTACCGTTAATTCTAATAGAATGCCATAGAGTTGTCTTTGGTAATGAAACGAATGCATAGCTTGGAATAGACTGAGTTGTGGAGCATTGTTTATTCGCATACTTGAAGAGACCGCTTAACTTATTTTGGTTAAGTACACCACGCAATGTCTTCACGCTTTTCTTTTCCAAAAAATATGTTCATAATTAAGATATGAAAAAGGTGAAGGAGCATTTTGATGAAAGAGCAAATACTTGAGGCTATTGAAAATTATGAAACGATCATTATCCATCGCCATGTGCGGCCTGATCCCGACGCATATGGTTCTCAGGGAGGACTTGCCGAAATCCTGAAAGCTTCTTATCCGGACAAAAATATTTTTACAGTAGGGAAAGAGGAGCCTTCACTCCATTACATGAGAAGGCTGGACGCGATTTCGGATGATGCTTTCAAGGGTGCGCTTGTGATTGTCTGCGACACGGCCAATGCGGAACGGATCTGTGATGGGCGCTATGGACAGGGGGAGCAGCTGATCAAGATTGATCATCATCCTAACGAAGATCCATACGGTGATCTTCAATGGGTCGACACAACGGCAAGCTCGACGAGTGAAATGATTTATGAGTTCTATCTCACATTCAAGGACCGGGAACTGAAGATGTCCGATGAGGCTGCAAGGCTGCTGTATGCAGGAATTGTCGGGGATACAGGACGCTTCCTCTATCCGAGCACGACGAATAAAACATTTGCTTATGCAGGAGAATTGATTCATTATAATTTTTCACGCACGGAACTGTATGACAGGATGTACGAACTTGCACCAAATGTGGTGAAGTTGAATGGATACATACTTCAGAACTTTGAACTGCTTGAAAATGGTGCAGCGAAGGTCGTAATGAAGCAGGATTTACTTGACCAGTATGGTGTCAAACCTTCTGAAGCATCGCTGCTTGTCAGTGAGCTTGGGAATGTGGCTGGAATCAAGGCGTGGGTATTCTTTATTGAGGAAGAAGACCAAATTCGAGTGCGACTCCGTTCAAAAGGTCCGGTGATCAATACGATTGCCAGGAAATACAACGGCGGCGGACACCCGCTTGCTGCCGGGGCATCAATTTATTCATGGGACGAAGTCGATAAAGTCCTGAAAGATTTAATTGAAGCCTGTAAGGAGTAGGGGATAAAAAAGGTGCGTTTCATCAAGAAACGCACCCGCTTTTACCGATTATTAAAATAAACTTCTAACGCATCCGTAATTTCTGCATCCAGTCCGTCTGTCTGGATTTTGTAATGGTCACCATCAAGGGAAGCGGAGAAATCGCTGATCCCTTGCTGCTTCAGAAAGTCATCGATATCTGAAAGATGTTCACCTTGATTCTTAAGGCTTTTCTGGCCGACAAAATGTCCATTTACATAAACATCATATTGATCCTCATTTAATTTAACCTGGTTTTCACCCTCACGGCCATTAAACGCGTAAGGAGGGA
This sequence comes from Mesobacillus subterraneus, assembly GCF_003937825.1. GTDB lineage: Bacteria > Bacillota > Bacilli > Bacillales > Cytobacillaceae > Mesobacillus > Mesobacillus subterraneus. The sequence goes on along the minus strand of NZ_RSFW01000010.1, from coordinate 107,597 downwards.
AGATGCCTCCTCCGACACCAGAACCGCTATTTCCTGCTCCATTGTTAAAAGTCATGATAAAACCCTCCTGTTTCAGATTCCATATGGTTTTATCATTCCCGTTTCCAACTACAGTAACACAAAATATACAGTACTGGAGGGAATTACCTTTATTTTTCAATCCAGGCTGATCTCGACCTGAATGCTGACTGATGTGTATATGACCATTGATTTGATTTTCAATTTATAACGTTTGTCATTCACCTTGATGGATTTGTTTTCAATTAATTTAGTGATAAGCTCCCTGCTTTTAAAAACAGAATCAAGGTCCTTGGCCAAAAGGATGTTCAGTTGTCCCTTTGTTTCTTCCTCTATTTCATAAATGCTGAGTGTATCAAGATATTTTTTATATTTTTGGTCGTTAACAATCTTCACTTTAATCTCCTGAACAGTCAGCTTTTCTTGATTTTTTTTATTTAATTCCGCGTAATCATCCATCCAGATTTGAATATCGCTTTTCAATTCTGCGATCTCATCCTTTTGCTGCTCGATTTTCTTTGAGCTTTTTTCCATGGAAACTCCGTAGATATATAAAAACAGAATCCAGCCAAGGACTGCGCCGACGGCCATACCTGAAAAGAATCGTTGCCACTCAGGTTTGCGGTAATAAGGGGGAATCCTCATTTTACACATGCTCCTGTGTCAGCCAGTTGATAAGAAGCGCTCCGGTCTGGGCACCGCCCATGGCAGTGAGGATCAATATGAATTGTTTAAAAATATCCTTCGTTTCACCGTTCAATAATCCGCGTTCAAAGCTGTACACTGTGTCAAATGTGCCCCCGATGGCTGCAATGATGGCCCAGATTCTGATTGAACTGGAAAAGCGCGCGATTTCAGTCAGGATTGGCTGTCCTGTGAAAAAAGAGGCAAGACCGCCGATCAGCGAACCGCCAAGCAGGACGCCCAGTGCAATAAAATAAGCTTCGAACAGCAGGAAAGCAAATGGCTGATGATTCATAGAAAACACCCTCATTAATGATCAATTTTACCCTCGTATTCCATCATATGGACAATCTGCTTTTAATATGTTTAAACTTCCATGAACAAAATGAGAACATATTTTCTTTTTTTACGTTAAAAGCCTATAATAATAGAAGATGAACCTTTAAGGGTGTGAGAGAAATGTCATTTATTCACCTTCATGTCTATAGTGCATACAGCCTGCTGACGAGCACGGCCACAGTAGATCAGCTCGTCCGCGATGCCAGGGCAAAAGGATTTTCCGCACTCGCATTAACGGACCGGAATGTACTGTATGGTACTGTCGCTTTTTATAAAGAATGTTTAAAGAATTCGATCAAACCTCTGCTTGGCCTGACGGTGGACGTCGTCAGCCCGGTGCTGGAACAAGAAGCTTTTCCGCTCGTCCTCCTTGCGAAAAACAATCAGGGATTCCAGAACCTGATCAAGATCTCCAGTGCTGTCCAGACTAAATCTCCAGAAGGAATTCCTGTGAAATGGCTGAAGCACTACGCTTCAGGTCTATACGCCATGACACCGGGGACCGAAGGAGAGGTTGAATATTACTTATCAAACGGTGAGAAGGAAAAGGCTCTCGAAACTGTGGAGTTTTATAAAAAGATCTTTGGTGGGCAAAACTTTTATCTATCATTGCAAAACCAGGGTATCCCAGGACAAACGGATTTAATTCAACAACTGGCGAAGCTGGGTGCCGAAACGAAAACACCATTGATTGCTGCTAATCAGGTCCATTATCTGGACAAAGTGGATTCCTTTGCCCAGGAGTGCCTGCTGGCAATCAAGAACGGTGAAAAGCTGCAGGATGATGCACGCCAAAAACTGGGGAGCAACGAGTTTTACCTTAAAACTGCCCGTGAAATGAGCGAATTGCTGTCAGAGTACCCAGAAGCCCTCGAAAACACCTTGAAAATCGCTGATGATTGTAATGTCATGCTTGATTTTGAGACCAGGCATCTGCCGAAATACCCTGTTGGACAGGGCAAGAGCGCGGATCAGATGCTTGAAGAGCTATGTTACAAAGGTTTGAAAGAGCGTTATGGCAATCCATCTGAACAGCATGTTGAAAGACTGAAATATGAGCTATCCGTCATTAAGAAAATGAAATTCAGTGACTATTTCCTGATCGTATGGGATTTTATCAACTATGCGAAGGAAAAGGGAATCCTGGTCGGACCTGGCCGGGGATCGGCGGCAGGTTCGATCGTTGCCTATGTATTGTATATTACTGACGCTGACCCGATTGAGCATGACCTGCTGTTCGAACGATTCCTGAATCCAGAACGTATATCCATGCCGGATATCGATATCGATTTCCCTGACAATCGGAGGGATGAGGTCATTGAATATGTCGCTTCCAAATATGGCGAGCTGCATGTTGCACAAATTGCCACTTTCGGTACACTGGCAGCAAAGGCAGCGGTGAGGGATGTCGGGCGAGTGTTCGGATTGAACGCAAAAGAGCTTGACCGCCTCTCGAAGCTGGTACCTTCCCGGCTTGGAATCACGCTGAAAGACGCGCTTCATGAATCAAAGGGACTCCGGGACTTCGTGGAAGAATCAGAAAAGAACAAGAGGATCATAGAGACGGCCATCAAACTGGAAGGACTTCCACGGCATACTTCCACTCACGCTGCCGGTGTCGTCATCAGTGAGCAGCCGCTTACGAATGTCGTCCCAATCCAGGCTGGGCAATCAAATGTTTTCCTTACTCAATATTCTATGGATCACCTCGAAGAAATAGGGCTGCTGAAGATGGACTTCCTCGGCTTGAGAAATTTGACGTTGATTGATACAATCCTCCATTCTATCCAGCAGAAAACACGCCAGAAGATCGGGATCCATGAAATTCCCTACGATGATAAAAAAACATTTGAACTGTTAAGCAGAGGCGAGACAACAGGGATTTTCCAGCTTGAATCGGAAGGGATGCGAAAAGTGTTAACAAAGCTTGAACCTACTCGGTTCGAGGATATTGTCGCAGTCAATGCCCTATACCGGCCGGGGCCGATGGAGAATATCCCTCTTTTCATCGACCGGAAGCACGGCAGGAAGCCAATCGATTTTTATCATAAGGACCTTGAAGATATCCTTGGAAATACATATGGTGTAATCGTCTATCAGGAGCAGATCATGCAGATCGCTTCAAAGATGGCGGGATTCACCCTCGGTGAAGCTGACTTGCTGCGTAGGGCTGTTTCGAAGAAAAAGAAGGAAGTTCTCGATCAGGAACGAGAACATTTTGTGAACGGTGCGCTGGGGAAAGGTTATGACGACAGGACCGCCAGTCAAATATATGATCTGATTGTCAGGTTTGCGAATTACGGCTTTAACCGAAGCCATGCGGTGGCCTACAGTATGATCGCCTACCAGCTTGCTTACCTAAAGGCCCATTTCCCGTTGTATTTCATGGCAGCACTGTTAACTTCGGCGATCGGCAACGATGTGAAAATTGCTCAGTACGCTCGTGAGCTGCAGCAAATGGGCATCAAATTGCTCCCGCCTTCCATCAACAAAAGCTCCTTCAGCTTCCAGCCCGAAGGAGAGGCTGTCCGCTACAGCCTGGCAGGGATCAAAGGAGTAGGGCTTGCTTCATTGAAGGATATTTTCCATGCAAGGCGGACTCAGCCTTTTAAGGACATTTTTGACTTTTGCATCCGGGTTCCTGATAAGACTGCTTCCCGAAAAGTACTGGAAGCTTTGGTGTATTCTGGATCATTCGATGAATTCGGCCAGGACCGGGCCGTCCTTCTGGCGACGATTGATGTAGCCCTTGAACATGCTCAGCTTGTTGCACCTGATGATTCTGGACAGATTGATATGTTCGCTGAAGCAGAATTCTCTTTGAAACCAAAGTATATTGAAGTGGATCCAATACGGATTGAAGACAAACTCAGCCTTGAAAAAGATGTGCTTGGGGTTTATTTATCGAGACATCCCGTTTCCATTCATGAAAAGGAATTCCAGGCGGCGGGTGTCAAAACAATCGCTTCAAAACAAGCCGGCAAGGTAAGACTGGGTGTATACGTGACTGAGCAAAAGAAAATCAGAACGAAAAAGGGAGAACCAATGGCCTTCCTGACACTAAGTGATGCAAGCGGAGAAACTGAGGCCGTTGTGTTTCCAACTGTTTACAAGCAGCATGGAAACAATCTGGCACAAGGGAAGCTGACGCTAGTCGAGGGCAAGTTTGAGGAACGCGATGGAAGAAGCCAGTTCATCGTCCAGCATGTGCTTGATCTTGAAAAAGAAGCTTCTAAAACCCAGCAAAAAAAGCCTGCCATGTATTTGCGGATTGTGAAAGGGACAGACAGTGCAGAGAGAATGAACAAGCTTAAAGCTTTATTGAGAAAACATCATGGTGCTGTCCCGGTCATTGTATATATGGAAGAAACGGAAAAATCGATACTGCTTCCCGATGAATTCAATGTCAGTACTGAACCGGGAAGTGTAAGCGAATTGAAAAAAGCTTTAGGGGACAACAATGTTGTCCTGAAAAATTAGTCCTTTACAAGTATAATAGATGTGTTATATTGGAAAAGGATATGTGTGGTCAGACCACTGAAGTAGGCAACCTTTTTATCTCTGGCTGTTTTTGCATTCGCTGCAGTCTTCAGAGGATTTCTTGAATGCGAAAAAAGCATAAAACTAAGGAGTGGACCTGAGTTGACTTTACGTGAAGAAGCTTTGCACATGCACCGTGTAAACAAAGGAAAATTAGAGTCGAAATCGAAAGTGCCTGTAAGAAACGCGAGAGATTTAAGCCTTGCTTATTCGCCTGGTGTTGCGGAACCTTGCAAGGAAATATATGATAAGCCGGAAACTGTATACGATTATACAATGAAAGGCAATATGGTAGCAGTCGTATCTGATGGTACGGCAGTATTGGGGCTTGGCAATATCGGACCCGAGGCTGCTCTTCCTGTCATGGAGGGTAAAGCGGTTCTTTTTAAGAGCTTTGCCGGCGTGGATGCTTTCCCAATCTGTCTCAATACGACTGATGTTGATAAAATTGTTGAAACGGTCAAGCTTCTTGAACCGACATTCGGCGGAGTCAACCTTGAGGACATTGCTGCTCCAAACTGCTTTGCTGTTGAAGAGCGTCTGAAAAAAGAAACGAATATTCCAGTCTTCCATGACGATCAGCATGGTACTGCAATCGTAACCGTAGCAGGTCTTGTCAATGCATTGAAAATTGTTGGCAAGAAGATGAATGAAATCAAAGTTGTCGCAAACGGAGCGGGTGCCGCTGGAATTGCGATCATCAAGCTCCTGTACTCTTATGGAGTCCGCGATATCATTATGTGCGATACCAAGGGAGCGATCTATGAAGGCCGCCCTGTAGGAATGAATGCCATCAAGGACGAAGTCGCCAAGTTTACGAATCGTGACAATGTCGAGGGTTCTCTTGCAGATGCAATCAAAGGTGCTGATGTATTTATCGGTGTATCAGTTGCAGGGGCCTTGACAGCAGAAATGATCCAGACCATGAACAGTGACCCAATCATTTTCGCCATGGCCAACCCAGTTCCTGAAATCATGCCGGAAGAAGCCAAGGCAGCCGGAGCGGCTGTTATCGGGACAGGCCGTTCGGACTTCCCTAACCAGGTCAATAATGTGCTTGCTTTCCCGGGAATTTTCCGCGGGGCACTGGATGCGAGAGCAACCCACATCAATGAAAAGATGAAAGTGGCTGCCGTTAATGCGATTGCAAGCCTGATCGAAGAGTCAGAGCTTACAAGTGATTATGTCATTCCCGGACCATTTGACCCGCGTGTTGCGCCTGCAGTTGCTGCTGCTGTTGCAAACGCAGCAATGGAAACAGGAGTAGCACGTATTAAAGTGGATCCACAAGACGTCAAGGAGCGTACAGAGCGCCTTGCAACCATTGGAAAAGGTGAGTGAGCGCCCAGTGTCCCAGCCTGAAAAGAACACCAAGGTTTATGTGGAGATCGTCAGGCAGCTAAGGGAAATGATTTATAAGGACGAATTGAAGCCAGGAGATAAAATCCCCTCGGAACGTGAGCTTTCAGAGCGCCTGAATGCCGGGCGCTCCTCTGTCCGGGAGGCGCTGCGGGCCCTCGAGCTTCTTGGATTGATCGAGACAAGAAGAGGAGAAGGCACATTCATCAGGGATTTCCGTGGCAATCAGCTTGTCCAGCTGTTAAGCACCTTTATTTTGCAGGACGACAAAGCCAAGCAAGACGTGATCGAAACAAAGAGCATGATCGAGGTTGATTGCCTCTATCTGGCAGCAGAAAAAGTCCAGCAAGAGGAAATTGAAAGACTAAAAGTTTGGATTGATGAACATAATTTTGAAGATGAAGAGTTCTTCAAAACAATCGCTGAGCTTGCCGACAATCACCTTTTTTACCGAATATGGTATATATTGAACGATTATTATAATGCACTAAACCTGAAAGTATCACCTTCTGAAAAAGAAGATTATCAGAAGCTGGTAGATTCACTGGCAACAAAAAGAGGAGACCTGATCCTTGAAAGGTATCGCATGCTGCGGAAAATGTCGACGAGCTGACGACATGAAGTAACATCTTTTGTAGATCAGATGTTATATACTAGTGGACATGCTTTAGATGCCTGGATGGCAGCCTCTCTTTCTTTTTACTATAGTGGTCTGACCACTTCTGAGAGCAGTTACTGAATTTTGGATGAAACAATACAACCAGCAAAAAACGGAGGGGGTTTACCTTTGCTAAAGGAACTTTTCACGAAGACGAAAAAGAAAAAGTACGCAACGATACCTTCTGAATCAGCAAAGCAGGATGTACCTGAAGGAATCATGACAAAATGTCCGAACTGCAAGAAAATCATGTATACAAAGGAACTGAACAAAAACTTCAAGGTGTGCATCCAGTGCGGATACCACCATCAAATGGACTCTGCTGAGAGAATTGAAAGTTTCCTTGATGCGGGAAGTTTCCGCGAACTGGACAGGGAAATGGTCTCCGGCAATCCGCTTGGTTTCCCGGAATATGTGGACAAGCTTGAGAAGGACCGCCAAAAAACAGGGATCAATGAGGCGGTAGTGACCGGCCTTGGCACTGTAAACGGCTTTGATGTGTCCATTGCGATCATGGACGCGACCTTCAGAATGGGCAGCATGGGATCGGTCGTAGGTGAAAAAATTACCCGGGCAATCGAAAAAGCAGATGAACTATCGATTCCTTTCATTATTTTTACGGCTTCAGGCGGAGCAAGGATGCAAGAAGGTGTCCTCAGCCTGATGCAAATGGCAAAAACAAGCGTGGCTTTGAAAAGGTTCAGTGACAATGGCGGCCTGATCATTTCGATCATGACACATCCTACCACTGGCGGGGTTTCCGCGAGTTTCGCATCTCTTGGGGACTACAATCTGGCCGAGCCTGGGGCACTGATCGGGTTCGCAGGCAGGAGAATCATTGAACAAACCATCAGAGAAGAGCTTCCGGAAGATTTCCAGACATCAGAGTTCCTTTTGAAGCACGGGCAGCTTGATGCCGTCATTTCACGGACAGAGTTGAAGGACAAAATCGCCGGCATACTTGAAATTCATCAGCCAGGAGGGGTATTCCAATGGCAGGAGAACTAGAATTCGAGAAACCAGTACTTGAGCTCAGGAAAAAAATCAGTGAGCTCAAGGAATTCACGAAGAATACAGATGTGGATCTCTCATCCGAAATTGATAAATTGGAAGCAAGGTTAGAGAAGCTTGAAGCGGAAATTTATGAAAATATGAAACCGTGGGACAGGGTCCAGATTGCCAGGCATCCAAACCGTCCAACGACACTGGAATATATCTCTTTGTTGTTCACTGACTTCTTTGAATGCCATGGGGACAGGGCGTTCGGAGATGATGAAGCGATTGTAGGCGGCATCGCGAAATTCCATGGCTATCCGGTCACTGTGATCGGCCATCAGCGAGGGAAGGATACGAAGGAAAATATCCGCAGGAACTTTGGTATGCCACATCCTGAAGGCTACCGGAAGGCTTTGCGCCTCATGAAGCAAGCAGAAAAATTCAGGCGCCCGATCATCTGCTTCATCGATACAAAGGGCGCGTATCCAGGGAAAGCTGCTGAAGAACGTGGTCAGAGCGAGGCAATCGCCCGGAATCTGTTCGAAATGGCAGGGCTGAAGGTTCCTGTAATCTGTGTTGTCATCGGTGAAGGCGGAAGCGGCGGCGCGCTTGCTCTTGGCGTCGGCAACTATATCCATATGCTGGAGAACTCCACCTATTCCGTTATTTCACCAGAAGGAGCGGCGGCTATATTATGGAAAGATTCAACCCTGGCGAAGAAAGCAGCTGAAACGATGAAAATTACGGCTCCGGACCTGAAAGGGCTGGGAATCATTGATGAGATCATCCCGGAAGTGAAGGGTGGAGCCCACAGAGACGTCGCACAGCAAGCGAAATACATGGATAAAGTGTTAAAAGACTCCATGTCTGAATTACTGGTATTGGATGAAGAAACTCTGATCAGCCAGCGGTACGAAAAATACAAACGAATTGGCGAGTATTCGTTTCCGAATGAATTTATAGGGGTAAAATAAAACGTGCATATGAGCACGTTTTATTTTTTTCCAGCAAGTACCCTTTTAAAGCGCTTGCAATTACGAGATAATTCCGTCTTATTGTCAATATTGAGGATTCAGTTGAGATACCGCAACCTACGTGTTATTTTAGAAATATTCCCGGGTATTCTGTTTATAATAAGATAAGTTAACAGAAGACAACAGAGAGTAGTTTTTAGTAAAGTACATACTGAATGAGGTGAAACGATGAAAAGAATTGGTGTATTGACGAGCGGCGGCGATTCCCCTGGAATGAATGCTGCTGTGCGTGCGGTTGTAAGGAAGGCAATCTATCATGATGTCGAGGTTTATGGTGTATTCGGCGGTTATGCTGGGTTGATGAGCGGAAATATTAAAAAATTGGAGCTTGGATCAGTTGGTGACATCATCCATCGTGGTGGTACATTCCTTTATTCTGCGCGCAGCGAAGAATTCAAAACGAAGGAAGGCCAGCAAAAAGGAATCGAGCAATTGAAAAAGCTCGGAATTGATGGACTGGTTGTCATTGGCGGAGACGGCTCATACCGAGGAGCAAAAGCTTTAACAGAGCAAGGCTTCCCGTGTGTAGGTGTGCCTGGTACCATTGACAATGATATTCCAGGAACTGAATTTACCATCGGGTTCGATACAGCACTTAATACAGTCATTGATGCAATCGATAAAATCCGTGACACTGCTTCTTCCCATGAAAGAACGTTTGTCGTCGAGGTAATGGGACGAAATGCCGGAGACCTTGCTTTATGGGCTGGGCTTGCTGGCGGAGCAGAAACAATCTTGATTCCTGAAGATCCGCATGATATGAAGGATATCGCAAATCGTCTTCAAAAAGGGCATGACCGCGGCAAAAAGCACAGTATCATCATTGTTGCTGAAGGTGTCATGAACGGCTATGATTTCGCGAAGCAATTGCAGGAAGAGACTGACTTCGATACACGTGTGACTGTCCTTGGGCATGTCCAGCGAGGCGGGACTCCAACTGCATTCGACCGTGTCCTTGCGAGCAGGCTGGGAGCGCGGGCGGTAGAGCTTTTATTAGAAGGAAAAGGCGGACGGGCTGTCGGAATGGAAAAGAATCAATTAGTGGATTACGATATCATTGAAGCCCTTGCCAGAGAACATACGGTTGACTTGAACTTATATAAATTATCAAAAGAGCTTTCTATTTAATCTCTTTACAGTAAACCAGGAGGTTGCAAGCTATGCGCAAAACGAAAATTGTTTGTACGATCGGTCCTGCTAGTGAAACTATCGAAAAATTGACTCATTTAATGGAAGCAGGCATGAATGTTTCCCGCCTGAACTTCTCACACGGAAGCCATGAAGAGCATGCTGCCCGAATCAAGAATATCAGAGAAGCTGCTGCGAAAACAGGAAAGAGGGTTGCGATCCTCCTTGATACGAAAGGTCCTGAAATCCGCACCAACGATATGGAAAATGGTGGGATCGAGCTTCAGACTGGCCAGGAATGCATCATTTCAATGAAAGAAGTCCTTGGTACAGCTGAAAAGTTCTCAATCACTTATGACCAATTGATTGACGACGTCCACCCTGGAGCGAAAATCCTCCTTGATGACGGCTTGATTGGACTTGAAGTAATTGGCATCGACAAAGCGAATGACGAAATCAAGACAAGAGTATTGAACAGCGGCACACTTAAGAATAAAAAAGGCGTGAACGTTCCTGGGGTTTCTGTCAATCTTCCTGGTATCACAGAAAAAGATGCACAGGATATCCTTTTCGGTATTGAACAGGGCGTTGACTTCATCGCAGCATCATTTGTCCGCCGTGCGACAGATGTCTTGGAAATCCGTCAGCTGCTTGAAGAAAACAATGGCTCCCACATCCAGATCATCCCTAAGATTGAAAACCAGGAAGGCGTCGATAACATCAACGAAATCCTTGAAGTTTCTGATGGCCTGATGGTGGCGCGTGGTGACCTTGGAGTCGAAATCCCGGCTGAAGAAGTACCACTCGTTCAAAAAGATTTGATCAAGAAATGTAACACATTAGGAAAGCCAGTTATCACTGCTACACAGATGCTTGATTCAATGCAGCGTAACCCGCGTCCGACCCGCGCTGAAGCAAGTGACGTGGCAAATGCTATCTTTGACGGAACAGACGCAATCATGCTTTCTGGAGAAACGGCTGCAGGCCAATATCCAGTGGAAGCAGTGCAGACCATGCACAATATCGCATCACGTGCAGAACAAGCTCTTAACCATAAAGAACTGTTGTCAGCACGCAGTAAAGACACTGAGCACAACATTACCGATGCTATAGGGCAATCGGTTGCGCATACCGCATTAAACCTTGATGTGAATGCGATCATCACACCGACTGAAAGCGGGCATACAGCACGTATGATCTCTAAATACCGTCCTAAGGCCCCAATCATCGCAGCGACTTCTAATGAGCACGTTCTGCGTCGTCTGGCACTTGTATGGGGAGTATATCCACAGCTTGGACAAAAAGCTGAAACAACGGACGAAATGCTCGCTGTTGCAGTAGAAGAGAGTGTGAACAGCGGACTTGTTTCCCACGGTGACCTTGTTGTCATCACAGCAGGAGTACCTGTCGGCGAAGCAGGCACAACCAACCTGATGAAAATCCACGTAGTCGGCGATATCCTTGCCAAAGCACAGGGAATCGGTCGTAAATCTGCCTATGGAAAAGTCGTAACTGCCAAAGATGCTCAAGAAGCATTAAGCAAAGTAAAACCAGGCAGCATCCTTGTAACAATCGGTTCCGACCGTGACATGGTTCCTGCACTAGAAAAATGCAGCGCACTAGTAACTGAAGAAGGCGGATTGACAAGCCACGCAGCTGTCGTAGGCCTTAACCTCGGAATTCCGGTAATCGTTGGCGTAGAGAACGCGATGAAGCTGTTCACCGATGGACAGGAAATCACTGTTGACTCATCAAGAGGCGTCATCTATAAAGGACACGCAAGCATTTTATAAATTGAAGGAAGGATGGGGATTGAATCTCCATCCTTTTGTTATTAGATCTGTTAAAGCTGAATAGGATTTTTAACCCTGTTGATTGAAGTGGAAGGCGCGAAGACTCTATCGGAATGAAGCGGGCAGGTGAGACCCCGCAGGAGCAAAGCGACGAGGAGGCTCACCGCACGCCCCGAGGAAAGCGAAGCGCCTGGAACGAAAATGCCTTGATTTACAGAGCCTTTTTATAAAATATGAAAAGCTGCAAAATCCAAATAGTTGTATTGGCGTAAAAAAGGCACATATAATAGAAGGACAGGCAATTCCAACACATTGAGGTGGATAATGAAATATATTTTTCTGTTATTAGTTATCGTCCCGGCAGCCGAGATTGGCGTATTGCTTCTCTCTGGACAGACGATCGGGATTTGGCCGACAATCCTGTTGATTATCCTTACTGGATTCATCGGGGCTTATCTGGCAAAGCAGCAGGGGCTGGAAACGATCCGTAGGACACAGCAGCAATTAAGCAGAGGAATGATGCCGGGAGATGTCATTCTTGATGGTGTAAGCATTTTGGTAGGCGGTACGCTCCTCCTCACACCAGGTTTCATTACCGACGCTCTGGGATTTTTGCTGCTGGCACCGCCAACAAGGAAGTTTTTTAAAGGGATGATGTTGAAATTATTCCGTAACTGGATTGATAGAGGCACGATTAAAGTGATTCGTTAAATTTATTTGCAATAAGGGAGAATGAAAACAGACACAATTTCTGAACGGATTACCGTCCAAGTGTATTGAAGAAGTATAAAAAAAAACAGGAACCCTTGCTGATTTAAGGGTTCCTGTTTTTGCTTATTTAATAATCACTTCATCTTTTCCTTTGATAAAAGCCCATATGTCACGGAATACATTCGCGCGCTGCAGGGTGTTGTAAATGACAAGCACGACTGGACCGACAATCAATCCGAGAAACCCGATTGTTTTGAATCCGACGAATAAGGCAATCAAGGTTGCAAGAGGATCAAGCCCGATGTTTGATGAAAGAATCTTTGGCTCCATGATCTGACGCTGGACCAGGACGACTACATAGAGAATACCTAAACCAATTGCCATGCTCATATCTCCAGCGATCGCTTCATAGATGATCCACGGCACAAATACTGCGCCCGTTCCCAGATAAGGGATGATATCGACAATTCCTGTCACGAGAGCAATCGTGATGGCGTAATCCACTCGGAGGATCAGCAATCCAATCAAAATAATGACGGTGGTAATCGAGACCAGGGTAGCCTGTGCTTTGATGAATCCAAATAAAGCTCTCTTCAAGTCTTCAAATACCGTCTTGCCGCTTGTTCTTGCGCGATTAGGCAGCAGACGTGATCCCAGCCCGGATAACCTGTACCAATCTTTGCTGATGAAGAAGGTACCCAGCAAAGAGAAAATCAGGACAGTTGCCGCATTCGGGAACCAGGAAAGGATATTCGGGATTTTTTCGAAAAAGTTCTTGATGAAATTTCCCGCAGTTGTGCCGATTGTAGCGCCGACATTCTGGATATTATCCATGATTGTATCCTGCTGCCCGGCATCCAGACTTTGAAATAGGCCTGTCAGCTGATTATAAAGCGGAATCAGCTGGGCCGCAAAAAGATGTTCTATGTAATCAATCAGGGTGACAAGGTGCTCTGGGACTACTCTTGCCAGGTATTCAGCACCTGAAGCGATTTCTACGACAAGCAATGTAATCAAACCAGCAAAGAAGGCAATGATCAGCATCAGGGCTACCAGGACTGCAAGTGCTCTTGGCATCTTCGCTCTTTCCTCAAAAAAATTGACAAGCGGATTCATCAGAAATGCAATCAGGAAACCTATGATGAATGGATAGGTAACCTTAGAAACATAAAACAGCGCGAGTGCACCGAGAATAATAGCACCAATAACGAGAATGAATCGGATTGTCCGGTATAAATATACGGGGTTCAAAAAGCTTTCCTCCTCCTGGAATGATCAACCGGCTGACTGCAGCTGTTTTACACGTTAATAGCTGAATGCCAATCCGGAAAAGTTTCCACTAATATACGGTTGATGAATTAAAAAGATTCGACTCTGCGGCAAAAAAATCCTCTTATTCTATAATCGCAATTTCGCCGGCAGTTATGGGTACAATCCTTATTAGCGTATAATCATAGAGCAGGTAAACAAAATGTCCTATTTTTGCAGCTCTATTTTTAATTATGTTACAATAGCTTTAACCGTGGAAGGATGACCATTTATGCTTGAGCCTATGCTATTTTTACTAACATTGCTGGCAATTGCCTTTCTGGCAAAAAACCAATCATTAATTATTGCTGTGGTAGTTTTGCTTGTTATGAAGATTGTCGGCTTTGAAGCCAAGTCATTCTCGCTGCTTCAGGGAAAAGGCATCAACTGGGGAGTGACCGTCATCACCATTGCTGTCCTGGCACCGATTGCAAGCGGTGATATTGGTTTTAAGGATTTGTCTGGTGCTTTTAAATCGCCGTATGCCTGGATCGCTCTGGTTTCAGGTATGGCAGTTGCTTTGCTTGCCAAGGGTGGAGTGACCTTGCTGGCGGAGGATCCCCATATCACAACCGCTCTTGTCCTTGGAACCATACTGGCCGTGTCCCTTTTCAAGGGAGTCGCTGTTGGCCCTCTGATTGGGGCGGGCATCGCATTTGCCGCAATGAAAATCTTTGAATTTTTCAAATAGCCCTTTTGTAAAATAATATTTTATATTGTTTTAAGTTGTTTTCATTCACAAATGTCAGATAATTGTTTATAATAGGACTTGTAACTGCTTCCATCGTTTGAGAAAGCCTGATGGTAATGCAGGAATCCATGGTTTTTTTTATAAAATAAAATGTAAGCATTTTCTTTTTGCTGATTGTCTGAGCAAGCGCTCGACTCGCAGAGTATTTACTCAACAATCCAGCCAAACTGGTCTGTCGCCGGTGCATGGCCCGGCTTAGCGTATAAAGTGTCAGAAATTTCTTTTTTCTGATAGCTGTTCTCACAGCACTTCAACTTACAGACAAAATGGGATATGGGGAAATTAACTACAAAGGAGAGATTGAGTATGACAGTAACACGTGGTCTTGAAGGGGTAGTGGCAACAACATCCTCTATCAGCTCTATCATTGATGACACGCTGACATATGTTGGCTATGACATTGATGATCTAGCTGAAAATGCTAGTTTCGAAGAAGTGATTTACTTACTATGGCACCGCAAGCTGCCTACTGCTGCTGAATTGGACGAATTGAAGAAGCAGCTTGCAGAGAATGCGGCACTGCCGAAAGAAGTACTTGATCATTTCAAGATGTACCCGATCGACAAAGTCCATCCGATGGCTGCCGTTCGCTCGGCTGTATCTCTTTTAGGATTATACGACGATGAAGCAGATGTAATGGAAAAAGAATCGAACTACCGTAAAGCAATCCGCCTGCAGGCTAAAATGCCGGCAATCGTGACGGCGTTCGCACGCGTAAGAAAAGGTCTTGAGCCAATCGCTCCAAGAGAAGACCTGAACTTCGCAGCCAACTTCCTTTACATGCTTACGGGCGAAGAGCCTGATCAAGTGGCAGTAGAAGCGATGAATAAAGCGCTTGTCCTGCATGCTGACCATGAACTGAACGCATCTACATTCACTGCACGTGTCTGCGTTGCTACACTTTCGGACGTCTATTCCGGAGTAACTGCAGCAATCGGTGCATTGAAAGGCCCTCTTCATGGCGGAGCCAATGAAGCGGTTATGAAAATGCTTACTGAAATCGGCACACTTGAAAATGTAGAGCCTGCAATCCGCGGCAAGCTGGCTAACAAAGAAAAGATCATGGGCTTCGGTCACCGCGTTTACCGTCAGGGAGACCCTCGTGCGAAGCACTTGAGAGAAATGTCCAAGAAATTAACGGAGCTTACTGGCGAGCCTCACTGGTACGATATGTCCACTAAGATCGAAGAAATCGTGACTGGCGAAAAGAACCTGCCGCCAAACGTAGACTTCTACTCAGCATCTGTATACCACAGCCTGGGTATCGATCATGACCTGTTCACGCCAATCTTTGCTGTAAGCCGTGTATCTGGCTGGCTTGCTCATATCCTTGAGCAATATGACAACAACCGCCTGATCCGCCCGCGTGCTGATTACACAGGCCCTGGCAAACAGGAATACGTAGCAATTGAAATGAGATAAAAGGAGAATATAAGGAGCAATATTTTACTTTTCGGTAAAAAATTGCTGTAATAGGAGAGTGAGGGAAGTCAGTCATGAATGTCTGGCTTCCCTGAGCAAAGGTTAGAGGCAAACAAGCCTGCTAACCTTTGATTCTGTAAAATGAATGAGGATTTTGGAGGGAGAGTTCAACATGCAAGGTGAAAAAATCACGGTTAAAGACGGAGTATTAAACGTACCAAATAACCCGATCGTACCTTTTATTGAAGGTGACGGCACAGGTCCAGACATCTGGGCAGCTTCTGTACGCGTTCTTGATGCAGCTGTTGAAAAAGCATACAAGGGTGAGCGCAAGATTGTCTGGAAAGAAGTTCTTGCTGGAGAAAAGGCATTCAACCAGACTGGCGAATGGCTTCCAAGCGAAACTCTAGAGTTGATCAATGAATACTTAATCGCGATCAAGGGTCCTTTAACAACCCCTATCGGCGGCGGAATCCGTTCCCTGAATGTTGCATTGCGCCAGGAATTGGATCTTTTCGTTTGCCTGCGTCCTGTTCGCTGGTTCGAAGGTGTTCCTTCTCCGGTAAAGCGCCCTCAGGACACTGACATGGTTATTTTCCGTGAAAACACTGAAGATATCTATGCTGGCATCGAGTATGCAAGCGGATCTGACGAAGTCAAAAAGCTTCTTGAATTCCTGCAAAACGAAATGGGAGTAAATAAAATCCGTTTCCCTGAAACTTCAGGTATCGGTATCAAGCCTGTTTCCAAAGAAGGAACAGAGCGCCTTGTACGTTCAGCGATCAATTACGCCATCACTGAAGGCCGTAAATCATTAACGCTTGTACATAAAGGCAATATCATGAAATTCACAGAAGGCGCGTTCAAAAACTGGGGTTACGAGCTTGCTGAAAAAGAATTTGGAGATAAAGTCTTTACATGGGCACAGTATGACAAAATCAAAGAAGAGCAAGGTACTGATGCTGCTAATAAAGCACAGGCTGATGCAGAAGCTGCTGGCAAGATCATCGTTAAAGATGCGATTGCTGACATCTTCCTGCAGCAAATCCTTACTCGTCCAAAAGAGTTCGATGTTGTTGCAACTATGAACTTGAATGGTGACTATATTTCTGATGCACTTGCTGCACAGGTAGGCGGCATCGGTATCGCTCCTGGAGCAAACATCAACTATGAAACTGGCCACGCTATTTTCGAAGCGACTCACGGAACAGCTCCTAAATATGCTGGTTTGGATAAGGTAAACCCATCTTCCGTTATCCTTTCAGGTGTACTTATGCTTGAACACCTTGGCTGGACTGAAGCTGCTAACCTGATCGTCAAGTCTATGGAAAAATCAATCGCTTCCAAGGTTGTAACATATGACTTCGCACGTTTGATGGATGGCGCTACAGAAGTTAAGACTTCTGAGTTCGGTGACGAACTGATCAAGAACATGGGCTAATAATGTACAGAAGGCTATCCTTTTTTAGGATAGCCTTTATATAAAAAGGCTGTTTTCGCAATGATTGCTGCTCTTCGTACATGGTCCACCCAAACGGATATATGTAAGCATCGGTACTCTTTAAGAGCGGGATTTGGACCTGTATATTTTTGCTCTTAGTTTCTACTTTTAAAAACCTGTTGATTGTAGTGGAAGGCGCGTAGACTCCAGCGGTATAAGCCAGTCCATGGGAGACCCCGCAGGCGCGTAAAGCGCCGAGGAGGCTCCCGGACGGCCCGCGGAAAGCGAAGCGCCTGAAACGAAAATCAACAGTCAAATTTAACAGAGCATACTTTAAAAAGTAAAAGCAGCAAATTTTACGATAAGAGCCGGCAAACAAGCATATGTTTTATAATATATTCGTTCTGAGGAGGAAGCCTTATGTCATTGAAACGCAAAAAGATTTCAGTCATTGGTGGAGGATTCACAGGAGCAACAACAGCATTCCTGCTAGCACAGAAGGAACTCGGGGATGTAGTATTGGTCGATATCCCGCAGATGGAAAACCCTACAAAAGGGAAGGCGCTTGATATGCTAGAAGCGAGCCCTGTCCAAGGTTTCGATGCAAATATCACTGGAACATCCAGCTACGAGGATACGAAAGACTCTGACATCGTGGTAGTGACAGCAGGTATTGCCCGTAAGCCTGGCATGAGCCGTGATGATCTTGTCCAGACCAACCAGAAAATCATGAAAAGTGTGGCACAGGAAATCGCTAAGCACTCTCCAAATAGTTTCATTGTCGTTCTGACCAATCCGGTTGATGCGATGACGTATACTATATTCAAAGAGTCTGGCTTCCCTAAGAACCGCGTAATCGGCCAATCTGGCGTACTTGATACAGCGCGTTTCCGTACATTCGTTGCACAGGAATTGAACCTTTCGGTCAAAGATGTTACAGGTTTTGTTCTTGGCGGCCACGGCGATGACATGGTCCCACTTGTGCGTTATTCATATGCAGGAGGCATTCCGCTTGAAACGCTTATTCAAAAAGACCGACTGGATGCGATTGTAGAGCGCACCCGCAAAGGCGGCGGCGAAATCGTCAATCTACTTGGAAATGGCAGCGCTTACTATGCACCGGCTGCTTCCCTGGTAGAAATGTGCGAAGCGATCCTCAAGGATCAGCGCCGAGTCCTGCCAGCGATTGCCTACCTTGAAGGAGAATATGGATACGAAGGAATCTATCTCGGAGTTCCAACCATCCTTGGTGCTGGAGGAATTGAAAAAGTAATTGAACTTGAATTGACGGAAGAGGAAAAAGCAGCTCTGGATAAGTCTGCTGAATCCGTCCGCAATATCATGGAAGTTCTTGCTTAACTTTTAACTGGAAA
The DNA here is from genome assembly GCF_003937825.1 of Mesobacillus subterraneus. GTDB lineage: Bacteria > Bacillota > Bacilli > Bacillales > Cytobacillaceae > Mesobacillus > Mesobacillus subterraneus. The sequence continues at coordinate 89,042 of NZ_RSFW01000010.1, read as the reverse complement.
TCGGGGAATATTCCCCGATTTTTTTACACAACTTATAAGGTATATGATTTGGGACTAGGGATGGGAAGATATTCCCGACTTCTATGCAAAGGGGTAAATGCTATGCTGCTTGGAAGAAAACGTAAGCTTGGCAGGAAAATAGAAGAAATCACTGTCGGAGAAAAATTATCACTAACAGAAAAAATCGAGGATAAGGATCTTCTGTTATATTTGGGATTGACGAATGACGCCAACCCGCTATATATCCAGCACGACTACGCTTCACAAACTCCTTATGAAAAACCGATCGTTCCGGCGATTATGCTCAATGGGATCATTACTTCTGCTGTCTCAAAATATCTCCCGGGACCTGGGAGCCATATTCTGAGACAGGATATTGAATATGTGAAGCCTGTTTACCATTACGGAACAGTCCAATTCCTTTTTGAGGTAACCGAGGTCATCAAAAGCAAGCATAATGTGGAAATTACGGTTACTGGAAAAAATGAAGAAGACGAGACAGTTATAAAGGGGAAACTGCTCGTCTGCCCGCCATATCCGGTCCAGCGCATGGATGGAAGGGCATTGGAAAACTTTTAACCGCTGCAGGGATGTACATGTATGCATGTACATCCCTTTTTATATGGTTTAAATTTGATTTTAACTGTCGAGTTGATATTATAATGTAAATAGAGCTATTGGATGAAACAGGGGTAATAATTTTTTTTGGAGGCTTATATGAACAAGAAGGTCTTGGTTGTTGATGATGAACAGTCGATCGTGACATTGCTGCAGTACAATCTGGAACAGTCTGGCTATGCTGTAGTGACGGCAATGGACGGAGAGGAAGGAATCCAGCGTGCCGCTGAAGAAAAGCCGGATTTGATGATCCTAGATCTGATGCTTCCGAAGCTTGATGGAATGGAAGTTTGTAAGCAGCTCCGCCAGCAGAAGATCAATGTTCCGATTTTGATGCTTACCGCAAAGGATGACGAGTTCGATAAAGTATTGGGACTCGAGCTGGGTGCGGACGACTATATGACAAAGCCTTTCAGTCCGCGTGAGGTTGTTGCCAGAGTAAAGGCGATCTTAAGAAGAGTACAGACACAGCCGGAATCAGTGGAAGTAAAATCCGAGGAAGCTGAGGGTCAGATCCGGATTGGCGGGCTGAGGATCATGCCTGAATTCTATGAGGCTTATTTCATGGATGAAATGCTGGAACTGACACCGAAGGAATTCGAACTTCTCTTATATCTGGCAAAGAATAAGGGCAGGGTACTCACCCGCGATCAGCTGCTCAGTGCGGTATGGAATTATGACTTCGCAGGTGACACAAGGATCGTCGACGTACATATCAGCCATTTACGGGAAAAAATCGAACAGAATACGAAAAAGCCATCTTATATAAAAACCATCCGCGGACTTGGTTATAAGCTGGAGGAGCCAAAAGGAGAATGACTAAGTACCGGACTCGTCTCTTGTTTGCCCTCATAACCCTGATCATCACCGTGCTGGTAGGCTTAGGCCTGCTTTTAGGGCAGTTATTCAAGAACTATTATATTAACTCTTTCAATGAACGTTTAAAAATTGAAATGAATCTCTTAACTTCCAATATTGAGCAGAATGGCGGCCTCGGATCACTGAACGCCGAGGAAATTACCAGGATGAGCACCGTTCTTAATGCGAGGATCACCATTGTGGATCTTGATGGGCACATCCATTTGGATACCGGCGAACTGGTCAACACGCATATCGGCAGGCATCGTGATATTATCGGTGAGATTGTCAGGGATCAACCTGGAAAGCAGAATGACCTTGAAGTTGGCGGCGGTTATGACCTCCACTATTATTGGAATCCCATCATCCACAATGGTGAAAAGGAAGGCTATGTTTTTTTAACGACAAAGATTGATGAGCTGCAAAAAGCCTATCGCCAGATTTGGTGGATCCTGACGATCAGCCTTGGAATGGCATTGTTCGTGATCATCCTCCTTGGCACCAGGATCACAAACCGTTATACAAAACCAATCGAGTCTGCAACAAACGTCGCGATCGAGCTCGCTAAAGGGAATTATAAGGCCAGGACATACGAGGATCATATCGATGAAACAGGCATGCTCAGCTCGTCCATCAATATTCTCGCTCGCAATCTTCAGGAATTGATGAAGCTGAAGGAGTCCCAGCAGGATCGGCTCACGACCCTGATTGAAAATATGGGCAGCGGGCTGATCTTGATTGACAGCAGAGGCTATATCAATCTGGTCAACAAACCATATAAGGAAATTTTCAATGTCGAGCGGTCAGAATATCTGTATAAGCTGTACTATGAAGTTATTGAACATGAAGAAATCACCTTGATGGTCGAAGAAATTTTCATGACCGAGCAAAAAGTCCGGAAACAAGTCGTTCTGCCGATGGAAATCGAACGCCGGCATTTCGAGGTATACGGGGTTCCAATTATTGGGATAAACAATGTCTGGAAAGGTATCCTGCTCGTTTTCCATGATATTACCGAGCTGAAAAAACTCGAACAGATGAGGAAGGACTTCGTGGCAAATGTCTCGCATGAGCTGAAGACGCCGATCACCTCCATTAAAGGTTTTTCTGAAACGCTCCTGGATGGCGCGATGAATGATAAAGCCACGCTGGAAGCCTTTCTGGAAATCATCTTAAAAGAGAGCGACCGCCTTCAGGTGCTGATTCAGGAATTGCTCGACCTTTCCAAAATCGAGCAGCATGGCTTCCGGTTGACAGTAGGAGAGGTTGACCTTGTAAACGAAGCCAATGAGGTCATTGAAATTTTAAAAGGAAAGGCCGAACAAAAGGATATCCTGCTGAAGCTTGTCCAGACCAGTGACGATGCACTCATTGAAGCAGATCCTGACCGGTTGAAGCAAGTGCTGATTAACCTTGTCAGCAACGCCATCACCTACACGCCTAGTGGAGGCAGTGTTGAAATTTCAGTAAAACCTCAGGTGGACGCAGTGATCCTTGAGGTCAAGGATTCAGGAATCGGCATTGAGAAAAGTGAAATACCACGGATTTTCGAGCGTTTCTATAGAGTAGATAAGGCCAGGAGCCGAAACTCCGGAGGCACAGGGCTCGGCCTCGCCATCGTCAAGCATATAATCGAAGCACACAAAGGGCAGATCGAAGTCACCAGTCAGATTGGCAAAGGTACTACCTTTGCGATCAAGTTTTTTAAAAAGCTGCCTCAATAAGAAATTTTGTAAGCAGTCCAATTCATTGAGTTGGGCTGTTTTTATTTCTTAGAAAGAAAGGTGTCTTGGTCCTATATGTTGAATTTAGGAAATAGCAAATTACCATGGCCTGAGCAGAAGCGGTAATACCAATATTTTTAAGCCGAGGAGGCTATTAATGAATCAGATAGACCAGTGTGTTGTGATCGGCATTGCCGGTGGTTCTGGCAGTGGCAAAACAACATTTTGCCATAAAGTTGCAAAGACCTTAAGCGGATTTAAAGTTAAAACCATTGCTACAGATGATTATTTTCTAGAGAAAAAAACGATAGTAAAAGCCCTTTACAGCAACAGATGCTACGAAGAATATGATCATCCCTCTTCTGTTAATATTAGAAAGTTAGAATATGAAGTGAATCGATCCATAGCCTCTAAACAGTTCGATGTAGTTATGATAGAAGGATTAATGGTATTGTATTTTGAAAATATTAGGGAGCAACTTGATTTGAAAATATTTATTGATTGTCCTGCAGACGAAAGACTGGTTAGGAGATTAAGAAGAGATATGGGTGAAGAGACTTTTGAAGAGATCTCATCTGAATATCTCGATATAGTCAGACATCGACATAAAGAATTTGTTGAACCTACCAAATGGCATGCAGATTTAATCATAAACGGCTCCAATACTTCAGAAACTTCCATAAATGTGGTTTGTAAATGGGTGATGAATAACATTTGATCTATTTTTTAGTTAACGGAGCAGGAAATGAAGAAGAAATTCTTAAGTAGTCCTTTAGTTAAGGATATCCATAATTAATAACCAGGAGATATTATGAAAATCGATACCGGGGAAAAGAGAATAAAAAGAAATAAAAACCAATCGAGTTACTTTTCACTCAAGTTTTCTAAGTTCTTTATATGGGTTGGGATCGTTGGGACATTTCTATTCTTATCAGTAATTGCAGCCTTACTGGTAACAACCGAACTTAATGATTTTGATTCTATAAGTTTGTTCATAATTATGGCTGTTTTTTCTTGTCTCTCACTCTTCTTATCAATAGCATGCAAGAACTGGGAAATTACCTTCAATGATGAAAACTTTATTTATAGAACATCTTTAGGAAAAGAGTACAATTTTTTGTTTAGTGATGTGAAAGATTACAAGCGTGGAACAGCGATAATCGTTTTAAGAACAGATAAAAAGAGACTTTTTTTAGATCCCAATTTGCCAAATGTCCATTTTTTTCTAAGTAAACTTGAGAAAAAGGGGAATTTTGATAAAACCATATTAAATGAGGTTAAACTTAGCAGAGGCAACTTTTGGGTTGGATTAAGCTGCTTGGTTTCTTCAATTTTTCTCTCATTGCTATTCGTTATTCCTAACAACGCTGTAGATGACCGCGTCACAACCTGGTGGGGGTATTTAATACTGTTTATCATTAATTTCATCCTTTTTTTATTCACTTTTGGAAGTCTAAAGTGGAGAATTGTATTAAATGATGATTCATTTACCTATGTAACTTATTTCGGCAGGGAGATAATATACAAATACTCAGATGTATCAATTAAAGTCGTTACAACACATTTTGTAATAATGAAAGCAAAGAATAGGTATTATTTTATTGATTCAAACGCATTAGGTCTTGAAAAATTTTTAATGAAGGTTACAAGGTAATTCCTGTTTAGGATGATCTCTTTCTCTTTTTTACTAAGCAGAAGGGAAAGTGATGTGGCAGGGGATGATTCACTTGTGGCACCTTACACAAAACAAATGTATTATTGACGATTAAAATTTACATTCCCTTAACAACAGGTTAATTTTTCCTTAATACTTCCTTGCTACAATCATTAGTGAAAACCCCTTCATCCAAGGAGCCGAAAGAAGCACAAGCTGACCCCGCTTGTGCTTTTTTCCTTTGTCTGGGAAATTATAAAATAATCATGGATGGAAAAGTATACGAATAGTTCTGAAACTAGCTCCAGCGCATAGCCCCTCGGGTCATAAGCCGCCGCATGATGCACATTCCAAGAAGCTAGTTGCTCCCACGGCTTAAGCCGCGTCGCAGCTGCAAAGAAGTATATTCGGGGCAGTTGCCTGGCTGGGGATCTGCCTCCTCGCGGTTCGTCTTATGCCTGTCGGGGCTGCCCAAGGCGCTTGCGCTTTTTGATCTTGTCAGGATAATTAGGCAGAAACCACCATTGTGGCAAAAGAGTTTCTCAATTTTCATTCTTTTGAAACTTTTACGGTTGATGAACGTAAAAACAAACATAGACAGAAACACAGGAAGAGGGGAATGAGATGGTAAGCTTAAAGAAGATCTACGTAACGAGCGGCATTGTTGTTCTGGCGATCATTTTGGGTCTTTCGGCGTTCACGACATGGTATACGGTCGATGAATCAGAGCAGGCGGTCATCTTGACGTTTGGCAAGGTGGAGGAGGGCATCAGCGAACCTGGCTTGCACTTCAAGCTGCCGTGGCCGATCCAAAGTGTTGAAAAATTATCAAAAGAAACATTCAGCCTTCAGTTCGGTTATGAGGAAACGAACGGGGAAATCAAAGAGTTTCCTGATGAAACGAAAATGATTACTGGTGACGAAAATATTGTCCTTGCCGATCTGGTTGTTCAATGGAAAATTACCGACCCGGCAAAATATTTATACAACGCAGATAATCCAAGAGAGATATTATATGATGCGACTTCTGCGTCCGTCCGCAGCATCATTGGAAGCTCCAAGATCGATGATGCCCTGACATCCGGAAAAGCGGAAATTGAAGCGGATGTACGGGACTTATTATCGTCCTTGGTTGAAAAGTATGACATGGGTGTTTCCATCCTTGGGGTAAAGCTCCAGGATGTTGAGCTTCCGAACGAAGAAGTCCGCAAGGCGTTTACGGACGTAACAGATGCGCGTGAAACAATGAACACAAAAATAAATGAAGCAAAGAAATACCGTAACCAGCAGATGAACGAAGCACAAGGGGAAAAGGATGCGCTGATTTCGAGGGCAGAAGGGGAAAAAGCGGCAAGGATCGAACGGGCAAGAGGGGATGTAGCAGTATTCAACAAACTGTACGTGGAATACAAATCGAACCCGGATATAACAAGACAGCGTTTGATTTTGGAAACTCTGGAGCAAGTGCTGCCGGGAACAGAAATCTACATCATGAATGATGATGGCAATACGATGAAGTATTTCCCGATCCGTCCGCTTGAAGCTGATAAGCCGAAGTCAGAAAAGGAAGGCAGTGAAAAGAATAATGGCTGATCAAAACGTAATTGATTTGAATGAACGTTCTGGCGGTTCATGGAAGAAGTATACAAAATTCGGTGTTTTACTGGTTGTTCTTCTTGCACTGCTGATCTTCATTTTTACGAATATATTCATTGTGAAGCAAGGCGAGTATAAAGTGGTCAGGCAATTTGGAGAGGTCGTAAGAATCATTAATGAACCAGGATTGAATTATAAGGTTCCTTTTATCCAGAGTGTCACGACACTGCCTAAATACCAGATGACCTATGATGTTTCCCAGGCGGAAATCAATACGAAGGACAAAAAGAGAATGTTGATCGACAATTATGCGATTTGGCGGATTGAAGACCCAAAAAAGATGATATCCAATGCAAGAACAGTTGAGGGTGCAGAATCGCGGATGGAAGAATTTATTTATTCTGTGATCCGTACTGAACTGGGCCAGCTGGATTATGACGAAATCATCAATGATGAAAAGTCATCCCGTGGGTCATTGAATGATAGGGTAACAGAAAAAGTCAATGAGCTGCTCGATGGCGGAAATTATGGTGTCGTTGTGACTGATGTCCGGATGAAGAGGACCGACCTCCCGGCAGAAAACGAAAAGTCGGTATTTACGAGAATGATTTCCGAGCGTGAATCAAAGGCACAGGAATACCTGTCAATGGGGGATGCTGAGAAAAACAGAATCATTGCCCAGACAGACAGGGAAGTAAAAGAGCTTCTTGCAAAAGCTAGCGCTGACGCCGAAACAATCCGAGGCGAAGGTGAAGGAGAAGCGGCGAAAGTATACAACCAAACATTCTCCAAGGATCCGGAATTCTATAGCATGTTCCGTACACTTGAATCCTATAAAAAAACAATCAACGGCGAGACCGTGATCGTCCTACCATCCGATTCGCCATACGCAAGAATGCTGATGGGGTATACCAATTAATATGAGCCATACAAAAGTCCGTTATTTTTCTTTCTATCTTATCTCATGATAAAATAGGAAGGAATCTAACGGTCTTTTTTATTGTAAAGTCATGCAAATGTGCAAACCAGATTGAACGGGTATAGAGTAACGCGTTTGCTTTTAAAAAGAGGAGGAATGACATGTCAAAGAAGCTTGTTTTGATAGATGGCAACAGTATCGCATACCGTGCTTTTTTTGCCCTGCCGCTGCTGAATAATGAAAAAGGGATACATACGAATGCGGTTTATGGTTTTACGATGATGTTAATGAAAATACTCGAGGATGAGAAGCCTTCCCATATCCTTGTTGCGTTCGATGCGGGAAAAACGACATTCAGGCATAAGACTTTCAGTGAGTACAAGGGCGGAAGGCAAAAGACTCCGCCTGAGCTTTCGGAGCAGTTCCCATTCATTCGTGAATTGTTGAAAGCTTACGGTATTCCGCAATATGAGCTTGAGAATTACGAGGCTGATGATATCATCGGGACATTGAGCCTGCACGCGGAAATGGATGGGTTTGAGACAAAGGTCATTTCGGGTGATAAGGACTTGACGCAGTTGAGTTCGGACCGAACAACCGTCAGCATCACCAGGAAGGGCATTACCGATATTGAAGAGTATACACCAGAGCATATCAAGGAAAAGTACGGGCTTACGGCTGAGCAGATCATTGATATGAAAGGTCTCATGGGCGATGCTTCCGACAATATTCCCGGGGTTCCGGGCGTTGGGGAAAAAACGGCAATCAAGCTGCTGAAGGAATACGGCACTCTTGAAAATCTTATCCAGTCGATCGATCAAGTGAGCGGTAAGAAGCTGCAAGAGAAGCTTGCTGAATTCAAAGACCAGGCTGTCATGAGCAAAGAACTGGCGACCATCACACGCGAGGCACCGGTCGGAGTGACCCTTGAGGAACTGGAGTATGAGGGTGCGGAGAATGAAGCGTTAGTCAAGATCTTTAAGGAACTTGGCTTTAATTCGTTGCTGGACAAGCTTGGTGCAGATGTTGAAGCAGAAGGTCCTGCAGATTTGGAGGTTATCGAGTTTGAAAAACTTGAATCCATCAGCGGGGACATCTTTGCAAAAGAAAATGGCTTTTACGTTGAGGTTCTTGAAGATAATTACCACTATGCAGATATAGTCGGTTTTGCAGTGGTCAATGAAAAAGGCAGCTACTACCTGCCTGTAAAACTTGCTTTGGAATCGGAAGAATTCAAGAAATGGGCTGAGGATGAGACGAGTAAAAAGACAGTCTATGATGCCAAGCGGTCCGAGGTTTCATTGCGCCACCACGGCATCCACCTGAAAGGTGCTGACTTTGATGTGTCTCTTGCATCCTATATCATCAATCCTTCAGAGTCACCGGAAGATCTCGCTGCAATTGCCAGACAGCACGGCTTCATTAGCGTGCAGGGAGACGAGGCGGTCTACGGGAAAGGTGCGAAAAGGAAAATTCCTGATGAAGGAATACTTGGGGAGCATCTTGTCCGCAAGGCAGCTGTGCTTGTGTCATTAAAAGAAAAGCTGGAGCAGGAGCTATGGGACAATGACCAGCATGATCTGTTCAGCAGTCTGGAAATGCCATTGTCGCTCGTGCTCGCCGATATGGAGTATCAGGGTGTCAAGCTCGATATGGACCGCCTTGAAAATATGAGTGAAGAAATCAAAGGTCGCCTTGCTGAAATCGAAACGAAGATTTTCGAAATGGCTGGCGAACAGTTCAACATCAATTCTCCGAAACAACTAGGAGTCATTCTATTCGAAAAACTGGGTCTTCCTGCTGCGAAGAAGACGAAAACCGGTTATTCCACTTCGGTGGACGTCCTTGAAAAATTGGCACCTAAACATAAAATCATTGAAGAAATCATGAATTACCGTCAGCTTGGAAAGCTTCAGTCTACGTATATCGAGGGCTTGCAAAAAGTCGTGAACAAGGAAACACGAAAAGTCCATACAAGATTCAATCAGGCTTTGACAGCAACAGGAAGGTTAAGTTCTACCGACCCTAACCTGCAGAACATCCCAATCAGGCTGGAAGAAGGGCGGAAGATCCGACAGGCATTCGTTCCTTCAGAAGAAGGCTGGGTTATTTTTGCCGCGGACTATTCACAGATTGAACTGCGTGTCCTTGCCCATATTGCCGGGGATGATAAGCTGATCGATGCCTTCCAGAATGATATGGACATCCATACAAAGACAGCGATGGAAGTGTTCAATGTCGGAAAAGATGAGGTCACGTCCAATATGCGCCGACATGCGAAAGCGGTAAACTTCGGGATTGTATATGGAATCAGTGATTATGGCTTGTCGCAGAGCCTGAATATCACGAGGAAGGAAGCCGGCGAATTCATTGAACGTTATCTGGAAAGCTATCCAGGCGTAAAAGAATATATGGATGAAATCGTCAAGGATGCCAAAGCAAAAGGATATGTACAGACACTGTTGCATCGCCGCAGATACATTCCGGAAATCACTGCCCGTAACTTTAACCTGAGAAGTTTTGCGGAAAGGACTGCGATGAATACGCCAATCCAGGGAAGTGCTGCTGATATCATCAAGAAAGCGATGATTGATATGGCAGAAAGGCTGCGCGAAGAAGGGTTGAAAACAAGATTGCTCCTTCAGGTACACGATGAATTGATTTTTGAGGCACCGAAGGATGAAATTGAGCAGCTGAAAAAAATCGTGCCAGAAGTAATGGAAAATGCCATTGAATTGAAGGTTCCGTTAAAAGTGGACTTCTCTTACGGCCCGACCTGGTATGACGCAAAGTAAACATTAGAAGAATGACATAGAAAGGCGGGATCGCATGCCGGAGCTTCCAGAGGTAGAAACCGTCAGGCGGACGCTTGAGGTGCTTGCTGTTGGAAAAGAAATTGACCATGTTTCGGTTTTTTGGCCCAAGATGATCAAACGGCCGAATGAGGTTGAACAATTCAATGACGCGCTTCGCGGCCAGACAATCAAAGAAATTGGCAGGAGAGGTAAATTCCTGATTTTTTACACAGAAGATTATTCGCTTGTTTCCCATCTAAGGATGGAGGGGAAATACGGGCTGTTCGATGCAGATGAACCTGTAGAAAAGCATACGCATGTTATTTTTCATTTTACCGATGGAAAAGAATTGCGATACAAGGATGTAAGGAAATTCGGTACGATGCATCTTTATGGAAAAGGTACCGAATTCGACACCCAGCCGCTTGCTGATTTAGGTCCAGAGCCTTTTTCGGAGGATTTTTCAGTAGAATGGCTTTCAGATAAGCTTAAGAAGACCAATCGAAAAATAAAGCCTGCCCTGCTGGACCAGAAGATTCTTGTCGGTCTTGGCAATATCTATGTTGATGAAGCACTTTTCCGGGCGAAAATCCACCCGGAAAGGATCGCTAACTCTTTGTCTCCGGAAGAAGAGGCAGTGCTGTACAAAGAGATAGTCAGTACATTATCCGAAGCAGTGGAGAAAGGCGGAAGTACCATCCGCTCTTATGTAAACTCCCAGGGACAGATTGGGATGTTCCAGCTTCAGCTTTATGTGTACGGCTGCAAGAATGAACCTTGCAAGGTTTGCGGCACACTTTTGGAGAAAACCGTTGTGGGCGGACGAGGGACACACTATTGCCCATCCTGCCAGAATCTTTAAGCATAATATAATCAGCAAACTAAAAAAGCCCAAGGTAATGGCTTGTTGAAGTCCTCACCATATCTAGGCTCCTTCCATATACTAACGTAGCGATTGACAGGAAGGAGCTCCGATTATGGCACAAACAATCTCCCTGTTTTTACTGGCATTCGCTGTCAGTCTGGACAGTTTCAGTGTAGGGTTAACGTATGGATTGCGGAAAATGAAAATCCCGATTAAATCAATAGTTGTGATCGCAATTTGTTCCGCTGTAGTTCTGATGGCAGCCATGATGATCGGGCATTTTCTGGAGAGCTTTTTTTCACCACAGCTGGCAGAGAAGCTTGGCGGCACAGTCTTAATTGTTCTGGGCGGCTGGGTTCTGTATCAATTCTTCCGCGAAGATAAAGCAGAGTTACTCTGCCATGAAAAAATCATCCTCAACTTCGAGATAAAATCTCTTGGCATTGTCATCAACATTTTGAAAAAACCGATGACTGCAGACTTTGACCGTTCAGGTACCATTAATGGGATTGAAGCCGTCATGCTTGGGCTGGCCCTTTCGCTCGATGCCTTTGGAGCAGGAATCGGCGCAGCATTGCTGGATTTTTCGCCCGGCTATTTGGCATTGACAGCCGCCTGCATGAGTTCATTGTTTGTTTATGCCGGAATGAGGATGGGCAGTTATTATTCTGAAAGCGGCTGGATGCAAAAGTTTTCATTCGTACCAGGGATCTTATTGATTATAATTGGGCTGCTTAAGATGTAGCAGCCCTTTGAAAGGAATAAAACGATGTCATTAGTGATTGGATTAACAGGAGGCATAGCAAGCGGGAAAAGCACGGTGTCAAAAATGTTCACTGAAATGGACATTACGGTTATTGACGCGGATATCGAAGCAAGGCTTGCTGTCGAACCAGGAGAAAAAGCTTACAATGATATTGTCAGCCAATTTGGCACGGGAATTTTAGATGAAGATGGAACGATCAATCGCCCAAAACTTGGTTCCATCATTTTTAACAATGAGAAAAAAAGGCTCCTGTTAAATTCCATTGTCCATCCTGCGGTTCGTGAGCGGATGGCCCAAAAGAGGGAAGCGGCAGAAGCAGCTAACGAAAAGGCAGTCGTACTCGACATTCCGCTCCTTTTCGAAAGCAAATTGACGGCACTCGTTGAGAAAATTATCTTGGTGTATGTAGATGAAAAAACACAGCTCGTAAGGCTGATGGAACGCAATGGTTTCTCTGAGGAAGAGGCACTGTCCAGAATCAAATCACAGATGCCGCTGAAGGATAAAGTCGAGCTGGCCGATGCGGTCATTGATAATAATGGAACAATCGAGCAATCCAGGCAGCAGCTGGTGGATATTTTGAGTGAGTGGGGAATTTAAAGAGCCGAGTATGGCTCTTTTTTACTGTCCTTAAATGACTCCTTGATACTTTCGTGGTCCCACGTGAATTATTTTGGTTCTCTTTAACCTTAATCCCAGTTTCTCTGGTTATAATCCCGGTTTCTGCACAAATAATCCCAGTTTATCTTTTTTTAATCCTTGTTTCAAATTCCACTTTGAATTATAGGCTTCTTTCGATATTATTATCAGAATTATTTTATATTTTAAATGTGTGCATTTATTTATCACAAATAAAATTTAATATGTTATACTAATACCATAACAAAGGGTTATTAAGTATAACACTAATTCGGAAGGGGCCGTACAATGAAGGCGAGAATAGCGATTAACGGTTTTGGGAGAATTGGCAGAATGGTTTTCCGAAAAGCCATCCTGGAAGAAAATCTGGAGATTGTAGCGATTAATGCGAGCTATCCAGCGGAAACTCTGGCGCATTTAATTAAATATGATTCAACTCATGGTCAATTCGCAGGCGAAGTTATTCCTGCCGATGATCACCTCGTAGTCAACGGAAAGAGAGTCAAACTATTAAGCAATCGAAATCCTGCTGAGCTTCCATGGAAGGAAATGGAGATTGATATTGTCATAGAAGCTACAGGCAAATTCAACTCACGGGATAAAGCGGCTTTGCATCTTGATGCTGGAGCAAAGAAGGTCATTTTGACTGCACCTGGCACAAATGAAGATGTAACGATTGTAATGGGCGTAAATGAAAGCGCATTAAAAATTGATGAACATGATGTCATTTCCAATGCATCCTGCACGACAAACTGCCTTGCTCCAGTCGCGAAAGTGCTGGACGATACTTTTGGAATTGAAAATGGCCTGATGACAACAGTCCATGCTTATACAAACGACCAGAATAATATTGACAACCCGCACAAGGATTTGCGCAGGGCACGTTCTTGCGGACAATCGATCATTCCTACTTCTACTGGAGCTGCGAAAGCATTGTCGCTCGTGCTTCCACAGCTGAAAGGAAAGCTGCACGGCATGGCGCTGCGTGTGCCGACTCCAAACGTTTCCCTGGTTGACCTTGTCGTTGACCTGAAGCGTGAAGTAACAGTGGATGAAATCAATGATGCATTCTACTCGGCTGCAAAAGGCAAGCTGAAGGGCGTCCTGGACATCACAGCAGATCCACTTGTTTCAATCGATTTCAATACAAATGAACATTCAGCGATTATTGATGGACTTTCCACAATGGTCATCGGTGCGAACAAGGTGAAGGTTCTTGCATGGTACGACAATGAGTGGGGCTACTCCTCAAGAGTCGTTGACCTGACAAAGCATGTCGCTCACGCAATGTCCAATTCAGCAACCGTGAAAATTGGATGATGATATTTTTTCAAAGCCTGCCGATCCCGGCAGGCTTTTTACAGTGAAAAAAAACCACTACATACCTGCAGAATAGCTATCTAGAAAACTGTGCAAATAGCAGTCTGAAATTCATTTGAAAAATTTTGTTTTCATGTGTTGCAAAAAAAATATAAACAAAGTATACTAGTCATCGTGAACTTCTTAATAACGGTACCAATTGGCTACTTAAAGGGTTAGGACCTCTCTGGACTAACTTTCCCCCGTGGTAGTTAAGATACCATTGAAGCTAAGGATTTCATTCTAATATTGTAAGAGGGGGAAATTGAATATGGAAACAATGGGTCGTCATGTAATTTCTGAACTTTGGGGTTGCGATTTTGAAAAATTGAATGATATGGATTTTATTGAACAAACTTTCGTTTCAGCTGCTTTGAAATCTGGTGCTGAAATCCGCGAAGTGGCTTTCCACAAATTCGCGCCACAAGGTGTGAGCGGAGTGGTCATTATTTCCGAGTCTCATTTAACTATTCACAGCTTCCCAGAACACGGATATGCCAGCATTGATGTTTATACTTGCGGTGATCTGGATCCTAACATTGCAGCTGACTATATTGCCGAAGCTCTTGGCGCTCAAACACGTGAGAACATCGAAATTCCACGCGGCATGGGCCCTGTGCATGTAAAGCAAGCGCAAGCTAAAGCTCTATAATTGAAAATATGAAAAAATTACAAGGGGTGTAGCGATACACCTCTTTTTATTTTGTCTTAAAATACGGTAAACTATAATTAGAACTTTCATGCAGGAGGATTTTTGATGTCTTTATTAAAATCCATAACAGGACGATTCCAAAAATACAGCGGGACGAGTGAAAACAGCCAGGACGAGCAGTTGAGGACCCGCTACTACAAAGCAAACTTCAATCAGATGTTCCAGACAGTCGAGGACCTGCTGAAGGCCGATCCTTCATTCAGGATAACCAGTGTTTCCAAGGATCACGGAGAAATTTCCGCGGAGCTGAGCGGCCGTGTACCAGCTTTCCTTACAGCGACGGTTATTACGACCAAGTCATATGAAACAGCTGTCGATCTACATATTTCTACGGAAAAATTTTCGCTGGCAGGCATCAATCCTGCATTAAAACAGGAACTGGTCAAAATCTATGAAAAACTGAATCGCTCCCACACTTTTATTGGCTCAGGAAAATATGGGAATCAATAGTTTCTCTTGTCCAGACCCCATCTTTTTTATAAGATAATACTTAAGGATAATACGTATGGACGTACAAGTGGAACAGGCGAATGGTCCTTCGCTCATTCTATATTTCAAAATATTCGGAGCTGATCGAGATGAAATGTCCAACTTGCCAAAACAATTCTACCCGGGTCCTTGATTCAAGGCCGGTTGACGATAGCCGATCCATTCGACGGAGACGTGAATGTGAAGCGTGCGGGTTTCGCTTCACCACATTTGAAAAGGTTGAAGAAATCCCCTTGATCGTCGTGAAAAAAGAAGGTACACGTGAGGAGTTCAATCGGGAAAAGCTCCTTCGCGGTTTGATTAAAGCATGTGAAAAGCGTCCAGTTGCATTGAAGGAGCTTGAAGACCTGGCTTCTGATGTTGAGAAGGAACTTCGCAGCCATGGTGTCTCTGAGGTAAAAAGTGAAGCCGTCGGTGAGATGGTGATGGACAGGCTGGCGACTGTCGATGAGGTTGCATATGTCCGGTTTGCTTCTGTATACCGCCAATTCAAGGATATCAATGTATTTATCGATGAACTGAAAGAGTTGTTAAAGAAAGAACAATCCTGATCTAGGGAGTGCTGCAAGCTCCGTACACCACCTGAAGCTGAAGGGAACTTCAGCTTTTTTAGCGATGAGAACAAGTCCGGCTATTTGAAATGGAGGGGAAAAGATGGCTCAGCACTGGCAGGAGACGTTGCCTGTAGACCAATACATTGTAGCATCGGGTGGTCTGTTGCACGAATATGATCGCAAGGTGCTCACTTTCTTATATCAGCCCTTGATTGGGCCAGCCTGTTTAAGCCTTTATATGACTTTATGGGCTGAGCTTGAGGAGAACCGCCTCTGGTCAGAGCCTGTCACACACCATAATCTGATGAGCATTATGGATATGAACCTGAAGGATATTTTCCATGCAAGGCAGAAGCTTGAAGGGATGGGCTTGCTCAAAACATTTGTGAAAAATAGTGATGAGGGCCGATCCTTCATTTATGAACTCCAGCCGCCACTGACCCCGGAGCAATTTTTTCTTGATGGCATGCTGAATGTCTACCTCTATCGCAAGGTGGGGAAAAATCAATTTTCACGGCTGAAACGATTTTTCAGCGATAAAAGTGTTCAGGCGGAACCAGGGTTTTCCGAAATCACAAAGGCCTTTCAGGATGTTTTCCTGTCCGTTTCGCCTGAAGCTCTTAGGCAAAACCAGGAAACAGCCACTGATATGCAGGCAGAGGAAGGGAAGGCCTTCATCGGCAGGCCGGATGCATCCAAAATACAGATTGATCCAGGGGAATTCAATTTCGAATTGCTTCTGGGCGGACTCCAGGAATCGCTCATTCCAAAAAAAGCATTCTCCACCAAGGTCAAAGAAGCAATCAGCAATCTCGCTTTCCTTTATGGGATTGATGCCTTGAAGATGAAAAACATAGTCCTGAGTGCGGTAAATGCTGAAAATGAAATCGACATTGATGAATTGCGCAAGGCTGCCCGTGACTGGTACCAGTTTGAATACCAGGACCAGCTGCCCGCGCTATTGGACAGGGTCCAGCCTGCCCGGCATAAAGCGAACATCGAGAAACCGAAGACACAGGAAGAGGAATTGATCCTTTATTTCGAAAAAACATCCCCGCGCCAGCTTCTGATCGATTTATCAGGCGGAGCAGAGCCATCAAAGGCAGACCTGCAAATGATCGAAGAGGTCATGTTCAAGCAGAAACTGCTGCCTGGGGTCGTGAATGTTTTAGTTCAATATGTTATGCTCAAGACGGATATGAAGCTGACAAAAGGATATATTGAGAAAATTGCGAGCCACTGGTCGCGGAAAAAAATCTCAACTGTCAAGGATGCGATGCAGCTGGCGAAAAATGAGCATCGTCAGTATCTGGAATGGGCCGAAGGGAAAAAGACGCCTGCTACACAGGGGAAACGAAAGCCTGTCCGCAAGGAGGTCCTTCCGGAGTGGTTTGAGAAAAAACGTGACGGCGATACGGACAAACAGGAAAATCAACCACAAGTCGATCCTGATTTTGAAATAGAGAAGAAAAAGCTGGAAGAAGAACTTAAGAAGTTCAAATCCGGGAGGTGAATCAGTTGCAAAACATAAATGATACGTTGAAAAAGCTTGCGAACAACCAGAATTTCCAGCAGCGGTATGAGGCGATTAAGCGGCAGGTCATGCAGGATGAGCATATCAAAGCGTTCCTTGATGAGAATGCCGATTATATCACCCGTGAAATGCTCGACCGCAGTATGACAAAGCTGTATGAGTTCACGAACCAGAGCAAAGGCTGTGAGGATTGTCCAAGTCTCGGTTCATGCAAGAATATGATTAAGGGTTATGAACCGGAGCTTTTCATCAAAGGGAATTTTATTGATATTAAATATGATCGTTGCAAAAAGAAGGTCATGCATGATGAGCAACAGAAACATACCCGTCTGATCAACAGTATTTTTGTGCCGAAGGAAATCCTGAAGGCGTCATTTGGGGATATCGAGCTCGATGATGCAGGCCGGTTCAAGGCCATCAAAATGGCGAAGGATTTCGTCGAGAACTATCAACCTGGGCAAAAGCAAAAGGGATTGTTCCTGCATGGTCCGTTTGGAACCGGCAAGTCGTACTTGCTTGGCGCGATCGCGAATGAACTGGCTCAAAAGCAGGTCAGCTCTCTGATCGTCTACGTACCAGAATTTTTCCGTGAAATGAAAAACGCGATTGGAGACCATACCGTAAACGACAAGCTTGAAGCCATCAAAAAGGCGAATGTTCTTATGCTTGACGATATCGGAGCAGAAACCATGAGCAGCTGGGCTAGGGACGAAATCTTAGGGACAATCCTCCAGTTCCGGATGCTCGAAAACCTTCCGACCTTCTTTACTTCCAACTTCGACCTGAAAGGGCTTGAGCATCATTTAACGCACAGCCAGCGCGGTGAGGAAGAACAATTAAAGGCGGCAAGAATCATGGAACGAATCAGATATCTTGCAGAACCGGTAAAAGTCGAAGGTAAAAATCGCAGAATATAAGCTATGCCGCAGTCTGGTTGACTGCGGCATATTTTTTTGAAGATATCCATCCTTAGGCCACCTGGCTACTTCTAAATTGGCCAAGTTCCCCATATATATAATCAGGGATTATTTAAAAAGGGGGGATATGGTTGATTGAAATCATCTTCCAAAAAAAGCAGGATGCCTGGAATTTGTATAAGCATTTGATCACCAGGCTTGCTTCATGGCAGGATACGAATCCAATTCTTCTCAATGAAGATCGAAATAGAGTGCACATTCCAGAGCAATATTTTCATGATGATGTGCTAATTGAACTGAAAAGGACTTTTCTTGATTTTATTTTAAAAGCGAAACGTGATGACTGGTTACGATCCGTTCTGGCAGAATCGTATCTCTATAGCGATATGGAAGAACAGGACCAGATCATTGATATTATTTATTCTGTTATTGAGGGTAACCGCAAAGAATTGCTTGCTTTCATGGAGGGTGTAGAGGAAAACGGAATTGTCGAAATTGCCATCAATGAAATCTTTAACGAAAAAGTTTCCTTCTCTTTCGACTCTTTTGTCATGTTCCGAATGAAGGGGTATATCGAGCAGCTGTCAAAGTGGGTTGAAATTGCGATTGATGAGTACAAGATGGAGCAGGAATATCAGGTCTTCCTCCATACCCTCAGGAAATTCCTTGATGACAGAAAACCGCAAATGACCCATTTATATTTGGTGATTGACGAAAATATGGTTTTTTATAATCAACATTTTGCCGAAATGAAACGAAGCGACCTGTTCAAGATCATTGACCGCAAGCTCCTTGTCAACCATCCAGTCTATGTGGATTCGGGGACGATTGCACCGCTATTGTCAATTGCACCCAAAACCATTTACCTTTACACCGAAGAGCCGCAGCAGCCGCTTGTGCGTACAATCATAAATCTATTTGAAGAACGAGTGAAAATTGCGCCGATTTCAGTTTTTCAGGAGGAGAAACTGAACTTTTTTAACGAAGACAGTGAAAATGTACGATAGCCCACTTGATTTTCAAAACATTACAAACTATAATTACGTACATACTTAATCAATACTAAATGTAATGATGAGGACATGGGCATTCTTGAAAGGTTTCCAGAGAGGGAAGTCACGGCTGAAAACTTCCTAACACTAAAGATAAGCTTACCACCTCTGAACTCCAGCTGTGAACGCCTTTAGGGCAAGTATTGGCTGGCGGCAGAAGCCGTTATCGCAGCCAGAGCCATTCCTGCGTTTTTTCGCGAGAATGGGAATTGGGTGGAACCACGTGTGATCAAACTCGTCCCTGTTTCAGGGGCGAGTTTTTTTATTTTTGCGCTATTCCAAGCGCTATATTTTAAAAGGAGGAAAAGCCAATGGCAGACATGTTAAAAATTTCGTTTCCAGATGGAGCAGTAAAGGAGTTTCCTGCAGGCACAACAACTGAAGACATTGCCAGCTCAATCAGCCCGGGCCTTAAGAAGAAAGCCATTGCCGGTATGGTGAATGGAAACCCGTATGATCTCCGCAGACCGATCGAGGAGGATGCGTCAATCGAAATCGTCACTCCTGATCATCCTGAAGCGCTGGAAATCCTGCGCCACAGCAGTGCGCATCTTATGGCACAGGCAATCAAGCGCCTTTATAAAGATGTGAACCTTGGAGTAGGACCGGTCATTGAGAGCGGCTTCTACTATGATATCGATATGGAACATTCATTAACTCCGGAGGATTTGCCAGCAATCGAGAAAGAAATGAACAAAATCATCAATGAGAACATCGAGATTGTCCGCAAAGAGGTCAGCCGTGAAGAGGCAGTAAGCTTTTTCAAAGACCAGGGTGATCCGTATAAGCTTGAGTTGATTGAAGCGATTCCGGCGGATGAGAAGGTCACTTTGTATGAACAGGGAGACTTCGTCGACCTTTGCCGTGGAGTACACGTGCCTTCAACTGGCAAGCTGAAGGAATTCAAATTGCTGAGCATCGCCGGGGCATACTGGCGCGGTGACAGCGACAACAAGATGCTTCAGCGTATTTACGGTACTGCCTTCTTCAAAAAGGAAGATTTGAAGGAGCACTTGAGGCTGCTAGAAGAAGCCAAGGAGCGCGACCACCGTAAGCTTGGTAAAGAACTCAACCTATTCACAAACTCACAGAAGGTCGGACAGGGTCTTCCGCTCTGGCTTCCGAAAGGTGCGACAATCCGGCGCATCATCGAACGCTACATCGTCGATAAAGAAGTCAGCCTTGGCTATGACCATGTTTACACTCCAGTAATGGGAAGTGTTGAACTTTATAAAACTTCCGGACACTGGGATCACTATCAGGAAAATATGTTCCCGGTCATGGAAATGGAAAATGAGCAGCTAGTCTTAAGACCGATGAACTGCCCGCACCATATGATGATTTATAAAAACAGCATCCACAGCTACAGGGAGCTTCCAATCAGGATTGCTGAGCTTGGAACTATGCACCGTTATGAAATGTCCGGCGCATTAGCTGGTTTGCAGCGTGTCCGCGGCATGACTTTGAATGATGCTCACCTATTTGTTCGTCCAGACCAAATCAAGGATGAATTCAAACGTGTTGTAGAGCTTGTACTCGAAGTCTACAAGGATTTTGACATGAATGACTACTCGTTCCGTCTTTCCTACCGCGATCCAGAAGACAAAGAGAAATATTTCGATGATGACCAGATGTGGGAAAAGGCTCAAGCCATGCTGAAAGAAGCGATGGATGAGATGGGACTCGACTATTTCGAAGCAGAAGGAGAAGCAGCATTCTACGGACCGAAGCTTGATGTCCAGGTCAAGACTGCCCTTGGAAAAGAAGAGACTCTTTCAACTGTTCAGCTTGACTTCTTGCTTCCAGAGCGTTTCGATCTGACTTATATCGGTGAAGACGGAAAGCACCACCGTCCGGTTGTTATCCACCGCGGTGTTGTATCGACGATGGAACGCTTTGTTGCCTTCCTGATCGAAGAATACAAAGGCGCGTTCCCGACTTGGCTGGCTCCAGTCCAGGCACAAATCATCCCGGTTTCTCCTGCTGTCCACTATGACTATGCAAGAGAAATCAAAGAAAAGCTTAAAGCAGAAGGCTTCCGCGTTGAAATCGATGGCCGTGACGAAAAAATCGGCTACAAGATCCGCGAAGCACAAATGCAAAAAATTCCTTATATGCTCGTGGTCGGTGACAACGAAGTCGCTGACAAAGGAGTCAACGTCCGTAAGTACGGGGAACAGAAATCAGAAACAGTGTCATTCGATGAATTCCTTGAGTCATTCAGGAAAGAAGCGAAGAAATAAGAAAAGCGCAAGCGCCGATCGGTCCCGGCAAACGCTGGAGCTGGACAAAAAAATAAGAGGAGCCAGGGAGCTCCTCTTATTTTTTTTGCGATTATTCAAGCGGTCTGGAACAGGAAGGGCATAAATTCTTCGTATAGCTGCGCTGAATCCTCTGGCCGCAGTACCTGCAAGATTTCATGTGGACAGGCGCATTGTCTATATCGTTGGAAAACCCATAGCCAGTCCTGAAAAACTTCAGTGCAGTGCCAGCGAGGAGTCCGGTAATCACCCCGGTAATGATGATTGCGATCAGCATATGTACACCAGCTTTCTAAAGCTTTCTTCTATTAAGAATTATAGCAGGAAAATGAGCAGACAAGGATGGACAAATAAATTTTTACAGAAAAAGTATTGCAGCCTGTATATCTATCTGATACAATACTTTTTGTTGCAGTTAACGAAAGTGATTCGTTTGACACATCAATTTCTTTGTGTTATATTAGCAAAAGTGAACTGAATACAAGTTTAGGAAAGAAGAAGCACCCGCTTCTCACCTGGCTGACGCATTTCAGCTGTTGGCAGGTAATACGTAAACGTCTTATTATTTTGTTTTCGTAAGTGTGGGTGTTGTCGCCTGCACTTTTTTTATTGCAAAATAAAAATGGACCATATCGTATGTCATTGTGTGAGCAAGATGAGGCTTCGGCCTGGCAATGTACTTCTTCTCCTGACAATGTATTCGATAATACCCTGGAGGTGGCTAATTATTAGCAAAGATGCGATGTTACTAAACGAGGGAATTCGTGCTCGCGAAATTCGTCTGATCGATCAAAACGGCGAGCAATTAGGAATCAAATCCAAAGCTGAGGCTCTTGAGATCGCAGCGCGCGTCAATCTTGATCTTGTGCTTGTTGCTCCGAACGCGAAGCCTCCTGTAGGCCGAATCATGGACTACGGAAAATTCAAGTTCGAACAGCAAAAGAAAGAGAAAGAAGCACGTAAGAACCAAAAAATCATCACAACTAAAGAAGTACGTCTTAGCCCGACAATTGATGAGCATGACTTCAACACGAAGCTTCGCAATGCCATCAAGTTCCTGGAAAAAGGCGATAAAGTTAAAGCATCAATCCGATTTAAAGGACGTGCTATCACTCACAAGGAAATCGGTCAGCGTGTTCTTGATCGCTTCTCTGAAGCTTGCAAGGATGTAGCGACAATCGAATCACATCCAAAGATGGATGGCCGAAGCATGTTCTTGGTACTAGCACCGAAAACTGACAAGTAACGAGGAGGAAGTCCCTATGCCAAAAATGAAAACTCACCGCGGCACTGCCAAGCGTTTCAAGAAAACTGGAACTGGCAAGCTTAAGCGTTCACACGCTTACACTAGCCACTTATTTGCTAACAAGTCTACAAAAGCTAAGCGTAAGCTTCGCAAATCTGCAATTGTTTCTAAGGGCGATTTCAAACGTATTCGTCACATGCTTGACAACATTAAGTAAAATCGAGCGATCTCGATTTATATAGGAGGGAAATTACATGCCACGTGTAAAAGGCGGTACAGTTACGCGCAAGCGTCGTAAAAAAGTCATTAAATTAGCAAAAGGTTATTTCGGTTCAAAACATACATTATACAAAGTTGCTAACCAGCAGGTTATGAAATCCCTAATGTATGCATTCCGCGACCGTCGCCAGAAGAAGCGCGACTTCCGCAAACTTTGGATTGCTCGTATCAACGCAGCAGCTCGCATGAACGGCCTTTCTTACAGCCGTATGATGCACGGCCTTAAGCTTGCAGGTATCGAAGTAAACCGCAAGATGCTTGCTGAACTTGCAGTAAGTGATGCAGCAGCATTTGCTCAATTGGCTGAAACAGCTAAGCAGCAATTCAACAAGTAATTAAGCATTTAAACCATTCTCATCTGAGGATGGTTTTTTGTTTTTAAGGTATAATGAAGCAATTGGAAATATTGAAATGGATGTGGGGATAATGGAGATGTGGACTTTGGCTGGAGTCATTCTGGTCATGAACCTGACAGGTTTTTTCATCATGGGTTTGGATAAAAAACGGGCAAAAAAGAATCTTTATAGAATAAGTGAAAGTACATTATGGAATGTCGCTTTTTTAGGGGGAGCCGTGGGTGCTGCTGCGGGAATGAGGCATTTCAGGCATAAAACGAAGCATGGCCAGTTCAAGTATGGACTGCCATTTCTTGCGGTGATCGAGATCGGTATTTTTGTATATCTCTTTAAGATCTTGGCATAACAGCCTGGGCGATTTTATAAGCTTTAATAGCATCATTAATCGCTAGGCAGGTGATGAAAATGGAAGATGCGTGGTCATTGCTGCTCATTGTCGTCGAATCGGGAGGCTGGTACGCCCCGTTGATGTTCGTCCTGTTCCATGTATTCCGTCAATTTGTTTTCATCCCCCCTGCAGTTGTCTGCATAGCTGGCGGGCTGCTGTTTGGCGCCATTCCGGGAATCCTGTACTCCCTTATCGGACTGACGGGAGCGAGTATTTTATTCTACTGTTTGATCAAACAAATCCCTGAAACGATGAACAAGCTTAGCAAGCTGAAAAAGCGTCTGGTCGGCCGCTTCAGGGACCTGACGATTAGCCAGGTCGCGCTGCTGAGGCTTGTTCCGATCATTCATTACCAATTGCTAAGCTTTTGTCTGTATGAACGGAAAAACAGCTTTAAAGGATTCATGAAAGCTTCCTTTTTAACCAATATTCCATTCGTCATCTTTTACACGATATTCGGAGAACACATTGGTGATTTTGAGCCATTGACAGGAATTCTTTTCATTACGATGCTGCTTATGCTTGCTTATTTGTTAAGGGAGAAAATAACCTTTATCAAATGGCGGGAGTTCTTTGACACGAAAAGCGCCCGACTCTAAAAAATCGGGCGCTTTCTGTATTTTATATTTCTTCATCGGAGTTATTGTTCGCCATGAATTCTTTGATTGGACTCTTCCAATCAATTTTGGCCACGGGATAATTCTCGCGGATTTTTCGCTCGATGAACTGGAAATCCTCAAGGACAAGCCCCTTTAATGCAGAAGTCTTTTTGGGCCAAATAAAAATGGAGACCACTTCAAAAGCAGACTGGGTCGTCCCCAGATACTTTTCCCCTTCAAATAAAACTCCCTTATACGTCAACAAGAAGTTTTTTCGGACATTTTCCGGGTCATCCAGGAAGTAAAAGCGCTTTTGCTCATGTGCCAGCTCCAGCTTTCTCTTCGGATGGAATAAATACTTAACGGCGCTGTATATTAGAAAAATGAATAAAAGCAAGATGAGAATGCGTAACAGCAGGATGATCATGATCGTCCCTCCAGTGCGAACTTTCCTTATTTACGAATGAGATTCTAAATAGTTTCAACAAATTTCTATTTGATTTATACTTTTTTTAGTTGGAGGGATCATACGTGGGTCACCTTCGGACATTATGAGTGGTGGAAGACGTGAAAATGTCCGAAGTCAGGTTATCTTCGGACATTCTTAGTGCTGGAGGATGTGAAAATGTCCGAAGTAGGGTCACCTTTGGACATTATGAGTGGTGGAAGACGGAAAAATGTCCGAAGTCCGTGCATCTTCGGACATTTTGAGTGCTGAAGGACGGGAAAATGTCCGAAGTCGTGTCATCTTCGGACATTCTTAATGCGGGAGGACGTAAAAAATGTCCAAAGTCGTGTCATCTTCGGACATTCTTAGTGCTGAAGGACGTGAAAATGTCCGAAGTCATATCATCTTCGGACATTATGAGTGCAGGAGGACGTGAAAATGTCCGAAGTCCGTTCACTTTCGGACATAATTTGCAGGTAGTAGAAAGTTAATGCCGAATCCCAACGCCCTTAAGCACAGAATGCTAAACAAAAATATTTTACAAATGGAGTTAATTAACTTATGAACACAAAAACCCTTTTTAAAATGCAAAAAGAACTGGATGGTCATATTGAATCAAAACACGGGCTTGAGAATGAAGATTTGTTTGATCGGAAGGTACTGGCGCTGCTTGTTGAAATCGGTGAGCTGGCGAATGAGACACGGTGTTTCAAATTCTGGAGCTTGAAGCCTTCTTCTGAAAAAGATGTGATTGTTGAGGAGTTTGTTGACGGAATTCATTTTATCCTGTCCCTTGGGATTGAGTGCGGCTTTGAGAACCTGGACGAGATTCCTTCCAGCGCAGTATCGGAAGGAGATACGAGCAGCCAGTTCCTCAAAGTGTATGAAAACGTGCAAAAGTTCAGGAGCAGCCGCGCCGAAGACGACTATGTCCACCTCTTTAAAAGCTACATGGATCTTGCGAATCTGCTGGGATTGACAGAAGACGATATGGAGCAGGCATATATTAAGAAAAATGAAGTAAATTATGATAGGCAGCGCAAAGGGTATTAGCAGAATATTTTGTACAATATTGTGTTGGTCTAGTATAATAGGAGTCGAAACTACATATTAAGGGAGTCGAAATAATGGCTAAATTAGATGAAACATTAACCATGCTGAAAGATTTGACCGATGCTAAAGGCATTCCTGGCAATGAGCGTGAACCAAGGGAAGTCATGAAAAAATACATAACTCCATTCGCTGATGAAGTATCAACTGACGGCCTTGGCAGCCTGGTTGCCAAGAAGGTTGGGGATGCAAATGGCCCGAAAATTATGGTTGCCGGCCATCTTGACGAAGTTGGCTTCATGGTGACAAGCATCGACGACAAAGGCTTCATCCGCTTCCAGACAGTGGGCGGCTGGTGGTCCCAGGTTATGCTGGCACAGCGCGTGACGATTGTGACTCGTAAAGGGGAAATCACGGGTGTCATCGGCTCAAAACCGCCGCACATCCTTCCTCCAGAAGCACGCAAGAAGCCGGTTGACATTAAGGATATGTTCATTGATATCGGTGCGTCCAGCCGTGATGAAGCGAAGGAATGGGGCGTCACTCCTGGCGACATGGTCGTTCCTTACTTCGAATTTACAGTCATGAACAATGAAAAAATGCTGCTTGCAAAAGCATGGGATAACCGGATCGGGTGCGCAATCGCGATCGATGTCCTGAAGGGCCTTAAAGATTCTGAGCATCCGAACGTTGTATATGGCGTTGGAACGGTACAGGAAGAAGTCGGCCTTCGCGGAGCGAAAACTTCTGCACAGATGATCCAGCCTGATATCGCATTCGGTGTCGATGTGGGGATTGCCGGCGATACTCCTGGCGTAACGGAAAAAGAAGCATTGAGCAAAATGGGCGATGGCCCGCAAATCATCATTTATGATGCATCAATGGTATCTCACAAAGGACTTCGTGACTTTGTCACAGACCTCGCAGATGAATTGAACATTCCATATCAGTTCGATGCAGTAGCAGGCGGCGGAACGGACTCCGGAGCAATCCACCTGACACACCGTGGTGTACCAGCGCTTTCCATTACCATCGCGACCCGCTACATCCACTCTCACGCAGCCATGCTTCACCGCGACGACTACGAGAATGCAGTAAAGCTGATCGTCGAAGTGATCAAGCGTCTTGACAAAGAAACAGTAAAAAAAATCACGTTCGAATAAAAATAAGTTGTCCAGAAAATCAGTTTGAAACTGATTTTCTGGACACTTTTTTTAAATTTTTTTAGTTAATCACTACGTTTTGAATCGTAATCACTAGGTTTCGAGGCATCACCACTACGAAATAAGCGTCTTTCACTACTAAATAATCAATAATCACTACGAATAAAGCCATATTCACTACGAAATGAACAATTTTCACTACGGAATTGCACGTTATCACTACTTTTTCCATCTACTGGAAAAAGCACCCGCTGTTTCGCCGATCTATCATGCACCTAATAAAAAAGAACTCCTCAACATAAAGGAGTCCCTTCCATCAAATCATTACTTCCCTTTCAAGCCGGATTCCAGGGCATCCAGCATTTCCTGTTTTTCTTGCTCAGAAGCGTTTTGCCAGATGACTTCGAACAGCACCCCGAGACCTGGCAGCATTTTTTCCTCACCGTTCTGGATTGCGTCTACGATTGTATCCTTGAGTTCTTCCTGTGTGTTTCCTGCAACATTTGAAATGACAGCATTTCTAAGGTTTAAGTTCATGATCAGCTTAAACTCCTTTCAAATTTCCATGATGATTATAGGATGAACAATTTTGGTTTTATTATGTATCTGTTTTAAGCTATAATAGTAAAACTGAACAAGCCATATAAAAGGAGAGCCAGAGTTGAAGTACATTCAATCTGATAAAAATCCGCAAGTGAAGCAGTGGAAAAAATTAAAGACACGTAAGGAACGCGATAAGTCAGGCATGTTCCTTGTTGAAGGATTCCATTTAGTAGAAGAAGCACTCACAAGGAAAGATGACGTGGAAGAAATCATTTTAAGCGAAAAAACGGAAATGCCGCCGGGGCTTGATTACGGTTCGGTACCCGTAACGGTTGTGACCGATGAGATCAGCAGGCAGCTTGCCGATACCGAAACAACCCAGGGGATTTTTGCTGTATGCCGCCAGTCAAGCGAAAGCCCGGAAAGTGGGCAGACGTATTTGCTGATTGATTCTGTCCAGGACCCGGGCAATCTTGGAACGATGATCCGGACGGCTGATGCTGCGGGGATTGATGCTGTCATTATTGGAAAAGGCAGCGTTGATATCTATAACCCAAAAGTGCTCCGATCAGCACAAGGCAGCCACTTCCATTTACCGGTTCTTAACGGGGACCTCGAGGAGTGGGTGGACAGGCTGAATGGGGAGAAAATCCCGGTGTACGGTACAGCTCTGGAGAACGGTTCTGTTTTTACAGAGGTGGAGAAGAGCGAGTCATTCGCCCTGCTGGTAGGCAATGAGGGAAGCGGCGTGACAAAAGAGCTATTGACGAAAACGAACCAAAACCTTTATATCCCTATCTACGGTAAAAGCGAATCGCTGAATGTCGCAGTGGCAGCAGGTATTTTGCTATATTATTTAAAAACAGCAAAATAGGCCCGTTTTTTCTGAAAACCATTTGATACTGCGCGAAGAATATAATATAATAAACACCAAAATTAATATTTTAAAAACGATGACGGAGAAAAGTAGCTTGAAGATGGCCATCCAGGGAGAAAATGCCGATGACTGGAAGCATTTTTATGGAACAGGCAAGCGAAGTTCACCTCCAGAGTTGGCATCGGGACCGGTTTTTAAAAAGCGTAAAGGTGCATCGGCACAAAGCCGTTATCTCAATGAAGCGAACAAGTAATACATAACCGTATTGCCTGTTAAAAAGGGTGGTACCGCGAAACCAAGACCTCGTCCCTTTACCCGGGATGGGGTCTTTTTGTGTTCACAAATTGAAGAATATGAAGGAGGATTTACCATGCAGGATCGTTTAAAAGAACTGCAGGCTGAGGCACTTGAGAAAGTGGCCGCAGCAGCTGACTTGAAAGAATTGAATGATGTCCGCGTTTCCTATTTAGGAAAAAAAGGCCCAATCACAGAAGTTTTAAAAGGAATGGGCAAGTTATCGGCTGAAGAAAGGCCAAAAATGGGCGCCCTTGCCAACGAAGTCCGCGATGCGATTTCAGGCCAGATTGAGATCAAACAAAAGGAGCTTGAAGAGGCAGCTGTCCAGAAGCAATTGGCTGCAGAGCAAATCGACGTGACCCTTCCCGGAAGGCCTGTCAAAACTGGAAGCCATCATCCGCTGACAAGCATCATCGAAGAAATCGAAGATCTATTCATCGGAATGGGCTATACAGTGGAAGAAGGTCCGGAAGTCGAAAAGGACTACTATAACTTTGAAGCGTTGAACCTTCCAAAAGGACATCCAGCACGTGATATGCAGGATTCCTTCTATATCACGGAAGAAACCTTGATGCGTACACATACATCACCAGTTCAGGCAAGGACAATGGAAAAGCACCAGGGAAAAGGCCCAGTGAAAATCATCTGCCCGGGAAAGGTGTATCGCCGTGATAACGACGATGCGACCCACTCCCACCAGTTCATGCAGATCGAAGGACTTGTCGTCGATGAGAATGTAAGAATGAGCGACCTGAAGGGAACTCTTGAAGTGTTTGCCAAGAAGATGTTCGGCGAAGACCGTGAAATCCGCCTGCGCCCAAGCTTCTTCCCATTCACTGAGCCATCAGTAGAAATGGACATTTCCTGTAAAATTTGCGGCGGTTCTGGCTGCAGTGTTTGTAAGGGAACTGGCTGGATTGAAATCCTTGGTGCAGGGATGGTGCACCCGAACGTTCTTGAAATGGCTGGTTACGACTCTAAGAAATACACTGGATTCGCATTCGGAATGGGACCAGAGCGAATTGCAATGCTCAAATACGGCGTAGATGACATCCGCCATTTCTATACAAATGATGTCCGTTTCTTGAAGCAATTTTCGATTGAAGAATAAGGATTAGGAGGATAAAACCATGTTGGTATCTTATAAATGGCTGCAAGAATTTATCGATTTGGAAGGCGTAAGCGCTGAAGAGCTTGCTGAAAAAATCACGAAGAGCGGCATCGAGGTAGAAGGTGTAGATAAATTAAATGAAGGTTTGAGCGGTGTAGTGGTCGGCCATGTACTTGAATGCGATAAGCATCCAAACGCGGAAAAGCTGAACAAGACCCTTGTAGACCTTGGCAATGGTGAAACGGTCCAAATCATCTGCGGTGCTGCGAATGTCGGCAAAGGCCAGAAGGTTGCTGTTGCGACAGTTGGAGCCGTTCTTCCAGGCAACTTCAAAATCAAGAAGGCGAAGCTTCGTGGTGAAGAATCCCACGGAATGATCTGCTCCCTGCAGGAGCTTGGAATTGAAGGCAAACTTGCGCCTAAAGAGTTTGCTGAAGGAATTTACAATTTCACTCCGGATACAGAAATCGGACAGGACGCGCTTGCGGTTTTGAACAGGGACGATGAAATCCTGGAGCTTGGCTTGACGCCTAACCGTGCGGATGCAATGAGCATGCTTGGTGTTGCCTATGAAGTCGGCGCGATTCTTGGCAAGGAAATCAAACTGCCGAATCCCCAGCCTGAGACTTCTGCTGAACAGGCAAGTGACTATATTTCTGTAAATGTAGAAGCAAAAGAAGATAATCCTTTATATGTTGCAAAAGTGATTAAGAATGTAAAAGTGGGACCATCACCAGTTTGGCTGCAAACTCGATTGATGGCTGCAGGAATTCGTCCTCACAACAATATCGTTGATATCACAAACTATATTCTGTTGGAGTATGGCCAGCCGCTTCATGCGTTCGATTACGATAAGTTTGGTTCTAAAGAAATCCTTGTCCGCCGCGCTAATGATGGTGAAGTGATTGAAACGCTTGATGACGTGAAACGCACGCTGACTCCTGATCACCTTGTGATCACTAACGGAACAGAGCCAGTTGCACTTGCAGGTGTAATGGGCGGAGCAAATTCTGAAGTAGGCAACGACACGACGACTGTCCTGCTTGAATCTGCTTATTTTACAGGCGGTGCCATCCGCAAGGCGTCGAAAGACCATGGCCTGCGCAGTGAAGCGAGCTCACGTTATGAAAAGGGTGTTGACCCAGAAAGGGTTCGCCCGGCTGCAGAACGCGCTGCGGAATTGATGATCGAGCTTGCCGGCGGTGAAATTCTTGGCGGTGTAGTTGAGGCTGATTCCCTTGATGTAAAGCCGGCTGTTGTTTCAACAACGATCCAGAAAATCAATAAAGTTCTGGGAACTGAACTCGAAATGAACCAGGTTGAGGAAATTTTTGCCCGCCTGAAGTTCGAAACGACTGTCGACAACGACACAATTACGGTTACTGTACCTACCCGCCGCGGAGATATCACGATTGAAGAGGATTTAGTTGAAGAAGTGGGCCGTCTGTTTGGTTACGACAATCTTCCAACGACTCTTCCGGTTGGTCCATCAACACCTGGACATCTTTCTGACTACCAGGAAAAACGCCGTATTGTCCGCCGTTTCATGGAAGGTGCCGGACTTTACCAGGCCGTAACCTATTCACTGACAAGCGCTGAAAAAGCAACCCAATATGCTCTGGAACAACGCGAGCCTGTCCAGCTGGCAATGCCGATGAGCGAAGACCGCAGCCTGCTGCGCCTGAGCATCGTGCCTCAGCTGCTTGAAGTATTGAAATACAATATTGCACGCCAGAATGACAGTGTTGCTGTGTATGAAACAGGTGCAGTCTTCCTGAAGAACGGAGAAGATGAGCTTCCTGAGGAGCGCGAGCATCTGGCAGCAGCAATTACCGGCCTGTGGGAAAGCCACCCTTGGCAGGGAGAGAAAAAGCCAGTAGACTTCTTCGTCCTGAAAGGAATCGTTGAAGGATTGTCCGCTAAGCTTGGCCTTGACAGCCAGCTTGGTTTCCAGAAAGCTGAGCTGGATGGACTGCACCCGGGACGAACCGCTGAGATTTTGCTTAATGGAACTGTGATCGGCTTCATCGGCCAGGTCCACCCGACTATGCAAAAAGCACTCGACCTGAAAGAAACGTATGTATTCGAGCTTTCTCTTAAAGCTTTATTGGAGGCAGAAACAGCACCGCTTCAATACACAGCGATCCCGCGTTTCCCATCGATCACAAGGGACATCGCCCTCGTTGTTGAAAAAGATACGGCAGCAGGAAACCTGAAGCGAGTGATCACCGAAGCAGGCGGAACATTGCTGAAAGAAGTCCAGGTATTCGACTTGTATGAAGGAGAGAAAATGGAACCAGGCAAGAAATCCATCGCATTCTCATTGAAATACTTCGATCCAGAAAAGACATTGACAGATGAAGATATTGCAAAAGCTCATAACAAGGTACTTAAAGCCCTTGAAGAACAGGCAGGAGCAGTATTAAGAGGATAAGACATGTAAAAAGGCAGCCCGTGGGCTGCCTTTTGTTTTTTATTCCGTAATAATAGAGAGGATTCCAGTGGGAATCAACAGCAGAATTTATCAGATTCTAAAAAAGTGATTTACACCCTCGCAATCTTCTTCGCTTTTTCAGTGTTGGCAAAATGGAGCTTGACGAACTCAGGCAATACATCCAAGCCTTTTTCCAGGATCAGTCTGGCTGCTGCCTTATCCACAGCTGCGCCGGCTCCTTTTGGAATCGTGAAGCCAGCCCGTTTGCTCAGATTTTCAAAATGGCGCACAAACGCATAACGGGCAATCATCGATGCGGCTGCGACCCCAAGATGGATGCTTTCAGCTTTCGTGCTGAACAAAACATTTTCCCTGATGATCTTTCTCTGTCCCTTTAAGTGTGCATAATAGATTTGTTCCTTGGCAAACTCATCAATCAAAATTGCCTCGGGCTTTTCTGGCGCTATTTTTTCAAGAACATGGTTGATGGACTGATTATGGAGGAGGGCTTTCATTTTCCCCTGCGACATGCCTTTCATTTGCATTTGATTGTACTTTTCATTATGTAAGGTCAGCAGGCTGTGTGGCAGGAAGGTAACGAGCTGTTTGGCGATTTCGATGATTTTGTCATCCTTGAGATTTTTTGAATCCTGAACACCCAGCTCTTTCAAGATCGGAATATCCTGTCGCCTGACATAGGCTGCGACGACCGTGATCGGGCCGAAAAAGTCACCAGTTCCTACTTCATCTGAACCGATGATGGCAATCTCGCCAATATTCTTGGGCAAATGAGACCCGGGTGCGGGTGCCACTTTCTTCTTTGCTGCAGGAGCGGAGGAGATCCCCCACTTTGCTGCCTCGCTTTCCCCATCTTTTCCCTGGAACAATACTTTTCCTGATTTATAGGCAGTGATCGCACAGGTAGGTGTTTTTGCCGCAAAAACGCTGCCCGGAGGAAGCTTATCGATCAGGAACCTGCTGTAATACTCTTTCATCTTTCTGATTTCGTCCGGACTCTTTTGAAGGACACTATTTCCCATTGCATGACACTCCCTGTATTTACATTTGGTGGTTTCACATTTGCATATTACACATTTTTCTCGCATAAAAAGCCTTTTTGCTTCATCGTTTTACTTTGGGAGATAAACTAAAAAGATCGCATTTCAAAGTTAGACATTTTCTTCCATAAAACATACAGATTTGACAGCCATGTACTTCCCAGCCTTTTGTGTTCATGATATAGTATAAAATAGGATTCTTATGAATGGGGGCATAAATGTTGTCAGACACGAAAAAAAATAAGTCGACTGTCGATATATATGGACAGCAATATACGATTGTCGGCAAAGAAAGCACCAGCCATATCCGGCTCATTGCCTCGATGGTAGACGATAAAATGCGCGAGATAGGCTCAGCGAATCCTTCACTTGATACTAGTAAGCTAGCTGTATTGACTGCAGTCAATGCTGTTAATGATTACATAAAAATGAAAGACCGTGTTGAAGCGCTTGAAGCGGAAATTAAAAGGTTAAAGGACTGAAATCATTCATGCTTGATCTTGCTTTAATAGCTATATTGATTATTGGCTTTTTCGTAGGCTTGAAGAGGGGATTCATCCTCCAGACAATCCATCTGGCTGGATTCATCGCCGCCTTCGTGGTTGCCTATATTTATTACGACCAGCTTGCGCCAAAGCTTACCATGTGGATTCCGTACCCAAACCTGGGCAGCAACTCCACATTGAATCTGCTTTTTGAAAGTACTAATCTTGAAGATGCCTATTATCGGGCAATTGCCTTCGCAGCGATTTTCTTCGCTGTGAAAATTTTGCTTCAAATCATCGGATCCATGCTGGATTTTGTTGCGCACCTGCCAGTCCTGAAGCAGCTGAATGTGTGGGCGGGCGGATTCCTCGGATTTGTGGAAGTCTATCTTCTAGTGTTCATCGTTCTCTACATCGCAGCACTCTTGCCAATCCAGGCAATCCAGGGACCATTGAACGATTCAATTCTTGCCGAAAACATCATAAAAAATACCCCGGTATTTTCCCAGCAAATCAAACAACTCTGGATTGAATATATGGCTGCATAACTTCTCTGTTGCGGAGAAGTTTTTCTTTTATTTGGCTATGTTGAAGCACAATGCTCAAATCAACAGCAAATTGAATATAGTACTTCCTGCCACAGAAATTTTTCATAAGATTTCACAGTTGGGCTTGTTTTCTATAAAATAGAAGGCAATGACCGTTATCGGCAAAAGCGGGAACAGATTTGAAAAAGGCAGGTGGGCTTTATGTCTGTAAATAAGAAAGATATTGTACAATTGCTTGAAACGATTGCTATATATATGGAACTAAAAGGAGAGAACCCGTTCAAAGTATCTGCGTTTCGCAAGGCTGCTGCTGCTCTGGAGGCAGATGAGCGCAGTATGTCAGAGATGGGCGAACTAACGGAACTAAAAGGCATAGGAAAAGGGACTGCCAGTGTCATAATGGAATTCATGGAAACCGGGCAGTCGACAGAACTAAAAGAATTGCAGGAAGAGGTACCGAGCGGGCTGATTCCGCTGCTGCAGCTTCCTGGAATGGGCGGCAAAAAAATAGCCAAGCTGTATAAGGAGCTTGGTGTGGAAAGTATCCATGACCTTGAGGAAGCAGCGAAGGCAGGGAAAATCCGTGACCTTGCCGGCTTTGGCAAAAAGTCTGAGGAAAAGATCCTGGCAGCGATTGAAAACTTCGGCACAAGACCGGAACGTCTTCCACTTGCTTACATG
The DNA here is from genome assembly GCF_003937825.1 of Mesobacillus subterraneus. Taxonomy (GTDB): domain Bacteria; phylum Bacillota; class Bacilli; order Bacillales; family Cytobacillaceae; genus Mesobacillus; species Mesobacillus subterraneus. The sequence goes on along the minus strand of NZ_RSFW01000010.1, from coordinate 54,167 downwards.
CTGCCGGTGGCAGAATCAATTGAATCCTACCTTCAAAAGATAGAAGAAATCGCTCAATATTCCAGGGCGGGCAGTTTAAGAAGGATGAGGGAGACGATTAAAGACCTAGACTTCATTATCGCAACAGCTAACCCGGCTGCAGTGAAGGATGAGCTGGTCAAGCTGCCCGGCATCAGGGAAATCATCGCTGCGGGTGATACAAAGGTTTCCATTACACTCGGGCTCGATTATGATGTGAATATTGATTTCCGTCTTGTCTCTCCTGAAGAGTTTGCAACCGCGCTTCATCATTTTACCGGTTCCAAGGACCACAATGTCCGGATGCGCCAGCTGGCAAAGGAAAAAGGAGAAAAGATCAGTGAGTACGGGGTGGAGAATGTTGAAACGGGTGAAGTGACGACATTTACATCGGAAGAGGAGTTCTATCAGTATTTCGGTCTTCCATTCATACCGCCAGAGTTGCGTGAGGATGGGTCAGAGGTTGAGCAATATAAGGAAGATTCGAAGCTCATCACCCTGGCTGCGATTAAAGGTGACCTTCATATGCATTCAACCTGGAGCGATGGCGGCCATTCGATCGAAGAAATGGCCAGGGATTGTATCTCTCGCGGTTATAAATATATGGCGATCACAGATCACTCCCAGTACTTAAGGGTAGCGAACGGACTGACCCCGGAACGATTGAGAAAGCAAATCGAAGAAGTGAAGGAACTGAACAAGAAATTTGATAATTTCACGATTCTTACAGGAATCGAGATGGACATTTTACCGGATGGCACACTGGATTTTGAAGATGACCTGCTTGCAGATCTAGACCTGGTCATCGCCTCAATCCACTCATCTTTTTCACAGCCAACCGAAAAAATCATGAACCGTTTAAAGACCGCACTGGTCAATGCCCACGTAGACATCATCGCTCATCCGACCGGAAGGCTGATTGGCCGTCGTGAGGGCTATTCAGTGGACATTGATATGCTGATTGAGCTGGCAAAGGAAACAAATACAGCACTGGAACTGAACGCCAATCCAAACAGGCTCGACCTGGCTGCGGAATACCTGAGGAAAGCCCAGGATCAAGGCGTTAAGATTGTCATTAATACGGACGCGCATAAAGTGGATACACTTGAACATATGGCAATAGGTGTAATAGCTGCAAGGAAGGGCTGGATCAAAGAATCCTCTGTATTGAACGCTTTGGATTTGGATGATTTGCTTGATTTCCTGCACGGCCGTCATCAATAAGGGTTCCTGTTCGTCGTCAGGTGCAATTTCAACTGACGGGAAAGGACCTTACTATAAGAACCTTCGATTGAGAAGAAGGAGGAAATTTTGTGCAGCAGAGAGTTTTGAAAACCCTTGAATTTGATAAAGTCAGGGCCCAGCTGATTGAACATACATCATCTTCTTTAGGAAGAGAAAAAGCAATTGCGCTTGTGCCGTCTGCAGACTTTGCAGAAGTTTCGCGTCTGCAGGAGGAAACGGACGAGGCGGCAAAGGTATTGAGGCTTAAGGGAAATGTGCCTTTAGGTGGAATCCATGATATACGGCCACATGTGAAGAGAGCGCAAATCGGCGGCATGCTCAGTCCGCATGAATTGATCCAGGTGGCAAGCACCGTCCATGCGAGCAGACAGATGAAGAGGTTTGTGGAGGATTTGCAGGAAGTGACGGAAGTCCCGATTTTAGTGGGCTATACGGAAGGGATCATTGTACTTGCAACGCTGGAGGAAGCGATCAGAAATGCAATCGATGAGGGCGGCGAAGTGCTTGATGGTGCAAGTGAAACGCTTCGCTCCCTCCGCCAGCAAATGAGGACGAGAGAAGCCAGAGTGCGTGAAAAACTGGAGAGCATGATTCGTTCTTCAAGCGCAGCAAAAATGCTCTCGGATGCAATCATCACGATCCGGAATGATCGATTCGTCATTCCGGTCAAACAAGAATACCGCTCTCATTATGGCGGAATCATTCACGACCAGAGTTCCTCTGGCCAAACATTGTTTATCGAACCTCAATCCGTTGTTCAGCTGAACAATGAACTGCAGAGCATCAGGGTAAAAGAACAGCAGGAAATCGAGAGAATCCTGGCGGAACTTTCTGCCTTGACAGCTGAATACCATGATGAACTTTTGCAAATTGTCGTTATCTTGGGCGAGCTGGATTTCATGTTCGCTAAGGCTCGCTATGGCAGCAAAATCAAAGCATCAAAGCCAACTGTAAATGATGAAGGACGGATCAACCTGGTCCAGGCACGTCATCCGCTGATTCCAATGGACGAAGTTGTCCCAAACAGCATCGCTCTGGGTCAGGACTATACAACCATCGTCATCACTGGTCCGAATACAGGTGGTAAAACGGTTACCCTGAAAACATTGGGACTTTGCACGCTGATGGCTCAGGCAGGCTTGCAAATTCCGACGCTGGATGGTTCTGAAGTGGCCGTATTTGGATCGGTCTACGCCGATATTGGGGATGAACAATCGATTGAGCAAAGCTTGAGTACTTTTTCATCCCATATGGTCAATATTGTTGAAATTCTAAATAAGGTCGACTATAACAGTCTCGTTCTTTTCGATGAACTGGGGGCTGGTACCGATCCTCAGGAAGGTGCAGCACTGGCAATCTCAATTTTGGATGAAGTTTATAAACGTGGCGCAAGAGTGATCGCCACGACCCACTATCCCGAGTTGAAGGCGTACGGGTACAATAGGGAAGGCGTTATTAATGCTAGCGTGGAATTTGATGTGGAAACACTCAGCCCAACTTATAAATTGTTGATCGGTGTTCCTGGCCGAAGCAACGCTTTTGAAATTTCCAAAAGACTGGGGCTGAAGGACTCGGTCATTGAAACCGCACGCTCCTATATTAGTGCTGACAGCAACGAGGTCGAAAATATGATCGCTTCCCTTGAAACTAGCCGAAAGCGGGCGGAGAGAGACCGGGAAGAGGCCGATCAGCTCTTGAAGGATGCCGAGCACCTTCATAAAGACCTGCAGAAACAGATCGCAGCCTATTATGAGAAAAAGGATGAAATGGCCGAGAAGGCAAAGATCAAGGCTGCATCCATAGTTGAAAAAGCAAAAGAAGAAGCGGAGGAAATCATTCGTGATTTGCGCAAGCTCCGTCTCGAAAAAGGCGCGGAAATCAAAGAACATGAATTAATTGATGCAAAAAGGCGCTTAAGTGAAGCAACGCCTGAATTAAAACAGGTGAAAAAGGGTGGCAAAGCAAAGGCGGCCAAATATGAGTATAAGGCTGGAGACGAAGTCCAAGTCCTGACATTCGGCCAAAAGGGCCATCTTGTAGAACGTGCAAATGAAAAAGAATGGCAGGTGCAAATCGGTATCCTGAAAATGAAAGTGAAAGAATCGGACCTGGAATATATCAATTCGCCAAAGCCGGTCGAGACCAGGCCAATAGCCACGGTAAAAGGCAAGGACTTCCATGTCAGCCTTGAACTCGACCTTAGGGGAGAACGCTATGAGGATGCCCTGATGAGAGTCGAGAAATATATCGATGATGCCCTGCTCGCCGGGTACCCGAGGGTCAATATCATCCATGGTAAAGGGACGGGAGCATTGAGACAGGGAGTGCAGGAATACCTGAAAAACCACCGTTCCGTCAAGAAAATCAGGTTCGGTGATGCGGGAGAAGGCGGAACCGGTGTAACCGTCGTGGAGTTCAAGTAGGAACATTCTAAAAATAGCGTGTAAATCCTCCATTAATCGTCTTATAATGGGGATAGGGGTAAAATAAGTTCAGGGAGAATGGATATGGATCAATTCTGGGAAAATGAATATGTCGTAACAGCTGGATACTATAGTGTAGCGATACTCTGCATGGTGGTATTCCTGGCGGTTTTTGAACTGGTGACAAAGTACCGCAATTGGGATGAAATCAAGAAAGGAAATATTTCCGTTGCAATGGCCACCGGGGGGAAGATCTTCGGTGTCGCCAATATATTCCGTCATTCCATCAATCAGCATGACACCCTGCTGACCATGATCAGCTGGGGAGTATTTGGCTTTGTGCTGCTTCTGATCGGATATTTCATTTTTGAATTCTTGACGCCAAAGTTCAACATCGACAAAGAAATAGAAAATGACAACCGTGCAGTAGGCTTGATTTCCATGGTCATCTCGATTGGATTGTCCTATATCATCGGTGCAGGAATATAACAGGGGGAACAAAACAGATGGAAACACTGGCAAAAGTACTGCTGATTTTTTGTGGAGTATTCCTGTTAGTCGGCATGATTTATATGTTGTTTTTTGCTTGATCGTGAAAACCGCCCTAGTGGCGGTTTTTTTATGTTTCTGTTTATGAAAGATTTCCATTCCAGTGAGAGTAAGGATTATGCTCTCTGCGAAAAAAGTATATCAATACGCCAGCAAAGAAAGAAATGCTTCGAGTCATTGTGAAAGTTAGCTTCATCGTAACGAGTATGCAGAATGTTGACTTCTTCACTGCAAAAAAGGAGCTAATCACTGCGAAGAGAGGGTTCATTATTACAAAAAAGGAGCTAATCACTACGAATATTAGATAAATTGCTACAAAAAATTAGCCATTCACCACCACGATTGGCTTCATCACTACGAAAATTTTGCATATCACTACGAAAAATGGCTTTTGCACTACGAAAGTTGGCTTTTTCACTACGAAAATCCGTCCATTCACTACGAAAAACCACTTATTCACTACGATTTCCGCAATTTCCACTACTTTTTCCATATAATGGGCCCCGGAGCATCCCAAAGCATGTTCGACTACTTCTTCTTCCCAAAAAAATCTCTTACAAACTAGATTTTCAGGAGTTTGTCCCTATAATCCACCAAAAAACTATTCTAATTGTCATAAAAAGTCCATTATAATATAATGAGAGAAAGAATTTTCAAAAAATTTTAAATAAGGAGGCAACAAGATGGTAGTAGAAAAGCCTTGGCTGTCGCAATATCCCCCGGAAATTCCAGCACATTTGGACCTTCAGGAAGCACCGGTGCAGGATTATCTTAAGCAGACTGCCGAAATGTTCCCTGATAAAGTGGCAATCCATTTCATGGGCAAGGAACTTACGTATAAGCAGGTCTACAACTATGCGAAAAAATTGGCTGCTTATCTTCAATCGCTAGGGATTGAAAAAGGAGACAGGGTGGCAATCATGCTCCCGAACACTCCGCAATCCATCATCAGTTACTATGCAATCCTGATGGCTGGCGGTATTGTCGTCCAGACGAACCCTCTGTACATGGAACGTGAGATTGAATACCAGATGAAGGACTCTGGTGCCAAAGCGATCATTACGCTCGACCTTCTTTTCCCGAGGGTATCCAAAGTCATTGCAAATACAGACATTGAGAATGTAATTGTAACCGCTATCAAGGATTATCTGCCATTCCCGAAGAATCTTGTCTACCCATTCATCCAGAAAAAGCAGTATGGCATTATCGTAAATGTGAAGCATGAAGGCCAAAATCACCTATTCACTGAGATCATGAAAATGCCTGCAGGTAATATAAAAGAATATGAGATTGATTTCGAAGAAGATTTAGCACTTTTGCAGTATACTGGCGGAACAACCGGATTCCCGAAAGGCGTCATGCTCACTCATAAGAACCTGGTCGCGAATGCGGCGATGAGCAATGCCTGGCTGTATAAGTGCAAAGAAGGCGAAGAAACAGTTCTCGGCATCCTGCCATTTTTCCATGTATATGGAATGACTGCCGTCTTGATCCTGTCTGTCATGCAGGGACAAAAGATGGTGCTGCTGCCAAAGTTCGACCCTGAAACAACCTTGAAGACTATCCAAAAGCAAAAGCCGACGCTATTCCCAGGTGCTCCAACAATTTATATTGGGTTGCTAAACCATCCTGATATCAAAAAATATGATTTGTCATCGATTGATTCTTGCATCAGCGGATCGGCACCGCTTCCTGTGGAAGTCCAGGAGAAATTCGAGGAAGTCACAGGCGGGAAGCTTGTTGAAGGTTATGGCCTGACCGAATCATCCCCGGTCACACATGCCAATTTCCTCTGGGATAAAAAGCGCGTGAAGGGGAGCATCGGTGTTCCATGGCCGGATACGGATTCTGTAATTCTATCAATGGAAACGGGAGAGCCGCTGCCGCCTGGAGAAATCGGAGAAGTTGCTGTGAAAGGCCCTCAAGTCATGAAAGGCTACTGGAACAGACCTGAGGAGACGGAACAGGTCCTGAAGGATGGATGGCTGCTGACCGGAGACCTTGGCTATATGGATGAAGAAGGATATTTCTACATTGTTGACCGTAAGAAGGATATGATCATTGCGGGCGGTTTCAACATTTACCCTCGTGAAATCGAAGAGGTCCTATACGAGCATCCTGCAGTACAGGAAGTAGTGGCAGCTGGTATTCCAGATCCATACCGCGGTGAAACGGTTAAGGTATACATCGTTCTTAAAGAAGGGGCAAAGGCGACGGAAGAGGAACTGAATGAATATTGCCGCAAGCATCTTGCCGCATATAAGATTCCAAGATTGTATGAATTCCGCAGTGAATTGCCTAAAACAGCGGTTGGTAAAATCCTCAGAAGAGCACTTGTAGACGAAGAAAAAGCGAAAATACAGGAAGACCAGCAGAAGCGAGCTTAATTTTAAAAGCCGGCTCATCAATCGGCTCTTTCTTTTTGAAAATTAAGGGTTGTCCAAATGAAACACAAATTCTTGACAGATATGTGAGTGAATACTATTATAAAAATATGAATGACGATTCATTCAGTAAAAAGAGTTGCAGACTAAAATCGTAAACGGGAGTGTGCCACTGTAGCATTTAATGCTTGTGCTTTTCCTGGAGCGGGAGTGAAACAAATGAAAAAAAACAGGCCGAAATATATGCAAATAATCGATGCAGCAGTGGTCATTATCGCAGAAAACGGCTACCACCAGGCGCAAGTGTCTAAAATAGCGAAGCAGGCTGGAGTGGCCGATGGGACCATTTATTTGTATTTCAAGAACAAGGAAGACATACTGATTTCTCTGTTCCAGGAGAAAATGGGTTACTTCGTGGAGAATATCGAAGAAAAAATAGCAGGAAAAAAGACCGCCACGGAGAAATTATATATGTTGGTCGAAACGCATTTCAAAATGCTTTCACAGGACCGGCATCTTGCAATTGTAACCCAGCTGGAGCTAAGGCAGTCCAATAAGGATCTCCGGCATAAAATCAACGAGGTGCTGAAGGGCTACTTAATGCTGATTGATAAAATCATTGTGGAAGGCATAGAGAATGGAGAGTTTTCAAGCTCCCTTGATTTGCGTCTTGCAAGACAGATGATTTTTGGGACGGTAGATGAAACTGTGACTTCATGGGTGATGAATGAACAGAAATACAGTCTTCCCGACCTGGCAAAAGCGGTACATCAGCTGTTGATCAATGGCTGTGGTTACCAGGACACCAAACCAGTCCTTTAATCAGTCCGTCCATTCCTGCATCTTTGGAATGGATGGGAAAGAGCATTTCAAAAGGCTTATTTCGCAGGCAATATATGTCTGCGAATGTAACTCGCCTTTATGTAAAAGGAGGGGAAAATGTGGAGTATCTCAAATGGTCATCGGAGGACAGGATTGCAACGATTACGATTGCCCGTCCGCCAGCGAATGCACTTGCATCCGGTCTGTTAAAAGAGCTTTCCGCAGTACTGGACGAAATTGAGGGAAACGATGAAATCAGGGTGGTCCTGATTCATGGTGAAGGCCGTTTCTTCTCGGCAGGAGCAGACATTAAGGAATTCACCACAATCAAAACTGGCGAAGACTTTGCAAAGTTGGCTGAATATGGCCAGGACTTGTTCGAGAGAATGGAGCATTTTCCAAAGCCGATCATTGCCGCCATCCATGGTGCAGCACTTGGCGGAGGACTCGAGCTGGCGATGGCATGCCACTTCCGTCTGGTTGCGGAAAACGCGAAACTGGGCTTGCCAGAGCTGCAGCTTGGATTGATCCCGGGATTTGCAGGGAGCCAGCGTCTTCCACGCTATGTGGGAGTAGCCAGGGCAGCGGAGATGCTGTTTACAAGCGATCCAATCACGGGTGTGGAAGCAGTCCAGTACGGATTAGCCAACCATGCTTACCCTGAAGAGCAATTGCTTGAAAACGCATACAAGATGGCGGGCAAGATCGCAAAGAAAAGTCCGGTCTCCATCGGAGCGGCCATTAAGCTGCTCAACCATTCCAAGACAGAATCCTTCTATAAAGGTGTGAAGGAGGAAGCGAAGCTGTTCGGCGATGTTTTCCTGTCAGAAGATGGACAAGAAGGAATCAAGGCATTTCTTGAAAAAAGGAATCCTGAATTCAAGGGCAGATAAGCAAACTTTTAGCAATATTTTTTTGAAATAAATTTTTTTAATCTTTAGAACAGCTAAAATGTTTGAATACTTAGGAGGGGAACACATGAATATCTACGTTCTAATGAAAAGGACATTCGATACAGAAGAAAAAATCACGATCTCTAACGGCAAAATCAATGAAGATGGAGCTGAATTCATCATCAATCCTTACGATGAGTATGCCATTGAGGAAGCCATCCAGGTAAGGGACGCTCACGGCGGGGAAGTGACAGTTGTTTCAGTTGGCAACGAGGAAACAGAAAAGCAGCTGCGTACGGCACTTGCGATGGGTGCTGACAAAGCGGTGTTAATCAACATCGAGGACGATGTAGAAGACGGAGACCAGTTCACGACTGCAAAAATTCTTTCTGAGTACCTGAAGGACAAAGAAGCAGATTTGATCCTTGGCGGAAATGTTGCAATCGATGGCGGATCAGGCCAGGTGGGACCTCGTGTTGCCGAACAGCTTGGCATGCCATATGTAACGACCATCACGAAACTCGAAATCAACGGAACAACTGCGACGATTACAAGGGACGTAGAAGGGGACTCAGAAGTCATTGAGACAAGCCTCCCTGTTCTTGTCACTGCACAGCAAGGCCTGAATGAGCCGCGCTATCCATCTCTTCCAGGAATCATGAAAGCAAAGAAGAAGCCTCTTGATGAGCTTGAACTCGATGATTTGGATCTGGAAGAAGACGATGTAGAAGCAAAAACTAAGACAATTGAAATTTATCTTCCTCCTAAAAAAGAGGCAGGAAAAGTCCTTCAAGGCGAACTTGCCGATCAGGTAAAGGAACTTGTCAACCTGCTTCATACAGAAGCGAAAGTCGTTTAAAACACTCAAGGAAGAATAAATACGCAGGAGGTAAATCAAATGGCTAGAAAAGTATTGGTATTGGGAGAAGCGCGTGACGGACAACTAAGAAACGTATCCTTCGAAGCAATTGCAGCAGCTAAAACCGTTGCAGAAGGCGGAGAAGTGGTTGGAGTATTGATCGGTGATTCTGTTAGTTCATTAGGAAACGACCTTTATCAGTTTGGTGCTGACAGAGTGGTGGCAGTAGAAGATGCTAAGCTTGCCCAGTATACGCCGGATGGCTACTCACAAGCCTTGATTGCAGTAATCGATCAGGAAAACCCAGAAGGCCTGATTTTCGGTCATACATCCCTTGGAAAAGACCTTGCTCCTAAAATCGCAGGCAAACTGAATTCTGGTCTTATTTCGGATGCAGTTGCTGTAGAGGAAGCAGGAGGAAACCTTGTTTTCACACGCCCAATCTATTCAGGCAAAGCTTTTGAAAAGAAAATCGTTACAGATGGATTAATTTTTGCAACAATCCGTCCTAATAACATCGCTCCGCTTGAAAGGGATGGAGGCAAATCAGGCGAAGTTTCAACTGTAAGTGCCGAAATCAAAGATTTAAGAACCATCATTAAAGATGTTGTCCGCAAGGCTACTGAAGGTGTCGACCTTTCTGAAGCGAAGGTGGTTGTCGCTGGCGGGCGCGGAGTGAAGAGCGAGGAAGGTTTCGAGCCGCTCAAGGAACTGGCAAACGTTCTTGGAGGCGCTGTTGGAGCTTCCCGTGGAGCATGTGACGCTGACTATTGTGATTATTCATTGCAAATTGGCCAGACTGGTAAAGTTGTCACTCCGGACCTTTATATCGCTGCCGGAATCTCTGGCGCAATCCAGCACCTTGCCGGCATGTCCAACTCTAAAGTGATCGTGGCTATCAACAAAGATCCAGAAGCCAACATCTTTAAAGTTGCTGACTATGGAATCGTCGGAGATTTGTTTGAAGTCATTCCAATGCTGACGGAAGAGTTCAAGAAGCTTAAAGTAAACGCTTAATAATCAATAATGTTGATGCTCTAATAGATGAGCACAACAGTCGAAAAACGGACGTAAAACACGTCCGTTTTTTCATGGTTTTTATGGAATATTCGCGCTCGAAAAGGGTAAATTACAACGAGAGCAAATAAATAGCATCAATTGGTAAACGGTGATATACTGACGATAATATTCAGATTTCATTTAGGAGGCATTTAAATGGCTATTACACACGCTACTGACGCAAACTTTGAAAACGAAACAGGATCAGGCCTAGTGCTTGTTGACTTTTGGGCACCTTGGTGCGGACCTTGCAAAATGATCGCTCCAGTGCTTGAAGAACTAGATGCAGAAATGGGCGACAAAGTAAAAATCGTCAAGCTTGATGTTGATGACAACCAGGAAACAGCTGCTAAATACGGTATCATGAGCATCCCGACACTTCTAGTGCTTAAGGATGGTCAGACAGTGGATAAAGTTGTCGGCTTCCAGCCGAAAGAAGCTCTAGCTGGCCGCCTGCAACAGCATATCTAAGCAATCAAGAAATCCCGTCTTCTCCGGAAGGCGGGATTTTTATGTTTTTCTGATTGTTTTCTAACAAATCAGCAAAAATTATAAAGAAATACAATATGAGCAAAACTAAGTGTTCACCTGTTTGTCAAAGTTTTCTCATAAAGTCCGTTGACAGTGAAAATCATTCTCGATTATAATTACAATTGTTAATGAAAATCATTATCACTTAAAAACACGAATTTACATAGGGGGATATCTAAGATGAAGAAAAAGCACCTGAAAGCGGTTTTCGCAAGTTTCTTAATGGCAAGCACAGTACTGGCGGCTTGCGGAGGAAACGAGAGCGCGGAGAAGCCGGAAGAGAAAAAGCAAACTGAAACAGAAAATAAAACAGATAATAATGCTGAAGAAACAAAAGAAGTCAAAGTTGAAGATACAGATGCAGCCAAGCAAGCAAACGCATATGCAGAAATGACTGCTGAAATGGGGAAAGCCAAGGAAAACCAGGAAGTTGATTGGAACCTCGTAGAAGAGCGATATAATGCCGGTCTCCAGAAAGATGTAGCGGAACTGACACCTGAATTTGACCAGGCAATCCAGGCTGCCATCACTGCTGGAAAAGGCGGAGAAATGGAGCCGATCATCGCCGTCCAATTGATCGATAAGACAACGCAATCATATTTCTACCAAAATCAAAAGGCACTTCAAAAAGAAGCGGTTGCTGCTATGACAGAAGATAAAAAAGATGAAGCAAACGTAGCTTTCATGCAAATCAAGCACCTTGCAGAAAAAGTTTTCGTTCCAACAGCTGAGAAGCGTGATACTTATTATGAGTTAAGCGGTGATTCCAGCCTGGTTGAAAATATCAATGCTGGCCTTTCCGCACAGGAAGAAGCGCTAAACGCAGGAAACGCGGATGATTTCCAGGTCTTCCTTCAAGTAACGGATAAGTCAATCTACAGAAGCTATTACCTTGCAGCGAAATCCTATGCCGAGAAAATTGAAGCGGGAGCAAAAGAAGGCAAGGATTCGAAGGAATTATCCATTATGCAGGCAGAGGCATGGGGATTCTATCAAGCCATTAAGGGCTCACTTGGCGGTGGCGATGAAGCTGCTGCAGCCAAACTTGACGAATTGTTCACATTAAATACAACGGACCCTGCAACGATCAAAGCGTCCGAAACCAATGCATTGTTCGCGAAAGCCATTGCTGGAAAAATCAGTGGTTACTATGAAAAAGCTCCCCAGCTATTAACTGAAGGCAATGAAGTGGAAGCGAAAGTAGGCGCAATGGAAGGAAACATGTTCTTGAAAATGCTGCAGGGACAGCTGACAGAAGCATTAGGGGAAGAAAAAACGAATGCTGTCTTCGCTGATGCTGAAGCGTGGTTTACCGCAATTTCCGATAACAAACCTGAAGAAGCGGAAGCCAAGGGTGAAGCTGTAATGTCTGCAGTGAACGAGTTGGCAAAATAAAAACAATAGAGCCGCAGCGATGCGGCTCTATTTTCGCTTTTAACATGAAATACTATGTTAAAATGGCTAGAGAAAGAAAGAGGTGGCATGAGTGAGGATTTTGATCACAGGAGGAGCAGGGTTTATCGGAAGTCATTTGGCCGTGAAGATGCTGAAGGAACAGCATGAACTGGCCATCCTCGATAATCTGCATCCGTACTACTCTGTGGAGAGGAAAAAACAGCACCTGGAAGTCATAAAGCTCGCAGGGGATTTTGAATTCTATCAATCCGATCTCCTTGATCGTGAGGAAACCATTAGAATCATCGAAAAGTTCTCTCCTGAAGCCATTGTCCACCTTGCTGCATTGCCAGGAGTGGCATATTCGATACTGCGTCCGCTTGAATACATCGATTATGATGTAAAGGCAACCGTCAATGTCCTTGAGGGAGCCGGGAAGGCAGGCGTCAGGCAGGTGGTTTTCGCTTCGTCTTCGTCGGTTTACGGGATGCAGAATCAAGAGATTCCTTTTAAAGAGGACATGGCGACAGGAAAGCCGATTTCACCATATGCCGCATCAAAATATGCCGCCGAATCGTTTTGCCATGTATACGGGCATCTATATGGGCTGGACATGAAAATATTGAGATTTTTTACGGTGTATGGCCCTTGGGGAAGACCTGATATGGCAATCGTCAACTTCATCAAAAAACTAAAGCAAGGTGAGGAGATCACTGTTTTTGGACAGGGAGGATCTCGGGACTATACATATGTAAGCGATATTGTGGCGGGAATTGAACGGGCTATTGAAAAGCTGCAGCACAGTGCCATCCTCAATATTGGATCAGGCAGGCCTATCTCGATGGAACAGCTGCTGGCCGAGCTGAAGCTCTACTATCCAGACATGGTGATTAGACGAGACGGGGAGCGTGCCGGTGATGTCGACAGGACATGGGCCGACATATCGGCAGCAAGGGAATTGCTTGGCTATGAACCAAAGATGGATTTTAGCAAAGGAATCGCAGAAACAGTAGCCTGGGCAGAGCAATATGAAAAATTCCTTTAAGAAGATAATCTCCATCCTGCTGATCACTGCTTTTTTTGTCATGACAGCTTATTACCTTGATGTAGGCAGCATGATGGATGAAATAAGAAGCCTTGCGTCAAATTCAGTTGCACTGTTCCTTATATTGATCAGCTATTTTTCGGCCTTTCTGGCGAGGGGAATAGCCTGGCAGATCTATCTGAAAGGAAAAGCAACTCTTAAGACGTGTATGTATGGATTGTTTTACAGTCTGTTGCTGAATCATCTGCTGCCGGTAAAAGCCGGGGATTTTGCGAGGGTTGGCATCCTGAAAGCAAGGGAACCTCATATCACTGTACATGAAGCCTTTAATTCAGTCGTTGTCCTGCGGCTGCTTGACACGGCGATATTATTTGGAATGGCGATGGCCGGCTTGGCATTCCTTGAGCTTCCTGTCAATGGGATGCTTTTTGTGTGGCTGATGGCTGCTGGTGCTGGATTGTCTGTGGTAGTTTATTTTAAATTCCGGGTGTTTTTTAACAAGCATATCATCATCATGAAAAGCGCTATTTCCGGGTGGAAAGGAATGGCCATCCTTGCTTTGACTTTGGCCAGCTGGATCATGGAAGCGGCTGTCATATATGGTGTGGTGATGAATGGCGGCAGCAGTTTTGGATTTATACAGGCCATCTGGGTGAACAGCATTACAGTGGCTGGTCAGATTTTTCAGATCACTCCTGGCGGGATTGCCAGCTATGAAGCGGTGATGGTCTTTGCGCTGGGAGCAGCAGGAATTGCTGGGGAAAAAGCCTATACCGCAGCGGTCATTACCCATGGATTGAAATATGTGTTTTCGTTTATTGTCGGGGGAATCGCACTGGCTGCCTACCCTGTACCGATACATTTACTGAAAAAATGGACTAAAGAAAGGGGCAACGAATCATGAAGAGTGCATCAAAGTTTGAAAAATTCGCGGCCCGAAGCTGGAATTTACTGAATGAAGGCAAGCCTTTTACGCAGATTTTCACGGTTGGCACGATGGTGTTATTCCATCTTGGGGATTTAGGAAGTGCGGATAGGGCAGGTGGCCTGCTGCTGTCGCTGCTGGCTGTCCTTCCTTTGTTTGTCATGTATTTTATATATGATTTTCCGCTTTTTTTGAGAAACTATTTATGGCTTCCGTTTATTGTTTTTATTGTTATTTGGCCTGATCTTACTATTCCCCTCCTGTTTTTTGCAGCTGGACTTTATTTTTTCTTTACGGTGTTTTTCTGGGGGACCTTGTATTATCACTTGAGGATTGGCACATCCTGGCTTAACTTTACAAGGTTTTGGAAGCTGGTATTGAAAAACAGTGATTCTACAAGCGGAAACGCTCAGGAGCAACTGCCGAAGGTGCTTCTGCTGCTCTCTGTATGGGAACTGGCATATGGATCTTTAAATGCCGGAAGTGGTTTGCCTCTTGCAGACCTGGCGTTGTTCTATGTATTTGTTTTCGTTCTGACCTTTATTTTGCACCGCTACCTGTTTGACTGGAAGCCGAAGGCGTATGAGACATATACAAAGGACGAAGGACCATCAGTGCCTGAAAACGGACTTTCAGAAAAAGTGATTGTCATCGTCATTGATGGGATGCGCAAGGAGCGTTTTTACGAGGCCCATACACCCTTCCTTGACCAGCTGAAAGAAAACGGAACTGAGTATCTCAATATGGAGACTTTGTATCCGGCAAGGACGGTCGTTTGTTTCAGCTCGATGTTCACTGGTACCTATCCATTTGAGCATGGAATCAAATCCAATATGGTCTGGAAGCTTGGTGTCAAAACAGAGACCATTTTTGACTCACTGCGCAAGGTTGGCAAAAGAGGAAGGCTTCTTGGCATCGCGCACCTTGTAGATGCAATGGGCAGTGATGTAGAGACGGTGACAGCTGTCATGCACAAGGACAAGGCTGACACCAATATGCTGGCGCGTGCACGAAAAATAATGGCAGAGCAGGATCCAGACCTTTTTGTGGTCCAAATGATCGGGACTGATCAGGTAGGACATAGCCGAGGAGTCCTCTACGATGATTATATTGAGAAAATTGAAGAAGCAGATGCTCTGATCAAGGAATTCGTTCAGTGGCTGGAAGCGGAAGGCAAAATGGAGAATACCACACTAGTAATCTGCGCGGACCATGGACAGGCTGATGGGATTGGCGGGCATGGGCATTTGGATGAAGGTGAAAGATTTGTTCCGTTTTTCATGAACGGTCCTCATATCGCCAAAGGTAATAAGGTACAGGAAAGACACAGTCTTGTCTCGCTCGCGCCAACGATTTCATTCTTGCTTGGGGCGCCATATCCGGAAAACAGCAGAGGCAAAGTGCTGATGGACGCAATAAATGTTGAGAAGGAAGAGGAATGATTTGAAAAAAGTAATCGTTTTTTTACCAGCTTTTAATGAAGAAGAATCGATCGGAGAAGTCATTGAGCAGATCCCCCGCAGCTTTGCGGGGGCAGGCATTGTCGAGGTACTGGTCATCGATGATGGATCTGCGGATCAAACGGTCGCTGAAGCCAGAAAGGCTGGCGCAGACCATATCATCAGTTTTGAGAAAAACCGCGGACTAGGTGCTGCTGTAAGAAAAGGGATTGAAGTATGCTATGAAATGGGTGCAGACGTCGGGGTAATGATCGATGCTGACGGCGAATATCCAGCATGGCAAATTCCCGATATCGTCCAACCTATTTTCAACAGTAAGGCAGATTATACAATGGGATCGCGATTTATGGGCACGATAAAAGGGATGAAATTTCACCGAAGAATGGGGAACTATTTTTTCACCTTCCTGCAAACCTTGCTTTTGAGGAAATGGCTTTATGACGGGCAGTCCGGAATGAGGGCTTTTTCAAGACAGGTTCTTAAGAATGCCGAAATCATCCATGATTACAATTACGCCCAGGTTCTGACACTGAACCTTGTCAGAAAAGGCTTCAGGGTACTTGAGGTACCGATTCAATATCGTGTGAGAACGACGGGTACTTCTTTCATTTCCTTTCGAAGGTATATGACAAACGTCGTCCCGGCCGTCTTCCGGGAAATGTCAAGACCGGTTACAAAGGTAGTAAAGGCAGAGAATTCCCAACTTAAGAGCAGTAAAAATAGTGACAAAAAAGTGACGATTATCAAATATGATTGACTTTCATAATGATAATCATTATCATTATCATTGTAGGAGGGAAACAACGAATGAAAAAAGCCATATTTTTTTGTTTTTCACTGATACTGATTCTCATTAACGGTATGCCACAGACTGCAAGTGCCTATTCATACGGAGATCCGAATGAAGAAAAGGTTGCTGAAGTCTATAAAGAAATGCAGGTGAAGTTGAATGAGAACCCTCCGAACTTCTCGGCGGCAAAGTCCCTGTTTGAAACGGTGAAAGAAGAAGTCGATATGCACATGGGAACCGAGCCAGGGCAGGTCATTATGGAAAGCCTAAATGACGAGGATAAAGAAGCAACCATTGAAAATATGGAAAAGCTGCTTGTCCTGAATGTCGCAAGAAGGCTTGAAAGCATTGAAAAAAGCTTTGAGCAATATGACACTTCCAAGAAGCTGCTGGCGAAAGGATATGCTACATATCAAGCGTTATCGCCAAAGGTTGAAGCAAACAATCCAGAAGTAAATAAAGAAGTTAAAGCAGACTTTGACGCGGCACTTGAAGCATTGGGAAATCCCGGGCTCTTTGGAGTAGGGAAGAAACCCTCCGACATAGAAGTTTTTAAAGAAAAGAAAGAAGAAATCCTGAATGCATTGCAAGATGAGTTCCATCTTCCAAGCCTGGAAGTCGGACATTTTACAGATACAGAAGAAGAAGAAGGTCCTGGCAAGAAGGACTGGACAGACCGTTCGAATATCCGTAATTGGATTCCTTTGATCCTGATAGTTACGGTCATCGGAGCGATTGTTGCTATTGGTATTAAGAGAAGAAAATCATAGAAATAGAGGACACCTTGGAGAGGGGAGAATCAGCAAATGGAAGTTCAAGCGTTATTGATTACTTTTCGTGAAGTATTGGAAGCGTTATTAATCATCGGGATCATCACCACATATCTGAAGAGGATGGATCACTCCAAATATACCAAGTATGTATGGCTTGGAGCGGGTCTCGCAGTCCTGGCAAGTATCGGGGTAGCGATCCTGTTCCAGGTTGTGTTCACCGGCTTCGCGGCAATGGGCAGCGAGATATACTTGAAAATCGGGATTATGGTTGTATCGACGGTTCTCCTGACACAGATGGTCTTCTGGATGGCAAGCCACAGCAAGGACCTGAAAGGCAATATGGAAGGGAAAATGAAAAAATTCATTTCAACCGGAAATATCGTCGGTATGGTCATTCACTCATTCCTTGTTGTCCTTCGTGAGGGGATTGAAACGGTATTCTTCTTCGCAGCGATCACAGGCGGAAATATCGGTGCCGCGATGCAAGGCTGGGGAGCGATTACCGGAACATTGATTGCCATTGTTGTCTCCTACATGTTCTTTAAAGGAACGATGAAGGTCAAGCTTAAGACATTCTTCCAAATTACGGGAGCATTCATTATCCTGATCTCTGCCGGGTTGCTCGTACAGGCAATCTCAATGATGCAGGACGTAAACATAATCGGAAGCGTCATGTACCATGTCTATGATATTACATGGCTATTGCCGGAACATCCAATTGATTACGCACACTATCTGCGCGACACAGGTGTTGCACCACTCATTTCGGGTGATGTCGGTATCTTCCTGAAGGCGCTGTTCGGATATTCTTCCATGCCTTCTATTGAAGAAGTCATCGCATATTTTGGCTACTTTGCAGCAATCTTCCTGTTGACTTCGTCTCGCAGCCCTAAGAAAGCAAAGGCTGCAGATAAGAAGACTGCAGAAAACAAGCAAGTCAATGTATTGGAGCCACAAGTAAAATAATTTTTCTCCTCTCTCCTAAAAAGTACAGGGATCTTCCTTGTACTTTTTTCATAGTTTTGAACAGATTTTTAAATGGTTGGCTGGTGATGAACATTGATGATTACCGATAAAATGAAAAGAGCGCTGCTGTTGGGTCTAAGTTCACTTGCTGTCCTGGCAGTTTTGGCGATACAGCTGGCAAATCTTAATCCCTATGCGGCTTCGTGGGATCAGGTTGACTTCTCACTGGCCTTGGAACGCTTTGATTTAAGGGCAATGCAGCCTCATTTCCCCGGCTATCCCTACTTTATCTTAGGGGGAATGCTGATAAAGCCGCTGGTGGATACTCCTCAGCAAGCATTGGTGTTATTTAATGTGTTAGTATATTCCAGCACGCTTCTCCCTGTGTATTTCCTTGCCAGAAGAATGCTTTCCGAGACAAATGCTTTTCTGGTTGCGGCTGCCATTTACACAGCCAGCTATCCTTTATTAGTCGTGAACCAGCCGATGTCGGAAGGCGCTGCACTTGCCGCTTTCTGGTGGTATTTCTGGAGCATCCTTGCTGCTGAATCCCGGCCAGCTGGAAGGTGGACGCTGCTCCCGCTGTTTT
This sequence comes from Mesobacillus subterraneus, assembly GCF_003937825.1. Classification (GTDB taxonomy): domain Bacteria; phylum Bacillota; class Bacilli; order Bacillales; family Cytobacillaceae; genus Mesobacillus; species Mesobacillus subterraneus. The sequence continues at coordinate 35,441 of NZ_RSFW01000010.1, read as the reverse complement.
TATTCAGCGTCCTGCTGGGAATCAGGCTGAGCTACATACCAATGGGGATAGGACTGGTTTACCTGTTATACAGGAAATGGGCCAAGCGGGAAATAGATTTGCTGGGTATTCTCAAATATGTCGTGATCGCCGGGCTGTTTCAGCTAATATGGGTCGGAGGGCTCGTGCTGTCAGAGGGAGGCCTGGGGAATTTCCTCGAACTGGCCTTGGGCTTTACTGGCGGCCATTTTCAGGAATGGGGCGGCAGTTCGGTTTCAAATGAGTTATCTTTCTTTTCCAGAATCAAGCTATTTTTGTTTACCAACATTTTTTGGTGGGGAATCTTTTCACGAACAACTGTTTTGATGGTAATATATATAGTTATCGGCATCTTGATTTTTTTGCCGGCAAAAAACAGCAAAATCAGTAAAAATAACGTCTTGTTTACAGGGTCTTTCCTTCTGGGCGCATACGGACTATGGGCACTGTTTGCCCAGAATATCGAAAAACCGAGGCATATCCTGCCGGTGGCGCTGATGCTGACATTCCTTGGACTAATGGTGTTTTTAAAAAAACGGGCCCAGTTTTCAGCTGGCACTCTCGTTATCGCTCTCATCATTGCCCAGGCAATTTTTTCAACACATCTTGTAAAAGAACAGGCGGCCGAAGAGCCTGCTGTTTATCAGCTTGCAAGCTTTCTTAAGGTGCAGCCGCAGGATTTTGTTTTATATACATGGGAAGAGACAAGGGTGCTGCAGTATCTGGAGATGCCTTTCCCGCATAAACGAGTCTATACCTACGACGTCTTCCTGCTTGACCAGAGCATGTATAATGGTAAGACGATTTTTATGACAGACAGTGTTGCCGAAGGCTTCCGTTCGCAGGGCATGGAGCTCTATGGAAATCTGGAGAAGATTGAAACCTTTAAGTCAAATGAATTGATGGATCCAGTCTATCACGAGATTATTTTATATAAATGGACACCGTAACAGGAGGTGAACGGCATGAATGACCAGATCAGGAATAAGCTTGCACTGCTCCCTGCGCAGCCGGGATGTTATTTAATGAAGGACAGGCAGGGGACCATCATATATGTGGGAAAAGCGAAGGTGCTGAAAAACAGGGTGCGTTCGTATTTCACCGGTTCCCACGATGGCAAGACGCTTCGGCTTGTGAATGAAATCGTGGATTTCGAATATATCGTCACCTCTTCTGACATGGAGGCGCTGGTCCTTGAAATCAACCTGATCAAGAAGTATGACCCGAAATACAATGTCATGCTCAAGGATGATAAAAGCTATCCCTTCATCAAGCTGACCGCCGAACGGCATCCAAAGCTCATCATCACAAGGAAGGTAAAGAAGGACAGCGGTAAATATTTCGGTCCGTATCCTAATGTCCAGGCGGCCAATGAAACGAAAAAGCTATTGGACAGGATTTACCCGCTCAGGAAATGCTCAACGCTTCCTGACCGCGTATGTCTTTATTACCATATGGGCCAGTGCCTTGCTCCTTGTATCAAGGATGTGAGCAAGGAAGAGTACAAGCGAATCACGGATGAAATCACACGATTCCTCAATGGAGGCTTCAAGGATATCAAGGTTGATCTGACAGCTAAAATGGCTGCTGCTGCCGAAGAACTCGATTTTGAACGCGCGAAGGAATTTCGAGATAAGATTGCCCATATTGAAGCGACAATGGAAAAGCAAAAGATGACATCGACCGATTTTACAGACCGGGATGTGTTTGGCTATGCAGTCGATAAGGGCTGGATGTGTGTCCAGGTCTTTTTCATCCGCCAGGGAAAACTGATCGAGCGTGAGGTTTCAATGTTCCCGATTCATAATGAGCCGGAAGAAGATATCCTCACCTTCCTCGGCCAATTTTATTCAAAAAATGAGCATTTCAAGCCGAAGGAAGTACTGGTTCCAGAGGGTGTCGATCTCGAAATGGCAGAGGGGCTGCTAGGAGTGAAAGTGCTCAAACCGCAGCGGGGCCAGAAGAAGGATCTCGTCCGCCTGGCATCAAAGAACGCAGGAATCGCCCTGAAAGAGAAGTTTTCATTGATTGAAAGAGACGAGGAGCGGACAATCAAGGCAGTCGAAAATCTCGGCCAGCAAATGGGGATTTACACGCCTCACCGGATTGAATCGTTTGATAACTCCAACATCCAGGGAACCGATCCGGTTTCCGCGATGGTCGTGTTCATCGACGGAAAGCCTGAAAAGAGGGAATACCGCAAATACAAAATTAAATCGGTCAAAGGTCCTGATGATTATGAATCGATGAGGGAAGTGGTGAGGCGCAGGTATACACGCGCGCTGAGGGAAAGTCTTCCGCTGCCTGATTTGATTATCATCGATGGCGGCAAAGGCCATATCGAATCGGCCCGTGATGTGCTGGAAAACGAGCTGGGTCTTGATATACCGATTGCCGGCCTGGCGAAGGATGATAAGCACCGCACATCCCAGCTATTGTACGGGAATCCTTTGCAGGTCATCGATCTGCCTCGCAACAGCAAGGAATTTTACCTGCTGCAACGAATCCAGGATGAGGTGCACCGGTTCGCGATTACCTTCCATCGCCAGCTTAGGGGCAAAAGCGCCTTCCAATCGATGCTGGATGAGATTCCGGGCATTGGCGAGAAGCGCAAAAAAGCTCTGCTGAAGCATTTTGGTTCGGTGAAAAAGATGAAGGAAGCATCTGTGGAAGAGTTGACTGCGGCAGGGGTTCCGGCTAATGTGGCCATGGAGCTCTATGAGAAATTGCAGAATTAATGCTAGCATTGTATTTTTTAGTGTGCTATAATGATGAAAATTTCATATTGTTATCACTTTATAGCAATAAAGTGAAGATAGAGGTGCGAGCTTCAATAGTAAAGGCCTGGAGAATAGTAGGATTCAGCGATGGGCTTTGAAAGGGGATGTTCGCCGAAGTGGGGAAATGCCTAACCATTTTCACGCTGGTCCACCGTTGAATAAACGCTGGATTGTCAAGATTGCCATCTTGGAGTGCTATCTCATGTTGCAGCGTATATACACGTTTATCAAGCAATGGGAGACACTCTCATTGCTTTTTTCTGTTTTGGGGGCTTTTTAAAGTGTTATGTTAGAGGCAGCTGTTTCTTGAATGCTTGTTGATTGTAGTGGAAGGCGCGAAGACTCCGGCGGGATCAGCTGGACAGGTGAGACCCCACAGGAGCGAATAGCGACGAGGAGGCTCACCGTCAGCCCCGAGGAAGAATTGCTTATGAAAATGACGGCATAGGTATTTTTCATATTCTTCCCGCGGAAAGCGAAGCGCCTGGAACGAAAATCAACATCTTATTCTTTTAGTGCCTATAAAATAATTAACCCCTGGGGAAAGATACATATGCGGCGAAGCCATGAAACTCTGATTAAGGCAAAATACAGATGGAAAAGGAAGGGGAAACCAATGGGATTGATTGTACAGAAATTCGGTGGAACATCAGTTGGCAGTGTGGACAGAATCAGGAATGCCGCCAGCAGGACAGCAGAAGAACTGCAAAATGGTAATCAAGTCGTCGTCGTCGTTTCAGCAATGGGAAAGACGACTGACCATCTAGTGGACATGGCAAATGACATTTCCAGCACACCTTCAAAACGGGAGATGGATATGCTTTTAACGACAGGCGAGCAAATTACGATCGCCTTATATTCGATGGCATTGCAGCAAAATGGCATTGATGCTGTTTCTTATACAGGCTGGCAGGCAGGCATCAAAACTGAGGCAGTCCATAGCAATGCAAGAATCATAGACATTGATACGGAACGAATCAAGAATGACCTCAGCAGCGACAGAGTTGTCATTGTTGCCGGTTTCCAGGGAGTTACCGACGAAGGTGAAATCACTACCCTTGGCAGAGGCGGATCCGATACGACTGCAGTAGCCCTTGCAGCAGCCCTGAAGGCAGATAAGTGCGATATTTATACAGACGTCACGGGCGTATTCACGACAGATCCAAGGTATGTTAAAAGCGCGCGTAAATTATTGAGCGTTTCTTATGATGAAATGCTGGAGCTGGCAAATCTGGGTGCAGGTGTCCTCCATCCACGTGCGGTGGAATTCGCCAAGAACTATGGCCTTCCAATTGAAGTACGCTCAAGCATGGAAAAAGAAAGAGGCACGATCATCAAGGAGGAGAATGAAATGGAACAGAACCTGATTGTACGCGGAGTAGCTTTTGAAGACCAAATCACGAGAGTATCAGTCCTGGGAGTAAGCACCTCCCTAAAAGGGCTTTCAACTATATTCACTACATTGGCCCAGAACCACATCAATGTCGACATCATCGTCCAGAGCCGTACAGAAGCGAATACAGCCAATATTTCATTCTCGATCAAAAGCCATGATCTTACGGAAACATTGGATGTATTGGAGCGCAACAAGGAGCAGCTCAACTACAAGGCGGTCGAATCTGAAACTGGCCTTGCCAAAGTATCCATTGTGGGATCAGGGATGGTATCAAATCCGGGTGTCGCGGCGAAAATGTTTGAGGTTCTGGAAGGACACGGGATTCAGGTGAAAATGGTCAGCACTTCTGAGATTAAAGTATCCACGGTCGTGGAGGAAAGACAAATGGTGAGCGCAGTAGAATCATTGCATGAAGCATTTGAGTTGTATTCAGAAACTGTTAAAACGAAGTAATATAGCAGGAGAAAGCATTCCGGAAGTGCTGGAATGCTTTTTCCTGCATCACCTTTTCAAAAAAAATAAACCCAGGAATTATCCTGGATTTATTTGGAAGTTATTCGCTAACGGCGTCGTTTTTATCCCATTTAATCGTGAATTGGATTCGGGCTGAACGTTTGTTGGGGTGTTCGAAGGCTTCCGCTGCTACTTTTTTTTGCCCCTCGACCTGCTGGGCAATGAACCCGGCTTCAAGCTGGAATGTGGTGTTTGGGTTGTCTTTCAATCGGGAGGAAATCAAGTCGCTGGTAAGTTCAAGAACCATTTCTCGTCTGGATTCTTCTTTTACGCTTAGAAGCCCCCAGCCGGCGTCGTGGAAAAAACGGATCGTTTCTTCAATGCTATCCAATGGGAATTTGCGGGCGATGCGCTTTCCGGCCCAATAAAGGATTTCCGGCGTGTCTTTGCCGAGCAGTTCCGGCACAAGTATTTCTCGGATCAATTCATATCCGAAAGCAGGAACAGCAGGCGGCCCGCTTTCGGTCTTCAGCTCTGATGTTGTTAGTTCACTCATGTTTTCCCCTCTTTCTATGATTCTATTATAAACAATTTGTCTAAAAAACAACCTGTGTTCAAAGATTTTCCTTGTTGTTAAATTTTAGATTGCCAATCCTAATTCTATTAATTTTTTCCATGTTTATACCATACCCGAAACTTTCCTATATAAAAAAGATTCAGGCAAAAAATTTTTGAGAATGGGTTCATTAAGGCAATACTATTATTTTAATATACTCTAAAGTCGCTGAAAATAATTAGAAAGTGGGATTTTTCCAATATCAATATATTTTAAAAATTTTATTTATATAAGCATTTTTATGTATCCGTTTTCTTGACGCTCTATAATGATGGGAGTAAAATGAACATGTCACATAATTGTAAGAATTGCTATGTTTCGATGTTGGGTTGGATCGATCTGTTAGGTTAATAGGGATAGAAAGAGACACCTGTACATCACGGCCAAATTTCAAGGGGGGTATACATATGGCGGGTAAACAAGAGTTTTATTGGCGGAGGCTGCATTCGTTACTGGGTGTCATCCCAGTAGGTCTTTTCCTCGTGCAGCACTTGGTAATCAACCATTTTGCTACAGGGGGAGAGGAATCATTCAACAATGCTGCTCATTTTATGGAACAGCTGCCTTTTAGGTATTTTCTAGAAATCTTCATTATCTTCTTACCATTATTATTCCATGCAATCTACGGTCTTTATATTGCTTTCACGGCTAAAAACAATATAGGGCAATATGGCTATTTCAGGAACTGGATGTTCATGCTTCAGCGTGTATCTGGTGTGATTACGTTGATTTTCGTAGCATGGCATGTTTGGGAAACTCGTATTGCTGCGGCATTTGGTGCAGAAGTTAACTTCCAGATGATGGAGACGATCCTTTCTTCTCCATTCATGCTATGGTTCTATCTAATCGGTGTCGTTTCAACCACTTTCCACTTTGCGAACGGTTTATGGTCATTCTTCGTAAGCTGGGGAATCACTGTAACACCTCGTTCACAGGTGATTTCTACTTACATCACGATTGGTGTATTCATCGCGCTGACAATCGTTGGAGTCCGTGCGATCCTGGCATTCGTATAATTTTTCATGAGGCCTTGTGCTGATTGAAATGAAAATAGTAATTCTTTGATCGGATATGAAAGACAGACTTGGATTTAAGGGAGTGAGTCACGATGAGTAAAGGTAAGGTTATCGTAGTCGGCGGCGGTTTGGCTGGCTTAATGGCTACAATCAAAGTAGCAGAAACAGGAACTCCTGTTGAGCTGTTTTCTCTTGTGCCGGTAAAACGTTCCCACTCTGTTTGTGCACAGGGCGGAATCAACGGTGCAGTAAATACGAAAGGTGAAGGTGACTCTCCATGGGAGCACTTCGATGATACAGTATACGGCGGTGACTTCCTTGCAAACCAGCCGCCAGTTAAGGCCATGGCTGAAGCTGCACCTGGGATCATCCATCTTCTTGACCGTATGGGCGTCATGTTCAACCGTACGCCAGAAGGCTTGCTGGACTTCCGCCGTTTCGGAGGTACACAGCACCATCGTACAGCATTCGCTGGGGCTACGACCGGCCAGCAGCTTTTATACGCTTTGGATGAGCAGGTGCGCCGTCATGAAGTGGCTGGATTGGTCACGAAGTATGAAGGCTGGGAATTCCTGGGGATAATCAAGGACGAAGAAGGTGTGTGCCGCGGAATCGTAGCACAGAACCTGACTTCAATGGAAATCAAATCTTTCGCTGCTGATGCTGTCATCATGGCAACAGGCGGCCCTGGAATCATCTTTGGTAAAACGACGAACTCTGTCATCAACACTGGTTCTGCGGCAGCGATCGTTTACCAGCAGGGTGCATATTATTCAAACGGTGAATTCATCCAGATCCACCCGACTGCCATTCCTGGGGATGACAAACTCCGCCTGATGAGTGAGTCTGCACGTGGTGAAGGTGGACGAGTATGGACGTATAAGGATGGCAAGCCATGGTACTTCCTCGAAGAGAAGTATCCAGCATACGGAAACCTTGTTCCTCGTGACATCGCGACACGTGAAATCTTTGATGTGTGCGTTAGCCAGAAGCTTGGCATCAACGGTGAGAACATGGTTTACCTCGACCTTTCACACAAGGATCCTAAAGAGCTTGATATCAAGCTTGGCGGAATCATTGAAATTTATGAGAAGTTCATGGGCGATGACCCAAGAAAAGTTCCGATGAAAATCTTCCCTGCGGTTCACTATTCAATGGGCGGACTGTGGGTTGACTATGATCAAATGACAAACATTCCAGGCCTGTTTGCTGCAGGTGAGGTTGATTATTCACAGCACGGTGCAAACCGTCTTGGAGCAAACTCATTGTTGTCAGCAATCTATGGCGGAATGGTAGCAGGTCCGAATGCGATCCGTTACATCAACGGACTTGAAAAGAGTTCTGATGCTGTTTCTTCAGCACTTTTCGATGATGCTGTCCAGATGGAGCAGGAGAAGTGGAACAATATCATGTCACTTGATGGCACAGAAAATGCCTATGTTCTTCACAAAGAGCTAGGTGAATGGATGACGGACAATGTAACCGTTGTTCGCTACAATGACAGACTTCTGAAGACGGATGAGAAGATCGTCGAATTGATGGAGCGCTACAAGAACATCAATATCAACGATACTGCAAAGTGGAGCAATCAGGGTGCGGTGTTCACACGCCAGCTTCAAAATATGCTTCAGCTTGCACGCGTTATCACGATTGGTGCATATAACCGTAATGAAAGCCGCGGGGCTCACTATAAACCAGAATTCCCTGATCGTAACGACGAGGACTTCTTGAAAACGACTATGGCGAAGTTTGTTGATGCAAATACTGCGCCAGCTTTCCACTATGAAGAAGTGGATACTTCATTAATCCAACCGCGTAAGCGTGATTATTCTAAGAAGAAGGGGGAGTAATAAGGCATGTCAGAGAAGAAAACTGTCCGTTTTATCATTAGCCGCCAGGATACTCCTGATTCAGCCCCTTATCAGGAAGAATTTGTCCTTGATTACCGTCCTAACATGAACGTCATTTCTGCGTTGATGGAAATCCGCCGTAATCCAGTGAATGCCAAAGGGGAAGAGACTACCCCGATTGCCTGGGATATGAACTGCCTTGAAGAGGTTTGTGGTGCGTGCTCAATGGTCATCAATGGCCGTCCGCGCCAGTCCTGCTCTGCACTGGTTGACCAGCTGGAACAGCCAATCAGGCTTGAGCCGATGAGAACGTTCCCGGTTGTGCGTGACCTTCAGGTTGACCGCAGCCGCATGTTCGACTCCTTGAAGCGAGTAAAAGCATGGATTCCAATCGATGGAACATACGACCTTGGACCAGGGCCTCGTATGCCGGAGAAAAAGCGTCAGTGGGCATATGAGCTTTCAAAGTGTATGACTTGCGGTGTCTGCCTTGAGGCTTGTCCGAACGTAAACGACAAGTCAGACTTCATTGGACCACAGTCACTTTCACAGGTGCGCTTGTTCAACGCTCACCCAACAGGTGCTTTGAACAAAGGAGAGCGACTTGAAACAATCATGGAAGACGGAGGACTTGCAAACTGTGGTAACTCACAAAACTGCGTACAATCCTGCCCTAAAGGAATTCCATTGACGACTTCAATTGCTGCCCTGAACCGTGATACAACGTTCCAGTCATTCAAAAACTTTTTCGGAAGCGATCAAGTTTAATCAAACAGCCTCCTTTTCCTTTGGAAGAGGAGGCTTTCTTATGCTTAAGATAAAATTAGTTCTATTTTCCAGTCACCATCTCCTGTTATACTTGAAGCAGGGCGCTGCTTCAAAAGAAAGCAGGGGAGCTTCGACTAAATACCACTGGAGCGGATTATGAAGTTAACAAAGCTAATAGCCATCGTTATTGTCATGAGCGGCATCATCATTCTTGGGATTGGATTATGGCAGCTATGGGATATTAAAAAGCAGGAACAGATATCGTTGCAGGCTGCCAAGGAATTGGTCCAGGAAGGCAAACCAAAACTCAATAAAGGACAATTCAAGCCAAATACAGGCGAAGCAGCAGGATTGCTGGTCATTCCTAAGATCAAGGCAGAATTGGCGATTGTCGAAGGTACAGATCCGGATGACCTTGAAAAGGGAGTTGGCCACTATAAAGGCTCCTACTATCCAGAGGAGAATGGCCAAATTGTCCTCTCTGGCCATCGCGATACCGTTTTCCGCAAGGCTGGCGAACTGGAAATTGGCGATGTACTCACAATGAAAATGCCTTATGGCGAATATACATATGAGATCGTCGGAACGAAAATCGTCAGTGCCGATGATACCAGCATCATCACACTGCAAAATACAGAAGAAGAACTCGTTTTAACCACCTGCTACCCATTCAGTTATGTGGGGGATGCCCCTGACAGGTACATTATGTACGCAAAAAGAGTTTCTGATCAGGAGTAGAACCGTTTTCGATCAACACCAGCCAGGACCAAAAGTCCTGGCTTTTGTTATTGATCCAGTAAGATAGTTTCGGAGTATGAATCATCAATTTGATACATAAGATTCATTTTTTTGATTTTTACAAAAAACTTACAGTCGCTTCATGAAATCGCTTGATTATCCGTGTTATATTGCATCTGTCGGAAGGTTTCACAATCCGACAAAAGATATTCAGAGGAGGAATGCATGGTGGGAAAAATCAAGCGTAAAACATTTTCCTTGCTGACAGCTGTTATTTTTTCAATGAGCTATGTTTTTTCATTTATTGGACAAGCATCTGCTGAAGAAACCCTTACAGTCCAGCAGGCGATCGAGAATAACAGTGGAACAGGAACAGTCGAAGGATACATAGTGGGACATACAACAGGCACAAATAATTATGATTTTGAAGCACCATTTGGAAATGACTTTAACTTCGCACTGGCAGACAAGCCGGATGAAACAGATCCAGCAAAAATCCTGCCGGTACAATTGCCTTCCTCATTTAGAGGTACATTTGGTTTGCAAACCAATCCAGATATTGTTGGGGAAAAGGTTAGGGTAACGGGTTCGCTTGGAGCATACTTTACGGTTCCAGGCCTTAGATCACCTACATCCATCCAATTTTCTGATGGCAGCGGCGGAGATCCGGGAGAGCCCGAACCACCAGCAGTCACGGGATTAAGAATCCATGATATCCAGGGAGAAGGTCATGTTTCTCCGTATAAAGACCAGCAAGTAGCTGGAGTGAAAGGCATTGTAACAAAAATTGAAGGAAGCAGTTCGTTCTTTATTCAGGACCCTGAGGAAGATGGAAACCCGAATACTTCAGAAGCCATTTACGTCTATAAAAAAGACCACGGTCTCGCAGTAGGTGACCAGGTGGAAGTGGCCGGGCTGGTTAAAGAATGGGTACTGGATGGCTATAGCGAAAAGCTCCAGACAGATCTCGCCATGACGGAAATCAACGCAACAAGTATCAAGAAGCTGGCTTCAGGCCTTGAACTTCCAGCACCTGTCGTGATCGGAAAAGACCGTATTGCACCCGTCCAGGTTATTGATAATGACCAGTTTGGCGAGTTTGATCCCGCTGAGGATGGCATCGATTTTTACGAAAGCCTGGAAGGCATGCGTATAGGCGTTGACAGCCCTCAAGTGATTGGACCGCAGAAGTATGGAGAGGTACCGGTCATCGACTCAAAAGTTGAAGGAAAGGTTTACAGCCCGCAAGGCGGCATTCTCTTGACAAAAGAGAGCGCAAATCCGGAGCGGATGTTCCTGCTCATTAACCGTGATTTCGTGGCAAAAGCGGGAGACAGGTTCGATGGCCTGGTAACAGGTGTTGTGAGCTACAGTTTTTCAAATTTTAAAATTCTCGTAGATCAGGAAACTCTTCCGGAACTTATTGAGGGTGAACTGGCAGAGGATCAGACCTCTTTGGTAATAAACGATGATAAGCTGACGGTCGCTACTTATAATATCGAGAATTTCTCTGCTGCAACCGACGCCGCTAAAACTTCGAGGATTGCAGAATCAATCATCAATAATTTAAAAACTCCGGATATCATTGGCCTTGTCGAGGTGCAGGATAATGACGGACAGAAGGACAGCGGTTCCTCAGACGCTTCTCAAAGCTATGAAGCTCTGATTAGTGAAATTGCTAAACAAGGCGGCCCGACATACAGCTGGACAGATATAGCTCCGGTTTATAATCAGGATGGCGGAGCCCCAGGCGGCAATATCCGTGTTGGCTATTTGTACAATCCTGACCGCGTCCAGCTGAAGGATGCACCGAAAGGGACAGCAACAGACTCGGTTGCCTATGAAAATGGCGATCTGACGTTAAATCCCGGACGAATCGATCCGCAGAATCCTATTTTTGAAGATACCAGAAAAGCCTTGGCTGCAGAGTTTGAATTTAATGGCGAGGACATTATTGTCATCGCAAACCACTTCAATTCAAAGGGTGGGGATGACCCGTTATTTGGAAAAATCCAGCCTCCAGTGCTTGATAGTGAAGCAAAGAGAGTGGAAATTGCAAAGGTATTGAACCAATTTGTTGCCGGCATCCATGCGCAGGATCCAGATGCGAATGTGGTTGTCCTTGGCGACCTGAATGATTTCGAATTCTCCAGACCAATCGAGGAATTGAAAAACGGTCAATTGACCAACATGATCGAAATGCTTCCGCTTGAAGAGCGGTTCACTTATAACTATCAGGGAAATTCACAGGTATTGGACCACATCCTCGTCTCTAACCACCTTGCAGATAGAACAGAAGCTGATATTGTGAATATTAATTCTCTTTATATGGAAGAGCATGGACGAGCAAGTGACCATGATCCGGTGATCGTCCAGCTTGATTTGAATCCGCAGTCACAAGAGAAAAAATGTAAAGGCAATGATAAAGAAAAGCAGGATAACGGAAAACATTTGGGCCATGACAAAAAAGGAAAGGCATGCGGATATAAAAAGGCAGGCTGAATAGTGAAAGAAGGATTGGGAAATCCCAGTCCTTCTTTTTTATTTTCAAATTAACAAAAAATCCTTATAATAGAGAAAAGAATGAATGTTCATTCAGTTCTGGGAGGGTACATCATGAAAAATATTGGATACATTGATGAAATTGTTAGCTGGGAAAAAGAATTTGAATTTTTTTACAGTGTGAAGGTACGTTTTTCTGAAACGGATATGTTTGGGCATTTAAATAATACCGTTCCGTTTACATATTTTGAACAGGCGAGGATCGAGTATTTCAAAGCCCAGGGTTTCATGCAGGATTGGGTCAAACCACAGAATGAAACGATTCCTGTGGTCGCAGACCTGCAGTGCGATTATTTAAGCCAGGTTTATTTTGATGAGGATCTGAAAATATACGTGAAGGCCAATTCAATCGGCAATTCCTCGGTCGATCTGCACTATATGGGCAAAAAAGCAGATGGTTCCATTTGCCTGGCCGGCAGGGGCACGATCGTGCAAATTTCTAAGAAAACAGGCAAGGGAGTTCCATGGACAGAGGACATGAGGGACTTGTTTGCTAAAAGCAAAAAATCAGTGGTTCAGTGAGATTGGAAATAATTTAAAAAAATCCACCATGAAGTCCTTTAATTATTGTCACTTCAAATCTTTCCTTCACATATGATATGTTGACTAAATTTATACCCACCCCGCAGTTCACAGCTGGCGAAGGCAAGGAGGGTTACAATACTTGAAGGAAAATGAATATACTCACAAGCCATTACTCACTAAACGCGAAAGAGAAGTTTTCGAACTGTTAGTACAAGACAAAACAACAAAAGAAATCGCTAGTGAATTATTTATCAGCGAAAAAACAGTTCGGAACCATATTTCAAATGTAATTAGGTTTGAGTGCATAACTGAATAAATGTTGTTAAATCAACATTTAAAAAAGCGGGGACAAGCTGTCTCCCGCTTTTTTTTAAATGATTTTCTATAAATGCCAAGCCTCTCTCAGAAAAACACCATTTAAAATATTTTTATAAGGAGTTTCCCTTAAAGTTAATTGTTTTTGTTTAAATTCACTACGGAAATGATTTTTAAACTCTGATGGGTCCTCTAAAGCATTACGGAGTATATGAAATTGAGTTTGGAAAATTGGATGCTCATTGTTTTTTTGAGGTCTGCAAGCAACCTGTTTATATTGCCGCTGAAAAAGGCGAAAAATAATTCCATTTCTTCTTTATCCAAATCATGTGAACCACAGACTGACCAGCCCAATTCTAAAGTATTATAATTGCTTGCCAAATGTTGCTTTTCTCTTGCTAAATTTGATATTTTTTGCAGTTCACTAGTGTCTAATAAAATTTTTTCAAATAATTTATCAGGGATTTTTTCTGTGCAAAACGAGAAAGTTGCAATCTTTTGGAGGATTTCGTTTCGCATTGCTTTTTTGTAAATTGCCTTTGGGTTAAAAAAATCAGTCTTCTTTTCAAATATATATTTAAAACGTGCAATTGATGTCAAACTGGCGAGGTGTGTGATTAAGTAATATTCTTTTGCTTCCAGACTCCTATCGCTCTGAGGTGGAATTTCTCTCCTTCTCAGCTTTAATATATGAGAGTGAAGTTCTTTTCGATCAAGACTGACCCCATTAACAATTAGTGGGACATTATATTTCCGTATTGAATCATTTAACTCTTCTTTAGAATCGGCAGGTGTTAGATTAATATCGGCATTGATTTTATATGATAATTCGGTAGCCGCTTCGTGGAGAGCTGAGTCAATCCATCTTTGAAAGGAAAGATTTCCTAAGAATTCTGGATATCTGATAATTACTTTTTTAATATTATCAGCTTGGCACATTAAATCGAAATCAGAAATTTTTTGATGATGACCAGTGACTCTAGATCCATAAAGAACAATATCTTTTATATGGTAATCGTTCATTACTTTCTGAATCAGTTGCATTTGGTCTAATAACTCTTCTATATCATCGGTTCTCATTAAACTCACACCCGCCTTAATTTTTAGGAAAAGTTTATTAACATTATATAACACCTCACAAACATTAGTAGTTTAATAACAAAAAAATTGAACCTTAAAAAAAACGGTCGTTTTATTGCAAAAATTCAAGAATATTATAACTGATTGGAAATGAGAAGTTTTTAATAAAAAAACTTATAAAAAAAACATTTTAAAAAAACTGTTTTAAATAAAGGTTTTTTTTAATCTTTTCAAGATATTGAAATGAAAGGAGGGAGCCAATTGAATAAAAAGGAAAAAACACTAAAGAGAATCGAACCTAATCATAAATGGGGCTACGCGCGTGTTTCGAAGGAAGATATGGATTTAACTATGCAGATTGATTTTTTGATTGAAGCTGGGGTAAAAAAGGAAGATATTTTCACGGACGTTATCAGTTCAAGAAAAGACACACGACCAGGATTAGAAGAATTAATGAAAGTTCTTCGTGCAGGAAACCAGGTTTTAGTTTATAAATTAGACCGAATCGGAAGAAGCATGAAAGAGTTAATCGATATCATGAATATGTTCAAAGAACTAGGAGTCCAATTCACTTCATTAAATGATAAAGGAATGGATACGACAACGCCTGATGGAAAATTAATTTTTCATATTATGGCAGCCTTTGCGGAATTTGAAAGGGACATCATTTCACAACGAACAAAGTCATCTTTAAAATCAGCCCGTGCCCGTGGACGTGTAGGAGGAAGACCCAAAAAAGATGAAGAAGCATTGAAAGAAGCGATTACTTTATACAAGTCACAGGAATATTCCTTATCACAAATCAAAACGAGGACAGGGGTAAGTCATACAACATTGTACTATTACATGAAGAAAATGGGAATAGGAAAGAATTGATCTTTAGGATTTACATGGTATTGAAACTGGTAAATGGTAAAATCATTCGGATATCAGTTAAAAAGAAAAATAGGACGCTGATTTTGCCGATAACAAAGAAATAGCATGGAAAGAAGTAAAAAAAAGACACAGTGAGCTTGGAACTCAACGTGCCTGGTTTGTTGGAGTACCAGTCCAACATATAGTCAAAGATAGAATTCGGAAAACGCGATCTTTAATATTTATCAACCTAATACGTTGGTTTTTAATCGGTTATTCCATCATAGTATTTAAGAAAAATGACTGGGATTCCTTCAACTTAAAATTAATCTTTAAATTTTATTGGAGGATATGAGAATGAAAATGTATGAAATTAAAAGTAGAATTAATGAATTGTTCAAAGGAGATAAAATTCCTACACAAAATGAATTTAATATTTTATTAAAGGAAATTGATCCAAAGGTGCAATTGGCGATGATTGATATTGAAACAGGAGCAATTTTTAAAAGTGAAATGCATGCTATTGAAAACATCTACATCAAAGAAGCTGTTAAATATTTTAAAACAAAAAAACATGCTCAAGAAAAGAAAAAGAAAACCCGAAAAGGAAGTGGAATAAAATCACAACAACCAAAGTTCATCGCTTGTAGAAACATCGAAATAGAGAAAATTATAGATAAAATAAAAATTGAAGACGCACGGATTCTCATGTATTTGTTAAGTTGTCTCACAATGGAAAGCAAAGGAAAAGTAGTGGATGAAAGAGGAGTGCCTTTATCATTTGGAAAGATAATGGAAGGGTTGGACATTAGCTCAACTACATTAAAAGGTGCTATAAAAAGACTAAAAGAATTAGGAATCATCGAATCTAAGAAAAATGAGAATAACAAAAGAGAAACTCATTATATCATTAACAGACGTTTTCATAGTATGAACAAATCCGTTAATGAATCATTTACAAAACTAATAAAAAAACGTTTAAAGGAAGTTGTAAAAGATAAAAGAACAGGAAATGCTATTGGCGCTCTCTATAAACTACTAACTAAAGTTCATTATCAAACAGGATACATTTGTTGGAATCCTGACCATGATATTCGCAAACCTGGTGTAGAAAATCTTATGGATTGTTTAGATGATGAATACACGATCAAAGCAATAGATCATATGACACAAAAAGAAATGGCTTTAGTAGTTGGTGTTACACCGAAAACAATGAACATATATGTTGGATTATATGAAGAATTATGTATTATGAAAAGAGATGTAATGGGGGATAGTGTTTTGCATATTGTTGATCCTACCTTCATACTGAGAGTGGATTGGGAAAAAGATGATGGAAGTAGTCTGTATACAAAAGTGCTATCCTTCCAGTTCGAGCAACATAAAAAGACAAAAAATGGATTCCGAAAAAAATCAAATAGAGGAAGAAAGAAAAAGGAGAACTAAATGTTCTCTTTTTTTAAACATAGCAATAAAAAAATAATTAAAATAGTATTCAACCCTTGATAATACTACATTTAGAATTTACGCAAAAAGACCAAATTGAATTAACATAAAAAGACCCAATTAAAAGAATTAAATGTTTTAACATCAAGGATGCAAAAAAATATTATTTATTAGTAAAACACTTTAACCCCTTGATAATACTACATTTCGAATTAACATAAAAAGACCCAATTGAATTAACAAATAAAGACCCAATTAAAAGCGGGTAAAAGTTATACGCCCGTAGGGATAAATATGGTTTTCTTATTGCGCACTCTCTTAAATTCTTATACATAAAAAAAAACTAAATCAATCATAACGGGGTTGGTTATTATTTTATGCAACCAAAAGAAGGTTGCGTTTTTACTATAAATCGCACGTTATTATCTCTTTTTTGCTATTACAGAATCCGCTCGCTATTTTGATTATCTTGAAAAGACATGGAAATAACAATTGGATTAAAGACGTTGAACTTTTGGTTTTTTCATAAATACCTAAATATAACAATTAAATAAGTTATAATACAATTAAAAGTGTTTGGAGGAAGAATATATTTTGAGTACTTTTGGAGAAAAGTTGCGTTACTTAAGAGAAAAAAATAATCTATCCCAATATGAATTAGCTCATAAACTTGAATTTGCAAATACCTTGATACCAACATATGAATTGGGGAAGAAAGAACCTAGCTTAAATCATTTAGAATTAATCGCAGATTATTTTAATGTTTCAGTAGACTACTTGCTTGGTAGAGATGAAAAATTGTTCAATAATTTCCTAGTTAAACCACTTAATGAATTACTTGAGAAATATTCTTTTTACCTGGAAGATGAAAAAGTAACCAAAGAAGAGGTTATAGAAGCCATTACATACATAAAACTTAAACGAAACCTTATGAAGGACATTAAATCAAAATAAAGGAGAAGTAATATGTCATTCCAAACGCCCATCACAATCAAAGAAGCAATAAGTAAAATTGATAAAAAAGAGTATTTATTACCTTCCATTCAAAGAGAATTTGTTTGGAAGAATGATCAAATTGAGAGATTATTTGATTCAATAATGAAAGGATATCCAGTGGGAGCATTTTTATTTTGGGCAGTGTCTGGTGAAAACGTTAACAATTATCAATTTTATGAGTTTATTAGAGAGTATCATGAAAAAGATAATCGTCATAATCCAAAAGCAAATTTAACTGGAGTAAATTCTCTAACAGCAATTTTAGATGGACAACAGAGATTAACGTCACTGTATGTTGGTTTAAAAGGAACTTTTGCAGTAAGAGCACCTTATAAGAGAATTTATGAAAAAAAGAAGCTATATTTAAATCTTTTAAAACCGTCAGAAAGATTGGATTACAGGTATGATTTTCGTTTCCTTTCAGAAAAAGAATTAGGTGATTTCAATCAAAATGAATATTTATGGTTTCCTGTGGGAGAAATCCTTAATTTTAACGATTTTTCGGATATCTTTAGATACATAACGTCAAATTCCATAACCGATAACTTTGCATCAGAATGCTTAACGCTGCTGTTCCAAAAGGTTAATGTAGACGGAGTTATTAATTATTTCTTAGAGACAAGTAAAGAACTTGATAAGGTTTTAAATATCTTTATTCGTGTGAATAGCGGTGGAACTCCTTTGAGCTACTCAGATTTATTGCTATCAATCGCCACTGCACAATGGAAAAACGAAGACGCGAGGGAAACAATTACACATTTTGTTGATGAATTAAATGATTTTGGAGATGGTTTTGATTTTGATAAAGACCTAGTTTTAAAAGCTTGTTTAGTCCTATCCGATTTTTCTGATATTACTTTTAAAGTTGATAACTTTAATTCAACTAATATGAAAATTATCGAAAATAATTGGGATCAGATTTCCACTTCATTAAAATTAGCAGTGGAACTAGTGTCTAGTTTTGGATATAACTTTAAGACTTTGACTGCAAATTATGTCATTATTCCGATTGCTTATTATGTACATCAAAAAGGAAATCCCAAGAATATTGTTCAACATCCAAACTTTCAAAAGGTTAGAACTGAAATTAAGAAATTTACGATTGTTAGTCTTTTAAAAAGAATATTTGGTGGTCAACCAGACAATGTGTTGCGTCCTATGAGAGAAATCATTAAAAATATGCAAGGGGATTTCTCATTTGATGAGCTTAAAAATAATTTAAGAATAACCAATAAGAGCTTAAAAATTGATGTGGATGATATTAATGATCTAATGTATACCAAATACGGAAACAAATATGCATTTTCTTTATTATCATTGCTCTATCCAACTCTTGATTATAGAAATAATTTTCACCAGGATCATATCTTTCCAAAGTCGATTTTAAAATCTAAAAGCAAGTTGAGGAAATTAGGACTAAATGAACAAAGCATAACTTTCTGTAATGAAAACGTCGATTATATCGGTAATATTCAGCTCCTAGAAGGTACGCCAAACATTATAAAATCCGATACTCCGTTTGAAAATTGGATAAATGATACTTTTTCAGATCAACAAGAAAAATTGGACTACATGAAGAAACATCATATACCAATTGTTCAATTAAATGTAGGTAACTTTGAAGAGTTTCTAAAAGAAAGAGAAAAAATAATGATCGCTGAATTAAAGAAAATATTACTTTAATAAAAATGAACTTATATAGGAGTAGAATTATGGAAGAGGAAAGAAGAAGTATACAAGGCTATGAAGAACTGTATGACATTACGAGATCTGGCAAGATAATAATCAAAAAAAACAATCGTGCACGCCATAGAGAAGGTAATGAATATGGCTACGCTAATGTTCATCTCAATAAAAATGGTGGCAGAACACTATATAAGACGTTTGATATATGGAAAAAAGCATTTCCAGATGCAAATGTTAGTGAATACAAGGGGAAGAAGTAGATTATTAGCGGTACAAAAAAGAGTTCTTTAGGAACTCTTTTTTTGTACACTACTATTTAAGTGATCAAACACTTTCACCATCGCATACGTATCTAATTTACAGTATGCTAACAAATGTTCTCTGATGGTTTCTATTTTTTCTTTTGGGTAAGTATGGAGCTGTTCATAAATCTCCATTGCCATACTTCCATTTTGAATAGTTAGCGTTTGATAATTTAATGATTCATCATTTGGAAGCAATGCTGGCAAGACATATTTGATTGAATAACTGCCTTTCATTTCATTCTTGTAATACCATTTTTTTTGAAATGGCACCATTAAATCAACCATGTTATCATGAATATCCATTAGGTGATCCTCTAAATCAGGGAAATTATGTGCTAACCCTTTTAAGACCATTTTTTCAAAAGCCATATTAAAAGCAACAGAACACGAACCTTTTGGAATATCTTTTGTTAACCTTTCTGCTAATACTCTTCTGGGATCTGTTCCTTCTTTTGCTAAGAATTCTTTATGTTCCAAATCCCCATTAGAAGATTCTTGAATATGAAGTGAATATTGAAATGGAATCTGTTGATATGGTGAAATACCGTTAAATAAAGGAATCGTCTGTTGATACGTTTCGAAGTCTAAAAAGTATAACGGATATCTAAAGCAATCTAAATATTCTTTTATGTTATTTAAGTCAATTAAAGAACGGTTCTCTTTATAGGCAAATACCTGTACTTTTTGCGCTTCACTTAGCTTGAAATCATTTGGAACATCTGATATCGAAGTAATTCCGTCATAATAAAGATCAAATGCCTTTTTTCCGATCCTTGTGATATCAAAAACGGAGTGTTCTGGTATATGAGACCAACAATGTTCTTTAGCTGCACAAGGAAAGTCTTCTTTCCCATATTTGTTGCAGTGAATTCCGATGTCCTGCTTTGGTTCGGTACTGAAGTTATATCCAATAGAATGAATGTTACTAACATCAGCTTGAATCCTGAAAATGCGTTCTTTTAATTCGTCGGTCAGATCAGTAATACTAAACAGCTTGGTAACCTCAAGTTCACCATTCCGAACATATTTGTTATTGATATGAATAATAAGAGTGGAATGAATTGGCAAGAAATGTTGTACCACATGGTATTGGAAAGCCAAGTCATCCAGGTTTCGTTCTTTTATGGATGTAGAAGATTTAACCTCATAAATTTTCCATCCATCTTTATCTAAATGCAAAATGTCGCAAATAACAAACAATCCATCTATACCAAAAGCGGCTTCATAGATTGTTCTTTCACCCTTCATGATTAAATCTTTGGTCGTTGAAGCCATTTTATCTCGGTTTGAAGAGTAAGGAACTAAGCTTCCATTTGGGAATAGATTTCGAGCATGTTCTGTTACTTGGTTTCCTTTATCTAATCTCATTTGGTTTGCATTTTTATCAAAAACTTTCGGCGTTTTGAATTTATACCATATTGCCTTTGGACATTGTTTATAAAGTAGATAATCAGACTTTGAAATGAACATTTTCTTCACTCTCCTTATTTTTTATTAATTTCCAATCATTGGTTTTAAAGTCTGTATTTCTTCACTACATAAAAGTAATCCTCTTTCCAATCACTCCAAATAAGAAAAAAATTATATACATTTCTGTTAACGTTCCATATTGTATGGTATTCAAAAATAAATATGAGAAAAGAATATTAATTTCATACTCCTCTAACACTTTGATAAATCGTCGAGTAAGTTCACCAATATCAGCTATCTTTCAGCACTTTTTTTATTTTCTATGTCATAAAAATTTCAAAGGAGAATAGAATCATCGTAGATACAGAGAAATAAGGAGAAACAGGAGAACTTACAAGAGATGGAGTTTAATTGCGGAAAAAATCAACGAGGTGATCAATTTGGAACAATTAGAAAGAGTAGTTGCAAAAGAGCTTGAAGAAATAAGTAGAGAAGTAGAAAAGATGGATGTTGAACTTGATAACCATTCTGAAGGGAGAACATTCAAGGCATTCAACTACCCGACGAAGCCAAGCTTACGAACACGCCAAGTTATAGAAGCCCTGCATGAAATATCAAGATCTATTGGAATTAGCGGACCCATTCAGGAGTACAGAGTGGGTAATTCCAACTATTGGATTGACATCTGCTATATTCTAGACTGGAGCCCGAATGCAAAAAAAAAAAAAATCAAATATGGTTTTGAAATTCAAGATCCTTATCATTTTGATGAAAAGAATTTTCCAGATCAAAAACTAAAAGATAAAAGAAAAAAGAAATTTTTAGAAAAAGAAGGTTGGAAAGTAAAAATAATTCCCTATGATGAATGTGATCAAAAGGGACCAGAGAAAATTGCATGGGAAATCATTGCATTCATGATGGACCATGATTTGGGATTGGTAAAATAAGGGCTGGGGTTTCACTCCAGTTCTTTTTTCATAATTTTTTTCCGAAAGGAGTGAAGGTAAATGGAACAGATAGAAAAAATGGCTCTCAATTCTTTGCTTCATTATGAACTGGAATTACTCAGCTTCGATCCCGATTTTTATGATTATTATTCTGGGATGAACGAGTATATTTTAGAACCAAATATGCAAAAGGCGAGTCTTATTGGGGCTATTCAAGCACTTGAAATTCTTATATATGATTACGAAAGGCTAAGCGGAGAATTTGATGAATTAGAGTGGGTAAATATCACACTTGAATTTAATAAAAGAAAATTAAGGTATTTAGTCAATGAATTTACTTTAGTGGATTCAGAATATGAAAAACTTGTTCCAATTCTTAATAGGAAAATAGCAAACTTGATAATCAATCAGGAAAAATTAAATCGAAAATAAATCGAAAAAAAGACGGACGAGGGTCGTCTTTTTTTTGACCATTAATAGATGTTAGGAAATGTTTTACCAATTATTACAAAGGTTACTTTACAAGTTATTTAAAAGGGTATAATATATAACCATAAATGGAACTTAAGGAGATGGTTTAGGTGAGTGAAGTTTCAAAATTTATTGATCATGTAATTGGGGAGTCTGTTATGAAAAATAAGAAACATGAGGTGAAATTTACCGTTTCACTGAATGAAATCGATAATCGAAAACTGGAGTTAATTGCTAAATCAATAGGGATGAAAAAAGTTCCTTTTGTAAGAGAACTTATTCGGGCAGGTATTTCTGAAGCCATTCAAAAACTTGAACTAAATAATAGTGAAGAGTTCAAAGAGTTTTTGTTTAGTGATAAACCAGTGGATGAATTCCCAGTATCGTTCTTGGAAGAAGCAGAAGAGCAGGAGTAATGCCATATGAGTATAAAACTTGATTATGCCTATGCAGGGTCTGAACTTAAGCATATATCTGAAGAGTTAACGAGAAATGTAGTCTATAAATGCCCTTTTTGTGAAGAGGAAGTTATTTTTCGAAAGGGAGAAGAAAGAGAGCATCATTTTAGTCATAAGCCAGGATCAAATTGTGCAGCAGATAATGAGACTATTTTGCACTTTAACGCCAAAAATTATCTTGCCGATGAGTGCTTCGGTCCAAACGGATATTACGTACATCTTACCTTCCCATTAGACCAGTATCTTCCAGAACTGTATGAACAGCTTGCTTTGGTTGGACTTTCAAAAGATTATGATGCGAATTTACATGATATCCTGGTTTCCTTACGTGCATTAAAGGGTGCAAAAGTGGAAGAAAGAGTTGGACCGTACATTGCTGATGTTTTTTGTCCAACAGAAGTTGGAAATGGTTTAGCGATTGAAGTATGTGTTACACATGAGATGGAAGAGGAAAAACGCTCCTTTTATGCGGCAAAAGGAATTAGCTATCTTGAACTGATACCGAGAAAAGGAGAAAATAAGAGATATGAATTTGAAGTGAAGTCCAGTTCAATCGATTTGTTTTTCCAATCTTATAGGGGAAAAGTCGTTCAATATCAAGAAGAACATCTCTATTCTAAATATTATTCACAGCTAATCGCTGCTGCTCGTGAACCCTTGATGGAAAAAGAAGAATTACTCTATAAGCAGAAGGCAGTTCAAAAAGTGATTGATGACATTAACAACATTGGGATAGAAGACTATATCAGAGACCAAATTTTTAAGAACAGTACAACCATCAGAGCACAAGCATTTAATTCAATCATACGTAATAGTGAGCCACTAAATAATGTCCAATACGTATCAAGTAGAAGTGGAACAAAATATCTCATGGGAAATGATAAAACCTATTTTATCTCAAGTCAGCAAAATCTACTTTACGAAATATTGAAGAAAATGGTTTGGGCTGGAATAGAAGTGGATGCGTTGGTTGGGGGATGGGAAGACGGTAATAAAAATAGCATTATAGGATTTGATTTTAAACTACCAGATATAAGTAGTGTAGCAGATCTTCATCAAAATATAATAAAACAGTTTTTACTCGATTTGTGTTTGAAATTTGATCATAAAATTAAGAATTTTAGTTAGATACAAATACGATTAATAAAGAGGTGAATTGAATTGAGTGCAATTGAATATGAAAAACTTATGAAACAACGTCCACATGTAGTTTTATTAGGGGCAGGAGCGAGTGTTGCCGCTATACCTAATGGTGATAAAAATAGTAAGAAAACATCAGTAATGGCTGGTTTTATTGAAAAATTAGGAATGTCAGATGCAGTCCAAAAAGTTAATTTAAATACTCAAAGTGATAATCTGGAGGATATTTACTCGGAATTGAACAGCCGTCCTGAATGTCATGCAATCACTAAGGAACTCGAAAAAAGAATATACAATTATTTTTATGATTTTGAAATACCTACTAATCCTACTGTATATGATTTTCTATTACTTAGTCTTACTAAAAAAGACTTGATAGCAACTTTTAATTGGGACCCATTATTGCTTCAAGCTTACAATAGGGTGTCTAAGCTTACTGACAATTTACCTAAGCTTTCATTTTTGCACGGTAATGTTTATGTTGGCATATGTGAGGAAGACAAGCGGGCTGGAAATATAAGAAATAATTGCCCTGTTTGTGGTAATCCCTTTACCCCTACCAAACTTCTGTATCCAGTAAAAGATAAGAACTACACAGAGGATATTTTTATTAGAGACAATTGGAATTTAACGCAGTTTTATCTAAAAAAGGCATATATGTTTACTATTTTTGGATATAGTGCTCCTAAAACAGATGTATCAGCTATAAAACTTTTAAAGGACGCATGGGGTTCTAATGCAGAAAGGGAACTTGAAGAGGTTGAGGTAATTGATATAAGACCTGAAGAAGAACTAAGAGAAACTTGGGATGAGTTTATTTTTTCCCATCATTATTCTGTTCACTCAAGTTTTTTTGATTCCTCTTTAGGAAAGTTTCCCCGCCGATCTTGTGAAGCAACGTTTGATAGGTTAATGAATGTACGATGGCTAGACGGTTCAAAGGGTTTTAATCTAGAAATGACTTTTGAAGATATAGAACGGTATATAAAAGATTTGCTGACAGATGAGGAAAAAAATAATACAATTCTAAACAATCCTTATTTAGCGAATATCCATTATTAAGATCAGAGTGTGAAGAAAAGTATTGAAAAATAGTGCATTTGTTCAAAAATCACTTGAAATAAATAAATTAAAAATGGCTCAGTTCACCAAACAGAGCCATTTTTTTACTTAAATACTGTAAAAATGGCTTTTTTGAATAGTAAAAGAAAGAGACGATATTCGTCTTTTTTTGCACATTTATCGTTACTATCTGATTAAATGTAGAAGCTATGAAAATCTCTTTCCTTTCATTCCCATGCCCTCCCTAATTTATGGCTGGTAAAATGGAGGAAGGAGGTTTTTTCATGTTTATAAAACCAATGTTGCTACAAAAAACAAATGATCCGTTTGATAACGATAAATATATAACAGAATTAAAACTTGATGGGATTCGAATAATCCTTTCAAAGTGGGAAGGAAAAGTGAAACTATATACAAGGCATAACAATGATGTTACCTCTAAATTTAAAGAACTGTTGGATTTAAATGTCCCTAATGGAACAGTGCTTGATGGAGAAGTTGTTGTAACAGATCCACACACGGGAAAACCAGACTTTGAAGTGACAATGGAACGGTTTATGTCACTTAAAACGAACCATACTATAATGTTTTGTATATTTGATGTCTTATACTGGGAAGGTCATAAAACGACTCAAATGCCCCTTATAGAGCGAAAGAAACTATTAGGAGAGGTATTGCCCTCACATCCACATGTCACCCCAGTAAAATGGATTGTTGGAAACGGAAAAGCTTATTTTAATTTAGTGAAGGAACAGGCACTAGAAGGGGTGGTTTTTAAGCGAATCGACTCAATCTATCAGCATAAACGTTCCCATGATTGGCTAAAGTGTATTAACTATCAATTTGGTAGCTATTTTATTACTGGAGTTAGAAAAGACCAGTTCGGGGTTATGCTTGGGAAAGAGGAAAACAACAAGATCATCAATTTAGGTGTCATGGAGTTTGTCCCGCCAGAGGCTCGTAAGAAAATTTATCGAGAGTCAAACGAATTGATTACGAATGAAACGGATGAATGGATTTTTCTTAAAGCAAAGCTTCAATGTGAGGTAAAGTATAGGAATCTTACTAAGAAAGGGTTATTACGGATTCCATCATTTGTGGACTGGGTTTCATGAACTGTCAGTTACAAATAGTTATTGTAATGGGGACCTATTGGTTCCTTTTTCTTTTGAGAAATTTTTTATCATGAACAGTTTTTATCTCTCTATTTTATTTTAGCTCTCTAATCATTCTAAATGTTACAGCAGTAGAAGAGCACTTTTTTTACAGCTTCTTCAGATTATCAAGGCTTTTTGCAGGCATCTTGGCACTTCGTATAGAACTATATTACTAGAATATAGTTTAGGAGTGTATGTGATGATAAATAATTGGATGGTGCCAAGAAATAAAAGAAAACTGTATCCAGTCATTGATATTTTATCTCTTTTCTCCTTGCAGAATCTAGGAGATGTTTGGAGAGCAGATATAGGAAGACAGCTGGACTTTGAATCGGAGCTAGAAAGGATGGGCATAAAGCGTCCAGGCGAGAGAAGGGACCGACGGGCGGGAGGGGCAAGGACTTATGAATCCTGGCTGTATGCATTAGGACTTATTTTTCATGATACAGCTACTGATTCGGTACAGATTACGCTTGCTGGAGAAGAACTATTAAATGGTGAACCCCCTGTTCCGATTATCACAAATCAGTTAATGAAGCTTCAGTATCCTTCTTCCTATTCCTTGAGAAGCGGCGTTAACATCAACAGAAGGTTTAATGTAAGACCTTTTCGGTTTATGCTTACTTTGCTGATTGATGGCAGAATTGGACATCTGACAAAACAGGAAATCGGATATTTTGTTATGACTGAAGGTGAAAATGAATCCGATCAATGCATTGAGCATGTAATCCAGCGTATCCTGGATTACAGACGAAACGGGGATGCCGTGATTCCAGAAAATTTTGGAGAGCTTTATCCGAGTAGCAGAAACACTGGGCATACGCGCACAAAGGAAGAGGCAATGGAATCCCTTGCAGATACAGCTAATACATTCATTAATTTTATAGAATACACTCAGTTAGTGGTCCGCGATACGAAAACTGGTCCTATTTACATTCCAGCTCATAAACGGGTAGAGGTGAGAGCGATGTTAAGAGATGGGACAAGAATCCGTCCCATCGATACGAATCATACATACTGGGAAGAAAACTTTCAAAGGAATTACGGGCTTGCTCCTGGAGGAAGAAGAGATAACCGAAACTTTACTCAGCAACGAACGGTAACAGACCAGCTGTATCGTGAAAGACGGGTGCGAAGTGAGTATCTTCATATTGCTGGAACAAGACCGATTACAACGATTACAGCAGGATTAATCGATGAAATCGCTCATATAACAGGATTTAGCAACCAGCAGGTAGAAGCGGTGTTGCAAGGATTCAGACCAGATACATTGAGCATCTTTGAAACCAGTTATTTGAACATGGCAATCAGCGGAACCGAATTAGCGAGAGAGTTCGAACTGGCAACTAATCATATCTTTGAGCTTCTTGGCTTCCATTCCCGTCATATCGGGACTAGTCCGCTGCACCCAGATGTCTTTGCGGCATCTACTACGTATAATTTTTCAGGAATTATTGATGCAAAAGCATACCGCACATATTCCCTGACCAATGATCACAGGAACCGTATGATTAATAACTATATTCCAGACTGGAGCAACCGTTTTGGCAACCTGTCATTTTTTATGTATGTGGCAGACGGATTCGGAGCAAATATTGATAATCAGATTCAGCAAGTATCGAATGCATCAGGCAAAAACGGCTGCGTTATCTCAGCCAGAGATTTGCTGTACTTGTTGCAAAAACACTTAGCCAGCCCAGTTGACCATTCACGACTGAATAATATCTTCCAATATAACAGAAGACTTACAGTTGTAGATATTGAATCATTATAGTAATAAAGGAGACAGAACTGTCAATGTATGGTTCTGTTTTCCTTTTGCTCGAATAATGTCAAACGGTGCAATATGTTGTATAATGATTTTTATAGAATTGTTAGACTTAAATTGGGGATGTTAAAATGATTTTTCGAAAAGGAGAGCTGTTCTGCGGACCAGGAGGCTTATCCCTTGGCGCAAAGCAGGCAGTTGTTATAGATGAAGAAGGAAATCTTGTTTTAGATGAAAACGGCGAAGAATATAAAGTCGTACATGCATGGGCAAATGATTATCATGAGGAAACAGTCGAAACTTTTCGTCTTAATATCCTCGAAGAAGATGACGACCCTGAATCTGTTAAATTCGGAGATGTGAAGGATCTCGATATTGAATCCCTTTCTCCCATTGAATTATTTTCGTTCGGCTTCCCGTGCAACGATTTCAGTCTGGTTGGCGAAACCAAAGGATTGGAAGGAGAATACGGCGGTCTTTATACGTACGGAATAAAGGTGCTGAACCACCATAACCCTCTTGCCTTTATAGCAGAGAATGTTGGCGGGCTGGAATCAGCCAATGAAGGAAAAGCATTCGTCCAGATCCTCAAAGCTATGGAGGAAGCAGGCGAGCATGGGTATAATATCACTCCTCATAAATACAAATTTGAGGAATACGGCGTGCCGCAAGCGAGGCACCGCATTATAATCTGCGGAATTCGAAAAGATCTTGGGCTAAAATTTCAGGTGCCAAGAGCTCCGTATAAAAACAGGGAACAATGGACAACAGCAATGCAGGCACTGGAGAATCCTCCAATACCAGCTGATGCCATGAATCATGAATTTACCAAGCATCAGAGACAAGTGGTGGAAATGCTAGACCATATCAGACCTGGAGATAATTGCTGGGTAGACTATCTGCCTGAACAATACCGTCTGAACGTCAAGGGAGCAAAAATGAGTAACATATACAAACGTCTAGATCCAGACGCTCCAAGTTATACTGTTACTGGAAGTGGCGGGGGCGGAACCCATATGTACCATTATGCTGAGCCAAGAGCCTTAACGAATAGGGAACGAGCAAGACTGCAAACTTTTCCAGACTGGTATGAATTCTTTGGCGGAAAAGAAAGCGTCAGAAGGCAAATTGGTATGGCAGTTCCACCTAAAGGAGCAAAAGTCATCGTGGAAGCCGTTCTGAAAACCTTGGCAGGAATCCCGTACGAAACAGAAGAAGCTAAATGGGATGAAAACCATATCCAGGAGATGTTGGCAACAGGCGTAAACAAAAAGAAAAAGAAAAAGCGTACGGGCAAAGCTAAGAAGAAAGTAGAAACACCTGAAGGACAAGCATCAATGGAGCTGGAGGAAATAAAGCCGTAAAGGAGCAAAATCATGTTCTGTAAAGAATGCAACGGCATTTTAGATGTGATCCGTATTGAGGAGTATCCTGAAGGCTTTAAAGATATAATCGGCTACAAAAGGCTCTGCGATGTCCAGTGTCTTTCATGCGGAAATATTTATTATTCACAGCCATATGACTGGGGAAAAAGTGTCAACGAAGTTCGTAACCTAAATATTGCAAAAAAAAGGAGATCAAATAATTGATCTCCTTTTTTTTATTTTAGTCATAAATTTTGATGTAATGACCTTCCTCTGTAAGTTTTTCTGTATAAGCCACTTTGAAGTCCTTCAGTGCCTTCACCACATATTCGCCTACTTCTTCAGCTCCTGATCCAGTAACAATAATTTCCGTATTTTTATAAAGTTCCTGAATCACAATTGCAAGGTCTTGTACTGTTCCGATTGTATCCACTTTTTTCATGAACCTGCTCCCTTTCTTGCCTATTGTAAGGATATTTTACCATTAAATGACTAGTGGGCGATTTTTTTTTCTTGAATAAAAGATATAATGTCTTCGATGACCTTATCAAAGTTCTCTTTCACTTCATGCTCCCAGACTCTTTTCACATTCCATCCATTCTCAAGATAAAAATCAGTAATTTCTCTGTCCCTGTTCACATTCCGTTCCAGCTTCTTTTCCCAATAATCCAAATTGCTTTTAGGCATGTTTCCATGCTTGGGGCAAGCGTGCCAAAAGCAGGAATCAATGAAGATAGCGATTTTATATTTTTTTATGGCTATGTCAGGTTTCCCTTTTAGGTTCTTTACGTTTCTTCTAAATCGAACTCCCCTTCTCCACAGCTCTTTAGCAATTTCATATTCCAGCTTGGACACGGACCTGATTGCCTTCATATTCTTGCTTCTAGTTTCCTTTGATATACGGTCAGCCATATTTAACACCTCTTTTATTACCTATTTCCTTTTTAAAGCAGGATAAACAAGTCCACCTTTTGAGTTTGAATCACGAATGTTTGAAAGGAATATCTTAAAGAAAAATGAACTATCCGAAGATATGGTGAGGTATTCTTTAAAAGGTAGTGGAGGCTTTAGTTCACAAAGCAATTGAAATTCGCTTATTAGAAATGGCTCAGTTTAGAACTGAGCCATTATATATTTCTTAAACTTTTTGTACTGTTTGTTTAGTATTATTCTTTGTTTACTATTAAAGGGTACTTTAGTGAAAATTAAAACCCCAAGAACCCAAATATGCATCAAACAATGTATCATTGAGCTTCTTAGTTATTAGAAGGCAGTTTCTGTTAATGGTATTTGTTAATTGTATTGGCGATGTGTGGCAAATCTCTTGGCGGTCATAAAAAAGATCACGGTTGGTTAAAATCTTGTTTCTGTATACACAAATAGGTTACAAGGTGAAATCAAATCGATTTCACCCTTTAGTTTATAGGAATTTGAATACCATTAACTTTATCAATAATAATACAACTTAATCTTCAAAATGCTTAAAGACCTCTTCAATAAAGTTCTCATCCTTCTCATCATAGCCAAACTTCTTATAGTTGTAGAAACGGTTTGAATCAGTGTGTTCAAGTCGAAAAGACGCTTCTTCGCTGTCCAGTGGAATATCCCCAATCCGATTTTTCCCTTTTCCCCGTTTACCGTATCCAGGATCATGAAGATTCATTAGATTAGAGTTAGCAGGATGAAAACGTGCTTCCCAACCTCTCTCAATGCCTTTTAGAAAAGCAGCACGGTTTAAAGGATGTACAATACGATCTGCTATTTCTCTTGTACTCATTGTCACGAGGTCATTCCTCCTTAAAGATTATACTTTTAAGGTATGCTTTTGCGCAGAGAAATATACCAATTTATTATGATATGCTAGCAGACAAGCCATTATGCTTAAAAATTAATTTTTGTTTAAAAAATTTTATTAATTTTTTTCTCATTTTATTTTTTAACTTATAGTAATTAAGCTACTTATAGAAAAATAAAAGGAAAACAGTTAGACAGAAATCCTGCTCGATACACCAAATATCTGGTAATATAAGGATAACAGAGGGAAGGGGGATATAATGGAAGCTTTTGAGCCATTAATTGTAGATGAAAAAATAAACAAGGATCTTATTAAAGGGTTACATATAATTTCTCATAGCAACTTTAAGCTCACTAAAAAGAATGAGTATACATATTACTGTAAGAACATAGGCAGTGTATCAGGGAAATTTACTCTAGGTTATTTATATGTATTGTTAAATGAGTTTACTAGGCAAATATATATTGGTATAACATCTGATTT
Organism: Mesobacillus subterraneus; assembly: GCF_003937825.1. Classification (GTDB taxonomy): domain Bacteria; phylum Bacillota; class Bacilli; order Bacillales; family Cytobacillaceae; genus Mesobacillus; species Mesobacillus subterraneus. The sequence goes on along the minus strand of NZ_RSFW01000010.1, from coordinate 3,981 downwards.
CGATAAAAGAATGAAGAGCCATGCTAAAGACCAGGTTTTAGGTCCTAATAGCGATGTAATAGTGAATGCTTTATTTATATTAGAGTTAGAAGAAATCTTAACTGATAAGAGAGTGTTGTCAATTAAAGGGCAACTCTGGACCATTGAACAAAAACTAAAAAAATATATGCAAGAATTGGGTTATGATGCTAGAACTCGATATGACGAACTAGATGTGGTCACAGAAAACGGTTTTATTGAAGACAACTTAGTGAGGAATTTGGAAGGAAAATTAATTAAAGAAAAAGTGAATGAAGAACTCCAAATTATAAAAGGAGCACTTGAACAGTTTATTTGGGTGGTAAATAGAGGGGGTTATCATTATTTCTCATTTTCTGAATTCGAACCTTATCACATTTTTACAAATGAAGAACTACAAATGCATGAAAGTGATGTTCGAACTTGTAAAGAGTTATTAATAAAACATCATTTGAAGTACAGTAACTCAGAATGGGAGTTTGTACAAAAAATACTTGAGCATAGCGGATTAAGGATTTCGTTATGGGAACAAGGGATTGGTGATCCAAGAGAGATGATCTTATTAAAAGATGCCAGGGCGAAGGGGTTTAAAAAGCAATATGAAAATCGCAAAAAGGTTTAACTGTTACTCTTTTGCAGTGAAAATAAAATGATTCTGTTAATGGTTAAAAGACGTGAGAATTTACGTAATAGTCTGTTTGCTTTATCAAGATAATTTATAACCTTTAACAATTCATTTGAGGAAGAATAATCGTATACAATCGACGAATAGATTATGGGGAATTTATTTATAGGAGAATAAAAATGAATTATAAACAATTATTACCAGAATTTATGTTTCCTGTACTTGATGAAATAATTAACAGAGGAGAACCAATTTCACCTAATTTAACACCCATATATAGAGCAACCAAGAAAAAGTACACTCTAGGTGTCAATGATTTCAAGTGCCAGATAGAAGAAGACAGAGGTAAAACCTTTGATGCTGGTGAATTTGCCTGTTCCGTGAATTTTGATGAAGATGGAAAAAATAATTTAGCATCTAAGTTAGAGTCAATAAAAGGGCTTCGTAAAAACAACCCTTTTGTAGCGAGAGGATTTTTAAGAAGTAATAGCGGTCTGATTGAGATTGATGGGGATAATCACGTTAATTGGTGGATATTTAAAAATGAGAAATCTAGTATACCAAATGATTTCCAACATTATTTAGATGTAAAAAGTTTTATTGAAGAAAAGGAAGTAAACAATGAATATAAATGATATTTTTCCAAAAAGAAAAAACATAATTGAAACATATGCTTATCACGATAAGCCTTTATATTTCTTATATAAGAGTAGCAAATCCATGTTTATTGTATTTTTTTATAAAGAAAACAGTACTTTTGAAAAATGGATTTGTGTGCCCATATCTACGGATAAAATAAATGAACTAAAAGCTTCCAAGTACCCATTAAATGAATTTATAAAGCGTGCTAACTTAATTGTTATATTAACAACTGATTATAAAAAGAATAATATAATTAATAGAGAAGAAGTTTCTTACTCTTATTTAGAAGAGGACTATTTACCAAATAGAGATTCATATTTAAAGGGTAATGCTTTATTTAATGTTAAGTTTAACACTGACATTGTTAAAGTTGAAAATCTCGTTCTTGAACATCTAACTAATAACGAGTTTAAACACTTCAAACAATATAAAGAGTTAAAATTGAAAAATTCAAATTTTATAGCTGATAGTGTTCTGATTGATGAGAAGGATAGAAAAATCTTCATTGAAGTTAAATACTTCAAATTTAGTAAAAATGTTCAATACCGCAAAATAACAGATCATATTATTAGCTTGCATAATCGTTATCAGTTAGGTAATAACTCTTCAGATAAGTTAATTTATATAATAATAATTAAAAATGAAGAGGAAGATAGTATTACGACGGTTCAAAGAAAATTAGGTTTAAATAAAAACTATATACGAGCAAATGCTATTAATAGTGAAGTTAGGATTTATAGTGTATATGATCTAATAGAAGGAGAATTACACTTTTTATCTTTATAATAAATAAACCATTAAGCAAAGTTCGTAGGGGATTAAATAAAAGAAATACTTTCAGAATAATTAATTAGACTATGTTGATAATGAATGGTAAAAATTGCAGGGATGTTCCTTTAAAAAAGAGTATCCCTGCAATTTTTTAGAATTTAACCAGAAAGAATTCTTCTTTTTTAATGTTGTTTTCCTTTGCATACCCAATTGCATTTTTTCTATCGTTTTCTTTTGTTTCTCTACTTCGATATTTTTTTGCGAGTTGGTGATAACTGTGTAGAGTTGCTAGATTTGGATAAAATTCTTTTTGATACACATATCCTCCTTGATTCTCAACGAATGACTTTAGCCAACTGATCGCATAAGAATTTTCAGCAGATACATCATGTCTTGATGGTCTTTTTTTGTATTTATGCAGATTTTCATAATAACAGTGTTCCATTACTCTCATATGTTCCAAAGGAATATCTCCTAATATAAAAAGGATGCCTGGCAAGTGGAACAAATTTTTAAAGTGTTGTTCTACATTAATTGGGGATGTTAATTTTTCAAAACTTTTTTCTAATAAATAGGGTGTTTGAAGATGTTCAAAAGCTTTTTTAAATGCATTTAACACATTGTCACTTCTTACTATTGCCTCGATTTTTTTTCTTTCTTCTTTGAACAGAGATTCATCACAAGTTTTCCATTGATTTGTCTTTTTATCGTAAATAAAGAAAAATTCTTTGCTATGTTCCTCTTTTACAATTTCTTTTAAGTAACGTTCATCATCACGGAGAACCACAAAGCCAACTTCATAGCGTATCTTTACAAGATGCAGCCTTCGGTATTCAATCTTATAATCAGCAAAGTTCCCATGCATTGAGTACACTTCGGTCTTAGTTTTCAATTCGATTGGTTTTAATATAGGTTCTTTCAAAATAGGAATAAGAACCTTTCCTTGTTTTAAATCTGAATCTGGAAAGTGGAGTTCAAAATCAGAAAGGTGAAGGGAACGCCGCCACAGTAGTTCCATTTTTTTGTCGAGTTCATATTCCATTGGAATCAGTTTGAGTAAAGTTGACGGTCTTTTGTCCTCAATTTCAAGTAAATCCATAAAACAATCCAAACCAATTACTTTAATAAAGTCTTTCATATACAATCACCTCCCAAAAAACTATAATTTTACAGATTCTACCACATGAAGTCAAAAAGAGCGTTAAAATTTATATATAGTTTTTGTTTCCTTTTCAGGAAACCTGCCTTTCAATAGGCAAACGGTCTGTAATTTGAAGAAACAGCTATTTTAACATTCATAATATGCAATCAATCAATTGGAAAAACAAATTCAAGTCCTTATAATGTGGAACAAAGGCAGTAAAGAAGGGTTCCGTCGAGCGATTGATTATATTCGCCTTTTCATCTCGAACGAAACAAAAAAATTCCATAAAAAACTGATAGACTCATATTCAGTTTTATGGGATTTCATACCTGGTATAGATAAATATTGATTTAATAAACTGTATTTAGCATATAAAAATAAGTCATTACAATAGGCTGGGTTCAATTGAAAAATAAAGTTTTATCCACATTCTAACTGGTTTTAGAATACGAGAAAACGGAAAATCAAAGAACTTACCTCATTGCAAATGAGTGGTTTAATGCAATCCCAAATATAGCGCGTAACAGCGCATTTGCACAATGATCCTAAGTCTTTTTCTTGGACCTCAAGAAAAGATATGGAGGCTGAAAGCAGGGGAACCTGTGAGTAGCTGTCGCTTTCACTTTGGAAACGAAGTGAAAGGTCGTGTCCATTTGGGCTAACTCAGATTAAGGGCTGGGGCGATGGTCGTAGGGGGTGGGGGTAGTGTCCCACATAATCCGCAGAATCCATTTTGATTTTTAAAATGGCATTCATGATGACTCGGCAATTAGCTGAGAAG
>NZ_RSFW01000001.1 GCF_003937825.1 Mesobacillus subterraneus | reverse complement strand
ACATTTTTAAATATATCGACCACATTTGGAATTATATCGACCAACGCGATAATAAGCCCCAAATACAATATTGCCATAATAAAATATATGAAAATTCGCAATCCAATACTTGCTAGTACGTGGGCATTGAACACTTAGAGACTCTCATGATAGAATGGGTAAGGATGTAAACGTTTTAATACATAGGAGGGGATAGGAATGGTTCAGCCATACAAACACGAGCCTTTCACGAATTTTAAAGATGAGGAACACCGTGAAGGATACCTGACAGGATTGAAGACTGTAGAAGGCTATCTTGGCCAGGATTACGACTTGGTGATCGGCGGAGAGAGGATCTCAACTGAAGATAAGATTGTATCTTACAACCCATCCAATAAAGAAGAGGTTATTGGACGCGTATCGAAAGCAAACCGCGAGCTAGCTGAAAAAGCGATGCAGGCGGCTGTTGAAGCGTTCAAGACTTGGAAGAAAGTGAAGCCTGAAACACGTGCAGATGTATTATTCAAGGCTGCTGCAATCATTCGCCGCCGCAAGCATGAGTTCTCAGCGCTTTTGACAAAAGAAGCTGGTAAGCCATGGAATGAGGCAGATGCTGATACAGCTGAAGCAATCGACTTCCTTGAGTACTATGCTCGCCAAATGCTGAAAATCAAAGACGGTATGCCAGTAAACAGCCGTCCAAATGAATATAACCGTTATGACTACATTCCTCTTGGAGTGGGCGTCATCATTTCTCCATGGAACTTCCCATTGGCGATCATGGCTGGTACAACAGTAGCTGCAATCGTAACGGGCAATACTGTTCTATTGAAGCCAGCTTCCACGACTCCAGTCGTTGCTGCGAAGTTCGTTGAAGTAATGGAAGAAGCAGGTCTTCCTGCAGGCGTCCTTAACTTCGTACCAGGAAGCGGTGCGGAAGTGGGCGACTACCTTGTTGACCACAAAGATACTCGTTTCATCAGCTTCACAGGTTCACGTGACGTAGGTCTGCGCATTTACGAGCGCGCATCAAAGCTGAACGAAGGCCAAATCTGGCTGAAGCGCGTCATCGCTGAAATGGGCGGAAAAGACACAATGGTTGTCGACAAAGACGCTGACCTTGAATTAGCTGCACAAGCGATCACAGCTTCTGCATTCGGATTCTCAGGACAAAAGTGCTCTGCATGTTCACGTGCAGTCATCGTTGAAGATGTATACGATCAGGTTCTTAACCGCGTCGTTGAATTGACAAACGAATTGAAGCTTGATGATCCTACAGATCAAAGCACATTCATGGGTCCTGTAAACGACAAGGGTGCGTTTGACAAGATCATGAGCTACATCGAAATTGGTAAAGAGGAAGGCCGTTTGATGACTGGCGGCGAAGGAGACAGCTCAAAAGGCTTCTTCATCAAGCCAACAATCTTTGCTGATGTTGATCCACAAGCTCGCATCATGCAGGAAGAAATCTTTGGACCAGTTGTTGCATTCGCAAAAGCGAAGGATTTCGACCACGCGCTTGAAATTGCAAACAACACAGAATACGGCCTGACTGGAGCTGTGATCACGCGCAACCGTGAAAACATCCAGAAAGCTCGTGAAGATTTCCATGTCGGAAACCTTTACTTCAACCGTGGCTGCACAGGCGCAATCGTAGGATACCAGCCATTCGGCGGCTTCAACATGTCAGGAACAGATTCAAAAGCTGGCGGACCAGACTATCTGCTTCTTCACATGCAAGCAAAAACTACTTCTGAAATGTACTAATACAGACTTGGGATCCCCTTCTCGTTTTGAGAGGGGGATTTTTTTGTGGCGTTATTCCTGGGCTATTCATGTCGGGAAGCTTTTTTCAAGCAGGACCTCCGTAATAATCTTACTTGCAAAACTCACATGTTGCTGCCTCCCTCGAAAGCCTGATTTATCAATCTTCAAGACTCTTTTTCTGCAGATATTTTTATAGGACGAATTCCTCAATCTTAAAAATTTTTCAGAAAAATTTATCAAATTGGTTGCAATCTAAAAACTCTGTTATATAATACATATTAGAGTTATTGATACTGTACTATAACAAAGGGGTGAAGACAGTCAATGTCGACACAAACTACAGGAATTGAAATTATAGGCAGCATGAAAAACGGATACGAAGAAATTTTGACACCAGAGGCTTTAAGTTTTGTGGAACAGCTTGAAAGGCGATTTGGCCAGCGCCGGGTGGAATTGCTGGCGGCCCGTGAAAAGCGCCAGAAGGAAATCGATGGGGGGAAGCTTCCTGATTTCTTGCCGGAAACGAAACACATCCGCGAAAGTGAATGGACAATTGCACCGCTGCCGGAGGACCTGAGGGATCGCAGGGTTGAGATCACTGGTCCGACTGACAGGAAGATGATCATCAACGCGCTCAATTCCGGGGCGAAGATTTTCATGGCCGACTGTGAGGATTCAACTTCACCTACATGGGAAGCAATCGTTGAGGGGCAAATCAACCTGAGAGATGGTGTCAATCGTACGATTTCCTTTGAAAATCCTAAAGGGAAAAAGTATCAATTGAACGAAGAAACAGCTGTTTTAATGGTTCGCCCTCGAGGCTGGCATCTAGAAGAAAAACATATTTTGCTCGATGGCAACCCCATTTCAGGCGGCTTATTCGATTTCGCGATGTACTTTTACCATAATGCGAAAAAGCTGGTGGAGCAGGGAACAGGCCCATATTTCTACCTTCCGAAGATGGAGAGTCACCTGGAAGCGCGCCTATGGAATGATGTGTTCATCTATGCACAGGATGAACTCGGCATTCCACAGGGAACGATTAAAGCAACTGTTTTGATTGAAACGATTCTCGCTTCGTTTGAAATGAATGAAATTCTATATGAACTGAAAGGTCATTCTGCAGGCCTGAACTGCGGCCGCTGGGATTATATTTTCAGCTATCTGAAAAAGCTCCGTTCGCAAGAAAATGTAATTTTACCAGATCGTTCACAGGTGACGATGACGGTACCGTTCATGAGGTCATACTCCCTGCTGACGATCCAGACTTGCCACCGCCGCAAGGCACCGGCAATGGGAGGAATGGCTGCGCAGATTCCGATCAAAAATGATCCGGTGGCCAACGATGAAGCATTCGCAAAGGTCCGCGCTGATAAGGAGCGTGAAGCACGCGATGGACATGATGGCACGTGGGTAGCGCATCCAGGCTTGGTACCTGTAGCCCTGGAGGCGTTCAATAAGGAAATGCCCGAATCAAACCAAATCAACTCCGGCAAGCAGATTGACATTGAGGTAAAAGCAGCTGACCTGCTCGCTGTACCAGAGGGGACGATAACAGAAGCGGGCGTCCGCATGAACATCAATGTCGGCATCCAATATGTGGCTTCCTGGCTGAATGGCCGCGGCGCAGCGCCAATCCATAACCTGATGGAAGATGCAGCAACCGCTGAAATCTCCCGAGCCCAATTATGGCAGTGGATTCGCCATCCTAAAGGAGTCCTCGATGACGGCCGCAAGGTGAATGTCGAGATGTACCAGCAACTGAAGGAAGAGGAGCTTGAGAAAATCAAGCAGGAAGTCGGCGACGCTGTGTTTGCAAATGGCCGCTTTGAACAGGCGTCAGAGCTGTTCGATAACCTGATACTAAATGATGAGTTTGTAGAGTTTTTAACATTGCCTGGATACAGGGCGTTAGCTTAATAGATTACTAGTTTCATAAAACCATACATTAGGAGGAACGGAAAAATGACTCAAGATCGTGTAAAGCAATTGCAGGAAAGCTGGGAATTGGATAGCAGATGGGCTGGAGTGGAAAGAACGTACAGTGCGGAGGACGTTATCAAGCTTCGCGGTTCGGTTGACATTGAACATACACTTGCACGCAGAGGCGCAGAAAAGCTTTGGAAGCTTGTGAACGAAGAGGATTTCGTCAATGCACTTGGTGCGCTTACCGGCAACCAGGCTGTCCAGCAGGTAAAAGCAGGGCTGAAGGCGATTTACTTGAGCGGCTGGCAAGTGGCGGCTGACGCTAACCTTTCCGGAAACATGTATCCTGACCAGAGTTTGTATCCTGCAAACAGTGTTCCGGCCGTGGTAAAGCGGATCAACCAGGCACTGCAGAGAGCTGATCAGATCACTCATGCGGAGGGAGACAACTCGATTGACTGGTTCGCGCCAATCGTAGCAGACGCTGAGGCTGGATTTGGCGGACAGCTGAACGTTTTCGAATTGATGAAAGGCATGATCGAGGCAGGTGCAGCAGGCGTTCACTTCGAGGACCAGCTATCTTCTGAAAAGAAATGCGGACACCTTGGAGGAAAGGTACTCCTTCCTACACAGACAGCAGTTCGCAACCTGATTGCAGCTCGTCTTGCAGCTGATGTCATGGGGACGCCAACACTGATCGTTGCCCGTACGGACGCGAACGCGGCGGATTTGATTACAAGCGATGTGGACCCATATGATGCGCCATTCATTACAGGTGAAAGGACACCGGAAGGATTCTTCCGCACAAACCCAGGCCTTGACCAGGCGATTGCCCGAGGTTTGGCGTATGCTCCTTATGCAGACCTCGTTTGGTGCGAAACTTCCGAGCCGGATCTGGAGGAAGCCCGCCGCTTTGCAGAAGCCATCCATGAGAAGTATCCTGGCAAGCTATTGGCGTACAACTGCTCACCATCGTTCAACTGGAAAAAGAAGCTGGATGACGAAACGATCGCGAAGTTCCAGGTCGAGCTTGGCAAGATGGGCTACAAGTTCCAATTCGTCACACTTGCTGGATTCCATGCCTTGAACCACAGCATGTTCGAGCTGGCACGCGGCTACAAGGAGCGCGGCATGGCTGCTTACTCCGAGCTGCAGCAGGCAGAGTTTGATAGCGAGCAGTACGGCTATACAGCAACAAGACACCAGCGCGAAGTTGGAACAGGCTACTTCGATGAAGTCTCAATGGTCATCTCCGGAGGCACTTCGTCCACTACTGCACTGAAAGGTTCTACCGAAGAAGCGCAATTCACAGCTTCCTAACGGGTTTTCTCTCCGCCTGATCCGTTCGGTGACGGCGGGGATTTACCATAATGGTTTTTGATTTTTTCACCTTGCATTCTCCTATTTGTGTCCTTCTCTTCAGTCTGCAGAGAAGGTTTTTTTTTGCTGAAAATAGGTTAACCTTAAACTAGCACAGTCCATTGGGCGGGAACATACATAGTATTATTGGAAGATTGATTCTGTATAGACCAGGAGGGACATGAACATCTAAAAACAGGATTACTGTCCGTCATCGAGCGCTATGCGGAATTTTAGCTCCTAAAGAATTGTAAGGGTATTATAAAAGTAACCACTGAACGAACGCTGCAATAAGTTGGGGGTGGATCGGTTGAGCAACAGCAAAATGGATGAGTATTTACAGCAGGGGATCCATGGGGCTAAGCAGACAAAGCCTGATGAGAGAAGGAGATTCCTGACGACCTTAAGGGAGCGCGTTGTCATTGCCTTAACCCAGGGGCAGGTGATGAAAAAGGGAGTGGAACCTCAAGTTGAGCAGATGATGGATGAGAACCCGGAGGCTCACCTTTATCTGAATGGCAATATTTCGTATCCTTACTTATCCGAGTACATCAAAGCGGCTGAAAAAAGAGGAATTGAGTTTACGATTGTCACAAATAAAGATTATGATTCGGAGCTTGGACTTGTCTTAGCGCATGATTATGCGATTGATAAAGAGGATATCTATCTTTCCAACAAACCTAACCCTATTATTAATCCTGTCATGGCTAAACAGAAAAAAGGACTTTTTTCGAAATGGTTTGGAAAATAAGGAGAAGCAGTGCTTCCATTAGGAATGCACTGCTTTTAATTCGTTCAGAACGATTCAATCATCTCGGAAAAACTTTCCCCCAGTTTATAACAAAGATTTTCATTGCACAGCACATCCTGCTCGGTGTCAAAACTCAGCTCTTCTGAAGTCTGTTCTTTGCTATATTCCTTCATCCCTTCGGAGGTCTTTAAAATGATTTTGATATCACCTGGCTTCTCCTCAGCTTTTACTTGCTCGGCATCCTCGAGAAAAGCTAGCAGTTCAACCGGGTTCATAACGGTCAATGTCTTATCTCCTGCTTTAATATAGATCTGGTCGACAAGGCCAAACTTTGTACCGAACAGCTGATTGATTTTGACCTCGGTATCCGATTTTAGCGGAGAGGGATCGCTGCAGGCGGTCAATAGCAAGATCACTGACAAAAGAATTTTTTTCATCTAAATCCTCCATTACAATGGGTAGCTAAATACTGGCGCCATAACGACCAAAATGGCCGATATCGCAATGAACGAGCACGTTACCTTAGGTGAGAGTTTCTCCCGTCCTTCCCCTTTATACCAGCCGCTGAATTGCAGCTTGTTCCGGTAAAATACAAACAAGAGCAGCATGATTGCGATGAATCCCATCCATTCGAATGGTTCTGTGTTTACATCCAACAGCAAGTACGCTTTTCCGAGGATTGATCCTAAGAGGCTCCCCAGGATGGCAAATACCACTATGATTCGCAACAGTTCCAGAACTACTCTCATGTCCGACCTCCAGATTAGTGATATCTATATTTTACCATTACAAAAAAGCAGCTGTATGGATTATTTTCTGCGATCTTCACCTGCTCATGTTAAAATGGTACAAATGGCAAGGCTTGTATTGCTTTAACGTGGAAAACTTTGCTATGATCATTATTATTATTGTCTGACGATTTTTGATGGAGGTGCTTTTATGTCAAGGATTTCTGAAGAACAGGTGAAGCATGCAGCGCACCTGGCGAGATTGGCGATTACGGAAAACGAAGCGCAAATGCTGACGGAACAGCTGGATAAAATTATTACATACGCGGAGCAGTTGAATGAATTGAATACAGACAATGTCGAACCAACTGCACATGTGCTTGAGATAAAGAATGTCATGCGTGAGGACCGTGCCCAAGAGGGACTGCCACGCGAAGAAGTTTTGAAGAATGCGCCTGAGCACCAGGATGGACAAATCAAAGTGCCAGGGATTATGGAGTAGGAGGACCGGCGATGAGTTTATTTGATCACAAGATTTCGGAGCTTCATGAGCTTTTACATAAAAGGGATTTGAGCGTATCCGACCTGGTCGACGAATCCTTCAAACGGATTGGCGAGGTTGAAGGCAAGGTCCAGGCGTTTTTAACATTAGATGAAGAAAATGCAAGGGCAGCGGCAAAGGCTTTGGACGAAAAAGTCATCCAGAACAAGCCAGCAAGCAAGTTATACGGACTGCCGATCGGCATTAAGGATAATATCGTCACAAAGGGCCTGCGCACGACAGCAGCGAGCAAGATTCTTGAAAACTTTGACCCGATCTATGATGCAACAGTGGTCCAAAAGCTGAAGCAGGCTGAGACCGTGACCATCGGCAAGCTGAACATGGACGAGTTCGCAATGGGCTCATCCAATGAGAATTCTGGTTTTAAAAACACATTCAACCCGTGGAATCTTGACCGTGTGCCTGGTGGTTCTTCGGGCGGTTCGGCTGCGTCGGTAGCTGCGGGTGAAGTATTGTTCTCGCTTGGTTCAGATACAGGCGGATCGATCCGCCAGCCAGCATCATTCTGCGGAGTGGTCGGCATGAAGCCAACTTATGGGCTTGTTTCACGCTTTGGTTTGATTGCGTTCGCGTCTTCTCTGGACCAAATCGGGCCAATCACACGCAATGTAGAAGACAATGCATTCCTGTTAAAAGCGATCGCAGGTCACGATAAAATGGATTCGACTTCCGCAAACGTGGATATTCCTGATTATACTGCTTCCTTGACTGGTGATATTAAAGGATTGCGAATTGCTGTGCCGAAGGAGTATCTTGGCGAGGGTGTTAATGAAGAAGTGCGCAAATCGGTAATGGACGCACTTGTGATCCTCGAACGTCTAGGAGCGACTTGGGAAGAGGTTTCTCTGCCGCACTCGAAGTATGCTTTGGCCACATATTACTTGCTGTCATCATCTGAAGCTTCCGCGAACCTGGCCCGTTTTGACGGCGTCCGTTACGGCTATCGTTCACCGAACGCTGAGAACCTGCTCAATATGTACAAAATGACTCGTGAGGAAGGTTTCGGTGAGGAAGTAAAACGCCGTATCATGCTTGGTACATTTGCGCTTAGCTCCGGCTATTATGATGCTTATTATAAAAAAGCGCAGAAGGTCCGCACGCTGATCAAGCAGGACTTTGAAAACGTATTTGAACAATATGATGTCATCGTTGGGCCGACTGCCCCAACGCCGGCGTTCAAAATTGGCGAGAACACCAGGGATCCGATGACGATGTATGCGAACGATATCCTGACGATACCAGTCAACCTGGCAGGTGTGCCGGCTATCTCCGTTCCATGCGGCCTTGATAAAGGTTTGCCGCTTGGGCTGCAAATCATCGGACGCCATTTCGATGAAAGCACTGTATACAAGGTTGCCCACGCGTTCGAACAGGCAACAGAATTCCATAAACAACAACCTGAACTGTAAAGGGGTGAAAACGATGAAGTTTGAAACGGTAATTGGCCTTGAGGTCCATGTTGAACTAAAAACAGAATCGAAAATCTTTTCGGCGAGCCCGAACCATTTTGGTGCGGAGCCGAATACAAATACTAGCGTGATCGACCTTGGTTACCCAGGGGTACTGCCAGTCGTGAATAAAAAAGCGGTTGAGTACGCGATGAAAGCCGCTATGGCTTTGAACTGTGAAGTGGCAGAGCATACAAAGTTCGACCGCAAAAACTATTTTTACCCCGACAATCCGAAAGCCTACCAGATTTCCCAGTTCGATAAGCCGATTGGCGAGAATGGCTGGATTGAAATCGAGGTCAACGGCTATAAAAAGAAGATCGGCATCACGCGCATCCATATGGAAGAGGATGCCGGAAAGCTGACCCACGGAAATGGGTATTCACTGGTGGATTACAACCGCCAGGGAACACCGCTTGTGGAGATCGTATCGGAACCCGATATAAGCACGCCGGATGAGGCTTATGCTTATCTGGAGAAATTGAAGTCAATCATTCAGTACACTGGCGTATCGGATTGTAAAATGGAAGAAGGGTCTCTTCGCTGTGACGCGAACATTTCAATCAGGCCGGTCGGACAAAAGGAATTTGGCACGAAGACAGAGCTGAAGAACCTGAACTCATTCAACTTTGTCCGCAAAGGGCTTGAACATGAAGAAAAGCGCCAGGAGCAGGAAATCCTTGCTGGCCGTGAAATCCAGCAGGAAACACGGCGCTTTGATGAAGCCACAAACACGACGATCCTGATGCGTGTAAAAGAAGGCTCTGATGACTACCGTTACTTCCCGGAACCGGATCTGCCAGATCTTTATATCGATGAAGACTGGAAAGCAAGAGTGCGTGCTGAAATCCCAGAGCTTCCAGATCAGCGCAAAAAGCGATATGTAGAGGATATGGGATTGCCAGCATATGATGCTGAGGTGTTGACTGTATCAAAGGAAATGGCTGATTTCTTTGAAGGAGCTGTGACAGCAGGAGCGGATGCGAAGCAGGCGTCCAACTGGCTGATGGGCGAATTCTCTGCCTACCTGAAAGCTGAATCAAAAGAGCTCCATGAAACAGCACTGACTCCGGAAGGACTAGCCGGCATGATCAAGCTGATCGAGAACGGGACGATTTCCTCGAAGATCGCGAAACAAGTCTTTAAAGAAATGGTCGAAAACGGCGGCGATCCAGAGACAATCGTCAAGGAGAAAGGGCTCGTCCAAATCTCCGATGAAGGCGAATTGCTTAAGATCATTACTGAAACTATCGACGCCAACCCGCAATCTGTCGAGGATTTCAAAGGCGGCAAAGATAAGGCAAAAGGCTTCCTTGTCGGCCAGATCATGAAGGCAACAAAAGGGCAGGCGAACCCGCCATTAGTGAACAAACTGCTTGTCGAAGAACTGAATAAAAGATAGTACCTAAAGCTGGCGAACCAATCGCCAGCTTTTTTGTCGATATTTCCCGGGAAAGAGAAAATAATCGCGAAAATTATCCTCTTTTATAGAGGGACCAGGTGGTATTATATGGTTAAGAACATTAAAGGACGGTGGCTTCTATTTTACTGAGGGACATAGATTTGGATTTGCCTTATGTCAAGAAAGACGATGGTTTGTTGGACAAGCATTCTTTTTCGGAAGTTGAGGCGACCCGAACTCATTATGAAGAGAATTGGAAGACGAAAAGGATCCTGTTTCGTGACCAGGTACGATGCATTGCAAGTTTATATACTGAATTGCTCGGACGGTTCCCCACAGAAGGGACGAAAAAGCTCATCATCAATTGCGTGGAACATCCAGAAGATAAAATCCTTACAACCAGTGACGGCTTTACCGAGGTATGGGTGCAGTTGGACATTGATTCGTATTTTTTGCTATCCGGCGATGAGAAGAAAAAGCTGATCCTTGAGAAAATCCATGAGGGAGTCTTGCTTGCAGCCCATGAATACGCGTGGGGAAAAGAGACTTTTAATAGGATAAAGGCCGAAATCGAAGCGCGAAACTATGTAAATGAATATGTATGGAAAAGAAAAGCCTCACCAGACAGAAAGCTAGCAGCTGAAGTGTTTTGTGTACACGATATCGACCATTTCACGGCATCTTTAACCATCAAAGAGAAAAAATCAGGCAATATCGTGAAAACCAAAAAAGTATTGCAGGAAAGGCCTCATGAATTAATTTTCGTTCAATATCTTGGCGATCTGAAGTGGGTTTCTGATCGGACAGTAGGAATATATCGGGAAAATAAAGCGATATGGATGGTAGAAGAAATTTAAGTGGGAGTAGAAGGTGGGGAATTGGTTAAATTCTTTAAAGTTGGCAATGTAAGAATAAGAGAAGAGGATGAAAGAGTATCAGTATCGAGAAGCATTATACACATGGGTTGAAGGAGTACACTGCAATTAAGAAAAAGGAGGTTGAAACCATGTTGAACCAAAATGCGAATGAAACCCTGCCAACCACTCTATGGAGAGAACGAATGGAAGAAGGAGACGATCTGTTCACTGAAGAGGCTCTTGTTGCCTCGGAAAAAGCACTGCAGCTATTCGTTGCCGGGCTGAAGTCTTTGGGCAACCCGACAAATGAAGAAATCATGGAAAAGGTTGAAGAGATTGTGCTTGAGTTTAATAGATTGAATGAGGAATACGATGATTTCATTGAAACGATGGAACGGGAAGAGCTGTGGGAGTTCATAGATGAAAAAGCACGGGAAGCCGGACTGAAGGCCGACGGGGACATTACCGAGGAGTGGAGAGAATGGTAGAAAAGCAGAGGGATAGTAAATGGAACTGAATGAAATCCTCTTTTCTGATATGACCAACAGGCCGAAGAAGAATGAGGTCGGCTTCAACCACCAGACGCGAATTTTCCAGCTATTATTGAGGAAATATCTAAAGGGAATCCAAACCGAGGATGTCCGGTCATTGAGCGTATATTGCCTGGATAAAGTAAAAGAAATTGAAATTGATCCATACACGATTGAAAATGGGCTTACGGTGAAGGTCCCCTATAATCCGACCGAGTTTTTGAAGCTTGAGAGTGTGGAAGAGAAGTATGCTGAGTATGTAAGGATTTTTGAAGAGTTCATCGTACCGGTGTTCCGGGAGCGGAATTGGGATTACGCACCTGTCGTCAAGGCACTGGAGAAAATCAAAGAACATAACTATCAGGCTGAGTTTCTGTTGAAAGGCACCCCCAAGAAAAGCCCTGATAAAAATCATACTGCCATTGTATATGGATTGCATACTGTAAGCTTATTTCAGTTAAAAGCAAAGATTTATGATAAAGATGGGATGCTGATTAAAGAAGGAATTCTCGTGGAAGAGGTTCCGAATGAAATTGTGTATGCCAGGTTCCTGGGGAAGCCAGCATGGAAGGATGACCGGACGTTTGAAGTCAGCTCGAAATCGAGCCAGTGGGTTGGATCGCTTACAGTTGATTGAGTTAAAGGAGTAACTGTATTAGAAATTGGGGAATTCCTATTAAAAAATTATTGTTCCTGTTTCTTACTGTTTTATTTGTTGGCGGGTGCCAGGCAGTGAAAAGAGAACAAGAAGAACCTTTTCTCTTCGATTACAAGGAGAACAAGATAGCACCTGAAAATAAAGAAAAGGTTGATAAATGGTTAGAGAACGCAAAGTTGAACGATGATACGAAGATACATAGCATGGACATAGATAACAAATATATCTATGTCTATGCTAAGCGGTACAGTGATGTTTTAGTATCCTATCAAAGGGTTTTAAAAAAAGGGAAAACAAATAGTGTGATGAAAGCCAATCTGAAAAAAGGCAATGAAACAGACGAGATCTTTGTCGAGGTAAAATACAATCCTGAATTTTGTTGTGAAAACACAGTTATTGAAGATAGTTATGAAGGGGAATAAGGGATTCAAGTAAGGAGCTGCATTCCGCTATAAGGAAAAACGAACGCACAGATTTTATATCTGTGCGTTTGGCTGTACCCAATGGAGTTTATAATAAGAATTATGTTAATCAGCAGAATAATTCAACTAACCATTCTCTCTAATCTCGCCCATCATCCGTTAAGCGGAGAATCAATCCTTCTTTGTCTAAATAGGTAGACTGAAGCTCTCCTGTATCAAAAATCATATAAACAGGAATGGTGTCAGACGTGAGCTCAGGATATTTCTTCTTCAATCCTTCAAGGTCATCAGACATGTGGAAGGAATCAAGCTGGGCCTTTATTTCTTCCGGAATGTCATACTTTTCTGACTCTCCACGTGGAACAATCGCCAGGACGGAAAGTTTCTCAGGATCCTTTGAAAGAAAATCATAAAAGTGTGGCAGATCCTCAACCATCAACTTGACATAATAAGTGCTGAAGGATTTGTATTCTTTATCCCACCCCGCTGTAATTTGGAAGTGAAGGTTTTGGAGTGTTTGGCTTTTTGGAACAAGGATGGTGTCCCCCTCAGCTGCCAGTTTCTCTCCACCCGGTACGGAATTGACCTGGGTAATGGTGATAGCCGACGGATTTCTGTCGGCAGGAAAAATCACCTTTAACCGCTGTCTTTCACGGGCTTTCGTTGCATTCAACCCGGCCAGCAGTTTTATAGGTTCTTCAGCAGTCTTCCTCGTTCCACGCCAGTGGTATGTCCCCATAACAACGGGGATTTCTTCTCCTTCAATCGTCACAATTGGTAATGGCGGCTTCTCTTCCTTATACAATTTATAGCGGTCCATTGCAATCAGCACGGTTAATAGCAGGATTGCCGCAGAACCATAGAGTAGCAGTCTTTTTTTCATTGTTTTCCCTCTTGGTACTTGATAATTCTAGAATTCTATAATGATTATGTAAAATCCTGTTAATAAAAGGCTTTTTTCGTAATCTTTGTTGCTATCTGACCAAAAGTAAAATTTGGCTTCTGGAATTTTACGAATTTTTCTGCACCGTTAATGAAGGAGCAGCAAGAAAAGAGCCCCGAATCCAGATGAAATATGGATGAAAGGTTCCATACGAAAAGTAACAATCAATGCGAAAACAGCCTAATAAAAAGAAATGCCACAGAACAAATCTCTGTGGCATCGTATGGGTGTTATGAATTTAAATTTTTCACGCTAAGATCGAATTCTTTTTCAATCTCAGGGTTAGGTTTGTAAGTGGCAAGGCTCACAACCACTGAAATGACCAGGTTGATAAGGAAGCCAGGAACGATTTCATACATGACGCTGCTCAATCCGATTTCACTCCAGATAACAACGGTCGCGGCACCGGCAATCATACCAAGGATTGCGCCCCAGTTGGTCATCTTCTTCCAGTACAGGCTCAGGATGATGATTGGTCCGAACGCTGCACCGAAGCCTGCCCATGCGTATGCAACCAGGCCGAGGATTGTGTCGTTCTGTACCCAGGCAAGGGCAGCAGCGATGATTGCGACAACTAGTACAGCCATACGTCCGAAAAATACATATTGCTTATCGGATTTTTCCTTTTTAAATAAGATTTTGTATAAGTCCTCTGTCAATGCACTGGATGTTACGATCAGCTGAGATGAAATCGTGCTCATGATGGCAGCGAGGACCGCGGCAAGCATGAATCCGGCGAATAATGGATGGAAGAAGATTTGCCCGAGTACGATAAAGACTGCCTCAGGGTTATCCAGCTTAACATCCGGATTCTGTGTGAAATAAGCAAGACCGATCAACGCTGTCAGCATGGCTCCAATCAAGGAGAAAATCATCCAGCCCATGCCGATTCTTCTCGCACTCTTTGTTTCTTTTATTGAGGTGATTGCCATGAAGCGGGTGATGATATGAGGCTGGCCGAAGTAGCCGAGTCCCCATGCGGCAGTTGAAATGATGCCAAGCAAAGTCGTCCCTTTGAATAAATCAAGCAAGGCAGGGTCGATCGAGCGAATCGTATCGAATGTTTCTGCTGGTCCTCCTGTTTTTGCGAAGCCGATGATCGGAACAAGCAGCAGGGCGAAAAGCATCATCGTTCCCTGAATGAAATCTGTGTAGCTTACTGCCAGGAAGCCGCCGAATAATGTGTAAGCCACGACGACTGCGGAGACTAACAATAAGCCCGTATGGTAATCAAGGCCGAATGAGTTTTCGAAAAATACAGCTCCTGCGACCATTCCGGAAGATACATAGAAGGTAAAAAAGAGCAGAATAACAATTCCGGATACAATCCTTAAAAGCTTAGTGTCGTCTTTGAAACGGTTCTCCAGGAAGCTTGGGATTGTGATGGAGTCATTCGCCACATGAGTGTATGAGCGAAGTCGAGGTGCTACATAAAGCCAGTTCAGATAAGCGCCGACAGTCAGCCCGATGGCAATCCATGCATTCGCTAAACCGCTTACATAAATTCCCCCAGGAAGACCCATCAATAGCCAGCCGCTCATGTCAGCAGCGCCAGCGCTAAGGGCAGTGACTGCCGGACCAAGCGATCTGCCGCCAAGCATATAATCCGTCAGGTTGCTTGTCTTTTTGTAGGAATACCAGCCGATATAAAGCATCGCGGCCATGTAAATTCCAATGGCAATGATTTGATACATTTCGTTGGACATGATCTTTCCCCCTTTGTTATTGCGAAAAAGTATTAAAAAAATATTGCTAATTCATATAATATTCTATCATCTCATAATCATGATTAACAATCTCTTTTTTTACTCAAACTACTATTCAAATAATAGTATTTTGCTTTTTTAATATATCAATAGAGATAAAGAAAAACCATGGTTGGAAATACCATGGCTGAGGTTAAGCTTTGAACGTCCCTTTTGGCGGAATCCGGTCGCCTTTCACTTTTTTATCATTGATTTTAGGTTCTGTCCCGCTAAAAAAGTTCCGCAGGTTTGAACGATGAAGGAATACTAAAAATAAAATGAAAGCAGTAAAGATATATGGCTCATATAGTTCCGGAGAAAGGAATGAATAAACAAGCATGGCGATTCCAACCGAAATCGAACCCATGAACACATATTTGGTCACGAATATGACAGCAAAAAAAGTCACGTAAACCGCCAGGAACATCCCGATATCCACTATGAGCAGTGCTCCAGCTGTCGTGGCGATCGCCTTGCCCCCGCGAAAGCCTGCAAAAATCGGGAAACAGTGGCCGAGGACTGCAATCAAACCGGCATAGAGCGGTTCAACTGGAAGGTTGAAAATCAGTGGCAGAGATGCGGCGAGCATCCCTTTCGCGACATCCACAAGCAGCACGATGATGGCTGCCCGCTTGCCCATGACGCGCAACGTATTTGTCGCACCAGGATTTTTGCTGCCATGGTCCCTGATATCCACATGGAAAAAATATTTGCCGATCAATAAAGCCGTAGGGATTGACCCAACCAGATAGGCGGCCAAAAGAATTATCCAGGTCATAGTTTGTCACCCTTTTATTATTTGGACTCTGTAATAGCTCGTAGTGAATTTAACACCTGTTGCTTGTAGTGGAGGGCACGAAGACTCCTGTTAAAAGTACCATCCGTGGTATTGCCAATATATGTAACCACTCTTTATGTATTGTAAAAAATAAAGCAGATGAATGGAAGAGTTTTTCGAAAAATACAATAGTTAACACTTTGATTAAAAGTTAGGTTTCTTTTTGGCAAATGGGTGTAAAGTGGTTTATGATATATCCGGTAGTGTCCGGGCAATTGCCTGGATGAGAAATATGAGCTATGATGTAAAATGATGGAATCAAAAACCATATTAAGTAGGATGATGGGTATGAAAAGAGCAAGAATCATTTACAATCCGACTTCGGGTCGTGAGATTTTCAAAAAGCATCTTGCCGAGGTGTTGGTGAAGCTGGAGAATGCCGGCTATGAGACATCATGCCATGCAACGACAGGTGAGGGGGACGCGACGCAGGCTGCAAGGATTGCGGTTGAGCGGCGTTATGACCTGGTGATTGCGGCTGGCGGAGATGGCACGATCAATGAAGTGGTCAATGGAATTGCTGAGCAGGATTACCGCCCGAAAGTTGGCGTCATTCCGGTTGGCACAACCAATGACTTTGCACGCGCGCTTCATATTCCGCGGGATATCGATGCGGCTGTTGACATCATTGTTAAAGGCGAAACGATTCCGGTCGACGTGGGCCGGATCAACGATAGATACTTTATAAATATTGCGGGAGGCGGCAGGCTGACAGAGCTGACGTATGAGGTTCCAAGCAAGTTGAAGACGATGCTTGGCCAGCTTGCCTATTATCTGAAGGGCATTGAGATGCTGCCATCCATCAAGGCTTCCGAAGTGAAGATCGAGTATGATGGAAAACTGTTCGAAGGGGAAGTCATGATGTTCCTCGTTGGGCTGACGAACTCCGTCGGCGGCTTCGAGCGCCTGGCACCGAACTCATCAATCAATGATGGGCTATTCTCTTTATTGATCTTGAAAAAGACGAACCTAGCAGATTTCATCCGGATTGCGTCACTCGCTGTCCGCGGGGAACACATCAATGATCCAGGCGTCATCTACACACAGGCCAATCGCATCAAGGTCCATTCGAACGAAACCGTCCAGCTGAATCTCGACGGAGAATACGGCGGCAACCTGCCAGCCGAGTTCGAAAACCTGTTCAGGCACATCGAAGTATACGTTCCACTCGATGAAATCCGACCAGAAGACCGGCCGGAGAACCTCGAATTGAATTTCAAAGCAGAATGATGATGGAACCACTCCAATTAGGGGTGGTTTTTTTACGTTTGGTAAAAGGGTATAGAAGGATATTCCTTAATTTTTGATTATATTCCTTAAAACAACAGATATATTCCTTAATCCTCGGTTATATTCCTTAAAAACAAAATATATTCCTTAATATTTCAATATATTTCTAAATAGCATAAAATTTGCCTGCACATCATATTTGGAAGAAAATAAAAGATAATAACATAAAAGGATGTGGATACATAATGGGGAACAAGGCGTTGATCAATATCGACTATACGTATGATTTCGTTGCGGATGACGGCCGGCTGACGTGCGGCAAGCCGGGACAGGCGATTGAAGACAAGCTTGTCAGCTTAACGAAGGATTTCATCAAAAATGGTGACTATGTGGTTTTCGCGATTGATGTCCATGATGAAGGCGATGAGTTCCATCCGGAGACGAAGCTGTATCCGCCGCATAATATCCGCGGAACGAAGGGCAGGGATCTGTACGGCAGCCTTCAGGCGGTGTATGAGGAGAGCAGGCATTTGGATCATGTGCATTACCTCGACAAAACGAGATATTCTGCTTTTGCGGGGACAGACCTGGAAATCAAATTGCGTGAGCGAGGCATCACGGAAGTACATCTTGTCGGTGTCTGCACCGACATTTGCGTCCTTCACACGGCGGTCGATGCTTACAACAAGGGATTTAAGGTTATTGTGTATAAGGATGGTGTTGCTTCCTTTGACCAGACAGGCCACGAATGGTCGCTCCGGCATTTCGAAAGCTCGATCGGAGCGGAGGTCAGGTAAGCTAATCTATTGATGGCAGTAAACTTGGAGGTTTTTTGATGGGCACTAAATTCACAGATGACAGCTTGATGCTGCACACGGACTTATATCAATTAAATATGATGGAAACGTACTGGCGCGACGGCGTCCACAATCGCCGCGCCGTGTTTGATTTGTTTTTCCGCAAGCTCCCTTTTGGCAATGGCTATGCAGTGTTTGCCGGCCTGGAAAAAATCATCAGCTATATCGAGAATTTTGGCTTCACGGAGGATGATATCCAGTATTTAAGAGAAGAAGGGAAGTTCGATGAGGATTTCCTTGGCTTCTTAAAAGAGCTTCGTTTTACCGGATCGATCCGCGCGATGCAAGAAGGCGAGATTGTTTTTGCCAATGAGCCGCTCATCAGGGTTGATGCGCCGCTTGCTGAAGCGCAGCTGATCGAGACAGCGCTGCTCAATATCGTAAACTACCAGACACTGATTGCGACAAAGGCGTCCCGAATCAAACAGGTCGTGAACGAAGAGGTCGCGATGGAATTTGGGTCCCGCCGGGCGCATGAAATGGATGCGGCACTATGGGGGACCCGTGCTGCCTATGTCGGCGGATTTGATTCGACGAGCAATGTGCGCGCAGGCAAGCTGTTCGGCATTCCGGTTTCAGGGACGCATGCCCACTCGATGGTGCAGGCCTATAAGGACGACTACACCGCTTTTAAAAAATACGCAGAGACGCATAAGGACTGTGTGTTCCTGGTCGACACATATGATACGTTAAAATCTGGCGTGCCAAATGCAATTAAGGTGGCGAAGGAATTCGGCGACAAGATTAATTTCATCGGCATCCGTCTCGATAGCGGTGACCTTGCGTACCTATCGAAGGAAGCGCGGAAAATGCTCGATGAAGCAGGATTCAAGGATGCGAAAATCGTCGCGTCCAGTGACCTTGATGAATACACGATCATGAACCTGAAGGCTCAGGGAGCAAAGATCGATATTTGGGGAGTCGGCACAAAGCTGATTACGGCTTACGACCAGGCTGCACTTGGCGCAGTCTATAAAATTGTCTCCGTCGAGCGGGGAGATGGCACGATGGAGGACACGATCAAGATTTCCTCCAATCCAGAGAAGGTGACGACACCGGGCATCAAAAAGGTGTACCGGATCATCAATCGGGACAATAACCGCTCAGAAGGTGACTATATCGCGCTTGAAGAGGAAAATCCCCAGGAAGAAAAGCGTCTGAAGATGTTCCATCCAGTGCACACCTTCATCAGCAAGTTCGTCACGAATTTCGATGCCAGGGACCTGCATCATGACATCTTCGATGAGGGTAAGCTCGTATACACTCAGCCAAGTCTCGAGGAAGTCCGCAGGCATTCGAAATACTGCCTTGGCGTGCTTTGGGAAGAATACACGCGCATGCTCAATCCGGAGGAATACCCGGTCGATCTCAGCCAGAAATGCTGGGACAACAAAATGCGCAATATAGAAGAAGTAAAAGAAAAAGTCAGGGAAATGATCGGAGAGAAATAAACGAGTGTGGCTGCTTCCAGAGAAGCAGCCATTTTTATATTAAAAAAGAGGTTTTCTTCAAGTGGCGTTCCTGTTAAAATTATGCAAAAGCAAGGGGGGAACGGGATGATTCGCTATCCAATCTTAGAAAAAGGAATGACGGTTGGTGTCACGGCACCATCATCAGGAGTACCGGTTGAATTGCATGATTTGCTAGAAAGTGCTTCTTCCCGTATGGAAGAGCGAGGATACAAAGTCATCATGGGCGAAACGCCATGGACACAAGACAAAGCAAAGTCCGCACCTGCAAAGGAACGGGGAGACGAGTTTAATAACATGATGGCAGACGGCCGCATCCAGCTGATGATCCCTCCATGGGGTGGTGAGTTGCTGCTTGAAATCCTCGAGCATGTTGACTTTGACAAGGTCCCGGAAAAGTGGATCCTTGGTTATTCGGACACAAGTTTGTTGTTGTTGGCCATCACATTAAGGACGGGAATTGCCACTGCGCATGGAACAAACCTGGTAGACCTGAGGGGCGCGTATTCGGACGAGACAACCGCTGCGTGGGAAGCTGTTTTAGCAACGAAAAAGAGTCAATCCATTCTCCAGGAATCCTCAGAAAAATACCAAAAAGCATGGCGCCATGACAAGCCTAGTCCCTGTGTTTTTCACCTAACTGAAGAGACGGAATGGAAGATAATCGGCAGGGGCGAAATTGAAGTAGAAGGGCGTTTGCTTGGCGGCTGTATCGATACCATCCGCCATTTAATCGGTACTCCATACGGCGATGTTCAATCTTTCAGGGACACTCATATCCCAGGAGACCCGGTTGTTTGGTTCTTCGAAAATGCGGAATTGTCGACAACGGATTTACGAAGAACGCTTGTGCAAATGAAATATGCCGGCTGGTTTGTGAATTGTTCAGGCATCCTGTTTGGCAGGAGCCCAGCCAATACAACCGTGGGGAATTATGCAATTGAGGATGTTTACCATGAACTGGCTGTTGAACTGCAAATCCCTGTCATTTATGACATAGACTGTGGCCATGTTCCGCCGCAAATCACTTTTATAAATGGAGCCTACGGAAAAATAAAAGCAGCAAATGGAAAAGGGACCGTTTTACAAACGTTCATTTAATCTTTCAATGCATGCATCTCTTCATCGATGCATGCATTTTCCATTAAGGCTAATATTAGACTTGTATAGATGAACCCCATATAATAGTTTCTACAGTAATATTAGGAGGAACGGACCATGGCAGAGAATAAATCCATTCAGGTAGCAGGAAATGAATTTCTATGGGATATGGATAAGGGACAGCTCACGTTTGAAGGCGGGGATGTTGTCTTGTTTTGGATTAGTACTGCGATGAAGGATTTCTTCGATACGCTAGAGGAAATATCCGGGGAAGAAGCTTCGAAATTGGTGTTTGAGACGACAGGTTTCCGCCAGGGTATTGAGATCGGGGGCTATTTTGAAAAATTCAAGACAGCCGGAATCGCAGAAGCGGCGGATATGCTGATGAATTTGTATGCAACTGCCGGATGGGGATTGGTGACTGTCCATAACTTATGTTTTGAGGATAAAAAGGTCAGCCTCCATCTAAAAGACAGCTGGGAGACGAAAATCAATCTGAGCCAGGGGAAAAGCCAGGGAACGAATTTCATTGCTGCCCACTTTGCCGGTGTCTTCAGCGGGCTCTTTGGCACAAATATCTGGTATAAGGTCGTACAGGATCAGGTGGAAGGCCATGAATACAGCATTGTGGAATATTTTCCGGCTGATGTGTCTGTCTCCGAGAATATCCATGAGCTTGCCCGGAAGAAGGAAGCAGAGCAAATCGGCCAGCTTGAGGGCCTGGTTGAGGAAAAGACAAAGGAATTGAAGCAGTTGATCGAGCAGCTTTCCTCGCCGATCATTCCTGTGCTGGAAGGTATCGTGGTCGTGCCGTTGATCGGTTCTTACGATGAGGAGCGCGCCCGTCAGCTGATTGAGAATACATTGTATAATTTGCCTGCCTACAAGGCGAACTACCTTGTGCTCGACTTGACCGGCCTGGATGAGAACATGGGAGATCATTCAGTCAGTATGATTGAAAAAATGGGCTCTGCTGCAGCTTTGATTGGAATCAAAACCGTATTGGTCGGCATCTCTGCAGAACTTGGGGTAACCATCTCTAATTCAGGCATCAACTTGAATAAATTCGACTGCTTCCAAACCCTGCAGCATGGCATCCATTATGCCCTGGGGCAAAATGGAAGGGAAATTATTTAACTAAGGTTTAACTTTTCGGAGAATCGGGAAAATGTTGATGTTGGGAGGGGTCCACATGAACCATTTGACCGAGATGGCAAAAAGAGTGAACGATGTGAAAAATGAATTGGCTGATACTATCACGGATCGTCAATCAGCGAAATACCCTGACAAATTAGGTCCGATATCCGATGTACTCCGGGCTGAACGGATTAAGATGATCAGCTTGTATGAAGAGTTGATTATGGATGATCTGGATACTGCGCTATCCAGGATCACCCAATGGGGCAACGCAACCGGTGCACTCTGCTCAGAGCTCGGGATGACGATTGATATCGCTCTGGATGAGCTGGACTATTACCGTGAAAAATTCAGCGATATCATCTATGAGATCTGTGAACAGGAAGGTTGCGACCTGAAATCCTACCATTCGTACACGAAGAAGTTGAACATGATCATTGACCAGGCTGCGCAAAGTTTCAGTGTTGCCTTCGTCAAACAACAGAAAGAATTCCTCAATCGGGCCAAGGAAGAGATCGCGGAATTATCCGTGCCGGTCGTCCCGCTTGAAAAGAAGGTCGCGGTCCTGCCGCTAATTGGATCGATCGATACATATCGCGCGAAATTGCTGATGGAGGAATCGCTCCGCAAAAGTGCCAAACAGGGAATCTCGTATTTCATCCTGGATGTATCAGGTGTCCCGATTGTCGACACGATGGTCGCCAGCCAGCTGTTCCAGGTGATCAACGCCCTGAAACTATTGGGGGTTGAGGCTGTCATAACCGGAATAAGGCCAGAGATCGCCCAGACGATGGTCTCTCTGGGAATCAATTTTTCAACGGTGAAGACATACTCGTCAGTGAAGCAGGCAATGGCTGCTTATCGGAAAAATAACGAACGCCAGTAATGATGAACAGGCGATGCTTATAATCAAAAGCATCGTTTTTTTCTTGTCAATTTCCTGTTTTTTTTAAAGGATTTCCCATGGAAGTACAGAATTAATAGGGAACGAATCTTTTGTGCTGAGGGTGTTGCCGAGTGGTAGATCAAAGGGTTAAGGTGGATTACGAACAGTTCATTCCAAGGGAAACAGGCTTCATTTTTAAATTCATCAAAAAAGACAATCGATTTATCCATACGTTCATCGAAGGCAAACTCATAGAAAAGGTAGGGCTGTGCCCTGAATATATCATCGGGAAATCACTGTTTGAATTCCTGCCGGCTGACCAGGCGATGCGCAAAGAGTCATTCTATGAAAAAGCCTGGAACGGGGAGCATGTGAACTACGAGGGCAGTTTTGCGGAGATTCAATACCTGGCGATTTTGAGTCCGATTCGCTTGAATGGCGAAACGGTTGAGGTCATCGGGACAACCATCGATATTACAAAGGAAAAAACAAGGGAGAAGCAGGTCCAGCAGATGGAAAAGCTTTCGGTCGTCGGCGAGCTGGCAGCCGGCATCGCGCATGAAATCCGGAATCCACTTACTTCCCTGAAGGGATTCGCCAAGATCGTCAAGGAAAGCGTGACAGAGCCGGCTTTGGTGCCGTATCTGGACATTATGCTTGATGAAATGGACCGGATCAATGAGATCGTCAATGAATTCATGTTCATCGCCAAACCAAATGAGAACGTTAATTTTCAATATACAAACTACACCAAGCTGCTGCGGGATTGTATCCACTTCATGGAACCGCAGGCCTTGTTAAAAGGCATCGAAATTCAGTTCAGCTCTGACGCGGAAATCATCTTGAACTGCGACCGGAACCAGATGAAGCAGGTGCTGATCAATCTGCTGCAGAATGCGATTGAGGCAACAGAATACAGAGGACATTGTATTGGGGTACGATTGGACGAAGTGAGCAATGAGACTGTTATGGTGACGATCGCCGATAAGGGGTGCGGGATATCGGAAGCACGATTTGAGCGTCTGTTTGAACCATTTTATTCAACGAAGGAAAAAGGAACAGGGTTGGGACTGATTACCTGCAAACGAATCATCGACCTGCACCAGGGCCATATTGATGTAAAAAGTAAACTTGGGGAAGGCACGACGATCAGGATCCTGCTGCCTCGTTACTATCCGGTAGAAACATTGCTGGCCGCAGAATAACAAATGCTGTGCTTCGTTTTGAAGCATGGCATTTTTGCTTTCATCTGGTACAATGAAGAAGTTGATCCTCTTAAATCCCCTCACATTTTCTCACTGAAAGGAGCCACCCAATTATGCTGCAAAAAGCCCGTGAATTGTTGCAAAATCATTTTGGATATTCCACTTTCCGCCATGGACAGGAACAGGCCATCAGCTCTGTGCTTGAAGGGAAAAACACGGTTTGTGTCATGCCGACTGGCGGCGGCAAGTCGATTGTCTATCAAGTTCCCGCACTCGTGCTGCCTGGGACCACAATCGTCATCTCGCCGCTGATTTCCCTTATGAAGGACCAGGTCGACACGCTCGTCCAGCTTGGCATTCCTGCGACATACATCAACAGTTCCCTTACTGCCGGTGAAGCTGCCGCAAGGATGGATGATGCCAGGAACGGAAAGTACAAGCTCTTGTATATTGCCCCGGAACGCCTTGGTTCCTGGGAGTTCATACATGATCTGCAGGACATGGAAATCCCGCTGATCGCCGTCGATGAAGCACACTGTATCTCGCAATGGGGCCATGATTTCCGTCCGAGTTATCTGCAGATTTCCGGTCTCGCCGATCGCCTGCCGAAGAAGCCGATTATGCTCGCCCTGACAGCAACCGCGACACCCAGGGTCAGGGAGGACATTTGCGCTTCGTTAAAAATAAATCCTGAAAACACGATCATCACCGGATTTGAGCGAAGCAACCTGAGTTTTTCTGTCGTAAAAGGCCAGGATCGCCAGTCTTATTTAAAGGATTTTATCAAAAAGAATGAAAAGGAAGCAGGCATCATTTATGCGGCGACGAGGAAGATTGTCGACCAGCTGTACGAGTGGCTCCAGAAGGAAGGTTTCAATGCCGCCCGTTATCACGCCGGCATGAATGATGAAGACCGGAACACCGAACAGGAGCGGTTTTTGCAGGACGAAGCCACCGTTATGGTCGCGACTTCGGCCTTCGGAATGGGCATTGATAAAAGTAACATACGCTACGTCCTCCATTTTCAGCTGCCTAAGAATATGGAGAGCTATTATCAGGAAGCTGGCCGTGCCGGACGCGACGGGCTGGACAGTGAATGTATCGTGCTCTATTCGTCGCAGGATGTCCAGGTGCAGCGCTTCCTGATCGACCAGTCTGCCGACCGCGAGCGAATTGCACCTGAACTGGAAAAATTGCAGCAGATGGTAGGCTATTGCCATACCGAGGAATGCCTGCAATCGTACATCCTGCATTATTTTGGCGAAACGGAAACAGAACCGTGCGGCCGCTGCGGCAATTGTACCGATCGCCGGGAGACCCAGGATGTCACAAAGGATGCGCAGATGGTGCTGTCATGCATTATCCGGATGGGCCAGAAGTACGGAAAGGCGATGACTGCCAATGTTTTGACAGGTTCGAGGAACAAAAAAGTCCTGGAGTTCCGCCTGGATAAATTGCCGACATACGGCCTGATGAAGGAGCGGAGCACCAAGCAGGTGAATGACCTGATCGAGTTCCTGATATCCCAGGAGCTGATCGGCGTTGAACATGGCACGTACCCAACGATCTTCGTCCCTGAAAAAGGGAAGGAGGTCCTGCTTGGAAAGACGCAGGTCTTCAGGAAGGAAGCTATCCAGGTCAAGCAGGTTTCAAACGATGATCCATTGTTCGAAGAGCTGCGTGAGTTGCGGAGAAATGTCGCTTCTGGGGAAAAAGTCGCGCCATTTATGATTTTCTCAGATTCCTCTTTGAAAGATATGTGCCTGAAGCTGCCGCGCTCAGAGGAGGATTTCCTCAAGGTCAGCGGAGTGGGCGAACACAAGCTCAATAAGTACGGTGCGCCATTCATTCAGCGGATCATCGAGTTCTGCGAGGAGCATCCTGAGCGTCAGCCAGTGATGGATGCCGTAACAGAGCCGGTGAAAAAGCCGGCAAAAAAAGCAATCGGCGATTCCCATCTCGAAACGTACAAGCTGCATCAGGAGAATAAGAATGTAGCCGAGATTGCCGCTGAGCGCGAGCTGGTGGAAAGCACGGTTGAGAACCACCTGATCCAGTGCATTCAGCAGGGAATGGAAGTTGATTATGACCTGTTGATTCCAGAGAAGCATGTTGCGGATTTGGAGAGAGCCGTGGCTGAAGCCGGCCGAGACAGGCTGAAGCCGATCAAAGAGCTGCTCCCGGATGAAGTGAGCTATTTTATGATCAAGGCGTTCTTGTACAGGTCTAGAGAAAAAGTGAAAGAATAGGACGGAGCCTGCGGGTTCCGTCTTTTTTTAGTGGGAGAATATTGGGCGCTTCGGACAAAAATCGAGCGAGGCTTTTGGGAAATGTCCGAAGTTAGGTTGACTTCGGACAAAATGAGGAGGAAGCGCCGTGAAAATGTCCGAAGATGGGATGTCTTCGGACAAAATGAGGAGGAAGCGCGGTGAAAATGTCCGAAGATGGGGTCACTTCGGACAAAATGAGGAGGAAGCGCGGTGAAAATGTCCGAAGATGGGGCCACTTCGGACAAAATGAGGAGGAAGCCCGGTGAAAATGTCCGAAGATGGTGTCACTTCGGACAAAATCAGGAGGAGGTGCGGTGGAAATGTCCGAAGATGGATTCACTTCGGACAAAATGAGGAGGAAGGGCGGTGAAAATGTCCGAAGATGGGTTCACTTCGGACAAAATGAGAAGGAAGTGCGGTGAAAATGTCCGAAGATGGTGTCACTTCGGACAAAATGAGAAGGAAGCGCGTGAAAGAAGTCAGGTGTTGCAAGAATGTCCGAAGCTGATATCATCTCGAACAAAATGAGCAGACAAACAGCTGGATTTCTTATTCCAGTAAAAAGAAAAAAATGGTAATATGTATTTATGCCTTAAGTAGGATGGTGGATTGCGATGCATCCGATTACGATAATTGAGATTTTAGTAGCGTTGGGTATTTTTGTTGTGGTTCTTGTGCTCGGACATTTTTGGGCTAAAAGAAATCGGAAGGCGGCGCTGGTGTTGGTAGCGTTTGTTGCCGTTGCGGAGATTGGTTTTTTTATCATCCGTCCTTTGTGGATTGATTACCATCTCGGCATCAAAACGGAACAGCTTGAAGAGTATCTTGAGGAGAAATACCCTGGTGAAACGTTCGAAATCAGCCGGAGGACGAGCCGGAATTACAACCCTTATCACCTGGAGGTGAGGTTCGAAAATGAGCCAGGCTGGAGTTACTCGTATTCTGTCAATGACGGTAAAATCAAGCAGGTTGGGATTGGCGTGCCAGATGATGAGCTGCCAGAGGAAGGGCTTCATTATGATGACTTGTGAGTTTACAAGAGTTAGAGAACTTTTTACAAGTTAAAAAGACAAAAAATTCTGTATAATCCGTGCAGCAGGAGGAAGAATGGTTTATTTTAAGAAAGCAGTCGAACAATTTGTGTTATGGCTCATCTGCGTATTTTTCTTTATCGCGATTTTATTTTTGCCATATACGACGAAGTATGAGGTGGGACAGGGCGGCCAATTTGAGTCGGCCACCTATGAATATAAAGTGGACAGGCACATCGCGAATATTAAGGGTTTCTTTGCGTATGTAAAAGAAAATAAAGGATTGGGGGAAAGCCATCCTGGCCAGTTATATTCGGAAAAAATAATGTCCAAGGCGTGGAAGAGCCTGCTTTTAATTGTGCCGGCCCTGATTCTTGCTTTTATTTTTGGTGTATTGAAAGGCATTTTTGATTTCCAGATGCAGAAGCGAAGGCTGAACTTTTTGGGCAATGGGACGACATGGCTGTTCATCTCGATGCCGGACCTCTTTTTCATCATCATTACGCAAATTGGCCTGATGTACCTTTATGAGAAGGGGCTGTTTTTCCATGTCGCGCTGTTCGGCAGCGATAAACTCGAAACCTATGTTGTTTGTATTCTATTTCTCATGATCTATCCTGTTTTTTACCTTGCGAATATCACCAATGTGAGCCTCCGTGAGCAGGAGGGGAATGACTACATCCGGACAGCGATATCGAAAGGGACCTCCGGGATGAAAATTTTATTCATACATATCTTGAAGAATTCATTGCCGAAAATCCTGGCGCATGCGAATACCATCACACTCTATGTATTATCCAATCTATTTATCGTTGAAAAACTGACGGATTTTAAAGGAGCGGCGAACGGGCTGTTCCAGGCGGTCTTTAGCGGGACAAGCTTCAATATTGGGCTCGATATCGGGGTGGATGGTGTGTCGGCGTTTGGTTATACGATTTTCTTCACGTTGATCATCCTCGTCTCGAATCTCGTGGCGCAGATTTTCAGGAGTATCGTTATCCCAGCTTCACAGGAGTTGGATCATGAATAAATCACTGACTATAGGCTTATTAATCCTGTCTTTGTTGCTGGTCATCTCTTTTACAGCGCCATATCTGCCATTCGTCGATTCCTCTTTAAAGGAGCAAGTGATGAGGCAGAAGGAAGGTGGCGGCTATGAACTGCCCCCTTTCGCTCCATCAAAGGAATATCCACTCGGTTCGGATGCGAACGGGGTCGATTTATTAAGCAAGGTACTGCTGGGAACGAAAGAAACGCTGCTTACGATTCTGGCAATTGCCCTGATCCGGTATGTTTTCGCAATCCCGCTGGCACTGGCGAGTTTTTATTCTCGCTTTTTCCATAAAATCCTGATCGTATGGAATCGATTATTTTCGTTCATGCCGCCGATTTTCTTTATCATTCTAATCGTGGGCACGCCGTTTATCGTGTTTTCGGATAATCGGTTTCTGTGGTTCATGATGGTCCTGGCGCTGCTTGAAGTAGGCAGGGTCGCCGATATTTTTTACCAGGGGATGCAGGATATCAAGAAGAAACCGTATGTCGAGGCGGGAATCGTTGCCGGCTCTTCAGCGCTGACGATGATGCGGAACTATTATTGGCCGCCATTAAGGCCGTTCCTCATCGTTCAGTTTTTTTCAGACCTAGGAAGGATCCTCTTCCTGATCGGGCAGCTCGGAATCGTCGAAATCTTTTTCAGCGTCGAATTCGTTTCCCAATTGGGCGGAGCGTATAAAGCGATGAACACCTCGAACATTTGGCCGACTTATTATGCGAACATCACCAAGCACATCTGGTCCGACCCATGGCTGCCGATTACAGGCACCGTGGCAATCGGAATTACCATTTTTGCTTTCTCGCTGACAAGCAATGGCCTGCAGCAGTATTTTGATCGGAAATATAAAAGAGCTCAATAGAAAAGACAAAACATTTAGGGGGAAGTAATGAAAAAGTTCAGTTTCTTAACAGCCATCAGTCTTTTGCTTGTTCTTGTACTCAGTGCCTGCGGAACGAAAGTCACCAAGGAGGAAGTCATCAGCGGTGCTTTCAGGAACACAATCAATAGCTTCGATACAGACATGAAAACCGAATTCGAAATGAATGCCAATGGCCAAAAGGTTAACCAGACAGTGGACATTCATATGAAATACCTGGATGACCCCTTCATGGCTCAGATGAAATTGAGTACGATTGATGGAGATATGGAATTATATATAGATAAAGAGTCTGCTTATATGACAATGCCAGGAACAACGGAGTGGCTGAAGACCTCGGTCAGCAGTGTTCCTGAATTTGAAAAGCTGGCCAACGGGGACGGCATCAAGGAAGACCTCGACAAATTGAAAAAGTTCAGCGACCTCTTTGAATTAAAAGAAGAGAAGGATGGGTACCTGCTTAGCGTCGAACTCGATAGCTCATCCACCGATAAGGAGAAAGAATTGGTCAAGGATGTCCTAAAAGAGTCCTTGCAGGACGAGAGCATAGAACTCAATAAAGTAAATAAATTCATTTATTATTTAAAGCTCGATAAGAATTACTATTTAAAGCAAGTGAAAGCGGATGCTGATCTAGACCTGGTCATGGACGGAGAGTCAGGAGAGATCGTGATCAAAGTGCAGGCGGACTACAAAGAGATCAATTCAGTTGAAGCTTTTTCCGTTCCGCAGGAAGTGAAAGATAGCGCTGTAGATATGGGAATGTAAGATGGAGAAGAGTTGCTGGTGGCCAGCGGCTCTTTTTTATGAAATGGGTTTAACTCTTGTTAAATAGTTAAACATTTAATGTAACCTTTTGACCGGATTTCCAGACAAATAGATAAAGGAATAAATCCAACAGGAGGAACGACAATGAGAAAATTTTTCATGATTATATTGCTGGGGTTTCTGGTCACTGGTTGTGGAACAGGAAACAAGGTTTCGAATAATGAAGGCAAAGGCGGAGGAGGTCAAGGCATCGTGGCAGGAGAAATGGCTGCATCTTTAGCAGAGAAAAGCCCATTGGTTTTTCAATATGAAGTCAAAAACCAGACAGAAGAAGAAGTCACCCTCGAATTCACCAGCTCACAGCGATTCGACTACTCGGTGAAAAACAAGGCCGGAGAAGAAATATTCCTCTTCTCCAGCGTAGCAAACTTCCTGCAGGCACTAGGGGAAGAGAAAGTCCAGCAGGGCGAGTCCTTAACATACGAAATCGACCTAAACGAACTAAACCTCGAACCAGGCAACTACACACTAACAGTCTGGATGACCCCAAAAGACGGCAAAAAATTCGAAGTCAAGAAAGAATTCTCACTGTAACACGGGGACGGTTCTCCTGTTTTTTCCAATTTCGAAACAGAAGGACGGTTCTCCTGTTTTACTCAATTTACAGAGTGGATAATGGGGGATGGAGATGGCAAAACGGACAGTTATGGTCCTGTTCCTAGTTTTGATGTCAATGGTCTTTGCCGGATGCGCAAGTAAGGAAAGTGCGTCTGGTGCTGGATATGTGCTGTATGTGAACGAGGATTCGCTTTTGATTGCCCAGAACATAGACGCGGAAAAGTACAAAGAAATACAAGAGGTATCACCTGAAGCATTGATCGATCAGGGCGGCCTTGATCTGATTAGGCTGACCTATGATAAGGCAGAGGATTTTAAAAAGGGAGATCACGTAGAGTTCCGGACGGATGGCGGCATCAGAGAGAGTTATCCGGCCCAGGCTGATGCGAAGAAGGTCAGTCTTTCAACAAAGTAAGGTATGAAGGGCCTTGGATTAATTTCTAGGCCCCTCCTTTTCATACATAGGCGGTGTTTAGATGCTGAAATATAAGCTATTACTTTCCCTTCTTATTTCTTTTCTTCTAATCGGGTGCAGCATTGCAGATTCAAAAATCCAGGGCGCTGATCAATTAAGCGAAGCGCAGTCACTAATGAAGAAGAAAGCGCACGAACTTCTTCAGGCGGATAAGGCCACGGATTTGATTATTTTTAATGATTCCATCTATTTAAAGACCGAAAACACTGAATATGAACCGAAAGAAACTCTTTTCGAAATTTCTTCAATGTACAAGAAAGGAAAGGATATTGAGGAAGGGATGGCGACCAAACTGCCGGTTGGTACGGTAATCAAATCAGCCAAGAACAAATCTGGTAGTGCCCCTTTAATAATTGCAGATTTGCCCGGAACACCCGCGGTCTACCAACTGGTTTTCAATCCTTATTCCATAGATGAAAGGTGATTGTTATGAGATCTAATCATCTCCTTTTTAAAATAGAAACAATTCTTACGAGCGGACTTCTGACTTGCGTTCTATTGTTCAGCATATGGCTAACAGTAAGGTCCTTTAAAAAGGGGAAGCGATAAGATATCACCCATTTCACAATCCTTCCCCCAGTATGATAAAATCTGACTTAGCGAATTCACAGCAAAGGACGGAAACAATGAGCAAAACAATCCCGGTTAAGAAGAACGATTTTATAGATGTGGAATTTGAGGATTTGACGCATGATGGAGCGGGGGTTGCCAAGGTCGATGGCTACCCGATTTTTGTCCAGGGGGGGCTTCCTGGCGAAAAAGCGAAAATCAAAGTCACCAAGGTGAACAAGGGATATGGATTTGGCCGCCTGATGGAGATTCTTGAAAGAAGCACGTTCCGTGTCGATTGCCCGGCTGATGATGCCCATAAATATGGCGGCTGCCAGCTGCAGCATATCAGTTATGAGGGGCAGCTGAAGTATAAGGAAAACCAGGTGAACCAGGTGCTGACGCGGATCGGCAAGCTTGAGGATGTTGTGGTACACCCGATTTTGGGAATGGACAATCCATGGCACTATCGAAACAAAGCGCAGGTGCCGGTTGGTGAAAAGGACGGAAAGCTGATTGCGGGCTTCTTCAAGCCGCGCAGCCACGAAATCGTCGACACGAATGAAAGCCTGCTGCACCTTCACGAGATTAACGAAGCCATCCAGGCGGTAAAAGAAATTGCCAGCGAGCTTGGAATCCAGCCATATAATGAGGAATCCCACAAAGGTGTCCTCCGGCATATCATGGCCCGCTATGGCAGCCAAACAGGTGAGCTGATGGTTGTGGTAGTAACCAGGACGAATGAAATCCCGCACAAAAATAAACTCGTCGAGGAAATCATCGCAAGGCTGCCTAAGGTAAAATCCATCGTCCATAACGTTAACTCGAAGAAAACGAATGTCATCATGGGCGACAAAACAGAGGTCCTGTGGGGAAGCGAAGTCATTTATGACTATATCGGTGACATCAAGTTTGCGATTTCGGCGCGTTCGTTCTACCAGGTGAACCCCGAGCAAACAAAGGTGCTTTACGACAAGGCGCTTGAATATGCAGAGCTGACCGGAGAAGAATCCGTCATTGACGCATACTGCGGCATCGGGACGATTTCATTATTTTTAGCGCAAAAAGCAAAGAAGGTATTCGGCGTTGAAATCGTTCCCGAAGCCATCGAAGACGCAAAACGAAACGCCGAACTGAACGAAATCGCCAACGCAGAATTCGCAGTAGGCGAAGCTGAAAAAGTAATCCCGGCATGGTACGCAGGAGGCAACAGCGCCGACGTGTTGGTCGTCGATCCTCCACGCAAAGGCTGCGACGAAGCACTGCTGCAAACAATCATTGATATGAAACCGAAGAAGGTTGTGTACGTATCCTGCAACCCAGCTACACTGGCGAGGGATTTGCGGATCCTTGAAG
Organism: Mesobacillus subterraneus; assembly: GCF_003937825.1. Classification (GTDB taxonomy): domain Bacteria; phylum Bacillota; class Bacilli; order Bacillales; family Cytobacillaceae; genus Mesobacillus; species Mesobacillus subterraneus. The sequence continues at coordinate 50,582 of NZ_RSFW01000001.1, read as the reverse complement.
ATGGCGGGTACAAGACGGTTGAAGTGCAGCCGGTTGATATGTTTCCTCAGACGACGCATGGGGAGTGTGTGGCGCTGGTAGAGTTAAAATAGCTTGGTATCAAAGATTTTAAGGCTAATAATTAAAAATTAAATTGTGTTTTATGTTCCCCCAGACTGTTGGTTTGGGGGATTTTTGTTTTTGAGAATCTTACTATTACGCAAAAAATAAGAATATTTGCGTTAGAATTTCAATAAAATGCACATTTAGAAGAGCAAGGTTACTCGAGAAAGAATATGTTGGTGAATTACAGGAAGAACTTTTAGAACAAGTAGATATATAATAACTATAGAAGCGAAGGTAGAGAGGTGAAGGTCTATTACAAGTGAAGAAAAATGGAAAGCAGTTAGCACCTGTAATAATTATTATGATGGGTTGTTTTATTATGCAGTCATAACAACAGGGATTTTTTGCAGACCATCCTGTAAGGCTAAGACACCTTTGAAAAAGAACACCATTTTCTTTGATAATATAGAGGATGCGCTAAAAGATGGATTTAGGCCATGCAAAATGTGTAGGCCTGATCTTAATGAAACAACTTATGAACCTAATAAAGAATTAATAGAAAGGGCAAAAGAAATAATTAATAACAGCTATAATAAGCCGCTCAACCGAAAAAAAATAGCCCAGAAGCTTGGTGTGAGCAATAATCATCTAGCTAGACTATTTAAACATTATTATGGTATGACCATATCTGAATATATTATTGAGTTAAGAATGGAAGAAGCAACTAGGCTCTTGACACATACAGACATAGAAATTACTGAAATTGCACTTAAAGCAGGGGTTAAAAGCATGTCTAACTTTTATAAAAGTTTTAAAGAGAGAACTGGTTTAACCCCAAAAGAATACAGAATGAAGAGACTGTAAGATAGTTTTTTCAAGAAATGCTTCGTGACAACTAGATAAGCATTAAAATTAAGGAGGGATTAGAATATGAGAAATAACTTTCAAATCGTTGCGTTACAAGAGAAGGAATTTAATAACCTATTTTTAATGAATGAAGAAGTATTAAAAAGTATCGGGGCAGTCAAAATGATAGCAAATAAAAAGCCCGGATATCCCTGCAGGGTAAGTTTGAAGGATGCAGAGGTAGGAGAAGAGGTAATCTTACTGAATTACCAATTTCACTGTGTTAATTCGCCTTATAAAGCAAGTGGGCCTATATTTATACGAAAGGGAGCAACTACCGCTAAGCTAGAAGTGAATGAAATTCCCGATATGTTACATCATAGGTATCTTTCTGTACGCGGCTACAATACTGACTCAATGATTGTAGAAGCAAGGGTTACAGAAGGGGTGAATTTGAGAGAAAATATAGATGAAATTTTTGATAATAAAGAAATAGAATATATTCACATTCTTAACGCTAAACCAGGATGCTATAACTGCCTTGTTAATAGAGCGTGAAAAAGTTGGAAATGCAAACATCCTATTAGCATAATTATACATTGCCATATGATAATTGGGTCTAATAAGAGCTTAGTATGCAATGCCGGTGGAGCAAAAAGACGACTGGTGAGGTGGAGATGACCCTGGAGTTGAGAGTAGATTTTGACAAAGCGAAGTAGTAAAAAGAATTGATTGTAAACACAGCAGCATCCCTAGCGTTGCAACATACACTCAACGCACTGTGAAGCTGTTGCGAAAATTGAATTAATATAAACAAAAAGCCTTCTCCGACGGTGGATAGGTATTTATCTATATTGTGCTAAATGGAAAGATTAATCGTAAACAGAGAAATTAAAGTTCAATGGATTTGAATTTGTATAGGGGATTTTATGGAATATATATTTATGTCGGCAGACGCATCGGTGTTGGAAGATGTATATGCATTAATTGATCAAAGAATTGCCTGGATGGATGAAGTTGGGATCCGGCAATGGAATGTCACTAACTATTGGGATGCATATCCTAAGTCGTATTATGTTCACCAAATGAACCTGGGTAACTTGTATATCTTAAAAAAGGCCGAGGATAATAAGGTTGTTGGTGCAATTGTTCTATTAGAAGAAGACAGTCGGTGGAATGATTGTTCAGATGTTTCCGCATACTATCTGCACAACTTTGTGACAGATAGTAGAGTAAAAGGAGCCGGGGAGATCATTCTGGAATCTGTACATGAATTGGCCGTACGAAATAAGAAAACACGGGTACGATTAGACTGTGCAATCGATAATGTTCGGCTGAATCATTATTATGAAAACAAAGGATATGTTTTCGCAGGTCAATGTGCAGATGGCCCATATATCGGCAATAAACGAGAAAAAAGATTAGAATCAAGTTAGCATGAACGATTCAAATTACGTGTAAGAAATTAGAAGAACGAATTCCTAATGATGGAATTCGTTTTTTTTTGTTTTTACGAAGGAGGTGTGTCACAACACTTTTTAAAAGAAGGCAACAGAAAAAAGGTGGATTTAAATGAGTGCCAGCCATTTATAATAACTCACCAGTAGGAAATACTGTAAAAATAAACTGGGAAATGGGGGGCAGAATTATGCCTGAATTGCCAGAGATGGAAACATATAAAACATTACTGGGGTCGTTGATCGGCGGGCAAAAAGTTTCGAATGTTGAGATTGGGCGGGAAAAGTCTATTAACGTACCAGTTGACGGGTTTACTATGCAAGTTTCAAATCAAACTATCACAACGATTACGAGAAGAGCGAAATATTTAATTTTTCAACTACAGGATGAAAAATGCTTATTATTACACCTGATGCTTGGCGGATGGATGTTTTTTGGCAAAGAGGAAGATCGACCAAACAGGACAATTCAAGTAAAGCTGTCATTCGGGGAACAGCATTTATTTTTCATTGGGCTTCGATTGGGTTATCTGCATCTTTTATCACCTGAAGAGGTCAAGAAAGAGTTCGAAAAACTGGGACCTGAAGTGCTTGACCCTAATTTTACAGTGGATGCCTTTCATCAATTAATGCAGAAAAGAAGAGGAACAATAAAAACCACATTACTCAATCAAGAAGTGCTGGCTGGAATAGGGAATGGGTATTCAGATGAAATTCTTTGGCATGCAGAGATTCGCCCTGATAAAAAAATTAATGATCTTGACGTTCAACAATTAACACGGCTCTATCATTCGATGCAGTTTATCCTTAAAAGAGGAATCGAACAAGGCGGTTATATGGAAAACCCGCTATATAAAGGGGATGGCAAGACAGGAGGCTACCAATTTTATGTATATGACAGAGAAGGTAAAGAGTGTTTTCGTTGCAATGCCTCGATTACAAAAACAGAAATCTCTTCACGGATAACTTTCTTTTGCGCCAATTGCCAGCGATGAATGACGTTATATTTCCCTCGGACTGATGTCTGGGGGATTTTTTAATTTAAGTAGTTTTGCGTAAAGGTCTATTGTTTTTGATGGATATCGGTTTGGAGCTTGAATGTTACTAATCGATTTACTCAGGAAATATTTGGGTGTAACATAGAGTTAATACCGAAAATATGAATACGAATAAAAGAGGTCAGTATATGGATGTTACACATATTGTTAAAAGAATTAATGCTGTGTTTCATATAACAAATAAGGAAGTATTTTCAAGGGAGTCTGGGATTACATACCGGGCAGATAAAAAGGTTAAAAAGTTAGGATACTGTGTTAACCTAACGCTTGAAACGATAGAGGAAGCAAGAAGTCGTGGAGTTGATATGATGGTGACACACCACGATGCCTGGGATGAAATATATGGATTAAAAGAGGCGTGCATAGAAAAACTGGCGGAATATGGGATAAGCCACTACTATAATCACTTGCCACTTGATGACTGTAACTTTGGAACAAATGAAATTTTATTAAAAAAGTTGAATTTGGAAACGGCAAAAAGGACCCACGAATGGGAAGGGTTCTATTTTGGCAGAGTCGCAGAGTTTGATAAAGAAGTTGATTTCGATGAATTGGCAGGGACTATGGAAAGTCTACTTGAAGAACCAGTTAAGTCCTTGCGCTTTAATGAAAAAAAGGTGAAGCGAGTGGGCTTAGTCTGTGGTAACGGTGCGCCAACAGCCTGCCTCAAGGAAGTTGTTGAAAATAAGTGTGATGTCTACATTACAGGTGAATGCAATTTGTATACTATTCAATATGCTCAGTTTCAAGGGATCAATCTTATCATTGGGAGTCATACTTTCATAGAATTTTTTGGAGTTGAAAGCTTAGCATTGAAATTGAATGAGAATATAAAAGAGCTTGAAGTAGTGAGACTTAATGAAGAGCATTATGAAGCGAATATAAAATAAGACAAAATAACAGTGAAGTCCGTATGAAGCATTGGTTTTGGAGGAGCATTTTTGAAAAAATGCGATTTTATAAGTCAGTGTGTTTTGGGGAGTAACTCAGACGTAATCATTACGAATGTGAGGGTTTTATTTGAGAGTAATCGGAATTGATTTATCAGGACCAAGAAATCACAAGGATACCGTTCTTACGGTCTTTAAACAAAAGGGAGAACACCTGCAATTTGTTAAGTGGGTAAATAATTTAAGTGATCAGGATATATTGAAAGAGGTTTTTGAGCAAAGTCAATTGGATGAGGTAGTAATCGGAATTGATGCACCATTATCTTATGAAGACGGTGGAGGAGACCGGAAAAGTGACCGGGAACTAAGACAATTTATTGTATCTTTAGGAATGAAATCTGGGTCAATCATGCCGCCAACCTTAAATAGAATGGTGTATCTAACATTAAGAGGAATAAAGCTCAGTAGAGAGATAGAGAAATTAAACGCCACGAATCCAATTTCTTTAGTGGAAGTCCACCCAGGAGCGGTAATTGGATCGAGACTATCTAAACAAGATATAGGATATGTATTGGCTTACAAACAGGAACAATCAGCTAGAATCTATATTCACAATTGGCTGGCGGAGCAGGGGCTTACACAAATACCTATTGGCATTGAAGCAGAAAGCCATTCTATCGATGCCTGTTCAGCTGCATTAGGTGCATGGCACTGGAAGTCCCTTTCGCACAATCCAAAATGGATATTCCCGGCTTGTCCTCCGTTACACCCTTATGACTATTGCTGTTAAAACCATCAGTAGTTAGCCGTAAGCATGAGAAAAATATGTTAATCATTGCCATTCTAAATATGCCATCGATGCTATTGGTTTTGTGGAATGATCTTAAAATTAGGAGAGCCTTACCCTTTGGTGGATAGGGCTTGTTTAGTACCGAGAATTCCCTAAATTAAATGGTATTTCGTGAAGAACAAAATTTAACCATTATTTGGGATAAGGAAAATTTTAAATGATAACGATTTCACATATAGACAATAGAGGTATTTTTATGTAACCTTAGTAAGCTATATTACTAAGGAGGAAATACACATCTTATGAATGATCATCAAAATCATACTTCTGTAAAAGTAGTAACCGCAGATCCTTCTGCCCTGGGGTTGTTTGGTTTGGCAATGGTAACCCTTGTAGCCTCATCACAAAAATTAGGATTGACAGAAGGAACCGCGTTAATATTGCCATGGGCATTCTTTCTGGGGGGCCTGGCACAGTTAATCGCAGCCCTTATGGATTCTAAGCATAATAATGTATTTGGTACAACAGCTTTCGGTGCCTTTGGCTTATTCTGGTTTGGAGTGGGGACAACATGGCTGATTCAATCCGGGGCTTTTGGTGAAAATTTACTTGCAGCTGCAGATCCTAAACAGTTGGGTGTTGCATTCGCAGGTTATTTGATCTTTAGCTTGTTCATGACAGTCGGTGCCATGGCGACTCATAAGGTTCTGTTCTTCATTTTTGTACTGATTGATTTCCTATTTATCGGGTTGTCATTAAGTTCATTTAATATCATGTATGAATTCTCACATATGCTGGCGGCTATCTCAGAATTATTGATTGCTTTACTTTCATTCTATGGTTCTGCTGCAGCGGTTTTAAATATTCATTTTGGACAAGTAGTCTTACCGGTAGGCAAGCCGTTCCGTGTGTTTAAGAATAACAATGAAAAAGAAAATGAAAAAATAGCTGCGTAATTGAAATTGATTTCACTTGCATTGAATGTGTTAACACATACACACCGGACATGTGAGTGTGTGGCGAAAATAGAGTTAGTTAGAACCTTATCCATTTGGCTGGATAAGGTTTTTTTGTGTATTAAAGGAGAGACGAGATCCTTACCATTATAATCACAAGTGTAAAAACGTGATGGGAGCTTAAATCAGTAAAAATAAATTACTTATTAATAAAAATTTATTGATAATCAATAAATAATGAATTAGGATATGGATAAAAGGAAAAAAGTGGAGGTATTTATGGAACAGGGAAAGATTACTTTGTTAAAGGTAGCTGTCTGCGTTATAGGAGTAGTGATCCTCAGTTTATGTGTGTTTGCTTTGCCGTCACTTGCAAAGGATTCCGCGGAAATGAATCCAGAGCTTGCTTACCTGCAGTATCCAGTTCTAATCGGTTTGTACCTGACAGCGATCCCATTTTTCTATGCCCTATCTCAAGCACTAAAACTGTTAAGCTATATTGAAAAAAATAATGCTTTTTCGGAGGTAGCAGTAAATTCATTAGGGATAATAAAATACTGTGCAAGTACCATTAGTTTCTTATATGTATTAGGAATGATCATACTTGGAACACAAGATGCTTTACACCCTGGTATTGCAATACTCGGATTAGTCATAGTATTAACCTCTATTGTTAGTATGGTCTTTACGGCTGTTCTTCAACAGCTATTGAATAATGTGCTGAATCTGAAGTCAGAAAATGATTTGACAATTTGAAAAACCATACCCAAGTTGAGAGTGGCAAAAATTGAATAATTATAAGCCGAACAACCAACCTTATCTCTAAATGGATAAGGTTTTTTTCTTGCTCATTCGTTCCGCGACTGAAAACACAAGAACCGTCCCTGTGTTTTTCCTGGCTTTTCAGTTTGATAAAAAGTACTTAGGCATGGTATAAGTGTAAATGGAGCAGGAGTATTCTGCTTTTTAATTTTGGGATCAGGGGTTTGCCTGGTATCCCTTAATGAGAGGATTTGAATCAAGCAATGAAAGAGAATTTTTGGCGTGATTTACCACGGCCATTTTTTATATTGGCACCAATGGAAGAAGTGACGGATGTTGTTTTTCGTCATGTTGTGAGTGAAGCAGCGAGACCGGATGTGTTTTTTACTGAGTTTACGAATTCGGAGAGTTATTGTCATCCTGCTGGAATCAAGAGTGTGCGTGGGCGTTTGACTTTTACAGAGGATGAACAGCCAATTGTCGCCCATATCTGGGGGGACAAGCCTGAAAACTTCCGGAAAATGAGTATTGGGATGGCGGAAATGGGTTTCAAGGGTCTGGATATCAATATGGGCTGTCCTGTCCCTAATGTGACGCAGAACGGAAAGGGAAGCGGGCTGATCCGCCGACCGGATGTTGCGGCAGAGTTAATCCAGGCGGCAAAGGCAGGCGGGTTGCCTGTAAGTGTCAAGACAAGGCTCGGCTTCTCGGAGATAGACGAATGGCAGGACTGGCTGAGACATGTATTGGAACAAGACATTGCCAATCTTTCCATTCATTTGCGTACAAGGGATGAAATGAGCAAAGTACCTGCTCATTGGGAGTTGATCCCGGAGATTAAGAAACTCCGTGACGAGGTGGCACCGGATACCCTTCTGACAATTAATGGGGATATTACTGACCGCCAGACTGGCTTGAAGCTTGCTGAACAATATGGGGTTGATGGGGTTATGATTGGCCGCGGGATTTTCCATAATCCATTCGCCTTTGAAAAAGAGAAGAAAGAACATAGCAGTCAGGAATTGTTGGATCTCTTACGATTGCATATGGATCTTCATGATAAGTATTCGCATTTAGAACTGCGGCCGTTCACGGCTTTGCATCGCTTTTTTAAGATTTATGTCAAAGGTTTCCGCGGGGCAAGTGAATTAAGAAATCAATTAATGAGTACAAAGTCAACAGATGAAGTTCGTGAATTGCTTGATATCTTTGCTTCAAAGAATTTTGAAGAAGTCGGCGGGCAGTAAGCCCAAGGCAAAAGCGTAGGATGACTTTTTTAAAAACGACTGTGAAGGTGGTATTGAACCGCATTCATTGAGTGTGAAGCAAAAATAGAATTAGATTAAGTAGAACAGCCTTATCCTTTTGGGATGAGGCCTTTTTACGTCCAAACCCGCTTTTAGATAAAAACACAAGAACCGTCCCTCTGTTTTGCCCCACCCCTTTGCTTTGATGGGAATAATGAACTATTAACAGTTCAAAGCTAGTTATAGTATGATTAACTGAGTATTTGAATAATTAGAACTTTTCGTGTATTGATATTTTTATATTGTAATATACCATTTTAGCGTCTATAATACACGAAACAAGGACAATTGTATTTTTGCAGAGGACAAGCGCCTCTTGCAAACAAATGCTAAAAAGTGGATGGCAGAGAGATGATTTGAGGGGGAGATGACGATGAAAGATTTACTGAGGAAGTGGAATCAAGTAAGCCTGGTGAAACAGATTATTGCGGGTTTGGTAATTGGTGTGGTTCTCGCATTAACGATTCCTGAGCTTGCAAAGCCGGTTGCGATTTTAGGGTCTCTGTTTGTAGGAGCCCTGAAAGCAGTTGCTCCTGTATTAGTATTATTCTTGGTTATGTCGGCGATTGTCCAGCATAAACGCGGGCAAAAAACTAACATGAAAACGATTATTTCTTTATATCTTTTAGGAACGTTCGCAGCCGGGCTTATTGCGGTTATTGCTAGTTTCATGTTCCCGGTGAGCTTGAAGCTTACAGCTGGCGCCGAGGGCATGAGGCCTCCAGGAAGTGTGGTAGAAGTCCTAAGAACCTTATTGCTCAACATTGTAGACAATCCAGTTAACGCTATTATAAATGCAAATTATATCGGTATTTTAGCCTGGGCGGCCCTGATCGGCTTTGCTCTGAAGGGTGCAGCTGATTCAACAAAAACGGTTATTGGGAATTTAGCCGATGCTATGTCGAAAATCGTTGCCTGGGTGATCAAATTCGCGCCGCTTGGCATCATGGGTCTTGTATTTGAATCGATTACGACAAACGGAATCAGTTCATTGCTGGGCTATGGAAAATTGCTTGCCGTCCTGATCGGCTGCATGCTCGTTGTGGCCCTAGTAGTCAATCCGATCATCGTGTTCTCATTGATCAGGCAAAATCCATATCCACTTGTTCTAAAATGTTTAAGAGAAAGTGGCATTACCGCATTCTTTACTCGCAGTTCAGCTTCAAATATCCCTGTGAATATTAAAATATGCGAAAACTTAGGACTGAATAAGGACTCCTATTCTGTTTCCATTCCATTGGGAGCAACCATCAATATGGCTGGAGCTGCTGTGACCATCTCCGTTATGACACTGGCTGCTGTCCATACGCTGGGCATTCAAGTGGATCTGCCGACTGCCGTCATTCTAAGTGTCATGGCTGCAATCAGTGCTGCTGGTGCTTCAGGCGTTGCCGGCGGTTCCCTGTTGCTGATCCCGCTCGCATCCAGCTTGTTCGGCATCCCGAATGATGTCGCGATGCAAGTGGTGGCAGTAGGCTTCATCATTGGTGTTCTGCAGGACTCCTTTGAAACAGCCCTTAACTCATCAACAGACGTCTTGTTCACAGCCGCAGTCGAATTCAAGAAATGGCGTGAAGAAGGAAAAACAATTGAAATTAAGAAGGCTTCATAATATGACCGTAATTTAAATTCACTAGCAAGCAGGAACCGAAAAGGTTCCTGCTTTAATTTTAGGCAAGTGGATGCATTTATATTGATATGTCCTCACCCAAAAGCACGATCAGCTGGTAACACAGCTATTGTGCTTTTTTCGCGTACGCTTGTTTCATGATGAAAAATATGTGTCGGTGCACTCAAGTGGTAATAACAACAGCTTTTTTGCAAAGCGATTTAAGAAACTGCGAATAACTGATGTGCACTTTTTTCAGAAAAGCAAAAAAAGTATAGAAGATAATAAAAGATTACTATATGTTAACGCTTTCAAAGTGAATAGTCCGCTATATGATGGAATTGTAGCAAATAAAATTCACCTTTAAAGGGGGAAATATTAGTGAAAAAAGTTTGGAAGTTATTTTCTGTTTTGATTGTTATGACAGTGTTAACTGGGATGCTGGCTGCATGCAGCGGAACAACTGGCGGAAGCAGTAAAGTGAGTGTAGGAATTGTTCTTCCGACGAAGGATGAGCCGAGATGGGTGCAAGATGAGCAGCGCTTTAAAGATGCTTTAGCTGATTCTGATTACACGACGGAAATTTTATTCAGCCAGGGTTCTTCGGCAAAGGAAAAAGAAAATGTAGAAACTTTGCTTAATAAAGGTATTGAAGTATTAATTATTGCTCCTCATGATGGTGCAGCAGCTGGTTCTGCTGTAGAAGCTGCAAAAAAAGAAGGAGTAACCGTTATAGCTTATGACCGTTTAATTACAGAAACAGATGCAATCGATTATTATGTAACGTTTGATAGCCTGGCAGTAGGTGCTGCTCAAGGTCAATACCTAATAGACAGTGCAGAAGGCAAAAATGTCCCGTTGTACCTTTATGCGGGCGCTTCTTCTGATAACAATGCGTTCTTATTTTTCGAAGGTGCTTGGAAAGTTCTTCAGCCGAAGATTGCAGACGGCACTTTTGTAATCGCTAACTCTTCAGAAGCAGAGGCATTAAAAGATAAGCAAGAACTTACTCGCGATGAGTTAGGAAAAATCCTTGGTCAGGTAACAACAAACTGGGATCCAAACGAAGCGAAAAATAAAGCACAAACACACTTAACTGCTGCAGCTGCGAATCTAAAGGGTGATGTAGCGGTACTAGCTCCGAATGATGGAACTGCCCGTTCGATTGCAGATGTATTCGGAACGGATTCTGACATTTCTAGTTTCGTGGTAACAGGTCAAGATGCAGAGAAAGCTTCTATTCAATACATCATCGATGGCAAGCAATCTATGACGGTATTTAAAGATGTAAGAACACTGGTTGCAGACGCAATTGATATGGCGATCGACATCCTGGATGATAAAAAACCAGCTACAACTGGTTCTTACAACAATGGAAAAGTCGATGTGAAGGCGAAACAAACAGACGTGATTGTGGTAGACGAAGAGAACGTTAAGAAAGAACTGATTGATTCAGAATACTACGAAGCTAGTGAGTTTAAAGGACTGTAAAAAGTAGAGCTGCGTGATCGTATTCAATTAGATTGCGATCACGCAGTTATTATAGCTGTTTGGTTGGAGGGAATGAGGATGAGCGAATATATTCTGGAGATGAAGCAGATTTCGAAGGAATTCACAGGAGTCAAGGCGCTCGACAATGTCAATTTCAAAGTGAAGAAGGGTGAAATCCACTGCCTGGTCGGAGAAAATGGGGCTGGGAAATCGACTCTGATGAAAGTGCTTAGCGGGGTTTATCCTTACGGGACTTATGAAGGGGATATTGTTTACGAAGGTAAGGTACAGCAATTTAATAAGATTACCGATAGTGTAAATGCTGGTATCGTTATCATTTACCAGGAGCTAGCGTTATTTCCTGATCTCACAGTTTATGAAAATATATTTGCTGGCAATGAAATCAAGCAAGGGGCTTTTATTGACTGGAATGAGACGATTGTTGAAGCAAAAAAACTGCTTGAGAAAGTTAATCTTGACGTTAACCCGGAGACACTTGTGAAAGATTTAGGAGTAGGGAAACGTCAGTTAATCGAAATTGCCAAAGCGTTAAGTAAAGACGTAAAGCTTCTCATTCTCGATGAACCGACTGCAGCTTTAAATGAGGACGACAGTGAGAATTTATTAAACTTACTGGACGAACTCAGAAAACAAGGGATTACCTGCATTATGATTTCCCATAAGTTGAAGGAAGTCATTTCAATAGCAGATAGCGCGACTGTTATTCGCGATGGGCAAACGATCAGAACCCTTGATGCTTCCAAAGGTGAGATAACAGAAAATACGATTATAAAAAATATGGTTGGACGTGAAATTCAGGATATTTATCCGAAACGCGCGAAGAAGTCGTATGAAGAAAAGGTACTTGAGTTAAAGAATTGGTCTGCGTATGACCAAAAGCTTGGCAGACATGTAGTGAAGAATGCAAATTTATATGTTAAAAAAGGTGAAATTATTGGTTTGGCAGGCTTAATGGGCTCTGGCCGAACGGAACTTGCCCTAAGTATCTTTGGTAACGCAAAAGCTTATAAGCTGCAAGGTGACTTACTGCTGGATGGAATGCCAAAAGCTTTGAAACATACTAGTGAGGCCATTAAAGCTGGAATTGCGTATGTTACTGAGGATCGTAAAGGGGATGGGTTGTTTTTACTGCAGGATATTAAAAGCAACATTTCTGCCGCGAATTTACAAGGAATTTCTGCCAACGGAGTCATCAACGACAATGAAGAGATTAAAGTAGCAGATGGCTATAAAACTTCATTGCACATCAAAGCCTCTTCTTTAGAACAGCTTGTTGGCAAATTAAGCGGTGGTAACCAGCAAAAAGTTTCGCTAGGCAAGTGGCTGTTTGTTGGCCCTAAACTCCTAATATTAGATGAGCCTACCCGAGGGATTGACGTGGGCGCTAAATTTGAAATTTATACGGTGATGAACAAGCTGATTGAAGAGGGAATGAGTATCATCATGATTTCTTCTGAGCTTGGTGAAGTATTGGGAATGAGTGACAGAGTTTATGTCATGGCCGAAGGAGAAATCAAAGGCGAATTGCCAATAGAAAAAGCCGACCAGGAAAAAATAATGCAACTTGCAACACAATAGGAGGCTAAACCAATGACTTTAATAAATGACGTGAAAACGTTAATCAGTAAAAATATTCGTGATTACGGGATGTACATTGCCTTGTTTGTCATCTTTCTCATCTTTACAATTTTAACAGATGGCTTATTTATTTCTTCTCGCAATATTAGTAACTTACTAGATTCTGCCGGCTATATTGCGGTTCTTGCTGTCGGTGTTATGCTGGTCATTGTCATTCGGCATATTGACTTATCGATTGGGTTTTTAGCAGGCTTTCTTGGAGCCATTGCGGCCATTCTTCTAATGCAGCATGGTTTACCTGTTTATATTGTGATTCCGGTTATTTTGATACTTGGAACGATTGCTGGATTGTTTACGGGCTTTCTTGTTGCAAAAATAGGGATTCCTGCCTTTGTAGCAACACTGGCAGGCTGGTTGATTTATCGCGGTGCGATTCTGCAAGTAACAGAAAAGTCTGGAACGATTATCGTTCAAAATGATGCATTTAATGCAATAGGAAATGGGTACATTCCATCTATTATGCAAATTAGCGGGCTACACTTGCTTTCTTTATTGATTGGTGTACTTGGAATAATATTTTACAACCTAAGTGCCATATCCAATCGCCGGAACAAAATTAAGTACAATTTTGAAGTGGTTTCAAAGCAGATCTTCATCTTGCAGCTTGTGTTCGTTTCGGCTATCATCGCGGCAATCACCTGGATCTTAGCTGGCTATAATGGCTTCTCCTGGACAGTGATGATTATCTTATTAGTTGTGCTTGTCTATCATTTCTTGACAACGAAGACAGTAATGGGAAGACATATTTATGCAGTCGGCAGTAATCCGGAAGCCGCACATTTAAGCGGGATCAACGTTAACAAGATCACGTTCATTGTATTCGGTTCAATGGGTTTGCTGTCAGCTTTATCAGGTATTCTATTTACTTCTCGCCTTCAATCAGCAACTACAACTGCTGGAACCCTATTCGAACTTGATGCCATCGCAGCAGCATACGTGGGCGGTGTATCTGCGGCAGGCGGGGTAGGTAAAGTGACAGGGGCCATCATCGGAGCGATCGTAATGGCGTCCTTAACGAGCGGGATGAACTTGCTGGGTGTAGGGATTTCCTATCAATATATGATTAAGGGTGGCGTTTTAGCCTTAGCTGTAATCTTCGACGTTATGACAAGAAGAAAAGGACACTAACCGCCTCTTTTAGCGGGCTTTCACCAAGATGATTGGGGAAGCCTTTTTTGACATATAAGAAAATAAAATTCACATCGAGAATTGTCTAGCTCCAGCGCCTAACCCCTCGAGTCGCTTCAGTCCGCCCAATGAAGTCAAAGAACGACTTCACCGGTCGGCCCTCCAGCGCTTGTCGGGGCAAAGCAAGGCGCTTGCGCTTTTCTTGCATAATAACCTTTAATTATAATGCAGTTTAATAGCGAGGCTGATAGAATCAAGTTAAATAACATCAAACGGTTAAAGTAAAAGGGGAGGAGGCAAATATGAAAAAGTCTATGTATGTCCTATTGGGTCTTGTATTTGTCTCCCTTTGTTATCTCATTTTCATATCAGCCAACATTGTCTTTAGTAATGATATCGCTTTACCTAAAGCAAAAAAGCAAACAGACTCACGCTATCGCTTAGTTCTCATCACGAGAGACATGGACACTACATTTTGGAATAAGGTTGGCAAGGGAGCATCCAGACAGGCATTGAAAGAAGGAGCCAGCCTGGAAATTTGGGGAAGCTATAGCAATAATTCAGAACAATTTTTAAAAAAGTTAGAACTGGCTATTCATTCCAAAGTGGATGGAATCATCATACAGGGACTTGATACAGACGAGTTTAAAGAGCTCACAAAAGTAAAGGCTGCGTTTAATGGAATTCCGATTATCACAGTAGCTAATGATGTGCCAATGAAGGAAAGTTTAAGAAGAACATACGTTGGTTCCGATCAGTATCGTGCTGGAGGTTTAATAGCAAGGCAGCTGTTGAAAGATATGGGAACGGAAGGGAAGGTTGTTCTCCTTTCTGACGAGCAGAAAGAGCATTACCATAATGAGAGATTAAAGGGCATCTATGACACTTTGAGAGTGTATCCAAATATTAAGATACATAATGCGGAAACAGCAGAGTCAAAAGATCAAGTCACCACCACGATGAGAGACCAGTTAAATCAAATGCCGGATGTGAATGGATTTATCGCGGTAAACGCGAAGATGATTGGGCCAATGGTACAGGAAATAGGGAAGCGATCCCAAGTTGAACCGTATTTTATCTATACCTTTGATGATGGTCCAGAATCGTTACCGCTCTTTGAAGAAGGCAAGATTGATGGAGTCCTCGAGCAAGATCCAGAAACAATGGGAGAAGTCAGTGTACAACAACTTGTTAAATGGCTGAACGGGGAAACAGTCCCGCTTGATATTAATGGTTACTTCACAAACATACGCATATTGAAGGACAAAAGAAATGAATAGCATCAGAAGGAAAATACTAACATTTACAACTATAGTCATTGTCATTATGTCCATCATTTGGATTGCACTGACATTCTACAACTATAAAACACAAGTGAAATATAATGACATTTTAAACAGATACTTAATTTTAAGTGATGTTTCGCGGTCTAGTAATCAAGTAATTACAGACTTGAATAACTATATGAACCAGTCGACACCAGAAAACTTAAAAAAATTAGAGGGCAGTAAAAAGGCACTGGAAACTTCCAGATATGAAGTATTTAAGGTGAGAAATGAAGTAAATGATTTTACATTAACGAATTACATTCATTTAATGGGCAGTTTAATTGAAACAATAGACAGATTAATGGGACTGGAACGAGATTCCGAGGCAGCGGTAAAAGACCTTGCAGAAACTACACGGATCAGTAACTATATTTCCGAAATGACACTCACCTTGATCGATATGGAACTCAAAACACATGAGCCATTTTATCGCGGCATCATGGAGCAATCAATTGAATTAGTGAAGCTTGCCATATGGATGGTTTTATTAACATCCTTATTGCTATTATTGGCTACTTATTGGTTTTCCTTAAGCATCACAAGACCAGTTCAACAGTTAACAAAGGCTGCAAGTGAATTGGCGAAAGGAAGATTCGATAATGAAATAACAGTCAAATCGAATGATGAAATTGCCTTTCTTGCTAAAACATTTGATCATATGCGTACGAACATCAATAATTTAATTCAGCAAATAAAGGAAAAAGCAAAGCTGGAACACGAGCTGCAGCAGAACAAAATTTTGCTGCAGGAAAGCCATTTTCGCAGTCTGCAAAGCCAAATGAATCCGCATTTCTTATTTAATACACTTAATACACTATCGAAAAAAGCGTATTTAGAAGGTTCTGAAGAAATTAGTGATTTGCTCGTCAGCGTGGCAGATCTTTTGCGTTACAATTTAAAGCAAATTGACCGGTCCGTTACATTGAAGGATGAATTGATGGTTGTCAATCAATATATGCAGATTCAAAAGGCCCGCTTTACGGATCGGCTTCAACTGAAGTTGGATATTGATGACTCATGCTTAGATATTGATATTCCCGCACTCACCCTGCAGCCGATTATTGAAAATGCTGTCATCCATGCAATAGAGCCTAATATTAACGGGGGTGTCATCACAATTCGTGTGAAGGACCTTAATGAATATGTGGCAGTTCAAATCGAAGATGACGGAATAGGCATGTCTGAAGAGAACATCACCCAAATTTTAATGGAACGTCAAGTGAAAACAGCAGGACATTCAACAGGAATAGGTTTCAGCAATGTTGTAAAACGTCTGCGTCTTTTTTATGACAGGGATGACGTCATTCATATTGAAAGCTCATTGGGCAGCGGCACGGCCGTTCTATTAAAAATTCCGAAACAAAGAGGCGAGATGCATGATTAAACTTTTAATTGTGGATGATGAACAAATAGAACGGGAAGGGATGGAAGCCATTTTAAACAGGGCGTTCCCGGACCTGATTGTTGAACAAGCCAATAATGGGAATAGAGCGGTAGAATTAGCGGCAAGCTTTAAACCAGATCTCGTATTAAT
The DNA here is from genome assembly GCF_003937825.1 of Mesobacillus subterraneus. GTDB lineage: Bacteria > Bacillota > Bacilli > Bacillales > Cytobacillaceae > Mesobacillus > Mesobacillus subterraneus. The sequence continues at coordinate 33,722 of NZ_RSFW01000001.1, read as the reverse complement.
GGATATCCAAATGCCTGGCATGAACGGCCTGGAAGCCGTAGAGCAGATTCTTGCTGAATTTCCTCATACTAAATTCATCATGGTAACAGCATATGATACGTTTAATTATGTGCAGTCAGCCTTGAAGCTTGGAGCCAAAGATTATATCTTAAAGCCGAGCAAGGTGAGTGAAATTAGAGCAACGGTTGGAAAGGTATTGAAAGAAATAGAAAACGAGAGGGAGTTACAAGCAGAAAGCAGCTTGCAACGGGAAATGCTTCAAAGGACATTAGCTCTCGTTGAAACAGATGTTGTAACGCAGCTGCTATTTGATCATGTACACGAAGTTCACTTAAATATGCTAATGGAGATGCTCGATATTCAATCCACAGGTCAGGTATTCGTCATGAATGTGATTGTACCAGATGGAATGGAACATCTTTACTCACGGATTAAAGAAAAAGTCAGGAAAACGAGAAGTGGATGGATGGGTGCTCTTTACGATGGCCAGCTGCCGATTATTATCTTCAGAAACGGCCAATCCTATCGATCGCAAGCAACTTCTCTGGCAAGAGATATTTTATTAGCAGTAAACAGGGAGCAGCAAGCGGGTTGGTTCATTGGAATAGGGAATGAGTGCGGTTCATTAGAGAATATTCGTCAATCCTATCAAGAGGCAATCATTGCATCGAGCAATAGGACACTTCCGGTAAAATATCGGATTTATCAAGATATACCTGTATTGAATGAAACAGGCAGCTGGCAACAGGCGAAGTACTTAAAAAAAGATCTTTCCGACCAGGTGCGTCTTGGGCAGTGGGATCAAATTAAAACAAACATTAGCCACCTTATCCAAGCTTACGAGATGGAAGGAATTGAAATCCAGCAAGCACAACAATTCGTATTAGAAGCACTATGGTCAATCTGGTCGATTATTAACGATTTGGGGATTGAGACAGCAACCCCGATTTACAATTACCAGACGCAAAATTACCGTCAATTACGTTCTGAAACTGGCAATCTGCTAATGGATATTAAGGATTCTTATGATAGACATTACATTAGTTTGGAAGCGGATACAATTTATCGGATTAAACAATATATCATGGAAAACTCCCAACAGAATATTTCGTTAGAAACACTTAGTAATAAAGTTGGTTTAAGCCCCATTTATATCAGTAAAATGTTTAAAGAAAAACTAGGGATTAATTACATTGACTTTTTAACTGAGTGCCGGATTGAAAAAGCAAAGAAAATGTTAGCAGAACCGGAGAAAAGCATTAAGGAAATTACAATAGAAGTTGGATATCATGAACCAAACTATTTTAGCAAAGTATTTAAAAAGATGTGCAATGTAACGCCAAGGGAATATCGAAAAACACTGCTTGGAATTAAAGAGTAGTGTCTTTCCTGAAGGCTCTGTTAAAGCTCAAGGTGATTTTTACAACCCTGTTGATTGTAGTGGAAGGCGCGCAGACTCCTCCGAAAATGCTAACGCATTTCCATCGTGCGTGGGCAGGTTCAAGAAGCTAAAACAATGTCCTGCGGGATCAGCTGGACAGGTGAGACCCCGCAGGAGCGAATAGCGACGAGGAGGCTCACCGCCAGCCCCGCGGAAAGCGAAGCGCCTGGAACGAAAATCAACAGCCAACTTTAACAGAGTCTTCCTATAAAAACTACAATCTTTTTGAAAAGAGTTCAAAGCTATATAGAAGTTCCACAGGGAAGGGAGGAGAAGCGATGGTAACAAAGTTAAGGAAAGTTGGTTTATTGAATCTTATCTTCCTTCTAATGTTATTGGCGGCTTGCGAAGAAGGAGTGTCTCCAGTACAGAAAGAGAACAAAGAATCAGAGAATGAAAGAGTTATTGATCATGAAGACAAGCTTAAAATTGGATTTTCGATGGATACGTTAGAAGAGGAACGGTGGCCGAGAGATAGGGAGTTTTTTAAAGAAGCGGTAGAGTCATTAGGGGCGGAAGTCGTGATACGCGAAGCAAAGGGTGACGATGCTTTGCAGATTGTGCAGGCAGAGACGTTGATTAGCGAGGGAGTGGATTTGCTGGTAATCGTTCCGCATAACGCGGAGGCTGTAGCAACCATCATCAACAAAGCCCATTCTGCGGGCATTAAAGTTATATCTTATGACCGTTTAGTGAAAAATTCTTCTGTAGATTTATACATCTCTTTTGACAATGAGTTAGTTGGAGAACTCCAGGCGCAGGCGATCACAAAATTAGTTCCAAAAGGGAAGTATGCATATATCGGCGGGGCAAATACAGACAACAATGCCCATTTATTAAAAAAGGGAGTTTTTAATGTCCTCCAGCCGTTCATAGATAGGGGTGACATACAAATTGTGTATGATCAGTGGACTGAAAATTGGACTCCTGAAAATGCTCATGCCAATATGGAAGCTGCCCTGGCAATTAATCATAACGAGATAGATGCTGTCATTGCTGCAAACGATGGGACAGCAGGCGGAGTCATAAAAGCTCTTGAAGCGCAAGGGCTTGCGGAAAAAATCCCAGTTGCCGGACAAGATGCAGACTTAGCAGCAGCTCAGCGCATTGTGCAAGGAACTCAAGCATTGACTATTTACAAACCTATTAAGACATTAGCATACGAAGCAGCAAGAGCAGCTATCAAAATGGCAAAGGGAGAGACCATTACAACGAATAGAAAGATGAATAACGGAAAATTAGAGATACCATCCCTCCTCCTTGCGCCAATTGCTGTAGATAAAAATAATATGGATGATACAATTATTGCAGATGGATTTCATCTGCGAGAAGAGGTATATGGAAAATGATCCATATGCCAGATGGTATATTTTTTTTAAGCAGTCGGGGCGGAAAAGTAAATTAGTGGAGGTTATTTCGTGATAAAAACAATAATTGCCGGATTTGGATTTGCCGCAAAGGTGTTCCATCTACCGCACTTAGTTCATTCTGATAAATATGAAGTGGTCGGGATTATTTCAAGATCAGGAACATCAAAAGAACATAAGGATGTAAGCAATGTACCGGTATATGCAACGATAGAAGAGGCACTTTCACAAAGTGAGGCAACGTTGTATATCATTACCACACCATCTGACATGCACTATGACATGCTGAAACAATGTATTCTTGCAGGAAAAGATGTGCTTGTCGAAAAGCCGGCGTTTTTAACAGTGGAAGAAGGAAAAGAACTCATTCAGCTTACCCAAAAAAGCGAGTCTGTTGTCTCTGTGCATCAAAACCGGCGATGGGACGGAGACTTTTTAACGATACAAAAACTTCTGAAAGAAGAAATGCTGGGGGATTGGAAAGTCCTTGAATCACGGTTTGATCGATTCAGACCTGTTATTCGTAATCGTTGGAGAGAGCAACCAGGAGTAGGCTCGGGCGTCTTATATGATTTAGGTTCCCACTTAATTGATCAAGCCCTTGTTTTATTCGGCGAACCAGATGCGCTATATTCAGAAATAATGACTCAACGGGAGAACGGCCAAAGTGATGATGGCTTTCTCATCGTGCTTCACTATGGAGAAAAACGAGTATATTTACGCTCAAGTTCATTTATCAATTCAGCCTATCCTCGTTTTGAACTGCATGGATCAAAAGGCAGCTTCGTAAAATACGGCCTGGACAAACAGGAGCCTCAATTGGCTGACGGTACTTTCTACAAAGGAAAAGAAAAAGAAGAGGGTACACTCTATAGAGAGGATACCTCAGAGATCACGATAGAAACTGGAGGTTACGACCATTTCTTTTCATTACTTGCAGATAGCATCTCAAGCCGGAAGCCAGTTGTTTCATTGAAAGAAGCACTTAGAGTGACCAGGTTGATCGAACTGGCCCGAACATCTTCAGAAGAAGGAAGATTGATAAAAAAAGAAGAGTGGTTGGATGGGTGAAATAAGAAGTAAACTATCAGCACCTGAAGATTTTTTAAGCTAATGAATCATTAAGACATGACGGAATCAGGTGTACTGGTTCTGTCGTTTTTTTTGTAAATCAACAGTTTCCCCTGCGTTGTCAATTTCAGGTGGGAGTGCAGGGGAAAGCTTTTAAGGGAGAATTGTCAGTAATCATTCACAGAATTGTTGATAAGTTTTTAAAATACTCAAATAATTATATGCCTTATATGGTATTATTTTTTGCAGATAGATAAAAAGTGAAAACACCTCACCATTACCCTCAGTAATAACCTTAAATAGGATGTAAACCATTCTGAACGACTTCGAAGCATCGGATTTTCTTTCGTTAGCATCTCTTACTCTCATTTTTATAAAATTCCAAATTGGCAAATTCGAAGGGAGTGATTTGCCATGTAAACTGCCAATCAGCTTTTCCAATCTAAAGCGTTTCAGTTTTATATTTGAAGGAGGATCATTAATGGGTCACGATATATCAGGCTACAATAAAGCTAGGGAAGAAATTGCTTATGCTCGTTTTAGCATGGGGAATCATAATGCGGTCCTGCTATACAGCTTGCTTGAGGCGAATCACTACTATGCTGGAGTAAGTGGTACAGGAAAAAGTTCAATCTTCTCGGTACAACACTTTGAAAAGGCTTTGAACAGCTATAAGAAATTATTTAAAACAGGTGAATCCCTGTCAGAAAGTGATTGTGTTTCCTGGGACCAAAAACAAATCTTGATTTTTATCAAAAACTGTTTGGAAACAGCCCAAAAAGAAGAAAGTGTAGAAATTTATTTCGGCTAGTATTTAAATATGTTTTGCACCGCTATAAGCGAATCTCCCATCTAAAACCACCCTATATTAATCCCCCATTCATCCCCAGTTGCTCCTGATCATAAAAGATTCGAATTAAAGATAATAAATCTCTTATTCCGTTCATATTTATTAATGTTCAAGTTTCATTAACTTTAATTTTATTTAGGCGGAAAGGGGAATAAAAATGGACAAGGATACTGCGAATGTTGGGAAATGCCCGTTTTCACACGGGGGCGCGACAAGTCAAAAAACCAGTGGTACGACAAACAGAGACTGGTGGCCAAACCAGTTACAATTGAATATCCTCCATCAGCATGATCGAAAATCCAATCCTATGGGAGAGGATTTTAACTATAATGAAGAATTTACAAAGCTGGATTATGATGCTCTGAAGCAGGATCTTCAAAACCTCATGACAGACAGCCAGGACTGGTGGCCGGCTGACTATGGACATTATGGTCCGTTATTTATCCGTATGGCCTGGCATTCTGCGGGTACGTATCGTACAGGGGATGGCCGTGGGGGCGGCGGTACGGGGTCCCAGCGATTTGCACCGCTTAACAGCTGGCCTGACAACGGGAACCTTGATAAAGCCCGCCGTTTATTATGGCCGATCAAGCAAAAGTATGGCAATAAAATTTCCTGGGCTGACTTGATGCTGCTGGCCGGGAATGTGGCGATTGAGTCGATGGGCGGCAAAACAATCGGCTTTGGCGCAGGACGTCCGGATATATGGCATCCAGAGGAAGACACTTACTGGGGTGTTGAATCAGAATGGCTTGGCGATAAACGTTACACAGGCGATCGGGAGCTGGAAAACCCGCTTGCTGCCGTTCAAATGGGTCTGATTTATGTGAACCCTGAAGGCCCGAATGGCAAGCCGGATCCAATCGCAGCAGCCCGGGACATCCGGGAAACCTTTGCGCGCATGGGCATGAATGATGAAGAGACGGTAGCGCTGATCGCTGGCGGCCATACTTTTGGAAAAGCCCATGGAGCAGGTGACGCAGCTCTGGTCGGTCCTGAACCAGAAGCTGCTTCTATCGAAGAAATGGGGTTAGGCTGGAACAATGCCTACGGCAGCGGCAAGGGACGTGATACGATTACGAGCGGCCTTGAAGGTGCCTGGACGGCAAATCCAACACAGTGGGATAATGGCTACTTCGATTTGTTATTCGGTTACGAATGGTGGCTGACCAAGAGTCCGGCAGGTGCCTATCAGTGGCTGGCGGTCGATCCGGCCGAGAAGGACCTTGCACCAGATGCAGAGGACCCGTCTGTAAAAGTTCCGACCATGATGCTTACGACCGATATTGCGCTGCGCCATGATCCGGCATACGAAAAAATCGCCCGCCGTTTCCATCAGAATCCAGATGAGTTTGCCGATGCATTTGCGCATGCATGGTTTAAATTATTGCATCGTGATATGGGTCCTAAATCAAGATATAAAGGTCCGGAGGTTCCAGAGGATGATTTTATCTGGCAAGATCCTGTTCCGGCTGTTGATTATGAATTGAGAGATGAGGAAGTAGAGAAGATCAAGGAAATGATCCTTGATTCACGGTTAACCATCAGCGAGCTGGTGACAACTGCCTGGGCTTCAGCAAGTACCTTCCGTGGTTCGGACTTCCGCGGAGGAGCAAATGGGGCGCGCATTCGTCTGGCTCCGCAAAAAGATTGGGAAGTGAATCAGCCAGAGCAGTTATCAAAGGTGTTGAATGTATTGGAAGACATTCAAAGTCACCTTGAAAGGAACGTGAGTCTTGCTGACTTGATTGTACTCGGTGGCTGTGCTGCAGTAGAGAAAGCCGCACGGGATGCTGGAAGTGATGTAACCGTTCCTTTTGCTTGTGGCCGCGGGGATGCACCAGAGGAACAGACCGATGCAGAAGGTTTTGCCGTGCTGGAGCCTTATGCTGACGGATTCCGCAACTATCAGAAAAAGCAGTATGGTGGTGTTAGCCCGGAAGAGCTGTTGCTGGATAAGGCGCAGTTGTTAGGTCTTAGTGCACCTGAAATGACGGCCCTGATTGGCGGCATGCGTGTCCTCGGTACGAACCATGGAGGAACACAGCACGGCGTATTTACTGATCGCGTCGGTACACTCACCAATGATTTCTTTGTAAACTTACTTGATATGGGAATCCAATGGAAGCCTGCTGAGGATGGAGTTTATGAAGGGCGCGACCGCAAGACTGGTGATGTGGTTCGCACAGCCACCAGAGTCGACCTTGTTTTCGGTTCAAACTCCCAGCTGCGTGCCATTGCAGAAGTTTATGCCCAGGAAGATAACAAAGAAAAGTTTGTGAGGGACTTTATTTCGGCTTGGGTCAAGGTCATGAATGCAGACCGCTTTGACCTTAATGAAAAGGCTTGTGAGACTTCTCAAGTAGCGTTGCGGCGTTAGGAAAGGAAGTTTATTAATAGTCTTTGAGATTTCAGATCAAAAACATGTTTATTTGAGAGGGACGGTTCTCCTGTTTCCAAAAACAGGAGAACCGTCCCTCTGTTTTTCCAAGAACCGACCCTCTTTTTTTGTGACTTTTATTATTGAATTCTTTTTAAAAGTGTGAAAAAATAATAAGGTCATCTGATGACCACATGACAAATGGTTTGCAAATGAGTCTATGAAACTGTGAAAAAAATTAAATACGAGCAACTAGGGGGATGTTCAGATGTTATTGCTGATTGCGTTAAGTGCGATTATTGCTCCGTTTTTATTTCTTGTGATTTTGCGGATGCCGGCGGCGAAGGGGATGACGATTAGTTCGTTAATCGTCATTTTGTTAGCGCTTACTGCGTGGGGGATGGAAGGTCAAGTGGTGCTGGCATCGATTTTCCAGGGGATACATAAAACGTTGACGATTCTTTGGATTTTATTTGGTGCCTTGGTGTTGTTGAACACGCTTCGAAATACGGGGGCGGTTGTGCGGATCAACCAGGGATTTCAAAGTATTTCTGGCGACATGCGGGTGCAGGTCATCATCGTTGCCTTTTTATTTGGTTCACTTATTGAAGGTGCGGCCGGGTTTGGAACACCGGCAATGGTCACTGGACCGTTAATGCTGGCTTTAGGGTTTCAGCCGATCGCGGCGGCGACGATTGCCTTGATTGCCGATAGTACCGCGGTTATGTTCGGGGCAGTTGGTACGCCTGTGGCTGTTGGATTGAGCAATATTCCGGGAGCAGATACTCCTTTTTTCCATGACATTGCGGTTACAGTGACGAGCCTAGATCTGCTGGCGGGTTCGTTTATCCCATTCATTTTAATGGTGGTGTTAACGGTGTTTTTTGGAAGCGGTATCAGAGATGCGCTGCCGATGCTTCCTTGGACGCTGCTGATAGGGTTCATTTACACAGGAAGTGCGTTCCTGGTAGCAAGTCTTTTTGGGCATGAATTTGTTTCGATTCTTGCCTCGCTCATCACTTTGGCGGTGGCGACTGTGACGGCTAAGAAAGGTTTCTTGCTTCCGAAGACGGAATGGAAAGCTGCAATGCGAAAAGATTTTGTTGTTTCAACTGAAAAGTCAAAGATGGGCATTGTGACAGCCTGGTCGCCATATGTTGTCGTCGTTCTTTTATTGCTGCTGACCCGGATTGTTCCAGAGCTGAAAGAGTTTACGAGGACCGCGATCGACTTGACGTGGCGCAATATAATGGGGGTTGAGGGCGTGACCTCAGCGTGGGAATTCTTATATTCACCAGGGACCATTCTTACTGCAGCAGCGATTTTAGCGTTTTTATTCCAGCGCAAATCATACCAAACCTTTGCAAAGGCGTCGAAAGAGTCACTATCCACAATGAAGATGACATCGATTTCCTTGATTGCGACTCTATCTATGGTACAAGTATTTGTTAACTCAGGATTGAACCTGAATGAATTGATCAGCATGCCGCAGTATATTGCGGAATCCTTTGCTGGCTCGTTAGGCTCGGTATGGATTTTCGTTGCCCCATTCCTTGGTGAGCTGGGAGCGTTCATTACTGGCAGTGCGACGGTTTCGACGCTGACGTTCTCACCTATTCAATTCAATGTCGCCAATTCCGTTGGCATAGAGGCGAATATCGTCCTGGCCGTCCAGCTCCTTGGAGCAGCAGCCGGAAATATGATTTGTGTGCACAATGTCGTTGCGGCAAGCGCAGTTGTTGGGGTGTCTGGCAAAGAAGGCGAAATCATCCGCAAAACATTGGCGCCTGCAATTCTGTATGGAATCCTTGCAGGAATATCTGGTTTTATCTTCTTGAACCTTCTTTAGTATAAGGTCCCAATATCTTTCGGAGAGCTAAATTCTCTGTATAATAATAAGGGATAGATGGGAGATGAACCGCATGCCATATAAACAAGTACGAGTGAAAAAAGTGTATGAACAAGTTGCTGACTCGATCATCGAGTTGATAAAAACTGGTGAATTACAACCAGGTGATAAATTAGATTCAGTCGAAAAGCTGGCGAAAAGCTTCGATGTCGGCAGTTCCACAATTCGTGAAGCGTTGAGTGGCCTGAGGACAATGGGTCTTGTGAAAATGCGCCAGGGTGAAGGGACGTTTGTAAACACCTTTGATCCGTCGAAATTTCAATTGCCCGTCACCAGCGCCTTTTTGATGAAGCTTGAAGATGTGAAGGAAATGTATGAAGTCCGAAAGATTTTAGAAAGCGGTACTGCGGCCCATGCAGCTGCTGTGCATCAAGAGGAAGATTTGCTTGCGATGGAAAAAGCTTTAATTGTGATGGAGCATGCCAATGGAAATGAGGAGCTCGCTTCTGCAGCAGACCTGGATTTCCACGTTGCAATCGCCCATGCGACGCACAACAAATTGTTGATTAATTTGATGAGCAGTGTGTCGGCACTGAATTCACAAACCATCAAGGAAACCCGGAAGGTACTCTTGTATTCGGGCAGCATCGTCGAAGACTTGCAATCAGAGCATCGGCGAATTTTTGAAGCAATTAAAAATCGACAGCCAGACGAAGCGCGCCAGGCCATGTTTGAGCATTTACAAAATGTCCAGGACCGGCTTTTTAAATGCATCGAATAATTGGCGCAGTCGTCTGCTGACTTTTACCAGAGGTGGATGAACATGAAAGTTTCCTTATTCAGTACGTGTCTAAGTGATATTCTCTTTGCGGATGTGGCGAAAAACACGCTTGAAATCCTTGAGAGAGTCGGATGTGAAGTGGATTATCCGATGGAACAGACTTGTTGCGGACAGCCTGCCTATAACAGCGGGTATTTGCAAGAAGCGAAAGCATCGATGAAGCAAATGATGAAGGCCTTCCGCCATTCGGAATATGTCGTTGGGCCATCAGGCTCCTGCGTGAGCATGCTGAAGGAATATCCGCATATTTTTAAAGGCGATCCTGAGTGGGAAGAAGAGGCGAAAGTCTTTGCCGCTAAATGCTATGAAATTACGGAGTTCCTTGTTGATGTAATGGGCATTACCGATCTGGGCTCTACTTTTAAAGGAAGAGTGACGTTCCATTCATCCTGCCATATGAAACGCCTGCTTGGGGTAAAAGAGCAGCCGAAAATCTTGTTGCGCAATGTCGAAGGTGTTGAGCTTGTGGACTTGCCGTGGGAAGAAGATTGCTGTGGCTTCGGCGGAACGTTTGCCGTGAAAAATCCGGTGATCTCGCAGGAGATGGTCAGCGAGAAGTCCCGCCATGTATCAGAAACGCAAGCGGAATATTTGGTTGGCGCGGATATGGGCTGCCTGATGAATATCGGCGGCCGCATGGAGCGGGAAGGCAAGAAGGTAAAAATCATTCATATTACCGAAATTTTAAATACTCACTAAGAAACGGGGGGAAAAGACATGAGCATCAAAATTGGTGAGATTCCTTATAAAGAGCGAATCCAAAATGGGATTAAGGATGATTTTATGCGGCAGGCTGTTTCCTCCGCGCAGGGAAGATTCCGGACTGGCCGGCTCACACAGGCGGCGGAGCTTGGAAACTGGGAGGACTGGCGTGATTTAGGCGAGGAAATCCGTACCCATACACTGGAAAACCTCGATTACTACCTGCATCAATTGAGTGAGCAGGTAGCGAGGCGCGGCGGCCATGTATTTTTTGCCGAGACAGCGGAAGAAGCGAACCAGTATGTGAAAAGCATCATCCAAAAGAAACAGGCGAAAAAAGTCGTCAAAGCGAAGTCGATGGTCACTGAGGAAATCGGCTTGAATAAGGCACTTGAGGAAGTCGGCGCTGAAGTGGTTGAATCCGATCTTGGCGAGTGGATCCTGCAACTGGATGAAGATCCGCCATCCCATATCGTCACCCCTGCGCTGCATAAAAACAAGCAGCAGATCCGTGAAACGTTCGCGAAGAAAAAAGGGTATACCGGATCTGACACGCCGGAGGAACTGGCTGCCTTTGCCCGCGAGCAGCTGCGCCAGGACTTTTTATCGGCTGATGTCGGTGTGACAGGCTGTAACTTTGCGATTGCGGAGTCTGGATCGATCACGCTTGTCACAAATGAAGGGAACGCCGAGATGGTGACGAGCCTTCCGGATACCGTGATCACGGTAATGGGCATGGAGCGGATCGTGCCGACCTGGGAGGAAATGGAGGTCCTTGTCAGCTTATTGACGCGCGCGGCGGTCGGTCAAAAACTGACAAGCTATATCACGGCGATTACCGGGGCAGGCCTTGAACTGGAAGTGGACAGTCCTGAAGAATTCCATTTGGTGATTGTCGACAATGGCCGCTCCAAGATCCTTGGAACAGAGTTTCAGTCGGCACTGCATTGCATTCGCTGTGCGGCTTGCATTAATGCGTGTCCGGTTTACCGTCATATCGGGGGTCATGCGTACAACTCGATTTATCCAGGGCCAATCGGTGCCGTGATCACGCCGCTGCTTGAAGGGTACGACGATCATAAGGAGCTTCCTTATGCATCAACCTTGTGTGCGGCTTGTACCGAAGCCTGCCCTGTAAAAATTCCTTTGCATGAGCATTTGATCCGCCATCGCCAGATCATCGTCGAAAAGGAAAAGGGTCCGACGGCAGAGAAGCTGATGATGAAAGGTTTTGCCGCATGGGCTTCTAATCCGGCAATTTATAATATGAGTGCAAAAATGGCCAAACCGGCCCTTGGGCCATGGACAAAAGATGGAATGATTGAAAATGGGCCAGGACCTTTGAAGGCATGGACGGAAGTACGTGATTTTTACGCGCCACAGGGACAGTCGTTCCGTTCGTGGTTCAAGCAAAGACAGAAAGACGGTGAATCCAAATGAGCATCCAAAACCGAGAAGCCTTTTTAGATAAGCTGGCGTCCAGACTTAGGCGCGAGAGGCGGACAGAAGGCGTGGAGCGGCCGCAATGGAGCGTTACCCCGCAGGAGGAAGTGTTCAAAGGCATGAGCCAGGATGAATTGGTCGCTGTCCTCGAAAAGCATTGCAAGGTCATCCATACCACTTTTAAACGGACCGATCGGGCTGGTTTGGCCAGCGTGTTGAACGAAACACTCCAGGCCTACGAAGGGAAGTCCATCGTCACATCCAATGATGCTCGTCATCAGGAGTATGGAATCACGAAGTTCTTTGAAGAGCAGGGCGACCAGCTGGATGTCCACGTGTGGGACGCAGCGATTGGCAAGGAAAATCAAAAAATAGCAGAACGTGCTGATGTCGGGCTCGTGTTCAGCGATATCACGCTTGCCGAGTCTGGCACCGTGACATTGTTCAATACAAAAGACAACGGCCGCTCAATCAGCCTGCTGCCGCGGACCTTCGTCGCCATCATTCCAAAAAGCACCCTCGTGCCGCGGATGACCCAGGCAGCCAAACACATCCACCAGGCACAAGCCAGCGGCCAAGACGTCCCATCCTACGTCAGCTTCATCACCGGCCCAAGCAACAGCGCCGACATCGAAATGAACCTCATCGTCGGCGTCCACGGACCAGTGAAGGCTACTTATATAGTAGTAGATTGAAACAGAGGGACGGTTCTCCTGTTTTTACCAGATGAAACACGGGGACGGTTCTTGTGTTTTCGGTGAAGAGAGTGAAACAGAGGAACGGTCTCCTGTTTTAATCATGGATAAGAATCTTTTATAGATCGTGCCGCAAAAGGAGCCTATCCATTACAGGATAAGGCTCCTTTGCATATGTGAACTCCATGATATCCCCGCATTCCTGTTGATCATGCCTTTTCTTCCCACCAGCCGAAGGCAACTCTTGCGTATGCCTGGTTTTTTCCTTTGGACAAAAAGAATAAGGAAAAGGAGCTTCCTGGAGGGATGATGAACATACCCTGAAAATCATGCTTTGTCAGGGTCAGCATGGGTTCAACTCTTCTGACGAAGGCATGGGTGCCTTCCCTTGGTTTTCCAGTAACGAAGCTGGCATTTTCAATTTTCACTTTGGGCATTGGCGGTGGGATGATGGATTGGTTTCCGGCAGCAAAATAAGGCGATGTTCTGCCCCTCCCGGGAACAGTGCTGCTGATCCAGGCTTCAGTTGTTAATGGCTCATTGGAATAGTTGCTTATGGTATAGGCGTTCAAAAACAAATTCACCCCGGAATCTGCCGGGTTGACTAGTCTGCCCCATCCATTGAAGCCCCCGCCTAGGGAAATGACTTCCGTCTGCCCCAGAAAATACTCCCCAAGATAAGAGTGATAGACATTTTCGGGCAGTACGTTGACCTCATGAAGCTGTTTTTCATTATTCATTAACACAAAGCATCTGCCTCCTCAAATTCATGCATGGCCCGATGGTTCATTTTATTCCTCCCACCAGGTCAATACAATCGCCCCTGTAATGTATTGAAATCCCGCCGGTCTTAGAAGGATGGAGAAGGAGCCCCCGGGACCAATAATGATCGAGCCATTGTGTGAATCGCTTACAAGGGTGGAGTTTTGAGGAACAATTCGATCAAAAATATTCACACCTTTCATCATGGGTTCAGTGGAATAACCAGCATTTTTCATTACCGCCTTAGGTTTTGGAGGAGGTAAAATTGCTTGATTGGTTGGAGTGACATTAAAGGAGGCGACTGCATTCTTAGGTGGACGGGCATTTAACCATATTTCCCCGATAAAATTTTGAGATGAAAAGTTTGTAATGGTAAAAATATCGATATATAGATTGACTCCAGAATCAATGGGATTTTCTATTCCACCCCAGGCATACGATCCTCCGCCGAATTGCAGCAGCTCGGTTTTGCCTATGAAATATCTTCCGAGCTTTGAATTTAAGGCAGGGCTCGTTACATTGACCACTTCAATTGGCATTTTGTTCATTTCATCTGGCATACTATTACTCCCATCTGTACATTCTCATGACTATATACTATGAAACAGTTTAGGCAGTTGTTAAAATCGCTTCAGCAATAAGTTTCAAGTAAGAAAGATCATATGCTGTTGCCATCTGCGTTTGGGGGCGTATAGGGAAGATTTGAAAAAGCCTTACCATTTCGTGGATAAGGCTTCTTAGTGTATGAATCTGTACTAGATGGTCGTTCGTTTCTTGATTGAAACACAAGAACCGTCCCTGTGTTTCTTAGTCATTGTCATCTATTTCTTTCTCAAACTCATCGATGGCACCTGTTTTGGCGTTTATGGATAGTTCGTACTTGATTTTTCCGTCTTTGATTTCGATTTCGTATTTGTGGTCGTCGTCTAATTCGACTTCAGTAAGTGTTCCTGGGGCCGCTTTCAGGGCAATGGCTATCGCTTCTTTTTCGGAAATCAGATTGCTTGTTTTTGCGGCTGTTTGTTCTTTGGATGAGTCTGGATTTGCTTTTCCGGATGGAGTTGTTGCACCTGAAGCAGCTTTTGCATGATCATCGCGATTTTTTTCAAATTCAAAGATTTCGCCTGTGATGGCATCGAGATCAAGTTCATATTCGTATTTGTCATCTTTGATTTCAATGTCGTAGTGAACACGGTTATCGTCTTCATCCAGTGAGATTTCAGTCACCTGTCCGTCCGCCTTGGCGAGGGCCAATTCGATAGCCTTTTCTTTTGTCAGGTAACCGGTTGCTTCAGTTCCCTTATGCTCGACCTGTGCGTTCGTCTCAACCTTGGCTTTTTTTACGTCATCATCTGCCATTGCGACTGAACCCACTGTGATGACTCCTGCGATTGCCGGTAAGATGATCCACTTATTCACTTTCATGTTTTGTTCCTCCTTTGATTTGTTCTACACTACTGATGTTACCCTCGTAAAATGAGAGCATTCTGAGAGCAAGATTAAAATTTGATTAGAAATTGCAGAGTGCATGAAAAAACAGGCAGCCATCAGAGATAGCTGCCTGTTCCATGATCAATCATCCCATGTGACACTGAGGATTTTTCCGGTAATCGCATGAACCTGGATCGTGGCTTCCTGGTCCTCGTTTTCTCCGCCGTCCTTTTCAATCTCAACGAGGTAATAGCCGCCTGAAGCATCTGAGACAAATTCGATTCCTTCCAGGACACCGTTCAGCTGTGTTTTAGCAATCTCAACCGCGCGTTCCTCAGAAAGCTTTACCGTATCTGCAGGGGGAGTGCTCGGCTGGTCTGGCGGGCTTGTTTCTTTTCCATTGGCTGAATCAGGTTTTGAATCATCTTGGGGAGGGGTCTCCGCATTTTCACTTTTTGCTTGATCTGCATTTCCGCCGGATTTCTTAGTAGGCTCAATTTGCAGAACATTCCCATATACCAAGTCGGTCTTTATTGTAAACTGCTCGTCACCTCTTGAAAGCAGTGTGACATATTGTCCGCCTTTTTCTTCGATGCTCTCTACTTTTCCTCCATACATATTTTCGAGCGAGGAAGCCAGTACTTCGGGTGCCATTGCTTCTTCACCTGAGGAACGCAGCTGCTCCCAGCCAAAACCGATCAGTACTATCGCGATTGCCAGCATTGCCGGAATAAACCATGGCTTCTGGTACCATTTCATCTGGTCATCCTCCTTACCATTTCGATACCTTCATTATAAAAAACAAAGATTAAAATTTGCTGAGAAATCATTGCTTGAATGTAAGAAATATCGAAGTTCCTTCACCAACTTTGCTTTTTACCGAGATATCCAGGTCAAGTTGTGACGCTAATTCCTTGGCCAATGATAACCCCAGCCCTGTCCCTCCGGTTTTCCGGTTACGGTCAGAGGCGACCCGGTAAAAACGGTCGAAAAGGCGGGGGATTGCTTCATCCGGAATGCCAATTCCTTCGTCATGGATGGAAATCCGGTCAGGCTGAAGATCGACACGGACGGCCTTTTCACTATATTTCAGGGCATTATCAACGAGCAGGACAAGCAGCTCCCGAAGTCTGGCTTCATCGGTCTCGATCGTGAATGATTCAGGTGCTGAAACCACTACTTCCCTTGCATATACTTTTCCCAGCTGCTGCCCGGTATTTTTGATCACCGGCACGATATCGGTTGGTTTCAGAGGAACTTCAATCGGCTGACGGCTTCTGGCCAGCTCCAGGAACTGGCGGATCATGTCCTTCATCCGTTCGGTTTCACTCAAGATGGAAGTGAGGGCTTCATCCGTCAGCTCTTTATTCTCCACACCACGGCGCTTTAGCAGGTTTGCATAGCTTTCAATGATTGTAAGAGGTGTTTTTAGCTCATGGGATGCATTTGAGACAAATTGTTCTTGCTTCCCGAAGTGCTCCTCAAGCTCTTTCATCATTTCGTTGAATTCCCGACCCATTTGCGCTGTCTCATCTTTTTCATGTTCGTTAAGCTTGATTCGTTCATATGCACCAGCTATCCTGTTTTCACGCATCTGCTGAATGAGCCTGTGGATTGGAGCGGTCACTTGCCTTCCCAGTATGAAGGAGGACAGGAACATGAGTCCTGCACCGGTAAGCGTGGCAATGAGGACGATTTTTTTCAGGAGATTGAGCGTTACGCCGATTTCCTTCAGTTCCTGATGGATGTGAAGCGCAGCCACACTGCCATCGGACAGGAGGGCAGTTGAATGGATCGTCATGATCCGTTGGCCATTTTGTTGAGTCAGTGTGTAATTTTCGTCAGGCGATATCTCCACATGGATGTTATGTAAGCCTTCCGTTGTTTCGACCGAGGCAAGCATCTTTCCGTCCGGGTGGATCAGCTGAATCGCTCCGTTGGCAGGAACGTATGCCCGCAGGATGGTTTTGATTTCAGGAAGGCTGTCAGTGGTTGAAAGCTTCGCCACGGCCTGCTGTGCATCTGCGCGCAAAGGAGCGGCGGCTCCCGAATACGACATTTGCTCAAATAGGAAATAAGTGATTCCGTTCATGACAGCAAAAATCACAACTGCAAGCAGGGTGGTGAAGACATGAATCTTCGTCTTAAGCTTCATCTTTCTTCTCCTTGAGCATATAACCTGCCCCGCGGACTGTCTGGATATAGGTGATGGAATGACCCTGGTCGATTTTTTTACGAAGGTAGCGGATATAAACATCGACCACATTCGTATCGCCAAAATAATCATATCCCCAGACTCCATCAAGCAACTGTTCTCGAGACAGCACCTGGTTAGGGTGATTCATCAATACTTCCAGCAGTTCATATTCGCGCGGCGTCAATTGGATCAACTGGCCATTCCTCATTACTTCACGGGAATCCGGGTTCAAATGCAGCTTGCCAATCCGGATGCCTGGTTCTTCCGGACGGGGAGCTGAGTGTCGCAAAGCGTTTCGGATCCGTGCAAACACCTCTTCCATCATAAAAGGCTTGGTAATGTAATCATTCGCACCGAGATCCAGCCCTTCCACTTTATCTTTTACCGAGTCACGCGCAGTGAGCATTAGCACAGGGGTAGCCGGGTCAGAAGCCCGAATCCGCTTCAACACCTCAAAGCCATCCATCTCGGGCAGCATCACATCAAGAAGAATGCAATCAAACCGCTCCTGCCTGAATAACAACAACCCATCCATCCCCGTAAAAGCCGTAGCCACCTCATATCCCTCAAACTCAAGCTCAACCTGGAGAACCCTCGCAATCTTTTCTTCATCTTCAACGATTAAAATGCGATTAGTCATTGTCTGCCACCATCCTGACTATTTTTTTCAATTACAGTTTTTTCGTTCGTTTTCTTTTAGGATATTTCAATTGTCGGTC
Organism: Mesobacillus subterraneus; assembly: GCF_003937825.1. Taxonomy (GTDB): domain Bacteria; phylum Bacillota; class Bacilli; order Bacillales; family Cytobacillaceae; genus Mesobacillus; species Mesobacillus subterraneus. The sequence continues at coordinate 15,974 of NZ_RSFW01000001.1, read as the reverse complement.
TTAATCAAAGAAACTTTCTTATAATGGGGAGCTTCCTAGATTTTTATTATGCTAAAAGAAGTGCAGATGCTCGCTGAATATGGCTTTGTAAATAAAGAGGATGAAACACAAGAACCGTCCCTGTGTTTTATTTCGGGAACAGAAGAATATGTAAAAAAATCAATCATATAATTGGTGGTGGAATAATGGGGGAGGAATGATTACATGGCAAATCCTATTGTTGCGAGGTCATTGGACGAAATTCAATTTTGGTCAAGGATTATGAAGGAGCATGCTTTATTCTTAAGCTTGGGTTTTACCTATGAGCAGCAGCAGTTGATTGCAGAAGCGCAGCAGTTCATTGCTGTATTTGAACGGATTGAAGAGAAGCTGGCAAGGTTTTCGGTTAACTCTGATATACGTCAGGTCCAAGCTTTTAACAATGAGGTTTATCAAGCCGCAGCATCAATTTGGGCCTACAAGAGAAAGGTATTAGGCTTAACGTTGCGGTGCGAAATCAGGTCAAATAACTTCCCTTTGTTAATCGATCATATAAGCAGGGAAGCAGCTTATTTCGCTAATCGGTTAAAGGAATTGAATGAAGGGAAACTTGCCCCTGCGCCGGAGTCGATCATTGCGGAAAATGTCTTCTTCCTGAGGATTATGGCCGACCATGCTAAATTCATCGGACACCTATTAGATCCGTCGGAAAGAAAGCTGGTCGAACAGGCGAAGGAATTCAGCCATGATTTTGATCAATTGGTTTTTCAGGCAGTTGATTTGGATTCAATGCGACCGCAATCCGAAACTGTACCGATCCTGGATCAATTCCTGGATCAAAACAGAGTATCCGTTGCTTCCTTGAGGGATTTCAAGAAAACAGCCAGAGAATTGATTGAAGCCTGCCGCATCAAGAGCAATATCCATCCACTATTAGCTGATCACACTTTCAGGGAAGCGGAAAGATTTTTGGAAATCATTGATTTATTCGAAGCCAGCCTGAAAGGGCAAAAGATGCAGGGATAGGGTTAGCTATATAATTATATCTTGATTTGCACATTGAGAACCTATTCCTTCTGTGGATTAGGTTTTTTTATACTTGAGGATAAATCAGTTCTGTTCATCGTTTATCCCTGCGGAAGATAACGTTAGGCTGTTCATATTTTCAACTATTGATTTTGATGATGGTATATGGTAATATTTCGTTAATTTCATAAGTTAATCGAGAGATTTTATTTAACTTTATTTACTTTGAAAGCTTTAGCATGCGGTTAAAGACGATTTGGCTGCATGAAAAAGCATTATTTATGGTAATAAAGTTAGAAATAAGTAAATCGGTGTATTTCTGGGCTAAGGGATTAGTCTAAGGAATAGATCGATTTTTTGTTTAGGGGGGATTTTTATGAGAAAAACAAAAGGTGCTTTTGAGTCTGATATTAGCAAAGCGATTACCCAGTGGGAAAAAGACTATCTAGGACGCGGATCGGTTTCAGTTAAGTCCGATATATTGCGGGATATGATTATTGTAAGTCTTCAAGGCGTCCTGACACCAGCTGAATATTCAGTTTGCGAAACAAAAGAGGGCATGTTAACGATAAAGAAAACTCGTTCAGAGTTAGTCGAATCAGGATTGGAAAATCTGAAAGAAATCATATTTACGATCAGTGGGGAAAAAGTGAAGAGCTTTCATACGGATATAAGTTCCCGAACGGGAGAACGTGTGATGGTATTCAAATTATATAACGATCTTGAAAAATTAATAACGGGAGATTTTTAATAGCCAAAGTGCCAGTTAAAGGTAAACCGACAATTCAGAGTGCCAGCGGTAAAGCCGCCTGGATTCTGTAATTGTCGGTTTTTTTTATGGGAAAAAGGAACTAGGAGGGTGCTGAATGAACGAAATCATTCTACAAAACTTATTGTCACCAGTTGTGTTGTTTTTTGTATTAGGCATCATTGCCGCAATATTTAAATCGGATTTAAAGTTTCCAAACGGTCTGAGTGAGGGGTTAAGTATTTATTTATTAATCGCAATTGGAATCAAAGGGGGCATTGAGCTATCCCATTATTCAATTGAATCGGTATGGGCTCCAATCATGGGGGCATTATTTTTGGGAGTCATCATCCCTCTGATTACGCTGATGATTATGAGAGTCATAAAAATGGACCTGAAAAATTCTATAGGGTTAGCTGCTACTTATGGTTCTATAAGTATTGTTACGTATGGTGCAGCAATTGCCTTTCTTGAAGAGAGCGGTACATCCTATGAAGGATTTATGAATGCCCTGGTAGTTTTAATGGAAAGCCCTGCAATATTAGTGTCTTTACTTTTATTTAAGATTGTTGAAAGCAAGAAAGACTTTCCGATTTATTCCTCACAGAATATGGGCATCATTCCTCCATCCGCAAACTTAATCGATAAAGATGTTTTAAAAGAAAGCCTATTCGGAAAAAGTATTTTGCTTCTGGTGGGCAGTTTGCTGATTGGCTGGGCACTTGGTGAAAATGCCGTCCCCATGGTAAAACCTTTATTCATCGATTTATACAGCAGTGTATTGATTCTTTTCCTGTTGAATATGGGGTTGATTGCGGGGCAACGCTTGCCTGAGGTGAAGAAGCACGGGGTTAAATTACTAATGTTTGGCTTATTTACGCCACTTTTATTTGGGGGATTAGGCGTTCTAGTGGGCAGTTTTGTCGGCTTGTCCATAGGCGGAGTGACGTTGATGGGGGTATTAGCGGGAAGTGCCTCATATATTGCTGCACCAGCCGCGCTGAAAAGTTCAGTGCCAGAGGCGAATCCCTCGATCTATCTGGGTTTATCTTTAGGAGTTACGTTCCCATTTAATTTAATCATTGGAATTCCAGCCTATTATGAAATGGCAAAATGGATACTGTAAAGGAGAGATCATATGTCAAAATTAATGAGTAAAAGTACGAAGAAAACAATGATCATTACGGGTTTCAATCGGGAGATTTATCATGTTTTACCGTCGATTACTAATAAAAAGGAAGAGGATTTATTGATTCTCAACAGCTTCGGGGCCGTTATTTCCCAACCATATGGTTGTCTGATCAGAAATATCATTCTCGCGTTATTATCTGAGAATGTAGAAGAAATCTATCTGGTTGGGGAAGTCGAAAGAAAAGAAACCAGGCTCAATCAAGAGGAAGTGCTCCTCAGGCTAAAGGAGTCAGGGGCTACAGAAGCGACAATCAACGCCATCAATTATACAGATGTAGTTGAACATGATGTAGTCAATTGGTTAGTGGGGCCCGAAGCTATAAGGGATGTCTTGAGGAGGAATAAAGAATTAATAACGGGCAATCCACTAATCCCAAAAAACATACCAGTCTATGCTTATATTGCAGATTCAGAGACAGGGGAATATTACCCTGTTTAATTCAAGCTTTCCTCATTTTTCATAATCAATGCTGGCCGGGAAACGCTATAAACGAAATAGACGTTCAAAGGCGGGGGATTTATAGAATGAAGGTATTATCAATGATTCAGCCCTGGGCGAGTCTTTTTGTTCTCAGGGAGGCGCAATATGAAACGAGGTCATGGAGTACGAAGTATCGGGGACCGCTTGCGATCCACACCAGCAAAAAAGTTGATAAAGCTGTCTGCAGCCATGTGGCGATTCAGTCGCTGCTGTTAAAGCATGGGTACAAAACAGAGGATCTTCCCACCGGAAAGATTATCGCAGTATGCCAGCTTGTAAATTGTTTAAGGGTGATGGAAAACAACGAAACCTGGGCCGTGCTGGAAGATGGCAGGACAGTTTCAGGCAACGACTATTTCCTCGGTGACTATAAAGTCGGAGGCTATGTCTGGGAAGTAAAAGACATGAAAATGCTGGACACCTTCATCCCCGCCAAAGGAAAGCTTGGGCTGTGGGAGTATGATATATGAAACAGAGGGACGGTTCTAGTGTTTTAATGAAAATCTATACGTTTTTGCAACTGATTGCCTTATCCTTAGATAAAAAGGATGAGGCTCTTGTATTTACAGCTTCAAAAAAATGCAACCCTGATATAGTGTACTTTGATCTGGAACCCTATTATTTAGATAGACGATGGTATCAGCAATTTCGTCCTTATCTTCAGCAGTCAATTCATAGGAATTCGATAAAAAACGCAGGAAATTCACCATTTCAGGAGATTTATCAATATAACTCGGAGCCGGCCTTTCCCTTGAACCAACCACAGAACGTATCGAATGTCATTGATCTCAATTCCCGGAAAAGAGCAGGAAGAAATGATCCTTGCCCTTGCGGAAGCGGTAAAAAGTATAAGAAATGCTGCGGGAAATAACAGGAATTTGGAAATGGGCTTCTTGAATTGCCTCTATCTAAAATGAGAAGCAAGGGTGCGTTCCCTCTGCAAAATGAAAGAGCCTTATCCTACTTGCGGATAAGGCTCTTTTCATAGTGTGGTAATTGGTAAAAACAGGAGAACCGTCCCCGTGTTTCTGCCTGTGTTTCTGTTACGCTGTTGTTTTCTTTGGTTCGAGGACTGCTACGGTTTCTTTGCGCTGGTAGTAGTACCAGTTTAATACGATTGAGATGACGTAGAAGCCGATGAAGATGAAGAATGCTGGTTGGTAGCCTCCTGATAGGTTGATGGACCATCCGAATAGTTTTGGGATCAGGAAGGAGCCGTATGCTGCGAAGGCTGCTGTGAATCCGAGTACTGGTGCTGCTTCTTTTGGTACGAAGATTCCAGGGATCATCTGGAAGGTTGAACCGGATCCGATTCCTGCCGCAATGAAGAGGATTAGGAATGAGATCAGGAAGCCGCTGAATTGCATTTTGCCAAGGAAGTAGATGACACTTCCTGCGCCAGCCATCATGACTACCAAAACGATCGATGTCAGTTTCGCTCCGCCCATTTTATCTGCAAGCCAGCCGCCAACAGGGCGGGATGCTGCAGCAAGGAATGCGCCAAGGAACGCAAGTGAAATATGTTCCGGGAACTGGGACTTCAACAGAAGCGGGAATGCCGCTGAATAGCCGATAAATGAACCGAATGTTGCTACATAAAGCCATGTCATGATCCAAGTGTGCTTTCTTTTTACAATAACGAACTGATCAGAGAAGGATTGCTTCGTTCCAGGCAGGTTATCCATGCCGAACCAGGCAGCGATCGTAACGATCACAATTGGTACAAGCCAGATAAATGCTGCATTTTGCAGGAATACTTCCTGGCCGTTTGATAATGTCTGGCCATTGCCAGCAATGAAAGCGAAAGTGCCAGTTGTAATGATCAACGGAGTCACGAATTGTACAACCGAAACCCCCATGTTTCCTAAACCGCCGTTAATGCCAAGTGCAGTTCCGCGCGCTTTTTTCGGAAAAAAGAAACTGATATTGGATGAAGAACTTGAGAAGTTACCGCCACCCAGGCCGCAAAGTGCTGCGAGTAGAAGCATTACAGAATATGGTGTGTCAGGATTCTGGACAGCGAAGCCAATCCCGACAGCCGGAATGGCAAGGACAGCAGTTGTGAGGACCGTCCAGTTACGGCCGCCCATCATACCTACGCCAAAAGTATACGCAAATCGTAAAGTAGCACCAACAAGACCAGGCATTGCTGCCAGAGTGAAAAGCTGTTGATCGGTAAAACTAAAGCCTATGTCATTTAAGCGAATTGCAACTACAGACCAGATCTGCCAGACAATGAACGCGAGCATCAAGGAAGGGACAGAAATCCATAAATTCCGCTGGGCATGTTTTTTACCCTCGGATTGCCAAAAACGATCGTCTTCAGGATTCCATGTATTGATACGAGCCATTTTAATTCCTCCAAATATTTTTAAGTGGGTGTTTACAAGATTAATAAACCATTTATATCACGCTTCAGGTGTGACGTACCTCACAATTCGAGTAGTGCACACAATTCTGTCAAAAAGTCTTGAACACTTTTTGACAGAGAGTGATAAAAGTCAGTACCCATAGGGGTTTTACCCTAAAAATAGAGGGCGGTTTTGCTGAAAACAGAGGGACGGTTCTCCTGTTTTTTCCAATGAAACAGGTGGGCTGTTCTTGTGTTTGGCTAATTTTTATTCAGGTGCTAACTTCATGTCCAGGAAGAACCACCTTTGTCCCAAATTGTGAAAAGAATGGGCTTTTTCAATATTTAATGGTAGACTGCAATAGTTAAACGGGAATACTAACGAAAAAGCAAGCTACAGGAGGTTCATGGATGCTTAACAACGATATAATGATCCGTCTGCGTTACGGACTGGATATTAAAGATACTGATATGGTAGAGATCTTCAACCTTGGCGGGGTAAACGTGACAAAGGACGACGTCCGAATGATGCTGCAGAGGATAGATGAAGATGAATATGGTGAAGAGATTGTTCCCGAAGGCTACGTAAGAGTCAACAATGCGATGATGGAGCAGTTTTTTAATGGTCTTGTTACTTTTAAAAGGGGAAGTCGTCCGGGTGAATCCGGCCATCCGCCGCTTACGGGGGAGAGCGTGAATAACCAGCTCCTGAAAAAGGTGAAGATCGCGCTGTCGCTCACAAGCGAGGATATGCTCGAGATCTTTGACCTGGCGGGAGTCCGCGTCAGCAAGGGTGAACTTGGGGCAATTTTACGAAAAGAAGGGCACAAGAACTATCGGGAGTGCGGCGATAAATTCGCGCGGAATTTCCTGAAGGGGCTTGCTTTGAAATTCAGAGGTTAGAAAGATAAACAGACGGTTCTCATGAAGCATGAGAACCGTCTTCTTGTTTGGAAAGTTGAATTTCTTTGAGCTTTTGATGTGATTCCACGGGCCACCATGCCCCGCAGTCATCCGAGACGACACAGGCGGCACATTTTTCAAGGTCATAAACTTTCATTCCGTTTATCGGTGGGGAATAGAGGTGGAGAGTGACAAGTCCTTCAGCACCGTCCGCTTGCATTTTATGGACCCCTTTCTGCGGAGCATAGAAGAACTTCCCCTGATGGTGGTACTCCTTGAACAGCTCTTTTGGCAGGCTGTTGCCATTGACCTCGTACACTGCATTAACAGAAGTCCCATTAAGAACCTGGATCCAGCCATGGGAATCACCATGGTCATGGGGAGCGCATTCCAGGTCCGACCAGTTCATCACCAGAAGCTCAACATCCTCGCTTTTGTAAAGGAGTTTTCGATAATAGGGCTTTCCTGAAGCGGGCTTGAGCACTGGCTCCAATGTTGCAACGCTCATGTTGAGACTGGCCAGTGCCTCCTTCATCTGAGCTTTCGATGGGGATTTTAACGAATCTAATATTCTCTCGGCTTGAGGATTCAAGGTCATTATACCGTCCTCCTGATTCATGGTGATTTTTTTCGAAAAAAACGCAAAAGCATGTGAACAAGACCACCGTTGACAATGATGACTCCTATAATAATTATGATTCCGCCAATGGCACTTATGAGGATGAATTTTTCATGTAAAAGGAAAATGGCAGCAATCAAGGTGACCAGCGGCTCAAGATAGAGGAAAACGGAGACCTTTGAAGCATCCAGTACCTCCAGTGCTTTTCCCCAATACCAGTACCCCATCCCGGACACGAAGATCGCAAGGAACAGAAGATGTGCCCACTCTGTTTGTGACAGCAGGGAGAGTGATTCCCAGCCCCTGTTCCGGATGATGAAAGGGAGGGTGAGCACGAACCCGGTTAAACTCATGTAAAATGTCACGACGAGCGCTGGATAGGGTATGCGCAGTTTTTTTAACAGGATGGAATAGACGGCCCAGTTCAGTGTACTGAGGATCATCAATATGAAGCCGATATTCATCGATAACTCGAAAGAATGGCCGCTTCGGGTTGTGGTGACGATAAAGACCCCGGTTATGGCTACCAGCATCCCGATGGCTTTTTTCACATTCATCTTTTCATGCAAAAATAGGATGGAGAGGATGACGGTGAATATCGGGGAAAACGAAATCAGCCAGCCGGCAGACGAGGCAGTGATCGTTAGCAATGCCGTTGCCTGCAGCACTTGATGGACGAAGATCCCGAGTATGCCGAGTACAATCAAATGGGGGATGTAGCCAATCGAAATCGAGATCCGCGCACGATGGAGCAGTAAAATCCCCAATAAAAACAAAGCACCTAAACCAAAGCGGAACACCAATATTGAATAGGGATCGAGTTTTTCAAGTACGGCTTTTGCCGAAACAAACGAAACTCCCCAGAAGCTGATCGATAATAGCGCATAAAAAGAAGCGGTAAGCTTCGAGCGAAACGGAATCATCGCGTGGAATCCTTTCTGCCGGACAAGTTTTCTACTAGTCTATGCCTGTCCTCGTGAAAGAAGAATGGATGAAAAAATATCCAATTTCATTTACAAAATAATGTAAACCTGAGATAATAAAGCAAATGACCGAGGAGGGAAAGTAAGTTTATGGAACCAACATCTAATTGCTAATCATTAATTTTTTAAATTAATAAGGATTTTGTAACGAGTGTAAACACCTATTTAACGTAGGTTTATTTGTTATGCTCTTTATGGAATTGCGGCAATTAGAAGAAGGTAACTTACTTTACTGAATCGTGATTAAAATGTTTTGGCATGGGCTTATTTATGCTTGCCAAAAATGCGGATTCAAGACTGTAGGGATTCTTACGGTCTTTTTTTTATAGGCACTGTTAAAGGCCAATGTTGTTTCAAAGCCCTGTTGGTTGTAGTGGAAGGCGCGTAGACTCCAGCGGGATAGCAAGTCATGGGTTGACCCCGCAGGCGCATAAAGCGCCGAGGAGGCTCCCCGACTGCCCGCGGAAAGCGAAGCGCCTGGAACGAAGGTTAACAGCCAGGTTTAACAGAGTCTTTTTACAATAAATGAATAGTAAATAGGTTCTTCTTTGTGCTGTCCATAAAAAGCGTAGCTTCATTATGGATGAAAGAAGGAATGAGTATGCTTGAATTAAAAGTTCATGGAATTAAAAAATATATGGAAGCGACGCTGGTCGTGAACAGTTTTACATTGGAGGCATTCGAGGGCGATAAGGTCGGAATCGTCGGCGCGAACGGAAGCGGCAAGAGCACGATCCTGAAGGTAATCGCTGGGATTGAGTCAATGCATTATTATCCGGGCTACCCGCAGACCTCAAGCCCTGGGTATGATGAAGGGCTGGTCCACAGGCCGAGGGGAGCATCGTTCGCCTATCTCGAGCAGATGCCGTCGTATCCTGCTGGCTTGAAAGTGATCGAGGTGCTGAATCTGGCATTTGAAGAGGTTCACGCCATTGAAAAACAAATGCGAGAACTGGAGGAGCAGATGCAGGTCCTCGAGGATGTGGCTTTGGAAAAAGCGCTCAATAAGTACAGTGACCTGGTGAATTTGTATGAAACAAAGGGCGGATATGAACAGGAAGAGAAGCTGAGCAAGGTTTGCACCGGGCTAAAGTTTACTGAAGACTTTTTGCAGAGGGATTTTGATTTGCTGAGCGGCGGTGAGAAGACGACGGTGGGGCTCGGGAAAATCCTGATTCATCAGCCGGATATCCTGCTGCTGGATGAGCCGACGAACCACCTTGATATGGACTCGATTGAGTGGCTTGAGGGCTTTTTGAAAAATTATAGAGGAATTGTGCTGATTGTCTCGCATGACCGCTATTTCCTCGATCATGTCGTCAATAAGATTGTCGAGATTGAGGATATGGAAACGATCAGCTACAAGGGGAACTATTCCGCTTTTATCAGCCAAAAGGAAGAGAATATGCGCGTACAATACGAGCATTTTCGCGAGCAGCAGAAAAAAATAAACAGCATGGAGAAGCAGGTGATGAGCCTGCGCGATTGGGCGCTGCGTGCGGACAATAACAAGTTCTTCAGGCGGGCGGCGAGCATTCAGAAGAAACTAGATAAACTCGACCGGATTGATAAGCCGATTTTTGAGCGCAGGAATATGAGGCTTCATTTTAACGATGCTGTGAGGTCGGGGAATGAGACGATCAAAGCGGTTGGTTTGTCAAAGGGCTATGATGGCAAGGTGATTTTTGATGGTGCCGATTTGATGATTCATTACGGCGAAAGGGTCGGGATGGTCGGACCGAATGGCAGCGGGAAGACGACATTCCTGAAGATGCTGCTGGGTGAGGAACAGCCTGATGCAGGTGTGATCGAGCTGGGCGCGAACGTGTTGGCAGCATATCTGCCCCAGAAGATTGATTTTGCAAATGAGGAGCAGACGGTGCTGGAATGCTTCCGCGAGGACATTTCCATCGTCGAAGGGAAGGCGCGCGAATACCTGTCGAAGTTCATGTTTTATAAAAAAAGCGTCTTCAAGAAGGTGAAGTTTCTGTCAGGCGGGGAGCGAATCCGGCTGAAGCTTGCGATCCTGATGTACCAGGACATCAATTTGCTGATTCTCGATGAACCGACGAACCACCTGGATATCGATTCAATTGAAACCCTGGAAGCCGCGCTCGAGGACTTCAAAGGTACGATATTCTTCATCTCGCACGACCGTTATTTTATCAATAAAATCGGCGAGCGCGTGATTGCCGTTGAGGATCATGGCTTGAAGAGCTACCCGGGGAATTACGATGATTATAAGCGGGAGAAGGCAATCGAGCCGGTGGTGGCTGCGGTGGTGAGGGAGAAAAAGGAGAAGGTGTTGCAGCCTGCCCAGCCAGATCCTGCCGCAAAGCTGTTAAAGAGAATCGAAGCCCTTGAAAAAGAAATCAACGAACTCGACCTGGTGATGGGAATCCAGCAGGATTATGAAGAATTGGACATCATGTACAGCAGGAAGCAGCAATTGACCGGCGAACTGGAGCTGGCGATGGAGATGTGGCTGAGTGCCGGGGAATAGAGTGGATGGGAAGCATGGGAACCATGCTTCCTTTTTTATGCACTCCAGAATAATAGCATGTGGAAGTTGAGTAATAATTTAAAAATTTGTAACTTTCTAGTATCATCTTACGTCTGATTTAATAGACTACCAATCTTTCTAGAAATTGGTTGAATAAAAGTCTGCTAGAGCGGGAATACTATAACCAACAACCTATTAAATCGGAGGTAGATTAAGATGAAACAAATCAAAGAATTCATGAACGAAGAAGGTTTCGAGCTGAAAGGCTATATCTCACAACTATTCGAACAAGTAAACGACAAAGACGATAAAGAAAAACGCTGATCACACCCAAGCTGATCAGCGTTTTTTTTGTGCAAAAACAGGGGGACGGTTCTTGTGTTTTACCAAAAACAGGAGAACCGTCCCCCTGTTTCATTTACATCTGTCTTAGGACATCATCGATTTTTGCGTGGTCTTCGGGGGAATGATCGATATGTTTCCACAATAGCTTTCCCTCTGCGGAGTAAAGCCATGTGCCTCCCTGGATGTAGACGTCCTGGGTTTTCATGGACTTCAGGACGAATTGCTTTTGTTTTTCATTTTTTGGAATGAAGTTTTTAACCTTGCCGGTGATGAAGCCAAAACCAGCTTTCGCAAGGAGTTTCCACTTCGGCATTTTCTTGTGGCCCATGCCACGATACGCTGCCCTGGACGGGTCCCCTAGGATTGGGAATGGGAATGGCCCGAACTGGTCGGTGAACTGCTTGATAAACGTCCCCTTGGATGGGGCGATGGCAATCACCTGAAATCCTTTTTCTTCCACTTCATTTATTCGCTCGCGCAACTGCGCAAGATAAGCTCTGCAGACCGGTCAGCCAAGGTGGCGAACAAATACAACCATCGTCGGCATTCCCTGGATAGCTGCTCCAAGTGTGATGCTCTTTTCCGGATCGGTTGTTTCCAATACATAGTTCATCTCCACTCCTCCTTTTTTTCACTATATATAAATTTCCCTTCTATGGCAAAACAGAGGGACGGTTCTCGTGTTTTTCCAAAAACAGGAGAACCGTCCCTCTGTTTCAAACATTTACAATCCTTTTCAATTCCTTTACAAGTCCTTTATACCTAGTTAATAACTGTCTAGTAATCTTGTTCTTGTAGGAAACTTACATATTCTTAGGGGGAATTAAGGAATGAAGAGTTTTAAAAGGTTAGCGATGTTTACTATGCTTGCTTCTGTGATGGCGTTCGGATCTGCTTGCTCAGGCGGGGAGAAGAGTGCGGAGTCGGCGAATGGATCGAATGATACTGAAACTGAAACTCAGCTTGAAGGAAGCGTCGTGATCGACGGATCTGGCACGGTTTACCCGTTCATGGCAAAGATGGCCGAGGATTATATGGCAAACCAGGAAGATGTGTCGGTTGAAGTCAGTCGCTCAGGAACTTCCGCGGGCTTCAAGAAATTCCTAGTTGAAGAGGGAACAGACTACAATGATGCTTCCCGCCAAATCAAAGATGAAGAAAAAGCGACAGCTGAAGAACTTGGCATTGATGTAAAAGAGATGAAGGTGGCACTTGATGGCCTGACGATCGTGATCAATAAGGAAAACGACTGGGCGAAGGAACTGACGAAGGAAGAAATCATCGACATTTTCCTTGCTGAAGGCGGCAAGAAGAAATGGTCAGATGTCCGCGCTGAATTCCCAGACGAAGAAATCAAGACATACGGCCCGAACGAGAACCACGGAACATATGAATTCATGTTTGAAAATATTCTGGATGAAAAAGATCTAGCAGAAGGCATCAATCTTCAGCAGGACTACTCGGTTTTGGTTGACCTTGTGTCAAAAGATAAGAATGCAATCGGCTTCTTTGGCTACGGCTATTATGCCAACAACAAAGACAAATTGACTGCAGTAAGTATCGACTTCGGCAAGGGACCAGTTGAACCTTCTCTTACAACAATCAAAGAAGACGGCGATTACGGCCCATTCACTAGACCAGTATTCACATACCTGAACGCAAACAATGCAAAATCCAAGCCACAAGTGCTTGACTACGCCATCTTCACCATGAAAAACGCACAAGATGTCGCAGAACAAACAGGCTTCGCACCACTATCAGACCAAGACATCCAGGCAACACTAGCAGAATTAGAAGCATTGAAATAAAAACAGAGGTAAAAACAGAGGGACGGTTCTACTGTTTCATAAACAGAAGAATGACCACGGAACGTCAGGTCATCACACGAAAGTTATCATATTTAGAGGTCTAATTCATATTTGAATTAGGCCCTTTTTATTAGGATTGATGATTTTTTTCGTTCAAACAGGTGATAAGGCCACCATTACTTTTGACTGTAAATGAAAAAGGATTACTCATTGAGATAGATAAAAAGAAAGAAACATGGGACGGTTCTGGTGTCTCGAAAAACACCAGAACCGTCCCTCTGTGCTAAAAACTAGTAAGTTACTGCCGATAGTAATGGTAATGACTGAACTGGCAATGTCTGGTTGGCATTTAGATGCAAGGGAATGTGCTGCTTCCTGTTTAATGTGAAAGGGGGAGGGTGAGAGTAAAGATTTCAACAGAGGTTAAGTTTAGTATTGGGTTGATTCTGATTGCGCTGCTGCCGGTTGTCGTCTTATTTTACCCGCTGCATGAGGAATTTGAATATACAGGAAATATTGTCCCGGTGCAGGAGCTCGGTATTGATGGCTCTGTTCATTTTACTTATGTGAATACTGGGGTGACGGAGAAACTGCTTGATAAGCTATTGCTATTACTTGCGGAAGAGGACATTCAGTTTTATCCGATATCTTCTGATGAGTATGAAGCTTACTCCAGTTATCAAGAAGATATGAATGTGTTTAAAGAGATGACCATTGCAAATGCCGTTGTACAATCAGATCCAGAAGAAGCGGATTTAGATGCATTTGAAAAGCGGATAAATGAAATCATGGCGGAAGCGTCTCAATATTATGGTGACTCTCTGGGACTAATGGTGGCAATTGGATTAGTGGAGGAAGCCAACCAATGGAATTTTTCCGAGGAAAAATCCTTCACAATAGCGGGCACCGGGACAATCAACAGTGACCGGACCATTGGAGAGGTTGGGGGCATTCGGTATAAGCTTCTGGCTGCTGAACAGAATGAGGTCGATTTTTTCTTTGTTCCTAAGAATGTGGATGAGAATGACGGCTATCTTAGCAACCAGGAAGAAGCGTATAAGGTTGGCGATGAAGAGAATCTTTCGATGATGATCGTGCCTGTTTCGAATTTGGACGAAGCCATTTCCTTTTTAAAAAATGTACAGGAATTCAACTTGAATTAGGGGGAATTAAATTTGGATCTTTCTTCAAAATCCGTAGGGAAAGTGTTAAGGATTTTCTTATTCATTGCGATTGGCTTGAATGTAATTGGATTATTTAATAGTTATTTCTTGGCATTTCATACGGAGTTTTTTGTACAGTATTTTGTTACGTTTGAACAATTTACTTCGCTGTTTTTCACATTGATCTTGATCATCTTATACATCTTGTATTTAGTTTGGCTATTCAAAGTTCATAAAGATTTAAGAAAGTTAAATCCAGAATATCCAACTACACCTGGGGGTGCGTTGGCGCGTGTCATCATTCCTTTTTACAATCTTTATGGAATGTGGAATGTGTATTCGAGGATGGCGGGTTACTTTGAAGAAAAGCAGGCAACTGAGAAATTTGGCAATAAATTAAGCAGGTACATACCTTTTTATTATTTCTTATTCTTTATCTCAAACGGGTTAAACCAATACATCTCTAGAGGAACCGTTTCAGGGGTAGCTAATTTAGACAAAGTCTGGTTAGTATCATACGCAGTCGACCTGGCCCTAGTAATCTTTTTCACCTTAATTGCAAGCGCAGTAACACCCGCACTCCAAACTCTTGCAAAAATGGAAGAAACACAACAGAGCGAGGAAGTCATATAGAAGACACGGGGAAAACAGGGGGACGGTTCTACTGTTTCAAACGGAAGGAAAACACGGGAACGGTTCTATTGTTTCATAAACAGAAGTATTTCAAAGAATGTTGTCATTCATCCAATGTACAAGAGGTCTAATTCGCATATGAATTAGACCTTTTATCTGTTTTAACCAAAACAGGAGGGACGGTTCTTGTGTTTTGAAAAACATGTTGAAACAACAGAACCGTACCTGTGATATTTAGAAGGAATAAACGTCTCTTTTGTAGAATTTTTTCGTATGATCTGGAAAAGCGGTGACAATTTCGACTCTTTAGTTGGAGGGAAAAGCTTGATTCAGCAATACAGGTTTAAAAAAGCAGGCAGGTATTAGAAGGAAGGGTTGGCAGAGGCAAAGATTGAGTTCACAAGTGACCAGGAGAAAGCAATGGTCGTCTCTGAACTTGAGGGTGCAGAAGTTCAAAAATATTTAGATAACCTGCTTGGGAGTGGGAGTTACGTAAATTGTTTACAATATTTTCTTTAAATAGGGATAAGGATAGGGGGGGGGCTATATTGAAAGTGATTAAATGGGCAGTCCTGTTAATCCCAATAATGCTTGTTTCCTGGTACGCCATTGATTTTATTCGGTTTAGTGATTATGACGAAAAGAAAAGAATCGCTGAAATGGATGGTAATACCTTAATGTTAGCTGTTATTCAGGTCGAGCCAGATGCTTCATATAAATTATCAGAAGTTAAAATTTCAGATGATACACGAATAACAGGCATGGGATTTCAATCACTTTTCGTAAACCATATTGATGATTTAAAACTCGGCCAAAAGGTAAGAGTATGGTATAAGCCGAACGAGGACAATGAACATATAGCCGAAAAAGTGGTAGTGTACAGCTTTTGAAAACGCAGGGACGGTTCTGGTGTTTCAAAAACACCAGAACCGTCCCTCTGTTTCACTTGGTCATGAATTTGTGACGCTGGCGGGCTTTCTTCAGTATGTGTTCGATTTCTTTTAGGGCGGTGTGGCGTTCGTCGGGAGTGGGGACATTCAATAATTGCTTTTTTAGCTCGGTCAGTTTCAGTTTGTCTTCTGTAGAAAGATTGTTTCTCATCATACCATCCTCCTTTAGAACACAAGTGTAGACCACGAATATGAATGTAGTTTAGGAGTTTTGTAAAAAAAACGCAGGGACGGTTCTACTGTTTCGCGTCGAAACAGTAGAACCGTCCCCCTGTTTTTCTTAAAACACTAG